>DATBCD010000108.1:0-15680 GCA_036270655.1 Burkholderiaceae bacterium
GCTGACCGATCCGCTGAACCAGATCGTGTCGGCCGTGAAGATCGCGCTGGAGCAGACGCCCCCGGAGCTGGGGGCCGATATCGCCGATCGCGGAATGATGCTGACCGGTGGCGGGGCGCTGCTGCGCGACCTGGATCGGCTCCTGATGGAAGAAACCGGCCTGCCGGTCGTCGTGGCCGAGGATCCGCTCACCTGCGTGGTGCGCGGCTGCGGGATCGCGCTGGAGCGGATGGACAAGCTCGGGTCGGTGTTCGCGCACGGCTGAGATACGCGCGCAGGCGCGCGGTAGCCGGGGGTGTCAATGGAATACGGACCGCCGCCGCTATTCAACCAGGGCGTTTCGGCCCGCGCACGGCTTGCCTTCTTTGCGTTCCTGGCGGTGCTGCTGATCGTGATCGACGCGCGCGTGAACGCGCTGGACACGATCCGGGTCGGCGTGGGCGTGATGCTGTACCCGCTGCAGCGCGCGCTGCTGTGGCCTCGCGACGCGCTGGTGCAGATCGGCCGCTACGTGACGACGGTCAGCACCCTGACAAGGGACAACGAACGGCTGCGCGCGAGCGCGGCCCAGGGCGCCGCGCTGCTGCTGCAGGACGAGCAACTGAGGCTTGAAAACGCGCGCCTGCGCCAGCTGCAGGGGCTGCGCGAGCGCACCGCCGTCAAGACGCAGACCGCGCAGCTGCTGTACGAGCCGCGCGACCGTTTCACTCACAAGCTGGTGATCGATCGCGGCTCCTCGGACGGAGTGCGCGCAGGCAACCCGGTGATCGACGAGCAGGGCGTGGTCGGCCAGGTCACGCGCGTGTTCCCGATGGTGTCCGAGGTCACGGTGCTTACCGAGCGGGACCAGTCGATCCCGGTCGAGGTCAGCCGCAACGGCCTGCGATGCATCGCCTTCGGCGGCGCCGAGGCCGGCACCCTGGAGTTGCGATTCCTGGCCGCCAACGCCGATGTGGCCAGTGGCGACGCCGTCGTGACCTCGGGCCTGGACGGGCTGTATCCGCCGGGGCTGCCGGTCGGAACCATCGCGCGGGTGGAGCGCGACGTGAAGGACCAGTTCGCGCGTGTGGTCGTCAATCCGGCCGGCGGCGTCGATGCCAACGGCGTGCTGGTGGTGCTGCAGGTGACCGCCGCGCCACTGCCGGCGCCACCGCGCGAGGATGCCCGCGGCGAGCGTTCGGGCCGCCGGGGCACGCGCCGATGAAGCTGTGGCGATTTCGTCGCGCCAATGGCGACACCGCTGCCGCGACGGCCGCGACCGTCGCGCGCGGCCAGGCGCCCAAGCAGGTGCTGCGGCCGGCCAGCCCGGTCTTCATCTGGGCGAGCCTGGCGGCGGGCCTGGCGCTGGATCTGATGCCGTGGGGTCGCACGCCCCTGGTGCCCGACTTCCTGGCGCTCGCGCTGGTGTTCTGGAACATCTACCAGCCGCGCCGGGTCGGGATGGCGGCCGCGTTCCTGTTCGGGCTGCTGACGGACGTGCACGACGGGGCACTGTTCGGCGAGCACGCGCTCGCCTACACGCTGCTGTCCTACGGCGCGATCGCGCTGCACCGGCGCATCCTGTGGCTGCCTGTGCTCAGCCAGAGCCTGTATGTGCTGCCGCTGCTGCTGGTGGCACAACTGGCCTCGGCGATCGTGCGCCTGTGGGCGGCGGCCGGCGCCTCGAGCAACTGGTGGGTCGGGCTGGTCGAGAGCGTCGTGGGCGCGGTGCTGTGGCCGCTGGTGACCTGGATGCTGCAGGCACCGCAGCGCCGGCCGATCAGCCGCGACGAAACGCGGCCGTTGTAGACCCTCTCCCTAACCCTCTCCCGCGAAGCGGGACAGGGGACTTTTTGTCACTCTGCCCGGGGGGCTTTCAGCTCGACGGTATTGCCGTCGGGATCGCGGATGTAGATCGATGGGCCGTAGCCTTCGGCGCCGTAGCGATCGGCCGTCTGGCCGGCCTCGACGCCGTGCGCGGCCAGGTGCGCGCGCAGCGCGGCTTCGTCGAAGCGCTCAAGCCGCAGGCAGAAGTGGTCCAGGTTGCGGCCCTCGCTCCCGGGCGCGACCCCGCCCTGGCGGCCGATCGCGCCGTCCAGCGTGACCAGGTCGATCAGCGCCGAGCCGGCGCGCAACTGCAGCAGGCCCAGCTCTGGCTGCCATTTTTCGACGGCGCAGCCCAGCACGTCGCGGTAAAAAGCGCTCGAGCGCTCGACGTCGACCACGCGCAGCACCACGTGGTCGAGCGCCGCCACCTGCAGCGGGTGAGCGGATTGCACACTCGAGTCCTGCGTCGATGAGCCGACAGCCGTCTTCATTCACGTCTCCACGCGAGCCAGTGTATCTGCGCTGAAGCAGGCCACGCCCACCGCGGTGCAAAATCCACAAACCATGTGCGGCAGATATGACCTGTCCGAAAGTCCCGCCGCGATCCGGGCTCACTTCGGCGTTCCGTCAGTGCCCGAGTTCGTGCCACGCCACGACGTACGGCCCACCGAGCGCGCACCGATCATCCGGATCAATCCCCTGTCAGGGAAACGGGAAAGCTCGCTGGCGCGCTGGGGGCTGACGCCCGCCTGGGCCAAGGATCTGAAGTTCGGTGCCCGCTGCATCAATGCCCGCATCGAGACGTTCGCCAACCTGGCGGCGTACCGGGCCGCGTATCGCAACCGGCGCTGCCTGGTGCCGGCCAGCGCGTTTTTCGAGTGGAGCGGGCCCGCCGGCCAGCGCACCAAGTGGCGCATCCGACCACAGGACGAGCCGCTGTTCGGACTGGCCGGCCTGTGGGAGCGCTGGATCGACCCGCACAGCGGCGAACGCGTGGAAACCTACACGATCGTCACGACGGCGGCCAACGGGATGCTCGCGCCCCTGCACGACCGGATGCCCGTGATCGTCGCGTCCGACCGCTACGACAGCTGGCTGGACACGAGCAGCACCCAGGATCTGTTCGTGCCGGTGGCGCAGGCGGGGTTGATGGTCGAGCTGACCTAGGCCCAATCTACGAGCGTCCAACCAGCACGAAGGCCGCCCAGGTGCCCGGATTGTTGATTCGTGGATCCGGATCGTGAGCGAACTGCCGCTGCGTCGCGCGCAGGGCCGCCGAGGGACGCATCCCCGCCTTCAACCGGTCGAAAAAAACCGACATGAAGCGTTGCGTCAGGTCGTCGGCGACCGCCCAAAGCGATAAGACGGCCGCCTGGTTGCCGGCTGCCAGCGCCGCAAACGCGAACCCCAGCGGCCCCTGCCCCGGCTCGTACCGCCCCACTGCGGTCCCGCACCCCGCGAGCACCAGCAACTCGCTGCCCATTTTCAAATTCGCCAGCTCGGCGGCTGTCAGGACGCGCGCGGCCGCGCCGGCTGACCGCGGGCCGCTCAGAAGCAACATCGAACGATCGGGGTCATTCGGAAACGAAAACGCGTGCGCGGCAATGTGCACGTAGCGATATTTCGAAAGCGAGCCATTGTCGCTGGCCTGGACGAGCGTGGCCTTGGTCGCTGCCGGTCCGCGGATCAGGGTGGTACGAATCGGCGAAAAGTTGCGGGAGGCCGCCTCAACCTCCTTCGATGCGAACGGCAGCGGATGTCTGGACGCGTATTCGAGCATCAGGCCGATCGAATCGCCGTACGAATGCCTGTCCGCCTGATCGGCCGGGAACGAATCCATCGCGACGACCTCGTCGACGGCGAAAGACAGCAGGTCCCGTGTCCACGCACGACGATCGCCTGACTGGCAAAGCGCTGCGAATGTCCCGAGAGACGGCGCGTAGGAGATCTCGAACCGGTCGATCGCGGCCGCCCCGTCGACCGGCATGGCGCCGAATGGAAGGCCATTGAGCTCGTCGTCGGCCACTATGACAAAGCGGTGCGCCCCCGGCGCAGCCAGCACCAGCGGCGCAAGAATCGCGCGCGCGACGTGCGCTGCGAGCGCATCCCTGGACAGGTAGCGGCCGACCGCGGAAGCCGGTCGATCGTAGCTGACCACCAACCGACCACCCTCGACGGGCCAGGCCCGGACGGGGATGCCTCCTAAAAGACTCATCCAGGCACGTATCGCAACACGCAGGTCGGCCTGGTAATCCAGCGCGACGAATCGAGCCGGCCCATCCCGCCCAATGACCACCGCCCACCAGCGATCGGAGGACAGCTGAATGGAAACGAGCGCCGTTCCGGCGTCCAGCATCCCGCGCAACTGGGCCACGGACGGGACTTCAACCTGGGAGGGCTTGATCCGATAGCGCTCACCGATCAGCCTTTCGGCGTCGTCCCGCGAGGCGATGATCAAGGTTCGCTGGGACTCCAACCTGACCCGCTCGACGATGCGCGCCTCCAGCGCAAGGCGCTGATCGAGCTGCTGGATTTCGAAAGTCAATGCGCCCAGCTTCTCACGCGACTCGGGCGGCAGTTCTTCCGCGAGCCAGTTGCGTTCGAAGATGCGGTCGCGCAGCCTGCGGTCGCGGGCCAGTTCGGAGATTCGAATCGCCTCGTCCAGGTCACCATCTTCGGCATGCAGGAGCGCGAGCGTCCGATACCCCAGGTTCTGGCTGTGGTCGGTAATCCACTTCGAGAACCAGTAGTCGCGCGTATAGGATCCCGCGGGCGCCGCCAGCCGGGATCCCTCGGCCATCGCAACCAGTTCGTGCAACAGACGTTTGGCGGCCTGTCGATCGCCAAACCGATAATTGGCCCATGCAAACGTCGACAGGGCGTACAGGACAGTGGAGCTTCCCGCTCCCTCACGGCTCCTCAGCTCATTCCATCCCTCTTGCAACTGCTCGAGGCCCCGCCCGACCGCCCCGGCCGGCTGCGAACCGGTCAGCAGGCACAGACCCACGAGCATCTTCGCCAGCGCTCTTAACTGCAGATCGGGAGGCAAGCGCCCCCGGTTCTGGTCGAACGCTGCCTGGACAGCCGGGCAGATGCGACTGGCACGGCCGCTTTGGACCAGCACGAGCGCGTAGCTCAAGAGCGCCCTGGCGGTGTCGTCCGAATTTTCCCCGACGATCGTCGCGTACTCCTGCCAGGTGGACCGCAAGATCTCTTCCGCGGCGTCCAGATTGCCTTGCGCGGCTTCGACGCTCCCCAATATCGCCCGGGTTTTGAGCGCCAGTTGTCCCGGCATATTGGTCGCGGCGCGATTGGATTCCTCGAGCAATGCGTCAAGCAGCGCGCGCGCCGTGTCGTATCGCCCGAATTCCTTGTACAGAAGGGCCAGCATCCAGGCCGCCCGCAGCGTCCTGACGTTGGAGAAGCCAAGATGCTCCATGCGCCACAGGAAGACCGCCGACGCTCCCCGCAGCGCCTCCTCGAACCGCTCCAGACGGGTCTGCATTCGCGCGATCTGCTCTTCGGTATCGATCACCCGGCCATCGGCCGGCCCGTGCGCAACGATCAGCTCGTCGCGCAGTCGAACGAGCAGTCCGACGCTTTCCTTCTCGAGGCCTAGCAGCGCGAGGGCGTTCGCCAGCGCGCGAATCGTCAGGATGCGCAGGGGGTCGCCCGCGTTCCTGGTTCGATTGATCGATCCCCACAGCGCTTCCAGATCGGACCGCGCCTGCAGGCTTTGACCCAGTTCCAATCTGAGGTTGGCGATCCGCAATCGATTCGACAGGTGCTCGTCCGAATCGGGGCCGAACACGGCCAGGACCTTGGGCTGCAGCGCCAGACGAAGATCGAGGGCTTGCTCGTTGCGGTCCGAGAACGAAAGGGCCCGGGCGCGAGCCAGCTCGAATCGCAGCTTCGATGGATGAGCATCCGGCAGATCAGCTGCCCCGGCATCCAGGGCAATCGCAAGGACCTCGGCGGCCTTGTCCCGGTGGCCGGCCTGCAGCAGCCTGTCCACGGCTGACGCGGCGAAGTCCAGTCGCTGGGGACACTCGGAAACACTCAGCGCCGGCAGATCGAAGAACGCTCGCGCGGCCAGCTGGCTCGCGCGTTCACGATCGTCGGCCTGTTCGGCATCCGATGCGCTTGCCGCCAGCGTGTAGGCGATGGCCAGGTCGCCGCACGACCCGACCGCCCGCTCGGAAGCCGCTTCAGACGAAGACGCAATCGAAACCAGCGCGATCGCCACAGCGGCCCGGGTGCAGATCCGCTGTCGGGTCTTCATGGGGTCAAGGAGCGGTCGATCTGCAAGCGGAGCCTGGCGGGCCAAGAATACGGCGGTTCAGATGCCGATCCAATAGCGAATTCGGACGCACATGCCTCCAATGGCAAAACCTGGTGTTCGACGTGCTGATGAGCGCCGTGCGTCATTGCTCGCTGGGACAGATCTCGCATGCGCTGTTCGAGGTCGGCGGTCAGTACCGAAGGAACATGTAGCCGGGACGCAATTGGCCGCCGTTTCCGCCCAATTCCGGGCATTCGGCGATTCAAGGGGGCGTAGGGTTCCGCCGACAACCCTACGTAGGAGCCCGAGTCCGGGCCCGGGCCGACGAGCCCGGGGGTCGCGTGCATGTACGAGGAAGACGACCGGGACGTCAACGTCCTGAAGACGGTGCTGCCGCTGATGTCGCGGCACGCGGCCGGCTACCACCCGATCAGCTACGCGGTCTGGTACGAGTACGCCAAAGGGGCGCGACCGGAGCTGCGGCAAAACGTCGACAGCGAGCTGGCGCGCAGCGAGCGGCTGACCGTGGCGCTCACGTACTCGATCTATTCCCGCTACCTGGTCGAGCCGGCCGAGCAGGCCTTGATGACCGCTCGCACGAACCTGCTGGAGCTGGCCGGCCAGGTCAAAAACGCGGTGCATGACGCGAACCGGGACACGGCCGGATTCGACGCCCGCCTGAACGAATTCCAGCACGAGCTTTCGACGGCAACCACGATCCAGGATCTGGGGGGCCATGTGACCTCGATGCTGGCCGAAACGCGGCGCGTCAGCGACAGCTTCGGAAGACTGAACAGCCAGCTCGAGCACAGCAGGACCGAAGTCAGGCGCCTGACCGAGGAGCTGCATCGGATCCGCGAGGACGCGACCACCGATGTGCTGTCGGGGCTTCTGAACCGGCGCGGATTCGACCGCGAGCTGAACCGGCTTGCGCCCCGGGGTACCGCGCCTGAAGGGGCGCTCGCGCTGATCATGTTCGACATCGACCACTTCAAGACGGTCAACGACACTTACGGGCATCCGCTGGGCGACCGCGTGATCGCGGCGGTCGGCCAGTTGATCCGCGAGTGCCTGGGCAAGGCGGGAGTGGCCGCGCGTTACGGCGGCGAAGAGTTCGCGGTGCTGCTGGCGTCGCACCGGATCGAAATCGCCGAGCGCATGGCGCAGACCATCCGCCAGCGCATCGAGCTGGGCACGATCCGCAGGCGGCATGGCGAGGAGCCGGTCGGCGGAGTCACCGTCTCGGCCGGCGTGGCGGTGTGGAGACCGGAGGACGACACCGCCACGCTGATCGAACGCGCCGACCGGGCGCTGTACGCATCGAAGCGGGCCGGGCGCAATCGCGTCACGGTCGACCGGCTGCCGGGCGCTCGCTCGGACCAGGCACCCGTCGCGGTCGAAGCGGGCGGCGCTCCGAGCTGATCAGGCGTTGCGATCATCATCGAAGATCCGGCAAGGAACTACGGGTCGAATGAACGCGCTCGTCGGCATCGCCCGACGGCGGTGCACCCGATGCGGGTGGACCGGACCGCGCCGGCGCCCCATTTGCCGCCTGGATGCCGGTCTTTTCACGTAATTCAGCGTGGGCGCCGCATGTAACCCTTACGGTGGGGTGGGCTTCGCGTCCAGGCTTTGCGGACGCCGCCTGCGCCTTCTGCATCCGCTGCCAACGGCCTGCCGCTTTTGCTTTCGACCTGAAGGACACGCGATGGACGGTTCATCCGCCCCGCCGCCGATCGAAACGGACCATGACGCGCAGTATCTGAAGGCGATCGCATCGTGCGGCGACAAGCGCCCGCTCGTGGTGTCGCAGGCGATCTATTCGGCCACCGGCATCAAGCTGCTCGACACCGGCGCCAAGGTCGACAGCCGCATTCTGGATCGCCTGTTCGGGCATAAGCTCGCCGATCCGATCGATCGGTCGGTCGCGAGCGAAGACGCGGTCCGGCCCAAGGATCTTGTGGCGCGCGCGCGCGAGCTGATCGCGGCGGCGCCGTTGCTTGCACACTTCGAGGCGTCGCTGCCGGCGCAATCGAGTCGGGTGTGGTCGGCCATCGCGGCCGGTCCGCTGCCGCCCGCGATCGCGATGCGGCTCACCGTCGTCCGCGAGACGGTACCCCACCTTTACGATCACCTGCTGCAAGCAACCTTTATCGCCCTGTTCATCGGCACGCGCGCCCGCTTCTCGGACCGCGATCTGCAGGTGCTGGCCAGCGCGGCGCTGCTGCACGACATCGGAATGATGCACGCCGACCCGTCGCTCTACGACACGGAAAAGCCGCTCGACGTGGCGGGGCGCAGAAATCTGTACGCGCACCCGGTCACCGGCCAGATGATCGCCCAGCGCGAGCCGTCGCTGAGCCCGGCCGTGGCGACCGCGATCGTGCAGCATCACGAGCGCCTGGACGGCACGGGCTACCCGCGCGGCCTGTCCGGGGAAGCCATCGGCAAATTCGGTCGCGTCCTGATGCTGGTCGAGATCGTCCTGGCGATGCTCGAGCATCAACCCGAGCACCCCGAACTGGGGCTTTCGCTGGTGCTGCGGCTGAACCGGCGAAGCTTTGACGCCGGATTGTCCGCGATCGTGCTCGCTGCGCTGCCCCGCATTGCATTGGGCGAAGGCGAAACAGCGGGCAGCAGTCTGGAATACCAACAGGTCTCCGAGCTGATCGACACCTGGCCCAAACTGTGCGGATCGATGCCGCCGGCTGCGGGCGATCGGGCGGCAGAATTCATCGAAGCGCGGCTCGTCCGACTGCGCCGCGAGCTCGCGGAAGGCGGTTTCGGCAATCCGGAGGCCGCTGCGCTGGCGGCAGACGGCGATCCGATGTTGTGCGTGGAGATGGCGGGCCTGGCTCGTGAGGCGCTGTGGCACGCGCGCCAGATCGCTTACGACGCGCTGCAGCGCTGGCCGCAACTGGCCCCGGGCGCTGAGGGTGCCTCGCCCGCCTCCGCGCCTGGCGGCAGTACGGCGGGCAAAGCGGGCGCCGCCGCCGAGTGGGTTGCGATGGGCTTGAAGTTGCAGGCGACGACCTGACCTCGAGCCGGGGACTGGATCAGTGAATCGTGTTCGATCCGATCCGACCGGATGCGGTCGTATTGGCATTGCTGGCCACGACCTGATGCCGGACGGTTGACCGGTCCGCGTCCGGTTCCAGCAACGGCTGCAGTGCGGGCGCGAGCGCCTTGAGCAGCGAGACCGCCAGCGCGCTGGTGAAGTGGTTGCTCCCGGCTTCGGGGCCGGACACGTAGGCCGTTACGGTGCCGTACAACCGGTCGCCCAGGAAGAACACAAAGGTTGCGGTCCGATCGACCGGGCGCGCCTCGATCAGCCGGTGGCCCGGGCCGAACGACTCGAAGCGGTTGTCGCCGGTGCCGGTCTTGCCCCCGATCGGAAGCGCCTTACCGTGAGCGTCGACATAGACTCCGCGCACCCGGGTCGCCGTTCCCTGGTCGACAACGCCGGCCAGGGCGCGGCGCAACGTGGCCGCCACTTCCTCGGAGAAAACCCGCTCCGGGGCCTCCGGTCGATAAGCCATCTCGGTGTCATACGGCGTGCCGGCGGCGAAGTGCAGGCGCTCCAGGTCGGTGGTCGGCTGTTTGACGCCCCCGTTCAGGATGATCCCCATCAGCGTCGACAGAGCCTCGGGTCGATCACCCGAGCTGCCGATCGCAGTGGCAAGCGACGGCACGAGGTGATTGAAGGGATAGCCCTGTCGCTTCCAGTCCTGCAGGACACGGTCGAACGCTTCCTCCTCGACCAGCCCCTTGATGCGAATGTCCTGCTTGTGCGTGTTGCCGGTCTTGAACAGCCAGCCGTAGGCCTGCTGCCGCTCGCTGGCGCTGGCCGCGATCACCTGGGATCTGGTCGCCTTGGGATGATGCTGCAGGTATGCCACCAGCCACAGCTCGAGCGGATGGACACCCGCCAGAAAGCCGCGGTCGTCGAGCGAAAACCGGTCCGTGCCGTAGCGGGCATACAGGTCGGCGGCCGATTGCTCCGTGGGCACGTCGCGAATCCGACGGGCCAGGAAATCGCGCATGTCGGCGACCGAAGCGTCGGGCCGCACCGAACGGAACATCACGATCAGCCGGCGCGGCGAGCGCTGCGCATGGGCCGCCAGCTGATCCAGCGCCTGGTCGGGCGAGCGGCCCGCGTAGTCGGAATAGAACCGGTTCAGGTAGACACTGCCTTCCCGGTCGGCGAAGCGCCGCAGCAGATCCATTCTCAGCGGGTTGTCGTCGGAGGTCAGCACTTCGGCGCGCGCCCCGAGGTCCGCCTCGTAGTGGCGGATCACGTCACGCAGCAGGCGTACGAAGGCCAGGTTGATCGACCGCGCGAAAGCCTGCTCGACGGTCGGCCTTTCGAAGTCTTCCGGACGCTCGAAATTGTGGAAGACATGAATGCCACCACCGGTAAAGAACTCCTCGGACGGGCTGGCGGAATAGCGGCGCTGCATCGCGGCGTCCAACATCGGCTGCAGCGCGCGCCGCTCCGGCGCAACGGCCATCAGGTAGTCCGCCGCCCACCGGCGCAGCGGGTCCCCGGTCGTCGCGGCCACCCGCCGCAGCTCCGGGGTGGTGGCCGTCGCAAGTTCCTGATACAGACGGTCGATGATCCCCAGATAGGTCGCGAGCGTCCTGAGTTTCGCGGTGGAGCCCAGGATCAGCTTGGCCTCCGAGTTGATGTCGAACGGCTGGTCCAGGCTGTCGGCGTGAATGCGGACGAGGTTGCGGTCCCGGCCGCGCTCGTACACGACCACGCTCCAGGCCACCTTGCTGGGGTCGACGCCGCCCAGCAGCTGATCGCCGACCAGGCCGAGCTCCTTGACCGCCTGCGGATCCTTCAGCTGCTCGAGAAGCTCCGCCACCTGTGCCTGCGCCGAACCATCGATGCTGACGGCGGCCGACAGGTCCAGCCGATCCAGGCTGTAGACGTCCGGCACGCCAAGCGCGGTCATCAGCTCCGTGCGCACCGCGTCCACGGCCTTGCGCTGGACGAACGAGCCCAGGGGCAGCGCCGGCGCCTCGAGCGTGAAGGCGAGCGGGCGCTTGAGCGCCGCGTCGCGCAACCCTGGATCGATCACGCCCGCCGAAGCCAGGGCGCGCAGATGAGCGTTGGTGAGCCGCTCCAGATCCGTTCGACCCGCGTTCAGGTAGTAGGAAGGCCGGCGCTGCGCGATCAGAAGGCTCAAAGCCTCCTTGTAGATCTGCGCGCGCCAGCGGGCTTCCGCGTCCGAGGCGGGGCGGCGCGAAAGAAAGCGGTTCGCATCGGCGAAATCGACGCCGAACCAGGCCAGCAGGCCGTCTCCGAAGCCGATGACCTCGCCGTAGCCGGGGCGCGATCCCAGCGGCGTCGAGTCGAGGTACGTGGTGATGATCTGCTGCTGCGCAGCCATCGTCTCCGGTCCGTCCAGGTAAGCCCTCGCGGTGGCGGTCGCCATCTGCCGCATCTTTTCCGAAACGCCCTCGGTGCGGCCGGCCGGCGAGTGCCGGTATTTCTCGATCTGCGTGGCCAGCGTGCTGGCCCCGCCGCGCCTCAGATCGTGGTCCAGGACCCCGCCCAGCCGCCCGGCGGCCGCCAGCGCGAAGCGGTGCCACTCGACAGCGGGGTTGCGGTAAGGGTGTGTCGGGTCGAGCAGATGGCGATCCTCGATGAATCGAAGCGTGTCGACCACGAGGGGAGGGATCTCGTCGAAGGTCTTGTAAGCGGCGCTCGGATAGGGCTCGGCTTCGAGGGGCCGCCCCGCGCGTCCGTTCAGGACCAGGCCGGCCTGGGACTTCTCGTGATAGACGGCGAAACCGCCCGCCTCGATGAAGTGCAACAGGCCTGGCGACTGACGCGCCTGGCGCACGATTTCGAAGCCGCGGCCCTTCAGCCGCTGAATCAGGGATGGCAGACCAACGTAACCCAGGCGCTGGTCATAAGGTCCGGACTGCGGAAACCGTATGGCCGGGCTCGGTCCGGACTGAACCTTGAACGTCATGTCCGTGACGGCGCCCCAGACGAAGAGCGATTCAAGATACGGCCGGTTCGCTTCCAGAAGCACGATCAGGCACGCAAGCACGGCGAACCAGAATTCCGCGCGGACAATCAGCCGCTTGCCGGGCCGCGGCGCGGGCGCGACGGGCGTATCGGTGCTGGCAGCGGCCTCGGTGGCAGGCGATGCGTCTTGCGGGCGGGCGTTGAAGCGGACCTCGTATCCGGCGCCAGCGGCGTGCTCAGCGCCGACAGCGGAAGACGGTATGCGGGATCCCGCCGTCACCCCGGACTCGACCGCCCTCCCATTCATTTCCGAGATCGTCATAGGGTATTCGATTCGCGTAACGCTATCGGCCCCCTCGCAGCCAGAAACATCGTCAGCTAAGCCCGCCATTCGACAGATGATCGCGGCCAACGTTGCCAATAGTTCCTGCCATCGATGCCATAGATCGCCTTCTTTTTCGCAGAATTGCGGCGCCGGTTGAAGCGGTGCACCATTTCCGGGAGGCAACCAGGGCCTTCATCAAACCAGACGAGAGGTGCCCCTTAAAACCGACACTCGCGGCTAACAGCCGCGGGGCTAGACCGGCCCTTACGCCAACAGCGCGCGGCGCAAGGCCAGCTCGGCCGCACGCCGCGCCAGGCGCCGCATCAGCGCGGGCAACGAGAGCGGCGCAATCAGCATGTCGGCGGCCAGCCGGAACGGAAATGTTCGCCGCGCGATGACCTGCCACTGGGCCTGCCATTGATCGAAATCGTCGGGTTGGCAGCGTCGTCCCGGATTGCGCACCTCGAACGCATGGCGGAACGCGATCCAGGCGTCGTCGGCCTGCGATTCACGCACGCGGCGCCCGATCGCCCAGGCGACTTTCAGCAGGCGGCGGCCCTCGCGCGCCTGACGGGCGCGAAAGAACTGCAGGAAGTGCTTGTAGTGGCTGACCTCGTCGTCGCGGATGTGCGCCAGCACCTTCCTGAGCACTGGTTCCTGCGCGTACCCGTGCAGCATCCGGTAGAGGCTGGTGGTGCCCGTCTCGATCATGCAGCGCGCGGCCAGCTCCAGGTGCGGCGTGGCCTCGAACGCTTCGGGTGACGCGGCCTGGGAATAGTCGGCGATGAACCGCCGGTACGCCTCCTGCCAGTCGAATTCGGGCCAAACCGCCTGGACGTACGCACGCAGCGCCGCGCCATGTTGCAGCTCCTCGATCTCCCAGACGTCGCCGAGCCATTCGGCGATCTGCGCATCATCCCGGTAATACGTGAGCAAGTTGCGCGTATACAACTCCGAGCCACTCTCGATGAACGACGCACCCGTCAGAAGGTAAAACAGCGTCGTGTCGGACCGATGGCGCGCATCCGCGCTCCCAAAATCGATGTCGCGGACGCGCCAGACTGGACGGCCGCGGGAGGCGCCGTCTGCGGGCCGAACATCGGCACGGGAACCGGGGCCAGCGCCGGGGTCGGCGGCGGGCCGCTGCTCGGTCGTGCTTTGCATGGACAGGGCAGGCGAAGGCGGGACGCTGTCGCCAAATTTTTCGTTCCCGTTACAGTACTACGGGCCGGACGGCCCGCGTTGCGGGATGTTGCGCCCGCAGTACGCTCAGCCCAGCAACGTGCTCGTCAGGCCGATCAGACCCAAGGTGAGCGCCGCCAGCGCGTCGCCGGCGATCAGGCCGCCGCCGAGCAGGGAGGTCGGGCTCATGTCGGACGGCAGTCCAGCCGCCTTCCCGGCCTGGCGGTCGCGCCTGTCGCTCCACGTCTTGTACAGGCTCGAAAGGGTGCCGCCGCCCGCGAACCATGCCGAAGTCCGAAGGTTGAAGAACAGACCGAACGCGTAGGCGTACGGCGATGGCAGGAAGACCGCATCGAGCAGGAAGCCGGTCGCGAAGCCGGCGCGGTCTCGTCCGATCAAGTCCTGGTAGCGCCGGCTGGCCCGCAGCACCAGGCGCGCGATCTGCACCGCGGCGCCGAGCGCGACCCCGATCCAGATCGCGACCCGCTGGTAAGGCTTGTCCTCGGTCAGGCTGCGCAGCGCGCCGACGAATTTATAGGTCATCGCGGAAACCCAGGCTGCAGGCTGCTGATCGGCCGGTATCGCGGTCTGGTCGATGGTCAGCGCCGGATAGGCGCTCATGAACAGCCGGGCGTAGACAATAGCCATGACGGCACCGACCAGAATTCCTCCCACCTGGTAGCGGAACTGGATCACGCGGTTGGTACCCAGCCGCCAGCCGGTCGAACGGTCCTGCTGCATGTCGGCGGCCACCCCGCACGACACGAGCAGCACGGTGGCGGCGATCATCCCGACAGCCGGATCGCGCAGGCCCAGCGAGGCCAGCAGGATCACCGTCACCACGAAGGCAGAAGAAATCGGCGTGTTATCGGTCATCCCGGTGGAAATGCCGGTGACCAGCACCATCACGACGGTCAGCGCCAGCGCGAACAGCAGGTAGCCGGCCGGCACGCCCATCAGCGTGGTGCCGGTAACCGCGATGCCGGCGCCCCAGGCAATGACCCAAAGCACCAGGCGCCCCGTGTTCGTCTTCTTCCATGCTTCCAACTCGGGAGCCGGCTCGGCGGCAGTCCGCTTCGCGCCGACCCGAAGCCGGCGCACCGCCTCCCACAGGATCAGCGACACGTCGACCAGGCTCGCGCCCAGGACCAGCCCCAAGCCGATCAGGAAGGTGATCTTGCGGAACGGATCGCCGGCATGCAGCCAGCCGATCGAGATGAAATAGGGAGTGAGCCTGTCGGCCGTCAGCCCGGCCACGATGACCGGAATCGCGATGCGCGCGCCCACGATCATGCCGGCGCCGAACGTCGAACAGCTCAGACCGGTCGCGCCGAGCCACGCGATCCTGGCGGTGCCGACCCCGCCCAGGAAACCGAGGCCGATGCCCGAGCCGAGCGTGGCCACCGAGCGGCGCAGCAGCACCGGGTCGGTCAGCGCGCGCAGGATGTTGGCTACCGCGAGCCCGGACGGATAAGGCAACTGCATCCGGTCCACCAGGATCGGTGTCAGCAGCATCCCGACCCCGACGCCGAACATTCCGATGCACGTCAGATACAGCAGTGCCTTCCACACTGGCGGCTGCGGCAGACCCAGCCAGACCATCGCCTGCAACACCACGGCCATCGCGCTCATCTGCGCGACCGAAGCCGCGATCGTCTGAATGTAGTTGGCGCCATGCTTGCCGTCGGCGCCGTAGCCGAACGTGATCGTCGATCCCAGGATCCCGGCCAGCACCTGGCCGCTGACATAAAAGCCGATCGAAAAATTCATGTAGGAGGCGGCCAGACCTCCGAGCGGCCCGAGCACGAGCAGGCCGATTGCGGCCAGGAACGCGTGATACCTCCAGGTGCCCGGGACCGGCAGCCACTGCCAGCGTCGTACCGATGGGACGGGTGTGGATATCGTCGTCATGGGCTCGGACGCTACACCATGGCGCGTTCGCGGAAAACCGCTTTCAAACGATCGCCAGCCCCTGCTTGCGTGCCGGCGGCGGCCAGTGGCGGTCGATCTGCGCGAAGTCCTCGGCGTCGAGCTTAAGCTGCGCTGCGGCGAGGTTCTCGCGCAGATGCTCCGCCCGGCCCGCCTTCGGGATCGCGATC
>DATBCD010000109.1:0-2948 GCA_036270655.1 Burkholderiaceae bacterium
CCTGCGCGATAGTTGTGTCGATGATGGCCTGTCAGGTTTCGATGGTCGAGACGCTCCCAGATCTGAGCGGCGAACGCCGGCCCGATCGACGTGCCGGCAGCCCGGGCAATTGCCTGGATCGTCGGCATCGGATCGGTGATCAGGTCCTCCCAGCGCATGACAGCGTACCGATGGCGAACTGGCAGGAATTCTTCGAAGTAGCGAACGTAAAACCGCACGATGCCGCCGAAGAACTTCAGGTCCGACAGCTTGTACAGCGCGAGTTCCTGCCTGATCAGATCGTTGTCTTCGTTCGGGGGCAGGAAAAGCTGGATGTGCTCGCTGGCCAGGGCGTTCAGAGAGAAGCAGGACGAATTGATGATTCCGGCCGGATTGCGCACCGAGGCATGAAACGTGTGGCCGTTGAACAGGATTTGCGCCGGCCACCAGGCCGGATCGGCATGCGAATGAACGACCTGGTCGCATTCGAGCAGCTCGAGTGGGTGCGCGATCGCGAGCATGACGTCGCCGAGACCGCGCGCGCCGATGTACTTTCGGAAGCATGCACGCGGTCTGGCGCCGGGCGCAACCCAGTGCGGGCCGCCGGTCAACAAGCGAAAATTGCCGTTGTAGACCAGGCTGCTGGCAAGACCCTCGCGATCGAACAAGGCAACGATCTGGTCGCTGATATGGCCGCCAAGGCGCATCGCAAGCAGATCGATCAGGGCCTGCCGAACGCCCGCCTTCGGTGCGCCCAGCGGGCTCAGCTCGGACAGCACGCTGCACAGCAGGGCGAAGCCGCTCCTCGGCGGCCCGATCACGATGGGGTTGAACGGTCTGTACGTCAACGTGCAGTGGATGGAGGGTAGGTTTGTCGCAAACTATCGCCCAGAGCCAGCAGGACCGCGGGTCCTCGTCTGCGCGCCGGTACTATATTCCACATAGGAAACTCGCAGGTTTCGCGAACGTATATGAAAAGTGAATGGATCGAAGCGGAGTCGCTGCGCTTTACGGGGGACCTGGGCCTGCGCGTGTACACGTCGCGCCTTCTTGGGCGCGACAGGTCGCTCGTTCTGCACGGGGGTGGCAACACCTCGGTGAAGACCCTGGAAAAGCACGCGCTGGGCGAGGAGGAGGAAATCCTGCACGTCAAGGGCAGCGGCTGGGATCTGGAAAAGATCGAGGCGGAGGGGTTCTCGCCGGTGCGATTGGCGCACCTGAAGCGGCTGGCCCGCCTGCCAGCGCTGTCCGACCCGCAGATGGTCAACGAGCTCGTCACCCACTTGACCCGGGCATCAGCGCCTGTACCGTCGGTCGAGGCGATCCTGCACGCCATCCTGCCTTACAAGTACGTCGACCACACGCACGCCGACGCGATTCTGACGATCACTAACACGGATGACGGCGAGGCGCGCATCCGCGAGATCTATGGTGACGAAGTGGTCGTGATTCCCTATGTGATGCCCGGTTTCGATCTTGCCCGCAGCGTGGCCGAGCGTTTCCCGGCCCAGGCGGGTCCGCGCACGATCGGAATGGTGCTGTTGAAGCACGGCATCTTCTCATTCGGGCAATCGGCCAAGGAGTCCTACGACCGGATGATCGCGCTGGTGGACCGGGGCGAGCGATATCTGAAGAAGCACCAGGCGTGGGATCTTGCGTGGCCCCAGGCGACGCCGAGCGGGAATGCCGTGCTCGAGCTCGCGCAGCTACGCCGGGATATATCGCGGGTCGCGGGCTTCCCGCTGGTGATGTCGCGGCGCGCGGACGCCAAGTCCCTGGCGTTCGCGCGTCGGGACGACTTGCCGACGATTTGCCAGCAGGGACCGGCAACCCCGGACCACGTGATTCGAACCAAACGGGTGCCGCAGCTGGGGCGCGACGTGTCGCGCTACGCGGCCGACTACGCGAAATACTTCGCCGAGCACGAGCCGCGAGCCCGGGAAAGAAAGGCCATGCTCGATGCCGCGCCGCGGGTCGTGCTCGATCCGGAGTTCGGGTTGTGCGCCGTCGGCAGATCAGCCAGGGATGCGGCGGTCGTCGCCGAGATCTACGACCACACGATCGACGTGATCATGCGCGCAACGGCCCTGGGTGGTTACCGCGCGCTGCCGGCGCAGGACATTTTCGATGTCGAATACTGGGACCTCGAGCAGGCAAAGCTGAAGAAGGCCGGCAAGCCGCCGGCGTTCGCCGGCGAGATCGCGCTGGTAACCGGCGCGGCCTCGGGCATCGGCAAGGCCTGCGCTGAGGCGCTGCTGGCGCGCGGGGCGGCGGTGGTCGGGCTGGATATCAACCCGGACATCGTCTCGCTGCATCAGCGTGCCGATTATCTCGGGATCGTCTGCGACGTGACCTCGGTCGATGCGTTGAGCCAGGCACTGGCAAGCTGCGTCGATGCGTTCGGCGGACTGGACATCCTGGTGCTCAACGCCGGCGTCTTTCCAGGCGGCTGTCGCATCGAAGCCCTGTCGCCGCAGGAGTGGCGGCAGGTGATGAGGGTCAACCTCGATGCCAGCTTCGACCTGATGCGCCAGGCCCATCCGCTGCTGAAGCTGTCGCCGCGAGGCGGCCGTGTGGTGGTGATCGGCTCGAAGAATGTGCCCGCACCCGGACCCGGTGCTGCCGCGTACTCCGCGTCCAAGGCGGCGCTGAACCAGCTGGCCCGGGTGGCCGCGCTCGAGTGGGGCATCGATGGCATCCGTGTCAACTCGCTGCATCCCAACGCCGTGTTCGACACGGCGTTATGGACGGACGAGGTGCTGGCAGCGCGCGCGAAGCATTACGGCCTCACCGTGGACGAATACAGGAAGAACAACGTGCTTCGGGTCGAGGTGACCAGCCGCGACGTGGCCGAGCTGTCGGCCGAACTGTGCGGACCGGTGTTCGCCAAGACGACCGGCGCACAGATCCCCGTCGATGGCGGCAACGATCGCGTGATCTAAGAGGTCACCGGCTCGTCGGACAGGATG
>DATBCD010000110.1:0-10400 GCA_036270655.1 Burkholderiaceae bacterium
CGCACGCTGACCTCGGTGACCACCGCCAGCATGCCCTCGGAGCCGATCAGCACCGACAGCAGGTCCAGCCCCGGGCTGTCGAGCGCCTCGGAGCCGAACACCGCGATCGACCCGTCCGACAGCACGGCGCGCACCCGCAGCACGTTGTGGACGGTCAGGCCGTATTTGACGCAGTGCACGCCCCCGGAGTTCTCGGCCACGTTGCCGCCGATCGAGCAGGCGATCTGGCTGGACGGGTCAGGCGCGTAAAAAAGGCCGTGGCGGGCCGCCTGCTCCGAGATCGCCTGGTTGCGCACGCCTGGCTGCACGACCGCGATGCGCGCCAGCGGATCGATCGACACGATCCGGTTCAGGCGCGCCATCGACAGCAGAACGCCTTGCGCGTGGGGCAGGGCGCCTCCCGACAGCGAGGTGCCGGCGCCGCGCGGCACCACGGGAACTCCCATCCGATGGCAGCTGCGCAGGATCGCCACCACCTGGGCCTCGGTGCGCGGCAACGCGACCAGCATCGGCTGCTGGCGAAACATCGTCAGCCCATCGCACTCGTACGGGCGCGTGTCCTCGGCATGGGTCAGCAGGCAATCGTCGGGCAGATCGGCGCGCAGCGCCTGCAGCACCTCGACCTGACGGCGCGAATCGATCGCACCTGCGCCTTCCGGTTTCATCGTGTTGAGCGTCTCCTCTTCGGCCGCTATGCTAACCCCGTCGGGTCGATCGTCCATTGAGGTCGAGCCCCCATGGGACCAGCACCGGCGCGAGCTTATGGCAAACCGTCTTTCGACCATTGTCACCCGCACCGGCGACGACGGCACCACCGGGCTGGGCGATGGCACGCGCACGCGCAAGGACGACGCGCGGGTGGTCGCGATGGGCGAGGTCGACGAGCTGAACGCCACCGTCGGCGTGCTGCTGGCCGAGCCGCTGCCCGATCCGGTGCGGGCCGACCTGCTGCAGATCCAGCACGACCTGTTCGATCTGGGCGGCGAGCTGTCGATTCCTGGCCACCGGATCATCGGCGAGGCGCAGGTCGCGTGGCTCGACGAGCGCCTGGCGCACTACAACGCCGACCTGCCGCGGCTGGCCGAATTCATCCTGCCGGGCGGGACCCGCCCTGCGGCGCTCGCGCATGTGTGCCGCACCGTGTGCCGCCGCGCCGAACGCACGCTGGTCGCGCTGGCGCAGGCGGGCGGGCCGGACGCGGTCGGCACCGCCGCGCGCCAGTACATCAACCGCCTGTCGGACCTGTTGTTCGTGCTGGCGCGCGTTCTGAATCGAGCAGTCGGCGTCGGCGACGTGCTGTGGCGGCACGACCGCGCCGCCAAGTAGCCCTCGGAGGGTCAGCCGGTGGAGTCGGACTCGCCTGGCGCGAACAGGCCCGGGAATTGTGCCGGCGGCAGCGGGTGGCTGATCAGGTAGCCCTGGATCTGGTCGCATCCGTTGGCACGAAGAAAGGCGAGCTGGGCGTCCGTTTCCACGCCCTCGGCGACCACTTCCAGCTCCAGCGTATGTCCAAGCTGGATGATGGCGCGCACGATCGCCGCGTCTTCGGCGCTTTCCGCCAGCTCCCGCATGAAGCTTCGGTCGATCTTCAACTTGTTCACCGCCAGGCGCTTGAGGTACGCAAGGCTGCAGTAGCCGGTGCCGAAATCGTCGATTGAAAGCTTCACGCCGATTTTCTTCAAGGCGCGCAGCGTCTCCAGGGCCGTCTCGGTATCGTGCAGCAGCACCGACTCGGTCAGCTCCAGCTCGAGCGACGCCGGCGGCAGTCCGGACCGCTGCAGCGCGGCCTTCACGGCCTCCGGGATGTTGCCGCGCCGGAACTGGGCCACCGACAGGTTCACCGCCACCACCAGCTCGGGCAGCCCTGCCTGGCGCCACTGCATCGCCTGACGGCACGCCTCGTTCAGCACCCATTGCCCGATCGGGATGATCAGACCGCTTTGCTCGGCCACCGCGATGAACTCGCCCGGCTGGACCAACCGCCCGTCGGCGCGTTGCCAGCGGACCAGCGCTTCCATGCCGATGATGCGGCCGTCGCGCAGCCGCAACTGCGGCTGGTAGTACAGCCGGAACTCCTCGTTCTTCAGCGCGCAGCGCAAGCTGGCCTGCATCTGCAGCCGCTCCAGCACGTCGCGGTTCATCTGCTCGTCGAAGAACCGGTAGACATTGCGCCCGCTGTCCTTGGCGACGAACAGCGCGGCATCGGAGTTCCTGCGCAGCGTGTCGAAGTCTTCGCCGTCATCCGGAAAGACGCTGATGCCGATGCTCAGCGTGGTGTGCAGCGAGCTGCCGTCGATTTCGAACGGCAGCTCCATCGAGGCCAGGATCTGCTGCGCCACCCGCGCCACGCCCGCCAGCTCGTCGGCACCGTTCAGCACGATGACGAACTCGTCGCCGCCTTCGCGGCTGACCGTATCCATGTGGCGCACGCACGACCGCAGCCGTCCGGCGACCTGGATCAGCAGTTCGTCGCCGACCTCGTGGCCGAGGCTGTCGTTGATTTCCTTGAAGCTGTCCAGATCCAGGAACATCATCGCGATGCGGCCGCGCTGGCGCGTGGTTTGCGCGATCGCGCGCTCGAAGCGGTCGCGCAGCAGCAGGCGGTTGGGCAGCTGTGTCAGCGGATCGTGGTGGGCCAGGAACGCGAGCTTTTCCTCGGCCGCGCGGTGCTCGGCGCGCGTGCGCAAGGCGCGGATGCCATAGGCCAGGTTGCTCGCCAGCTCCTGCAGCAGCTCGATTTCTTCTGGAATGAACGCATCGGGCTCGGCCGCGTAGATCGACAGTGCGCCGAAGGTGCCCCAGGTATCGTTCAGCGGCAGCGCGGCGCTGCCGCGGAAGCCGTGCTTCTGCATGGTCTGGCGCCACCGCGTCATGCGCGGATCGTTCAACAGGTTCTGGCAGATCTGCACCTGGCCTGTGCGGATCGCCGTACCGGTCGGGCCTCGGCCGCGCTCTTCGTCGGCCCAGGTGAGGTCGATCGAGTCCAGGTACCCGGCGTTGTCGCCGAACTGGGCAATCGGGCGGATCGACTTGCGCGCGTCGTGCTCGGCCAGGCTGACCCAGGCGAGCGAATACTGGCCCGCTTCCACCACCAGACGGCACACCTCGTTGAGCAGCGTCGATTCGTCGTCCGCGTGGATCAGCAATCGATTGCAGCGGCTCAGCAGGCGCAGCGAGCGGTTAAGCCGCGTCTGCGTGTTGGCAAGGCTGCGCGACTCCGTCTCGCGCATCTGCAGATCCCGAAGCGTCAGCAGCATCGTCAGGCCGTCGGCAAGCCGGCGGCCGACCTCCTGGAACAGCCGTTCGTCCTCGGCCGTCCACTGCCGGGCGTGGGAGCATTGGTGCAGGCCGAACAACCACGGTTCGCCGACCTTCGGATAAAGGACCATCGCGATCATGGACCTGACCTCGAAGCGCTTCGAAACCTCCTCGGCCAGCGGGTAGTCGGCTCCGGGGCCGAATTTCAGCGGACCCGGCGCCGCCCGCAGGATTCGAAACGACTCGACGATTTCCGCGTCGACCGGCTGGTCGACACCCAGGGCCAGCGCGCCCGGGTATTGCGGGCGCGTTCGTTCCATCGGTGCGCGCCATGTGGCGGCCTCGGGATTGCACGGAAAGACCAGCCAGGCCCGATCGCAGTCGAAGATCGACAGCGCGCAGTCGAGCACATCGCTCATCGTCCGCTGCAGACCGTCGCAGCCACGCAGCGCCGAATTGACGCGGTCCAGGCTCTCGACAAAGCGCAGGTGGGTGGCGCGCGCCGCCTCCGTGCGCCGCCGTTCCGCGATGTCGTGCAAGGTCGCGGCGGACTGCGCTGCTTGCTCGCCTTCCGCCTTGCGACGGCGCCCGCGCGCCGGTTCGGCGTCGGCTTGGCGCGGGACTTTGGACATTGACCCCTCTATCTCCGAAGGCACTTCATTATCAGGGCGTCAGACCCCTTTCCATTGATAGGGGAAATACGTATTTGCCCCCGAGTTTTGGGGGCGCGCGCTTGGCCGGAAGGCTTATGTTGCGGCGCAGCAGATCACTTGGCACTGCCGGCGCTGGCCACTCGCCGCTGACGCACGCCTTCGGCCAGGATCTCCAGCGCGGCGACGCTGTCGTCCCAGCCCAGACAGGCGTCGGTGATCGACTGGCCATACACCAGGGGGCGGCCCGGCAACAGGTCCTGGCGGCCCGCAACCAGGTGGCTTTCGACCATCACCCCGAAGATGCGCTCTTCGCCGCGACCCAGCTGGCTGGCGACGTCGCGGCACACCGGCAGCTGGTTTTCGTACTTCTTCATCGAATTGGCGTGGCTGGCATCGATCATCAGGCGCTGGGCCAGGCCACGGCGCGCCAGCTCCTCGCACACCGCCTCCACGCTGGCTGCGTCGAAGTTCGGCTGGCTGCCGCCCCGCAGGATGATGTGGCAGTCCTCGTTGCCGCGGGTCGAGACGATGGCCGAGTGGCCGGCCTTGGTCACCGACAGGAAATGGTGCGGCTGCTGGGCCGCCTTGATCGCGTCGGTTGCGATCCGCACATTGCCGTCGGTGCCGTTCTTGAAACCGACCGGGCACGACAGCCCCGAGGCGAGCTCGCGGTGCACCTGCGATTCGGTAGTGCGGGCGCCGATCGCGCCCCAGCTGACCAGGTCGGCCAGGTACTGCGGGGTGATCATGTCCAGGTACTCGCAGCCGGCCGGAAGACCCAGCTCATTGATCTCCAGCAGCACCTCGCGCGCCAGGCGCAGTCCGTGGTTGATCCGGAAGCTGCCGTCCAGGTCCGGGTCGTTGATCAGGCCCTTCCAGCCAACGGTGGTGCGCGGCTTTTCGAAGTAAACGCGCATCAGGATTTCCAGCTCGGAGGCCAGGCGCGCGCGTTCGCCGGCCAGGCGCCCGGCATATTCGCGCGCAGCCGCCGGGTCGTGGATCGAGCACGGTCCCATCACGACCACCAGGCGCTGGTCCATCCCGTGCAGGATCCGGTGCACGGCGTTGCGGGCGTCGTGCACCGTCTGCGAGGCCCTGTCGCTGCACGGAAACTCGCGGATCAGATGAGCCGGGGGCGACAGCTCCTTGATCTCCTTGATCCGCAGATCGTCGGTCATGTATCTGACGCTCTGGTTCCGTGTGTTGTCCATGGTTCGATCCACTCGCAAAAAAAAACCGCCAGGGTTCAGGCCTGGCGGTGTTTGTCGGATTGGGGTTGCAGAACTTGTCAGCCGACTCCTGCCGCCAGGGCATTCGGAAACGCGAACCAACGGTAGAAGCGGTAACCGGAGAAAGCGGCAGCCATCGTGTATCCGTCCATCAATGCGCCTGAATGTACCGAAATTCCTCTAAAAGCGATAGCGCAGCCCGACGTTGGCCGCGTTGATCGTTCCACTTCCGTAGAAGTCCTCGGCATCGCCTCCGAAGTCGGTCAGCCGGTAGCCTCCGAACAGCTGCATGCTGCGGCTCAGGCTGTAGTCGACATTCAGACCCAGATCCAGCGAGCGGCCGCGCGCGGTCCACAGCCCGTCGGCGTCCAGCGCGATGCGCCAGTTGTCGGTAAGCCGGCCCACGCCTGAAAGGTGCATCTGGGGCAGGTTGCCGAAGCGCAGCGGCGCGGCGAAGCCGGATCGCAGCGAAGGGCCGAACTGCGAAAGGTTGGACGTCAGCCCGACTTTCAGATCCACCTCCCGCATCGACAGCCACGTGTACCGGTAGGTCGCGCGCGGCTGATCCAGGCCGCCCACGTTGTCGAGCCGCGTTGCCCCGGGCCCGAAATCGCTCGACCCGTTCAACCCGTAGTGGCCGGTCGCCACGGTGCTGAGCTTGAATTCCTGACGGGAGGTAAAGCGGGCTTGCCCTTCGAGGCGGGCGCCGGACAGCGGCACGATCGACCACTGATTCAGGGTCTCGAATGCAGGCGTGTCGGACCCGGCCCGTTCGGGCCAAATGAGGCCGTCGGCGAAGGCCGGAGCCGCGGCCACCAGCAATGCGCACAGCGCCGTCATCCACCGACGCGCTCGCAAGCTGGGCGTCGGATTCACACGCATGGCAGTGGCTATTGCACTCCAATTTGCGCTATTTGCCAAGGCAGTGCTTATCCCCGTTTAAGTCCATGTGGCGAAAATGCATACCAGCGCGCGCGTGTTACGACCAGGCGACAGAACCGTTATGCGCGGTTAACCGCGGGTGAACCGCCGATGAAATCGGGCCGGGCCGCCCAGCGGCGGCCCGCTGCCGTCACTCGGCGGTGCCGCCGACCGTCAGGCCTTCGATTCGCAGCGTCGGCTGGCCCACCCCGACCGGAACGCTTTGGCCGTCCTTGCCGCAGGTTCCGATCCCCGCATCCATCCGCAGGTCGTTGCCGATCATCGACACGCGCGTCAGGGCGTCGGGCCCGTTGCCGATCAGGGTGGCGCCCTTGATCGGCGCGCCAATCTGGCCGTTTTCGATCAGGTAGGCCTCGGCCATCGAGAACACGAACTTGCCATTGGTGATGTCGACCTGCCCGCCGCCGAAGTTGGTCGCGTACACACCTTTTTTGACGGAACGGATGATTTCGTCGGGGTGATGGTCGCCCGACAGCATGCAGGTATTGGTCATCCGCGGCATCGGCAGGCTCGCGAACGACTCGCGCCGGCCGTTTCCGGTCAGCGGCGCCTTCATCAGGCGCGCATTGAGCGAATCCTGCATGTATCCGCGCAAAATGCCGTCTTCGATCAGCACTGTGCGCGAGGTCGAGTTGCCCTCGTCGTCGATCGCCAGCGAACCGCGCCGGCCCGGCATGGTGCCGTCGTCGACCACCGTGACGCCGCGCGCGGCCACACGCTTGCCGATACGGCCGGCAAACGCGCTCGAGCCCTTGCGGTTGAAATCGCCCTCCAGCCCGTGTCCGACCGCCTCGTGCAGCAGGATGCCCGGCCAGCCCGAGCCGAGCACCACGGTCGTCTGTCCGGCCGGGGCCGAGCGGGCCTGCAGGTTGACCAGGGCCATATCGACCGCCTGGCGCGCGTAGTCCTGCAGCCGTTCCTCGTTGAAGAAAGCCAGGTCGTCACGGCCGCCACCGCCGGAGAAGCCTTGCTCGCGCCGACCGCCGTCCTCGGCGATCACCGTCAGCGACAGGCGCACCAGCGGACGCACGTCGGCCGCAATCAGGCCGTCGCTGCGCGCCACCAGGATCACGTCGTACTCCGAAGCCAGCGTCGCCATCACCTGGCGCACGTGCGGATCGCGCGACCGGGCCATCCGCTCCAGCCGCTCCAGCAGCTGGACCTTGTCGGCTGCGCTCAGTGAGGCGACCGGGTCGTAGGTGCCGTACAAAGGACGGTGCGAGCGCGGCGCCAATTGCGAGGCGACCCGCACGCGCGCGGCCGATCCGCTGCGCGCGATCGATCGCACCGTGCGTGCCGCCTCCAGCAGCGCTTCCTCGGAGATGTCATCGGAGTACGAGAAGGCGGTCCTGTCGCCGGCCACTGCGCGCACGCCCACGCCCTGGTCGATGCCGAAGGAACCGGATTTCACGATTCCCTCTTCGAGCGAATACGATTCGCTGCGGGTGTATTGGAAATACAGGTCGGCGTAGTCCGTGCGGTGCTCGAATACGGACGCCAGCACCCGTTGCAGATTCGCCTCCTCCAGCCCGTAGGGCTGAAGCAGTAATTCGCGCGCGGTGGCGAGCCGTTCGAGCGAAGGGTCAGTAGGTTTCATTAGCCGATTTTTCCAGAAAAACCGATTGGTTAGGTCTTGGCGGGTAGCGGCTTTTTCAAGCGAATCCGTCCCCGCAGGTTCAATGCTGTTACAAATTCGCAGGCTGGCCGGCTACCCCAGCACCCGATGCGCCAGCGCTGGCAGTGACTGCCTACACTCCTGGATCCGGGCCGGTTCGACATCGCCCGTCACGACGCCGGCGCCTTCCTCACGCTGCGCCAGCACGCTGCCCCACGGGTCGATCAGCATCGAATGGCCGTAGGTGCGGCGCCCGTTTTCATGGCGCCCGCCCTGGGCCGAAGCCAGAACGTAGCACAGGTTCTCGACCGCACGGGCGCGCAGCAGCATCTCCCAGTGGGCGCGTCCCGTGGTGGCGGTAAAAGCCGACGGCACCAGGATCAGGTCCGGCGCGTCCATCGCCCGATAAAGCTCCGGAAAGCGCAGGTCGTAGCAGACCGACAGACCCACTTTCAGATGCAGCGCACCGTCGGCGAGCTCGAACGTGGTGGGCGAGCGCCCCGGCCAGATCGTGCGAGCCTCATCGTAGGACTCGCCCTCGCGCTGAAACGAGAACAGGTGAATCTTGTCGTAGCGCGCCGCGCGCCGTCCCTCGGGGTCGTAGACCAGCACCGTGTTCAGCACCCGGTCTTCAGCCGGCGAGGCGAGCGGGATGGTGCCGCCGACCAGCCAGACCCGGTGCCTGACCGCCTGCGCGGCCAGAAACTCCTGCAGCGGGCCGTGGCCGTCCTGCTCGCCAATGGCCAGCTTGTCGCTGTCGTGCATTCCCATCAGGCAGAAGTATTCGGGCAGCGCGATAAGCCGAGCGCCCTCGCGCGCGGCCGATTCGATCAGCGCGGCCGCCTCGGCAAGGTTCGGGGCCACCGTTGCCCCCGACACCATCTGGACCGCCGCCACGCGCAGCCTGGAGTTGGGCATACGTCCGATGCTTCCGTTCAGCCGGTCTTTTCCTCGGGGGCCTCGGGCTTGGAACGCTCGTGCCGCTTGACCTGCGGCTCGGCCCAGGAGCCCGTGACGTCGTATTCGTAAGAAAAGATCTTGGACAAGGGATGTCGTAGGACCCATTGCGCCAGGAAAGTTCCGATCCCGACCGCCGGATTGACCAGAAAAGCATACAGCACCGAGGCCGAGCCCGCGTTAACCTCGGGTAACACCACCACGTGCAGATTCTGAGACTCGGCTTGCAGGTCCGTTTGGCCTTCGATCAGCACGCTGGCGTTGGCGCCGATCATCGTGAAGTCGCGCGTGGAGAGCACGCCGTTGGTGACGTGCGCGGTGGCGTGAATCGTGTCGAACGCGAAGCCCTTGGAAAAGATGTCGCGAAAATCCAGTGAGATGCGCCGCGGCAGCGACTGCAGCGACATCACGCCCAGCAGGCGCCCGGCGCCGGGGTCGGCCTTCAGGAACTGGCCCTTCTCGGCCTTCAGCTCGAGGTCGCCCGACAGGGTGGGGTAGTCGATCGAGAACGGCGAGCCGAGCCACGACAGGTTCGCGGTGAGCCTGCCCTTGCCGTTCTTGATCGCGCCGGCCACTCCGAATCGACCCAGCAGGTTGCCGGCGTCGACGATGTCCAGCGTGATCGACAGCGTCATCCGGCGCTTGCGCGATGTGGGCTCGCGCTCCCATTGCCCGCTGCCGGTGATGTGACCGTCCGGGTTGTCGATCTGCAGCCGCTTCAGCTGCCAGGTGTTGCTGCGCCCGCTGCGCGAGTTCTGCGCGGCCAGCTCCAAATGCCCCAGGTCGCTGGAGCCGAGAACGAATCGATCGGCGACGACATCGAGCTCCGGCAGCTCGTGCACGGGCGCATCCAGTACTTCCGTCACCCCTTCGCGCGCGCTTTCCGGGATGGTCAGGCGAGCCAGCCGGGCGGTCAGATGCCCGGGCGAGGAGCGCGTCCCGGAGACCCAGTGCAGTGAGCCGGAGGTCTGGTCGGCCTCGATGTTGGCGTCCCAGCTGCCGTCCGCGGCGCGGCTGGCTCCCAGCACCACGTTGTCCAGCCGTTTGCCCGAGATCCACAATTTGTCGATGTGCGCCGCCACCAGGTCGGGGGCGACGGCCCCGGCTGCACCGGCGCTCGCGTCCTCGGGACCTGCCTGGAGCAGAGGCAACCAGCGGTCGGTATCCAGCCGCGGCAGCGTCAGATGCACCAGCAATCCGGCCTCCGGCAGCACGCTGGGCGAGCCGATGCTGATCACGCCGCGGTCGATGCGCATGGCCCCGTCCGATCCGGCGTCGGCCACCCGCTCCAGCTGCACGTCGACCAGGTTGCCCGCTGACACGTGCACGCTGTCGCGCATCGGGGTCGCATCCCGGTTCGGCACCAGATCGACCCGCAGCGCGAGCGCATCGGACGGCGCCTTGCCAAGCGGCTCTGGCAGATTGATTGCAAGGCCGGTCAGATCGGACGAGGCGTGCACCTCCACGCTGCGACCGCGCACGCTGAGCGCCACGGCGTAGCGGGCCATGCCCCGTGCGCTGTCCAGGATCCGGCGGGCCACCGCGGTGTCGACCAGCCGCCGCAAGCCTTGCGGCGTTGCGCTTCCCGTCACGTTGACGACCACGGCGCCATCGGCCGTGCCGGCCTCGATGTGCTCCTGCCCGCCGACGAAGCCGGCATTGATGCCCGGGATGCGCATTCCGTGCTGATTGAAGTCGAGTCGCCCCGTTGCGGCGGTCAACGCGGGGATGTCGCTGCGCAACACG
>DATBCD010000111.1:0-10296 GCA_036270655.1 Burkholderiaceae bacterium
ATACGTGTTCGTCACCGGTGGCGTCGTGTCCTCCCTTGGCAAGGGAATCGCGGCAGCCTCCCTCGCCGCGATCCTCGAATCGCGGGGCCTCAAAGTCACCCTGGTCAAGCTCGATCCTTACATCAACGTCGATCCGGGGACGATGAGTCCGTTTCAGCACGGCGAAGTGTTCGTCACCGAAGACGGCGCCGAAACGGACCTGGACCTGGGGCACTACGAGCGTTTCATCTCCGCGCGGATGCGCCGGGTGAACAATTTCACGACCGGACAGATCTACGACTCGGTGATCCGCAAGGAGCGGCGTGGCGAGTACCTGGGCAAGACGGTCCAGGTGATTCCGCACGTGACCAACGAGATCCAGGACTTCATCGAGCGCGGTGCCAAGGCCGCCTGGAACGGCCGCACCGATGTGGCGATCGTCGAAATCGGCGGCACGGTCGGCGACATCGAATCGCTGCCGTTCCTGGAGGCAGCGCGCCAGATGAGCTTGCGACTCGGTCCCGGGTCCGCCTGCTACGTGCACCTGACGCTGGTGCCGTTCATTCCGGCCGCCGGTGAATTGAAGACCAAGCCGACCCAGCACAGCGTGCAGAAGCTGCGCGAGATCGGCATTTCGCCCGACGTGCTGCTGTGCCGGGCCGACCGGCCGATTCCCGAGGAGGAGCGGGCCAAGATTTCGCTGTTTTCCAACGTCGCGTTGAACGCCGTGATCTCGGTGTGGGACGTCGATTCGATCTACAAGATCCCGTCGATGCTGCACCGGCAAAGCCTGGACGAGATCGTCTGCTTTCGCCTTGGCATCGTGGCCAGGCCGGCCGACCTCGCGGTCTGGGATCGCCTGGTCGAAGGGCTGGAGCATCCGCTGCACGAGGTGCGCGTCGGCATGGTCGGCAAATACGTCGAGCTGTCGGACTCCTACAAGTCGCTCAACGAGGCCCTGGTTCACGCCGGAATCCACACGCGGACGCGCGTGAAGGTGGAGTACGTGGACTCGGAGCAGATCGAAAGCGACGGGCTGCCCGATCTGTCGGAGTTCGATGCGATCCTGGTTCCGGGTGGCTTCGGCCGGCGCGGCGCCGAGGGAAAGATCGAGGCGATTCGCTACGCGCGCGAGCGGGGCGTGCCGTACCTGGGAATCTGCTTCGGGATGCAGCTGGCGACCATCGAGTTCGCGCGCAACGTGTGCGGACTGAAGGAGGCCAACAGCACCGAGTTCGAGCGCGATACGCGCCACCCGGTGGTCGCGCTGATCACCGAGTGGACCGATGGCAGTGGCCGCGTCGAGTGTCGTACCGAGGGCTCGGACCTGGGCGGAACGATGCGGCTTGGCGCTCAGAAATGCCCGGTCGAGTCCGGGTCGATGGCGTTCCGCATCTACGGTCCCGAAGTCAACGAGCGGCATCGCCACCGCTACGAGGTCAACAACAACTACGTCGCGCAGCTCGAAGCCAAGGGACTGCGGTTTCCCGCGCGCACGCCGGTCGAGCACCTTCCGGAAATCATGGAGCTGCCGTCGCACCGATTCTTCTTCGGCGTGCAGTTTCACCCGGAATTCACCTCGACGCCGCGCGCAGGTCACCCGCTGTTCAAGGCATTCATCCAGGCCGCGCTCGCCTATCAGCAGGAGCGCCGGGGAAGCGCGCTGCGGATGGCCGTTGCATGAACCTGTGTGGGTATCAGGTCGGACTGGATCGTCCGCTGTTCCTGATCGCCGGGCCGTGCGTCGTGGAGTCGCAGCAGCTGGCGCTGGATGTGGCCGGCCGCCTGAAGGAGATCACGGCCCGCCTGGCGATTCCGTACGTGTTCAAGGCGAGCTACGACAAGGCCAACCGCAGCTCGGGGCGCTCGTTTCGCGGACTGGGGATCGAACAGGGGCTGCGCATCCTGGCTGAGGTGCGCCGGCAATTGAAGGTGCCGGTGCTGACCGACGTGCACACGGTCGAGGAGGTCGACCCGGTGGCCGCGGTGGTCGATGTGCTGCAGACACCGGCGTTTCTGTGCCGCCAGACCGATTTCATCCAGGCGTGCGCCCGCAGCGGCCGCCCGGTCAACATCAAAAAGGGGCAATTCCTGGCTCCGGGCGACATGAAGAACGTGGTCGACAAGGCGCGCGACGCGGCCCGCGACGCCGGCCTGGATGTCGACCGCTTTCTGGCTTGCGAACGGGGTGTCTCGTTCGGGTACAACAATCTTGTCAGCGACATGCGGTCGCTGTCGATCCTGCGCGCCACGGGCTGCCCGGTCGTGTTCGACGCGACCCACTCGGTCCAGCTTCCGGGCGGCCTGGGCTCAGCCAGCGGCGGTCAGCGCGAGTTCGTCCCGGTGCTGGCGCGGGCCGCGGTCGCCAGCGGGGTCGCGGGAGTTTTCATGGAGACCCATCCGCGCCCGGCCGAGGCGATGTCCGACGGCCCCAACGCGGTGCCGCTGGCGCACATGCCGGAGCTGCTGGAAACGCTGGCCGAGCTGGACCAGGTCACGAAGAAGCGCGGGTTTCTGGAGAACGCTTTCGAATGAAACGGAAAGTCGACAAAGCCCGATGAGTGCGATCGTTGATATTGTCGGCCGCGAGATTCTCGATTCCCGCGGCAACCCGACTGTCGAGTGCGATGTGCTGCTGGAAAGCGGTGTGATGGGACGGGCCGCGGTTCCGAGCGGCGCATCGACCGGAACGCGCGAGGCGGTCGAGCTGCGCGACGGCGACGCTGGCCGCTACGGGGGCAAGGGGGTGCTCAAGGCCGTCGAGCACGTCAACACCGAGATCTCAGAGGCCATCATGGGCCTGGAGGCTGCCGAGCAGGCCTTCCTGGACCGAACGCTGATCGAGCTGGATGGCACCGAGAACAAGGCGCGCCTCGGGGCCAACGCGCTGCTGGCGGTTTCCCTGGCGGTCGCGCGGGCCGCGGCCGAGGAGGCCGGGCTGCCGCTGTACCGCTATCTGGGCGGCGTCGGAGCGACCACGATGCCGGTGCCGATGATGAACATCATCAACGGCGGCGCCCACGCGGACAACAACCTGGATGTGCAGGAATTCATGATCGTGCCGTTCGGCGCGCCCACGTTTTCGGAGGCGTTGCGCTACGGCGCCGAAGTGTTTCACGCGCTCAAGCGGCTGCTGAACAGCCGTGGCTTGAGCACGTCGGTGGGTGACGAAGGCGGGTTCGCGCCGACCGTGCGCAACCACGAGGAGGCGATCGAACTGGTCCTGGCAGCCATTCGCGCGGCCGGCTTCGAAGCCGGCACCCAGATCGGGCTCGCGCTGGATTGCGCCAGCTCGGGGTTTCACCGCGACGGAAAGTATCGGCTCGCGGCCGAAAATCTTGCCCTGTCGTCATCCGATTTCACCGACCTGCTGGCGCAGTGGTGCGATCGGTATCCGATTCTGTCGATCGAGGACGGCATGGCCGAGGACGACTGGAGCGGATGGGAGACGCTCACCGAGCGCCTGGGCGCGCGCGTGCAGCTGGTCGGCGATGACCTGTTCGTCACCAATACGACGATCCTGGCCGAAGGAATCCGGCGCGGCATCGCCAATTCGATCCTGATCAAGGTCAACCAGATCGGCACGCTGACCGAGACCCTGGCCGCGATCGAGATGGCGCGGCGCGCCGGCTACAGCGCCGTGATCAGTCATCGCTCGGGCGAGACCGAGGATTCGACCATCGCGGACCTCGCGGTCGCCACCAACGTAGGACAGATCAAGACCGGCTCGCTTTCGCGCAGCGATCGGGTCGCCAAGTACAACCAGTTGCTGCGGATCGAGGAAGATCTGGGCGAAGTGGCCCACTACGCGGGACGTGGCGCGTTCTCCCACCTGGATTGAGTCGGCGTGAAGCGCCTCGCCGCGATTCTGGCGGTGCTGCTGCTGGCGATTCAGTGGCCTTTGTGGTTCGGTCGGGGCGGGTGGTTGCGGGTGTGGGAGCTGCAGCATCAGCTCGATTCACAGCGGTCGGCCAATTCCGAATTGGACGTGCGCAATGCCGCCCTGTCGGCCGAGCTGCGCAGCCTGGAGCAGGGCCGCGAAGCGATCGAGGAGCGCGCGCGCGAGGACCTTCATCTGATGCGCGCAGATGAGACTTTTTTCCAGCAGGTGTCGGCGGGCGACGGCAAGCCGGACCGGTAGCGTTTCTACCTTAATGCGGCGGCTCGGGGCGGGCCGGTTCGGTCGATCCGGTGGCGAACAACTGGCCGATGTCGACGGCGTCGAACGAGTAGTGCGCGTTGCAGAAGTCGCAGGTGACGCTGACCGCGCCTTGCTCGGCCAGGATCGAGTCGACCTCGGCGCGGCCCAGCGTCAGCAGCATCCGGCCGGTGCGGCCTCGTGAGCAGGTGCAGCAGAAGCGGGGCGTCACGGGGGCGTACCGCTCGAGCTCCTCCTGCCAGAACAGCCGGTGGACCACCTCATCGGCCGAGGTGCCGAGCAGCTCGGCTGGCGACACCGTTTCTGACAGCGTCGTCGTTCGCCTCCAGGCGTCCTCGTCCTGCTCGATGCCCGCGGCCGAGGGGCGCGCGATCCGCTGCAGCAGCAGCCCGGTGGCGGCTTGGGCATCGGCCGCCAGCCACAGGCGCGACTCGATCTGCTCGGACTGCCGAAGATAGGCCTCCAGCGCTTCGGCAACGCTCGATCCCTGCAGCGGAACGATTCCCTGGTAGCGCTGCTGGCCGGCAGGGCTGCGGCCGGGGTCCAGCGTGATCGCGCAGCGACCCTGGCCACCCGCGTTGACCAGCTGATGCCAGCCGGCTCCGGCCTCGATATGCGCATTGGCGCGTACCTTTGCGGTGGCACGGAAGGCCAGGTCCGGCCTGCATTCGACCACCAGCAGCTGGACGGGACCCTCGCCGTGAATCTGCAGAATCAGATTGCCGTCGAATTTGATGGTCGCTGAAAGCAGCGTAGCGGCCGCGGTCGTCTCGCCCAGCAGCCGCAGCACCGGCTCGGGATACGCGTGCAGCGCGGTCATCTGCTGCCAGGAGTGACTCAACCGCACCACTTCACCGCGGACCGGCGCGTGGTGAAACAGAAACTTCAGCAGCCGGTCCGACATGGGGTCAGGCGATTCTTTTCAGCGTGGTTTTGAATCGACCCCCGCGCGCCACATACGAGTGCGCGATCGCGCGGGAACGCTCGATTTCCCCTGCATCCAGCTGCCTGACGACTTTGCCCGGACTGCCGAGCACGAGGCTGCGCTCGGCAATCTGCTTTCCCTCCGTGACCAGGCTGGCGGCGCCGACCAGGCAGCCGCGGCCGATGACGGCTCCGTTCAAAACCACCGCTTGAATGCCGATCAGACAGTCGTCTTCGATCGTGCATCCGTGCAGCATCGCGTGGTGGCCCACGGTCACTCGTTGCCCGACCTTCAGTGGGAAGCCGGGATCGGCGTGCAGCGTGCAGTTTTCCTGACAGTTGCTGTCCGCCCCCAGCGTGATCGGTTCGTTGTCGCCGCGGATCGTCACAAACGGCCATACGCTGGCGTTGGCTCCGATGCTGACCTGCCCGATCAGAACGGCGGTTTCATGGACGTACGCGCTCGGGTCGATCTGAGGTATCCAGTCACCAAGCTGGTAAATTGGCATCGATCGTGTCCCCGCATCGCCGGGTTCGCGGCGCCGGCAGATTGTATCCGCCATGCGCGCGGATCCGGGCCGACCCATGACGGACCGTTCGCATCCACATGGCCCAGCTGTTCTCGATCCACCCGCGCAACCCGCAGCTGCGCCTGCTCAGGCAGGCGGCGCACATCCTGGACGACGGCGGTATTGGCGCCATTCCGACCGATTCGAGCTATGCGCTGGCCTGCCACCTGGACGACAAACAGGCGGTGGACCGGATCCGCCAGTTGCGCCGCCTCGACGAGCGCCATCTGATGACGCTGATGTGCCGGGACCTGTCGGAGATCGGCACCTACGCGCAGGTTGACAACGCGACCTACCGGTTGCTGCGCCAGGCCACCCCCGGCCCCTTTACGTTCATTCTTCAGGCCACGCGGGAAGTGCCGCGTCGCCTGTCTCACCCATCGCGCAAAACGATCGGAATCCGGATTCCCGATCACCCGGTGGCGCTTGGACTGCTGGCGCAACTGGCGCAACCGTTGATCGCCACGACGCTGCAGCTGCCCGGTGACCTGGTGCCGATGACCGAGGCCGGCGATATTCGCGCGCGTCTGCAGCACGAGCTGGAACTGGTGATCGACTCCGGCAGCTGCGGTCTGCAACCGACCACCGTGGTCGATTTGACCGGGCCTTCCGCGGTTGTCGTGCGGCAAGGCTGCGGCAATCCGGCGGCTCTGGGCCTTCAGCCCGACTGATAGACTCTGAGCGGGAGAAGGCAAGGTTCCGGGGAGCCGTTTATGAAGGTCGTTGGTGCGCTGATTGCGGCCGTGATGCGCCTGGCGCCCGTCGCGCGATCCGATGTTCGCTGACCGGGTTCTTTCGGGCATGCGCCCGACTGGCGCGATGCACATCGGCCACTACCATGGCGCGCTGAAGAACTGGATCAAGCTGCAGGACGAGCATCCGTGCTTTTTCTTCGTCGCGGACTGGCACGCGCTCACCACGCACTACGAATCGCCGGAGGTGCTCGCCTCCAGCGTGTGGGACATGCTGGTGGACTGGTTTGCTGCCGGAATCGATCCAGCCAAGGCGACCGTTTTCCTTCAATCGCGCGTACCGGAACACGCGGAACTGTTCCTGCTGCTCGCGATGGCGACCCCGCTGGGCTGGTTGGAGCGGGTGCCGACCTACAAGGACCAGATCGAGCGTCTGCGCGACCGCGACCTGTCGACTTACGGTTTCCTGGGCTACCCGCTGATGCAGGCGGCCGATATCCTGATCTACCGCTCCAACCTGGTTCCGGTCGGTGAGGACCAGGTGCCGCACATCGAGATGACGCGTGAAATCGCGCGCCGCTTCAATCACCTGTTCGGTCGCGAGCCGGGTTTCGAGGAAAAGGCGCGGGCCGCCGTCAAGAAGCTCGGCGTGCGGCGCAGCAAGCGCTACTTTGAGTTGCGTGCGCGCTATCAGGAACAGGGCGACGAGGAGGCGCTCGAGCAGGGCCGGGCCCTGCTGGCCGAGTCGCAGAACATTTCACTGGGCGATCGAGAGCGGATGTTCGGATACCTGGAGGGCACGCGCCGGGTGATCCTGGTGGAGCCAGAATCCGTTCTGACCACTTCTCCGCGGCTTCCCGGCGTCGACGGGCAGAAGATGTCCAAGAGTTACGGCAACGACGTGTCGATGCGCGAGGAGCCCAAGGTTCTGACCGAGAAGATCCGCAAGATGACCACCGATCCTGCGCGGGTGCGGCGGACCGATCCGGGCGAGCCGGAGCGCTGTCCGGTCTGGCAGCTGCATCTGGTCTATTCGAACCAGAGCACCCTGGAGTGGGTTCAGAAGGGCTGCCGCACCGCAGGCATCGGCTGCCTCGATTGCAAGCAGCCGCTGATCGACATGATGCTGGCCGAGCAGGAGCCCTGGCGGCAACGGGCTCAGCCCTACCTGGACGATCCGTCGTTGCTGCGCTCGATCGTCGCCGACGGCTGTGACCGCGCGCGCGCCGTCGCGCAGGAGACGATGCGGGATGTGCGCGAGGCGATGGGTCTTGCCTACACCTGACAAACTTCCCCCTCTCCCCTGCGGGGAGAGGGTAGGGGAGAGGGCAATGCACGACGGTGCCCCATCAGAGTGGATCCTGAAGTGGTGCGCCCGCCTTGCGCCGGAATCGGAGGTGCTCGATCTGGCATGCGGATCGGGGCGCCACAGCCGGGCCCTGGCGGCGCAAGGCTGCCGCGTCGACGCCGTCGATGTGGATGCCTCGCACGCTGCCGATCTGGCCGGCGTCGCCGGCGTGCAGTTCCGCGCGATCGATCTGGAGCGCGGGCCCTGGCCGTTCCAGGAACGCCAGTACGACGCGGTGGTGGTGGCCAACTACCTGCATCGCCCGACGTTGCCGCTGCTGGCGCAGGTTTTACGCGACGGTGGCGTTCTGGTGTACGAGACCTTTGCGGCGGGCAACGAGCGCTTCGGCCGGCCGAGCAACCCCGCGTTCCTGCTGGCGCCGTTCGAGCTGGCCGCTTGCTTTGCGCCGCTGCTGCACGTGCTCGCTTTCGAAGACGGGTGTGTCGGGCCGCCCAGGCCGGCTCGAGTTCAACGGCTGTGCGCGATCCGAACCGAATCGTCGCGCCTGGACCGGCTGCTGCTGCCGCAGGTGCGGTAACGCGCGTGTAAAATCGTGTGGCGTCGACTGTGTTGCGAGCAGCCATGATCAAGGGAAGCCTGGTAGCGATTGTTTCCCCGATGCACGAGGACGGATCGCTCGATTTGGACGCGCTGCGTCGGCTGATCGAGTGGCACATCGAAGAGGGCACCCACGCGATCGTGGCGGTGGGAACGACCGGCGAATCGCCCACGGTCGATCCGCACGAGCACGTGGAGCTGGTGCGGGTTGCGGTGCAGGCGGCCCGTGGGCGCATTGCAGTCGTCGCTGGCACCGGCGCCAATTCGACGCGGGAGGCGATCGAACTGACCACGCATGCGCGGCAGGCAGGCGCCGCCGCCACGCTGCAGGTGGTGCCGTACTACAACAAGCCGACCCAGGAGGGGCTTTACCGGCACTTTGCCGCCGTCGCCGAAGCGGTCGATCTTCCGATGATCCTGTACAACGTACCCGGGCGCACCGTGGCCGATCTGGGAGTGGAGACGACGCTGCGCCTGGCCCAGTTGCCGGGCATCGTGGGCTTGAAGGATGCGACCGGAGACCTGGCAAGAGCCGGGGAGCTGCTGCGCCGCCTGCCGGCCGACTTTGCTCTGTACAGCGGCAACGACGACTCGGCGCTGGCCCTGATGCTGCTGGGAGGCCATGGCGTGATCTCGGTGACCGCCAACGTGGCGCCAAGACTGATGAGGCAGATGTGCGAGGCCGCATTGTCGTCCGATCTGCCGAAAGCCCGGGCGCTGAACGCCCGGCTGATGCCGCTGCACACGCGCCTTTTCGTGGAGCCTAACCCGATCCCGGTGAAGTGGGCCCTGCAGCGGATGGGAAAAATCGCCGGCGGCATTCGATTGCCGCTGGTTCCGTTGTCGGCGTCGGGGCGCGAGGTGGTGCAGGCGGCGCTGGACGAAGTCGGGTTGGGCTGAAACTGATCGGGGTCGGTGGGGGATGAACTTCTTGCATGATGGATTTCGAGTGGCTGGACGCGTCGCCAGCGTCGTATCACGACGCTGCGCCTGGGTCGCGTGCGCGTGGGCTGTGGCATTGGCCGGCTGCGGACTGCTCGGATCGAAGACGAACGATCCGGGCGGCTATCAGGCCGAGGCGACTCACACCGGGCCGCTGGAGGTTCCTCCCGACCTGTCGCCGCTGACCAAGGACGACCGCTACTCGGTTCCCGAGCAGGGCGTCTCGGCCAACGCGCTGCGTTCGGCCACCGGCGGTCCCTCGACGGCGATCGCGCTCGGCGGATCGCATGCCCGCCTCGTGCGCGATGGCGCGCAGCGGTGGCTGGCCGTGGACGTGCCGCCGGAAAAGGCCTATCAAGTCGTCAAGGATTTCTGGCCCACCGTCGGCATGAAGGTGGAAGTCGACGAGCCGGCGCTCGGCATCGTCGAAACGGACTGGGAGGAAAGGCGTGCCCGGGTCCCGCAAGGCCTGCTCCAGCGCACCATCAACATGGTGCTGGAGTCGGTGAGCTCCAATGGACTGAAGGACAAGTATCGCGTGCGGATCGAGCGCACGCCGACCGATACCTCGGAAATCTTCGTCACGCACCGCGGGCTGGAAGAGGTCTATGCGGACCAGAACAAGATAGCCACGATCTGGCAGACGCGGCCGCGCGACCCCGAGCTGGAAGCCGAGATGCTGCAACGGCTGCTGATTCGTTTCGAAAGCGGCGAGGCGGCACCCGTGGCCAAGGCAGTTGGAGCCAAGTTCGCCTCCGGCGCAGCAGCGGTGACCGCGCTGCCGAACATCTCCCACGTGGTCAAAGACGGCGCCGAGGCGCATCTGGAGGTCGACGAACCGTTCGATCGCGCGTGGCGGCGGGTCGGGCTGGCGCTGGACCGGGGTGGCTTCACGGTCGAGGACCGCGACCGCAACAAGGGGCTGTATTTCGTACGCTACCTGGATCCGGACTATCAGGCCAAGCAACGCGACGCCCGCGGCTTCTTCTCCAGGATTTTTGAGAACGATCCGAAGATAGAACCGCAGCAGTTCCGGGTTGCACTGCTGACCGAGGGTGATCGGACGTCGGTGCGCGTGCAGGACAAGGACGGGCACCCGGAGGCCGGCTCGGCCGGCGACCGGAT
>DATBCD010000112.1:0-25628 GCA_036270655.1 Burkholderiaceae bacterium
CTGCACGGTCGTAAAGACGATCTGCCCGATCGCGATGTCCTTGTCGAGGCCTTCGCGCTTGATCTTGCCATTGACGTCCTCTTGGATCAGGCCCACGATCTCGGTTCGCTTGTCGTTGACCTGAAGAGCCGGGAATCTGGCGATGGCGTCGGCTACGGCGCTGCGCACGAATTGCTCGATGAACCTCTGCATGACGAAGATCTCGCGATCGTGCTCGACGTGGTAGGTCGCGCTGTACTTGGTGTACAGCAGCGGAATCGAGCGCGGGTTGACCTGGTACGTGAACTGCACGTCGACATCTTCCATCGGCAGCTTGTCGGCGGTTACCGGGTGCAAGTCCTTGACCGGCACCAGCACCTCGCGCGCGCTGAAGATGAGCACCTGGCCGACCAGGGACTGGTGAAAGCCCGGGCTCAGCGGCTCCATTTCGACAGTACCGGTAAACGTCTTGCGCAGTCCGACCTCACCCGTCTCGACCCGCGTGCAGCTGCGCGGCAGCACCATCAGCAAGATCAGGCCGAAGATGCCGAGCACCGCCCACCTGGCGACGCTCCACATCCGTCCGGGTATCAGCGGAAGGTCGCCCCTTCCTCCGGTCTTGTTGTACGGTGTTGACACGGTTCCCTCCTCAGTCGAACACTTGCACGAAGATCGCCAGCGCCGCGCTCAGCGCGAGCGACGCCACGCCCGCGATGATGGGCAGGCGCGCGTGCGTCAGCCATCTTCGGTGTTGCTTCTTGCTGCCCTTGAGCCACGCAAACAGGCCCACCCAGATAAGAGCGGTCAGCACGAAGAAGATGAGTGCCAGGCGGGGAGCGAAAAATTCTCGAATCATCGTGGTGGCCCCGATTCTCTGACTGGCGTGAGAGCTTTGGCGGGGCTGAGCTGGTTTCTCACGCCTTGGCCAGCGATTTTAGGGCGATCCGGATCCCGTCCGACACGCCGGTGCCTGCCGGCACCTGGCGCGCCGCAGCGGCCGCTTCGCGCTCGGAGTATCCCAGCGCCAGCAAGGCCCGCAGCACATCGCCGGCCGCTTCCGGCGAGCCTGCGGCCGGCGTGCCCACGCCCTCAAGGCCGGCGCCCAACTTGCCCTTGAGCTCCAGCAGCAGGCGTTCGGCAGTCTTCTGCCCGATGCCGGGCAGGCGTTTGAGCATCTCCGCGTCCTGTCGGGTGACGGCCTGCGCCAGCTCGTCGACGCTAAGCCCCGAAAGAACCGCCAGCGCCGTACGGGCCCCCACGCCCGAGATCTTGATCAGCGCTCGAAAGGCCCCCCGCTCGGCCTGGGTCGCGAATCCGAACAACTGGTGCGCGTCCTCGCGCACCAGCAGGTGGGTCAGCAGCGCGACCTGCTCGCCATTGGGCGGCAAGCCGTAAAACGTGCTCATGGGCACGTCGACCTCGTAGCCGACGCCGCCGGCGTCCACCAGCAGCGTGGGCGGACGCTTTTCGACCAGAGTCCCGCACAGGCGCCCGATCACGTGCCCCCCTTGGGCATCGAGCGCAGTGCCAATTCGCTCCAGGCCGCACGGGCGCCGCGCAGCGCGGTCTTCGACGACGACCGCGCCGCGCGCAGCCCGGTGCCGCTGTGGGCATGACAGATCGAGCAGGCCAGCGCGTCGGCAGCATCCGGCGTCGGCACCCGGTCCAGACAGAGCAGACGCTGGACCATCTTCTGCACCTGGATCTTGTCGGCTTTGCCGTATCCGACCACGGCCTGCTTGACTTGCAGCGCCGTGTATTCGTGCACGTGCAGGCCGGCCGTGACCGCGGCGCACAGCGCCGCGCCACGCGCCTGCCCGAGCAGCAGCGTCGACTGCGCGTTGACGTTGACGAAGACCTTCTCGATCACCGCCTCCGAGGGCTGCGTCTGACGGATCACGCTGGCCAGCTCGGTCAGGATGTGCGCCAGCCGTTGCGCCAGCTCGCCCGGGGGCGTGCGGATCACGCCCGCGGCCAGGTGTCTGAGCTGGCCGCCGCCGGCTTCGATCACGCCAAACCCGGTGCGGTTCAGGCCGGGATCGATCCCGAGGATCCGCACGGTCGCGATGCGCACGTCAATGCCGGAAATGGCGCATGCCGGTGAGCACCATCGCGATGCCGTGCTGATCGGCAGCCGCGATCACCTCAGGATCGCGCAGGCTGCCCCCGGGCTGGATCACGCAGCGCGCGCCCGCCTCGACAATCGAATCCAGCGCGTCACGGAACGGGAAGAACGCGTCGGATGCGACGGCCGAGCCGGCCAGCGACAGTTGTGCATCGCGCGCTTTGATCGCCGCAATTCGCGCCGAGTCCAGGCGGCTCATCTGCCCGGCGCCGATGCCGAGTGTTGCCCCGCCGCGTGCGAACACGATGGCGTTGGATCGTACGTAGCGCACCACGTGCCAGGCGAACAGCAGATCGTCCAGTTCGGCCGGGTTGGGCGCACGCTTCGTGACAACCTTCAGATCCGAACGCGAAATCCGCGCGATGTCCGGCGTCTGCGCCAGCAGCCCGCCCCCGACTCGTTTGAAATCCAGATCGTTGCTGGCGGGGCCGGGCGGCACGGCGAGCAGCCTCAGGTTGGCCTTGTCGGCGAGCGCATCGAGCGCGGCCGCGTCGAATGCAGGCGCGATGATCACCTCGGCGAACTGCTCGCTCACCGCGCTGGCGCATTCGGCCGTGACCTCGCGGTTGAACGCGATGATGCCGCCGAAGGCCGAAGTCGGGTCGGTGGCAAAGGCCAGCCGGTAGGCCGACCGCGCGTCCGCGCCGACCGCCACCCCGCACGGGTTGGCGTGCTTGACGATCACGCAGGCTGGCGCAAGCAGCCCGCGCACGCATTCCCAGGCGGCATCGGCATCGGCCACGTTGTTGTACGACAGCTCCTTGCCCTGCAGCTGGCGCAATCCGGCCAGAAGTCCCGGGACGGGCTTCGCATCCGGATCCGAGTCCACGTAGAACGCGGCCTGCTGGTGCGGATTTTCTCCGTAGCGCATCGGTTGACGCAGCACCCACTGGCGCGTCAGCACGCGCGGGAACGTTTCCCGGTTTCCCTCCGCATCGAGACTCGACAGATAACCGCTGATGGCGCCGTCGTAGCGGGCCGTGTGCGCAAAGGCCTTGATCGCCAGCTCGCGACGCGTCGAGGCGCTGGTTACGCCGCGCGACTGCAACTCCTCGGCGATGCGCCGATAGTCGGCCGGATCGACCACCACCGTGACGGCCGCGTGGTTCTTGGCGGCCGAGCGCAACATCGCAGGCCCGCCGACGTCGATGTTCTCGATCGCATCGTTCAGCGTGCAGCCGGGCTCGGCCACGGTCGCTTCGAAGGGATACAGGTTGACCGCGACCACGTCGATCAGGCCGATCGCGCGTTCAGACAGCGCGCGCAAGTGCTCCGGCACATCGCGCCGGGCCAGGATGCCGGCATGCACTGCCGGGTGCAGCGTCTTGACCCGCCCGTCCAGGATCTCCGGAGATCCGGTGATTCTGGCGACCTCGGTCACTGCCACCCCATGGTCGGCCAGGGCCCGGGCCGTGCCGCCGGTGGAAAGGATCGTGAAACCCAACCGTGTCAGCGAGCGGGCGAATTCGACCACTCCGGTCTTATCGGACACGCTGATCAGTGCGTAGCGAACGCTCACGAGGTCAGGTCGAACCGATCACGAGGGACCCTCACCCCCCACCTCCCGCTCCCTAAAGGGGGCGGGGGAGCCACATCCGAGCTCATCGGCGGTCAAAGGAGGCCGTAATCGACGAGTTTACGTCGCAGCGTATTGCGATTGATGCCGAGCAGATCGGCCGCGGCCGACTGGTTGCCGGCGCAGCGATCGACCGCGAACTTCAGCAACGGCCGTTCGACCGCCTGCATCACCAGCTCGTGCAGCGCGTGCGGCCGCGCGCCGTTCAGATCCGAGAAGTACCGATCCAGGCTGCGCAGCACGCTCTGTTCCAGCGTCTCCTGCCTCGGCAGCGACCCGGCCAGGTCGTTGTCGTTCAGCTTCAAATCCGGCGCCCGCTCAACAATGTTCGCACGCCGCGATCGTGTCGCAGTCACCCGCATCTCCCAAGCCTTCAAGCGCCGCTGGCTGGTCCACTGCGTCGTCCTCATACTGCAATCGATCGTGACGTTCGCCCGCCTGCTGCAGAAACTCGTCCAGGGCCAGGCGCTGCTCCTCGCAGCGCTCGAGTCGATTCATTCGATCGCAGAAACGCGCGCCGCCTCGCAGCCGGCGCGTGTACCAGATGATGTGCTTGCGCGCCGTCCTGACGCCCAGCGCCTCTCCGTAGAAGCCGTAGTGCTCGTCCAGGTGCTCCTGCAGCAGGCCGCGGACTTCCTTGATCGTCGGAGGCGGCGGGGTTGAGCCGGTGCGAAGGTACTGGCTGATCTCGCGGAAGATCCAGGGCCGGCCCTGCGCGGCGCGGCCGATCATGATGGCGTCCGCGCCGGTGGCCTCGAAGACCTGGCGGGCTTTGCGCGGGGAGTCGACGTCGCCATTGGCCACCACCGGAATGCGCACGGCCTGCTTGACGCGCGCAATCGTGTCGTACTCGGCGTGACCGTTGAAGCCGCAGGCGCGTGTGCGCCCGTGCAGCGTCAGCATTCGCACACCGGCCGACTCGGCCATCCGCGCGATCCGCACCGCGTTGCGATCGCTCGGATCCCAGCCGGTGCGGTATTTCAGCGTCACCGGCACGTCGACCGCCTCGACCACCGATTGCACGATGCGAGCCACGAGCGGCTCGTCCCTGAGAAGCGCGGAACCGCAAGCCACCTGGCACACCTTGCGCGCCGGGCAGCCCATGTTCAGATCGATGATCTGCGCACCCCGGTCGACGTTGTAGCGGGCCGCCTCGGCCAGGACCACGGGATCGGCGCCCACCAGCTGGACCGCGATCGGCGCCGCCTCGCCGTCGTGATCGAGACGGCGCGACGTCTTGCCGCTGGCGCGTACGCGCGGATCGGATGCCACCATCTCGCTGACGGCATAAGCCGCACCCAGCCGCCGGCACAGCCGGCGAAATGGCCGGTCGGTGACCCCCGCCATCGGCGCAGCGAATACGCGGTCTTTCAGCTCGAAGGAGCCGATGCGCATCTGAAAAATGGGAGTGACAAAAAAACGTTGCGAACCGCCGCAATGGCAGCCTCATTTTAGCCAAGCGGGCTGCGAAGGCAATGCGCAAGACGCACTAACCAACGTCAGCGCCGCACCCCGAACATCAGAACGGACGACAGACCGCGCCGCAGCGGGGACACCAGATCGAAAGCGACCAGCGCCATCGAACGCGCCAAGGCAACCGGCGCCAGCCTGGAGGAGAACAGGCGCGGCAAGGCGCCGGTCAGGCGCGAGATGGCGAATCGATCCGCTTTTCGCGTCGCCTCGTACCTGGAAAGGGCTCCAACCGGGTCCTGCGGGGCCCGCGCAAGGCAGTCAGCCAGGCATACGCAGTCGCGCACGCCCAGGTTCAAGCCCTGTCCTGCCACTGGATGCAGGCTCTGGGCCGCGTTGCCGATGTAGACCAGCCGGTGCTCGCGCAATCGGGGTCGCCGCTGTTCCGACAAGGGAAACGCGCTGCGTGGCCCCAGCCACGAGACACGACCGATTCGCGGCCCGAGGTTGGCCTGGATCTTGCTGACGAAATCGCAATCGCCCCGTGCCATATGCTGCTGGGCAATATCGTGATCCAGACACCAGATCATTGATTTGCGGTTGCCGGCCGCTGCCGGCAACGGCAGCAAAGCGAGCGGCCCGTCGCGCGTGAAACGCTCGATGGCTGTGCCGGGAGCCAGGCCATCCACATCCAGGTCGGCCAGCAGCGCGTGGCTCGCGGCCGGCCGTCCATCGGGCAGACTGCCTTCCGCGTTGATCGCGATCGACGCTTCGATCCGGCGGGACTCGTCCAGTCGGATAAGGACCGTATCGACTTCCTGCTCCAGGCCGACGACCCGACAGGGGCGATGCACGACGATATTCGGATCGGCATCGGCTGCAGCTGCCAGTGCCTGCACCAGGTCCGCGTACCAGACGGTTGCGCCCAGTGCAGTTCCGCCGAAATCCTGGCTTGTCAGCCGGGTCGCCCCGAATTGGCCGCTTGAGCTGACATGCACCTCGACGATGCGGCCCATCGGTGCAAAGTCCGGCCCAAGCGCGCCGGTCAGCAGCTGCAGCGTGCCCCGCGACAGTGCCAGCAGGCGGCGATCCTGGCGAGCCTGCTCCAGGGTTCGCGCGTCGATCAGCTGCGAGCGGAATCCGCGTGCGGAAAGCAACAGGGCGCACGTCAGTCCGATCGGTCCGGCGCCCAGGATCGCGACGGATCGGACGGTGCCGGGGTGGCGGGTTTCCATGGTTACGTGGGCTGCGGCGTCAACGGATGACGCTGCAGCTCCAGGTCCAGCGCCGCCAGATCTTCGGGCGTGCCGACGTTGTACCAGCGTCCCGCGAAGCGTTCGGCGCTGGCGCGCTGGCGCTCGACCAGTTCGAAAGCCCATGGGAAAAGACGCTTGCGGCCGGAGCCGATCCCGGCGAAAAGGCGCGGGGCCAGCACTGCGATATTCGCGTAGGTAAGCCGGGGCGGCTGCATCGTCGCCAGCGAACCGTCCAGACCCATGTCGCCCTGCCGATGGTAGGGCGGATTGTCGACCAGCACGAAATGGGCGTCGTGCTCGCCGGCCTCGATCCGTCGCGCCGGTGCGTTCAGACTCCGATAGTCGAAGGCGGTCACGATATCGCCGCTGACCGCCGCGAATGGCGCCTGGCCCAGCAGCGCCAGCGCGTGCACGATGCCACCGAGGGTCTCCAGCGCGTCTTCGGCCCGCTCGCCCTCGCGCGAGTAGCGAATGCTCGCGTTGTAGCGCGATCCGTCGCCGATCGTGCTCTCGATCAGCCGGGCCTGGTGCGCGGTGTTGATTACAAGCTCGCGAATTCCGGCCGCGACCAGCGCGTCGATCTGCCACTCGATCAGCATCCGGCCGCCGGCCATCAGCAGCGGTTTGGGTGTGCGGTCCGACAACGGTCGCATCCGTTCACCGCGCCCGGCCGCGAAGATCAATGCCTTCACGTTTTCTCCCCTGTCCCGGTTGCTGAAGGGGCACCGGCGCTTTTCTCCCCTCCCTCGCTTGCGGAAGAGGCACCGGGGCTGCAGGTCTTCTCCCCTCCCCCGCTTGCGGAAGAGGCACCGGGGCTGCAGGTTTTCTCCCCTCCCCCGCTTGCGGGGGAGGGGCCGGGGGAGAGGGCGTCGAGCCGGTCGAGCAGCCGGCGCAAGGAGTCGAACTCCGCATAGCGCTCGACGACGCGGCGCACCTGCCGCATCACGCGCGGCAGGTCGGCCAGGTAGCGATCCTTGCCGTCGCGGTGATACAGGCGCGCGAAGATGCCCAGCACCTTCAGTCCGCGCTGCAGGCCGACCCACTCCATCGTGCGCCACAGTTCGGCGAAGTCCGCCGGCACCGGCACGCCGGCGGCGCGTGCCTGCTCCCAGTACCGCACGGCCCAGTCGATCTGCTGCTGCTCGGGCCATTCGATGTAGGCATCGCGCAGCAGCGACACCAGGTCGTAGCCGACCGGACCCAGCACCGCGTCCTGAAAATCCAGCACGCCCGGGTTGCCATGACCCAGATGCATCAGGTTGCGGCTGTGGTAGTCGCGGTGAACGTAGACCGGCGGTTGCGCCATCGCGCAGCCGATCAGTGCCTCGAACACATGGTCCAGCGCCTGCTGTTCGCTCTGCTCGAGGCGGGCCCGCAGGTGCCGCGCGACATACCAGTCCGGAAACAGCCGCAGCTCGGCAAGCAGCCGGGCGCGGTCGTAGGGCGGCAGCGCGCCGGCGCGCGTGGCGGCCTGGATTCGCACCAGCGAGTCCAATGCATCCCGCATCAGCGGCTGGGCGTCGGCACCGGCCTCCAGCGCCTGCAGGTAGGTCGTCTGTCCCAGATCGCCCAGCAACAGGAAGCCGCGAGGCAAATCCTCGGCCAGGATCTGCGGCGTCGTGACGCCGGCTGCGCCGAACAGACGGGCGACTTTGACGAAAGGCCGGCTGTCCTCGCGGTCCGGCGGTGCGTCCATCGCGATCAGCGTGCCGCTGCGCTCGGCGTCCAGGCGGAAATAGCGCCGGAAGCTCGCATCACTGGACGCGGGCCTGAGCGTTTCGGGATGCAGGCCGAAGGTGCCGGCCAGCGCCTGCAGCCAGGCCATCAGCTCGCTGCGGCGCGCATCCGGCGCCGCTGATTCCTGGCTCATGGATAGGTGAATTGGTCGTTACAGCAGAGGTCGTCGCTTCCCATCATAATGCGCGGCTGTCCAAGAGACCGAGCCGCACGGCCTGCGACAGACCGGCAGGACCACGCAGGACTCGCCAGCCAGCTTTCTTGCGCCATTTCGCTTATCGCTGCAGTCCGTCGCGCCGGCCCGGCGCGCGGGCGCCTGCTCCGCTGCCGGCACGGCTGATGGCGGTGCTCGCGCTCGTCGCGGGTTCGCCGGCCATGGCCCAGTCCGCTCCGGTTGTGCTGAAACTGGAACGGGCGCTGGGCGCGCACCGCGCCCCGGGCCATGTCAAGGTGCCGACCTACGCCAGCGCGGACCGGATGCACGGCGAGGTCGACGAGCGCGTACAGATGGACGGGGCGGTCGAATTGCGAAGTGCGGGCGTCGTCATGAGGGGCGACTCGGCCGAGTACCTTTGCGCAAGCGACGAGGCCAAGGTCAGGGGCAACGCCCGCCTTTACGACCGGGGCACGATGTTCTCGGGTCCGTCATTGGATTACCGGCTGGAGGCGCGCAGCGGCCAGATGCCTGAAGCCACCTATTCGTACTCGCCCCGGCAGGGGCGCGGCGAATCGTCGCTGATCGAGTTCCTGGATGAAGACCACTTCCGGCTTCACAACGCGACCTACACCAACTGCGCGCCTGGCGACGATGCCTGGTGGATCAAGGCCGACACGCTGGATATCGATCGCCAGGAGCAGCAGGCGATCGGCCACCATGCGACGATGTATTTCCAGGGCGTGCCGGTGATTTCGTCGCCCTACTTCTCGATGCCGCTGGGTGGCGAGCGGCGCAGCGGCATACTGACGCCGAGCTACTACTTCGACTCCCGCTCGGGTTTCCAGGTCACGGTGCCGTACTACTGGAACATGGCCCCGAACTACGACTACACGATCACCCCCGCGCTGTATCCGCGCTGGGGCGCGCTGCTGGGCAACGAGTTCCGCCTGCTGGAGCCGACCGTGCGCGGCGTGATCGACTACGACGTGATGCCGTACGACCGCAAGACCAGCTCATCACGGGAACACACGATGGTCAACGGGACGTACAACGGCGGTTCGGGCCTGTCGGCCGGCATCAACTACAACCGGGTGTCCGACGACCTGTTCCTGACCGACTTCTCGCACAGCCTGGCCGAAGCCGCTCCGATCGAGCTGCCTCAGAACGAGTACGTCAGTTATTCCCGGACCTACTGGAACGCCACCGTTCAAGTCGCGCGCAACCAGACGCTGTTTTCACTGCTCAATCCGCCTGGCACGCCGAAGCCGGGCAACTCGCCGCCCTACGACCGGGTACCGGACTTTACGCTCAACTCCTCGCGCACCGACTGGCGGGGCTTCGATCTGGCGGCCACCGTGGATGCGACGCGCTTTCGCAACGAGACGCTGGAGGAGGGCTCGCGCTTCATCGCCAATCCGAGCTTGAGCTACCCGGTGCTCAGCGCAGCTTACTTCCTGGTGCCGCGCGTGCAGTGGCACCTGACCGAATACGAGCTGGATCCGAACCTGCACAGCGGTCAATCCAGCGCGACGCGGTCGCTGCCGATCACGTCCGTCGACGCTGGCCTGGTGTTCGAACGCCCCGGCCGGTTTCTGGGGCGCAGCGCCACGCAGACCCTGGAGCCGCGGCTGTTCTACGCCTACATCCCGTTTCGCGATCAGAGCCGGCTGCCGAACTTCGACAGTGCCGATCCGACCTTCACCTTCGCCCAACTGTTCACCGAAAACGCCTTCACCGGCAACGATCGGATCGGCGAAGCCAACCAGGTGACCACCGCGCTGGTGAGCCGGATGATCGACGAGGAGAGCGGCGCTGAGCGGCTCAGGATGGCGGTGGGCCAGCGCTTCTATTTCGGGCCGCAGCGGGTCTTTCTGCCGGGTGAGCCGACCCGCACCAACCTGACATCGGATCTGCTGCTGGAAGCCAGCGCCCAGACGTCGCACGACTGGAAAGGAGAATTCGACCTGGAATACTCGGCGGTCGACAGCCAGTTCGTGCGCGCGGACGTGGGAATCCGATGGCAGCCGAAAGCCAGCTCGGTGGTGGACCTGAGTTACCGCTATCAGAGCGCAACCCTGCACCAGATCGATCTGGCCACCCAGTGGCCGCTTTCGCGCAAATGGTATGCGGTAACGAACCTGAACTATTCGTTGCTCGGGCGCGGTGGACTTCCGACAGACCCGAGTTTCACTTCGCCGGGCCGCACCTGGGTCGAAACGGTGCTTGGATTCGAGTACAAGGCCGATTGCTGGGTCGGGCGCCTGGTCGCGCAACGCTATTCGACCGACGGCGGCATCACCCGGACCACCACGATTTTCCTGCAGATCGATCTGAACGGATTCAGCAGCTTCGGCACGCGCAGCCCGCTGGAGCAGTTGCGGCGTAGTATTCCAGGCTATCAGCGGGTCAACCCGCAGCTGCCCGCGCCGGGCCCGTTTGAAAACTACGAGTGACCTTGATGCAACTGGATGTCCGAATGCACGATGCTCCGATGGCCTCGATCCGACCGCTGCGGCCGGTCCTGGGCGGCCTCAGGCGGGCCGCGCTGGTCTGCGCGCTGTGGCTGCCGCTTTCGGTGTGCGCCGCGCCGCGTCCGCTGGACCGGATCGTCGCGGTGGTCAACGACGAGGTGATCACGTCGGTGGAGCTGGACCGTCGCGTCAACGCCGCCGAATCGCAGCTGAAGCGGGAGAACATTCCGCTGCCGGCGGCCGATGCGCTCAGGAAGCAGGTGCTCGAGCGTCTGATCCTGGACAGCGCGCAGCTTCAGCTGGCTAAGGAAAACGGAGTGCGGGTCGATGATGTCTCGGTGAACTCGGCGATCGCCCGGATGGCCGAGGTCAACCACCTGACGGTGCAGGAGCTGCGGGCCCAGGTCGAGCGCGACGGCGAGGACTTCAACGCGTTTCGCGAGGACATGCGCAACGAGATCGCGATGGTCCGCCTGCGTGACCATGAAGTCGAAGCCAGGATCCAGGTTTCCGAGGGCGAGATCGACGGCCTGCTGGCCGAAGAAAAGGGCGGGGCGACCGAGAAGGTCGAGTACGACGTCGCACAGATCCTGCTCGAGCTGCCCGAGATCGCCTCGCCCGAGCGGGTCGAGGCGGTTCGCCGGCGCGCCGAGGATCTGGCAACGCAGGCCAAGGGCGGCGCCGATTTCGCGCAAATGGCCGCCAGCTATTCGAACGCGCCCGAGGCGTTGCAGGGCGGAGACCTCGGGTGGCGCACCGCCGAGCGGCTGCCGAACATCTTTCTGGAGGCGATCAAGGACCTGAAGCCGGGCGAGGTCGGGCCGATCATCCACAGTCCGGTGGGGTTTCACGTTTTGAAGCTGGTGGGGCGCCGGACCGCGGCAGCGTCCAAGCTGTCCAGCGGCCCGGTCGACCAGACCCACGTCCGACACATTCTGCTTCGCGTGACTGACGCGATGCCGGAAGGGGAAGTCAAGCGGCGCCTCGGAGACCTGCGCGAGCGCGTTCTGCAAGGCGGCCAGGATTTCGGGCAGCTCGCGCGCCTGTATTCGGTCGACCCGAGCAGCACGCGCGGGGGGGACCTGGGATGGCTGTATCCGGGCGATACGGTGCCGGAATTCGAACGCGCGATGAACGCGCTGCAGGTCAAGGAAGTCAGCGAGCCGATCAAGTCGCCGTTCGGCTGGCACCTGATCCAGGTGCTCGAGCGCAAGACCGAGCAGGCATCCGCCGATCGGAACCGCATCACCGCGCGCCAGATGCTGCGCGACCGCAAGCTGGAGGAAGCCATGCAGGAGTGGCTGCGTCAGTTGCGCGACCGTACCTACGTCGAGTACCGGACCGATTCGCTGTGACGGCTGCGCCGATTGCAATCACCACCGGCGAGCCGGCCGGCATAGGCCCCGAAGTCGCGCTGCGCGCCGCGCAGGCCTATGCGCGGCCCTGTGTGCTGCTGGGCGACCGCGCGCTGCTCGAAAGCACCGCCAGGTCCGCCGGGCTGCCCTGGCCGCTGCCGTCGCCTTGCTCGATCCTGCACGAATCGCTGCCGCATGCAGTCGTGCCGGGGCGTCCGCACGCGGCCAATGCCGGCTACGTGCTGAAGCTGCTGGACCGGGCGGTTCTCGGATGCCGCAGCGGCGCCTTCGCGGCGATGGCGACCGCGCCGGTGAACAAGGCCGTGATCAACGAGGCCGGCATTGCGTTCAGCGGTCACACCGAGTACCTGGCGTCGGCCACCGGCGCGCCGTTCGTCGTGATGATGCTGGTCGGAGGCGGCCTGCGCGTGGCGCTGGCTACGACGCATCTGCCGCTGGCCAGCGTTGCAGCGGCGATCACGCGCGAAACGGTGGACAGGACGCTTGACGTGCTGGACCAAGATCTACGAAGCCGGTTTGCGATCCCGCGGCCGCATATCGCCGTGGCAGGGCTCAATCCCCATGCAGGCGAGTCCGGCTATCTGGGCCGCGAGGAGATCGAGGTGATAGCCCCGGCGATCACAGCGGCGCGCCAGCGCGGAATCGACGCAGACGGCCCGTGGCCGGCCGATACGCTGTTTGTCCCGGCGCGGGCCGGGACGGTGGATGCGATTGTCGCGATGTACCACGACCAGGGGTTGCCGCCGCTGAAATACGCCAGCTTCGGCCACGGCGTCAACGTGACGCTCGGCCTGCCGCTGGTGCGCACGTCGGTGGACCACGGCACCGCGCTGGATCTGGCGGGAACCGGCCGCGCCGACCCGGGCAGCATGCTGGCAGCGATCGAATTGGCCGCGCAGCTCGCCGCGAACCAGGCATCCGCCGCATCTCGCCCTTCGCGCTCCCCAGAGGGGCGCGGTCCCGAATCGCCCCTCTCCCGCTTGCGGGAGAGGGGCGGGGGAGAGGGTTTCAGCCATGTCGATGCTGGTCGCAACCTCTGACCCCGCAGGCCCTCGCCTCGAAGCGCACCGCGCGCGCCGCCGCTACAGCCAGAATTTCCTGCGTGATCCCGGCACGATCGGCCGCATCATCGACGCGATCGCCCCGCAGCCGACCGACGACATCGTCGAGGTCGGCCCCGGCTCCGGAGCCTTGACGGCTCCATTACTGGCCCGCTGTGAGCGCCTGACGGCAGTGGAGATCGACCGCGATCTGGCGCGGATGCTGGACCAGCGGTTCGGAGCCGAACGGCTGACATTGATTTGCGGCGACGCCCTGAAAATCGATTGGGAGTCGCTGGCGCGGCAGGCCGCCGGACGGCTTCGCATCGTCGGCAACCTGCCGTATCACATATCGACGCCGCTGCTGTTTGCGTGGTTGCCTGTTGCGCCTCTGGTGGCCGATCAGCATCTGATGCTGCAGAAGGAAGTGGTGGAGCGGATCGTGGCGCCGCCCGGCGGACGCGACTACGGACGGCTGTCGGTGATGCTGCAGTTTCGCTATCGCGTCGAGCGCCTGTTCAACGTGGCGCCGGGCGCGTTTGCCCCCGCGCCCAAGGTGCAGTCCTCGGTGATCCGGATGGTGCCGCTTGCGCCCGATGCGATGGCAGTGGCTGATGTTCGGGCGTTTTCACGGGTTGTCACCGCCGCCTTCGGCCAGCGGCGCAAGACGCTGCGCAATGCGCTGGCAGCCGTGATGAACGAGGCGGCGATTCGCAACGCAGGTGTCGATCCGGGTGCGCGCGCCGAGACGCTGGATATCGAGGCGTTCGCGCGCCTGGCGATGCAGGCGGCTGAGAACCCTCTCCCCCGCCCCTCTCCCGGAAGCGGGAGAGGGGAGACCGATTGCCCGAGCCGTCCCGAATCTCCCCTCTCCGGCTTGCCGGAACAGGGTGGTCTGGAAGCTCCCCTCTCCGGTTTGCCGGAACAGGGTGGTCTGGAAGCTCCCCTCTCCCGCTTGCCGGAGCAGGGTGGTCTGGAAGCTCCCCTCTCCCGCTTGCGGGAGAGGGGCCGGGGGAGAGGGCGCGCGCCGTGATCACTGGCCACGATATCCAGCTGGCCTGCGAAGCCGACGCCCAGCCGATCGCGTGCATGTCCAGGGACTGCATCGAGTGCGGCCTCGGCTGGTCGTGGAGGCCGGCGCGCGTCCAGAGGAGCATCGCGGATGCCTCGACCAACGTGGTGGTGTGCCGGGATGTGCGCGGGATGGCCGGTTTCGCGATCATGAAGTACGGCGACGAGGAAGCGCACCTGCTGCTGCTCGCGGTCGATGCGCGCCGGCGGCGGCACGGCGTCGGATCGGCGCTGGTGTCATGGCTGGAGGCGACCGCACTGGTCGCGGGTTTGGGCGTGATCCGCCTCGAGGCCCGGTGCGGCAACCACGCGGCCGGCGCGTTCTACCGCAAGCTCGGTTACCGGGAAATCGCCCGCGTGGCGGGCTGGTACCGCGGGATCGAGGATGGGGTGCGCTTTGCGAAGGATCTCTGGGATCCCGCCGCCGGGCCGCAGGCTGTCTGATGCCGATCGCGCCGGCTTACTAGGGCGTGCTGGCCGCGATGAACGGGCCGGTATTGCTGCCGATCACCTTGTTCTCGATCGCCGTGAACACGCTGCGCCCGTAGAAAAACGGCAGGCCCCAGTCGAACGAGCACGTGGCCGGCGTGGTGCTGCAGCTTGCGGTCGGCCCGCCCACGTTGTTGAAAGCTGCGTTGGTCGAGCCCAAGGTACTGAGATCGGCGATGCTGAAGTTGTAGGTAAAGCTGGTCGTATTGGTAGGAGTGTTGTACGGCAACATCGTTGCACTGAGCGACGCTGCCGTGCAATAGAAGCCGGAGCCGACCATTGACGGACACGGCGTCAGCGCCGAGTCGTTGAAAAACCAGCCGTTCGACCCGCTGTCGACAAAGCTGGCCGGCTCCGACATGTCGCCGTAGGTCGTCCTCGTCTGGATGTCGCCGGGATTGGTGAAGCCGGGATCGACGGCGAACACCATCGCGCTGCCCAGTTGATTGTTGGTTTGGGTGTTGATTCCGAAGATCAGCGACCCGGTCGCGCTCGCCATGCCGCTGGCGGGTAACGAGGGCAGCTGTATCAGGACGCCGTTGTTATCGGTCGGGAACATTCCCGCGACGTTTTGCAGTTGCAGGGTGGTTGCCATGTTCACCGGCGCGCAGGTGCCCCCGGGGCAGGTGTAGTAAAAACCGCCCGGGGCAGGGGTGCTGGTTTGGCACGCGATTCCGCAGTCCTCCTGGAACACGCCAACCCCCAGCAGGCCGTTGGCCCCCAACGACTGGACCGTATTCTGATTCGCGGTCGCGGTTCCACAGGTAGAGGCCGGAGTGGTCGGGACCGAGCTGTCACCGATCACCTGGATCGGCACTGAGCTGGCCGATTCGCCGCTGATTTTGACGTCGGCGGTGCGCACCGCCCCCCAGAGAACCGCAGTCGACACGAACTGAACGCAGTTGGCCACGGGGTTGCTGTTCTGGGTCGAAGGGGGAAGCGACAACGTGACCGCGGACGCGAGCAGCCTGAGCCCGGACGAACCGGTATCGACCCACACATGGTCGATGCTCTGGCAGGTGGAGGTGCTGGGGACGCACACGGTGACCGTCACGTAGCCCTGGTTGAAGAATCCGGCATGCGCGCCGTTCACGATCGGTCCGCCATCGACGACCATTTCGGCCACATTGGGCGCCGGAGGAGGGCCGCCCGAGGACGCGGAGCCGCCGCCTCCGCCACACGAGGCCACCGCAACCGCCGCCGACGCAAGCAGCGCAATCCGGAACGCGCGCGAATCGGCTCTCATCGGAGCTGCTCGGGGCGCATGCCCGACGGCATCAGGTTCGGCAGATACGCGACGCCCGTAAACGCGCGCGTGTGCCCGGCGGTATGGATCACCAGGTCGGACTGATCGACGCTGACCGGTCGTCGTGCCTGCGCCACTGCCTGCGCGGCTGCAGCGAAGCGTGGAAAGTAGGTGCCCAGCAGCTGCTGCAGGTCGGGAATGCTCGGTCCGTTCCAGGCGATCGCGAACACCTGGTTGGCGGCGGTCACGTATTCGCGAACTTGCGTTCCTCCGGGCAGTTGCAGCTCGTGCACCGAATACGCGCTCGAGGCTGTGACAGCGCGCTGCGCCCGCATCTGCACCGCATCACGCTCGACGGTCGAGCTGGCCTCACCCAACGCGGCCAGCGCCGCAGCGGGCGCAAGCACCGCAGCCAGCATCCAGAGCGACTGCATCGGACGCGGGCAAAGGCCGCGCGCCCAATGTGTTCTTGCATAGTTCTGTGTCATCACCGTACTCTAATCGGCCATCGGGCTCAAAACGTGAGGTCTTGTTGCGACTTTGTAAGCAATTGATTTTAGCCGCCCGGCGCGGCGCGCCCGGAGGCGCGTCTGACCGGATGATGCGTTGATTCGGGATAATGGGCGCTACGCGGCCGGTCGCTCTACAGGAAGCCCGGACGCGTCGAACAGCCCCTCGAACAGGACCGAGCTCAAGTACCTCTCACCGGAGTCGGGAAGGATCACGACGATCGTCTTGCCGCTGTTTTCCGGCAGCCTGGCGATCCGGACCGCGACCGCGGCGGCGGCGCCGCACGAGATGCCGGACAGGATGCCTTCCTCCCGCGTCAGCCGACGCGCGAAGGCGATGGCTTCCTCGTTGCTGACCTGTTCGATCCGATCGACCAGCGAAAGATCCAGCACCTTCGGAACGAACCCTGCGCCGATGCCCTGAATCTTATGGGGGCCGGGCTTCAACGGTTCACCGGCACGGGTCTGGGTCAGCACCGGGCTGGCGCTCGGCTCGACCGCGACCGAGACGATCGGCTTGCCCCTGGTGTTCTTGATATAGCGGCTGACGCCGGTGATCGTGCCGCCGGTGCCGACGCCCGCCACGAAGATGTCGACCGCGCCCTTCGTGTCGTTCCAGATCTCCGGCCCGGTCGTCTGTTCGTGAATCGCAGGGTTGGCCGGATTGTCGAACTGCTGCAGCAGCACATATCGATCCGGTTCCGCGCCCACGATTTCGTTGGCCTTCGCAATGGCGCCGTTCATGCCCTTGGCGCCCTCGGTCAGCACCAGCTTGGCTCCAAAAGCCAGCAGCAGCTTGCGCCGCTCGATGCTCATCGTTTCGGGCATGGTCAGCGTTAAAGGAATCCCGCGCGCGGCCGCCACGAAGGCGAGCGCGATTCCGGTGTTGCCGCTGGTGGGCTCCACGAGTTCCTTGCCCGCTCCGAGCAAGCCGCGCTTTTCGGCATCCCAGATCATCGATGCCCCGATCCGGCACTTGACCGAATAGGCCGGATTGCGCCCTTCGATCTTGGCCAGCACGGTTGCTTTCGCGCCTTCCGTAATGCGGTTGAGCCGCACCAGGGGCGTGCCGCCGATCGATTGAGCGTTGTCGCCGAAAACAGGCATTGGAGGTCTCCTCTGGGGAATCGGCGCGGATGCACGCCTCAAAAAGGATAATTGATCCCGGTAAATACTGCCGGACCCTCGGGTCCGAACCCGACGTCGAGGTAGCCGACGATAAAGGGGCTGGCGACGGCGCGAAAGCCGACGCCGGCGCCTTTGTGCAGATGCAGCAGCGGGTTTTCGCTGTTGCGACCGAACACCTTGCCCAGATCGATGAACGGCGCCAGCTCCAGGCTCACGTTGGTCGAGTATGCGTTGAATTGCGTCACGCGCGTTCGCAGCTCGGCGCCGGCCGCGAACGAATCGCGGTCGATGAAACGATCGGCGCCGAACGCGCGCAGCGGCTGGCGCTCGCCGATAACGGTCTGATCGCCCCCGATGCTCGACAGCGCCCAGAAAGGAGCATGGTCGGTCGATGGCATGTAGCGCAGTGCGCCGTGCGTGGCCAATGTGAGCCAGGGCCGCAGCGGACGGTACACGCGCGCCTCGGCGCCGAAGTACGAATAGGAAACGGAGCCCCAGAAGTCCGAGCTCGAGAATCCGGCGGAGGCGACCATCAGCTCGCCGTTGCGCGGAATCGTGATCGAGTCGCGCGTGTCGTAGGTCAGAAGCAATCGCTGATGCAGCTCCTCTTCCCGGTCAAGACCAGGCAGCCCCGGAAAGCGCGTTTCGATCGACGGCAGCGACTCCAGCACCGCGGGGCCGATCTGCACGAAGCCCCAGCGCAGCAGGTACGCGACCTGCCAGTGCTGCGTGATGTTCAACCCCAGATTGGCCTCGAAGTGCCCCTGGTTGTCGACGTAGTTCGTTTCAGCTCCCTGCGGCGACTGATTGCCCAGACCGTAAAAGCGGGGCGTACCGCTGCGATCGAAGTTGGTGTGGAATGTCCAAGTCCACGTGTCCGATCGGGACAGGCCTTTGACGTACATCGCGTCGAATTCGCGCTCCACGCGCTGCTTGCCTCCACCGACGACGCTCCACTGCGAATCCTTCGATGGATAGGCGAAGATCCGGCCGCGCGCGCCCCACCCGAAGTACTGGCTGTGGATGATGTCGGGGGCGATGATCTGCCGGATCTCGTCATTGTCGTCCGTTTTCAGCCAGACCGGAATCAAGCCGACCGTGGCACCGCCGACCGGGGAAACGTCGATCTCGGGAACGGGAATGAACGGCGCCGTTGCCGGGTCGAGCCACCGCTCGTACCAGCTGGGGCTCTTGCCGCTGTCGGCGTCGGCGCGAGCGACACCCGCCAGCGCCGCCGCCAGCAGCAAAGGTCCGGCCCGAATGACATGGCCGCTCAGCACGATGGGCCAAGCGTGCTGCCCGCGTACGCATGCGTTTTCACGGTCATCAGGTCGGCCGCAAACGCCGCCAGCTCCCAGGTCGAAGGCGCACAAGTCTACCGATATCCTCCGGATCGACCCTACAATCCCCGACCGTCAAACCTGCATCAGAACCGGAAGGAACCTGAAACGATGAGCAAGCCATTTGCGATGCGTGTGGGCGAGGCGACCGTGTTCGCCCGGGAGGGTCAGTTCACCGATGCGATGGCCGAAATCGTGGTCGGCGCGGTCGACGGTCCGGTCGGGCAGGCGTTCGCCAGCATGATGGGGCAGACCGCCGGGCACTCGAGGATGTTTGCCGTGCGCGATTGCAACCAGATGGCCCGGCCGCCGACGATGATGGTGCCCAAGGTCACGATCAAGGACTCCAAGACGATCGAGCTGCTGGGCAGCGTGGTGCAGGCAGCCACGGCGGACGCGATCGTAGACTGCGTCGCCGACGGCACCATCGCGCGCGCCATCGTAGACGAAGTCTGCATCATCGATCTGATCTGGCTCGATCCACAGGCCGTCAAGGACCCGAACCTGGACAAAAAGGATCTGTACCGGACCAACTACGAGGCGACCCGGCTGGCGATCTCGCGCGCGCTCAAGGGCGAGCCGGCCGTCGAGGAGTTGATCGCCAACCGCAGAAAAATCAAGCATGTGCTGTTCGATCCGGATGCTTGAGGCAGATCAAAGGACGGTGGCCCGCCGAAGCGGCGCAATGCGATCGAGTGATATATTGATTTCGGCTACTCTATTTGCTCCAACCAGGCCAGACGGCCGGTTGGCACGCTTGTTGCCGGACAGTAGCCCGTGCGGCTGCTGCCGCCACCGATAGGAGGACCATATGAATCTGGCCGAACTGAGCAAGCTGGGAATCAAGGATCCTTTCAAGAAGCGCTACGACAACTACATCGGCGGCAAATGGGTGCCGCCGGTCAAGGGGCAGTACTTCGAGAACATCAGCCCGGTGATCGGGCGGCCGTTTACGGAGGTCGCGCGCTCCACCGCCGAGGACATCGAGCTGGCGCTGGACGCGGCCCACGCCGCCAAGGCCAGGTGGGGCCACCAGATGTCGGCGACCGATCGCGCCAACATCCTGAACAAGATCGCCGACCGGATGGAGGCCAACCTGGAGACGCTCGCGCTGGCCGAGACGATCGACAACGGCAAGCCGATCCGGGAAACGCGCGCCGCCGACATTCCGCTGGCGATCGACCACTTCCGCTATTTCGCCGCCTGCGTGCGCGCCCAGGAGGGCAGCATCGGCGAGGTCGACGCCGAGACGATCGCTTACCACTTCCACGAGCCGCTGGGTGTGGTCGGCCAGATCATCCCGTGGAACTTCCCGCTGCTGATGGCGGCCTGGAAGATGGCGCCGGCTCTGGCGGCCGGCAACTGCGTGGTGCTGAAGCCGGCCGAGCAGACCCCGGCTGGAATCATGGTCTGGGCCGAGCTGGTCGGCGACTTGTTGCCGCCCGGAGCGCTGAACATCGTCAATGGGTTCGGCGTGGAGGCCGGCAAGCCGCTGGCCTCGAACCCCCGGATCAACAAGGTCGCGTTCACCGGCGAGACGACCACAGGTCGCCTGATCATGCAGTACGCGTCGCAGAACCTGATCCCGGTCACGCTCGAGCTGGGCGGCAAGTCGCCCAACATCTTTTTCGACGACGTGATGGCCAGGGACGACGACTTCTTCGACAAGGCGCTCGAGGGGTTCACGATGTTCGCGCTGAACCAGGGCGAGGTGTGCACCTGCCCGTCGCGCGCGCTGGTGCAGGAGTCGATCTACGACAAGTTCATGGAGCGCGCGCTCAAACGCGTGGCGGCCGTGAAGCAGGGCTCGCCGCTCGATGCGTCGACGATGATCGGAGCCCAGGCCTCCAGCGAGCAGATGGACAAGATCCTGTCGTACATCGACATCGGGCGCAAGGAAGGCGCGCAGCTGCTGGCCGGCGGCGAGCGCAACAACCTGGGCGGCGACTTCAAGGAGGGCTACTACATCAAGCTCACCGTGTTCCGCGGCCACAACAAGATGCGGATCTTCCAGGAAGAGATCTTCGGGCCGGTCGTGTCGGTCACAACGTTCAAGGACGAGGCCGAGGCGCTGGCGATCGCCAATGACACGCTGTACGGGCTGGGCTCGGGCGTGTGGACGCGCGACATCAACCGCGCGTACCGGATGGGGCGCGGCATCCAGGCCGGCCGCGTCTGGACCAACTGCTATCACTTGTATCCGGCCCACGCGGCGTTCGGCGGCTACAAGCAGTCCGGGATCGGCCGCGAGACGCACAAAATGATGCTCGACCATTACCAGCAGACCAAGAACATGCTGGTGAGCTATAGTCCGAAAGCGCTCGGCTTCTTCTGAGCGTCAGGCCGCATCGAGCGGCACTGGCCCGGGGCCGGATTTTCTGGATCCGGCTTCGGGTCTTCGGAGGCGACCATGGTTGCCAGAGTCTGCGCAACGCAATCGGCCCTGGAGCTGATCGAGCTTCTGCGCTGCCAGCATGGCGACCTGATGTTCCACCAGTCCGGTGGCTGCTGCGACGGCAGCTCTCCGATGTGTTACCCGCGCGGCGAATTCCAGGTGTGCGAGCGCGACGTGCTGCTCGGCGAAATCGGCGGACAGCCTTTTTACATCGGCGACGCGCAGTACGAGTACTGGAAGCACACGCAACTGATCATCGACGTGGTCGACGGCCGCGGCGGGATGTTTTCGCTGGAAGGACCGCTGGGCCGCCGCTTCCTGACACGGTCGCGCCTGTTCGATCAGGCGGAGCGCGCCGAGCTCGGCCTGCCGGAGCCGGACAAGCCGGTTTACGCCTGCGTCGGCGACTCCGGCGTTTGACCGCCCGCATCCTGCCCTTCTCCCGCTGGCGCGGGAGAAGGAACCTGCTGATTCATCCCTTACAAAACTGAGAGCGGGCTGCTGCTGTCCTCAAACTGAGAGACGGCTGCCGCTTTCCCTCAAATGAGAGAGGGCCGCTGCAGTCCCCTCTCCCACGCGAGTGGGAGAGGGGTGGGGGAGAGGGTCGTAACCTAGCAGCTCAGTCCAGAAAATCGCAGTGTTCGCTGACGAACGCTGCAAGATCGAGAGAGTGCTGGCGCACCAGTTTCTCCGCCAGCTCCGTCTCGCGGCGCTCCAGGGCTTCGATGATCCGCATGTGATCGACGATCGAACGGGCCGCGCGGTCGCTCTGGAAGATCGTCATCTTCCGGATCGCGCGCACGTGGATGAAGATGTTCCGGATCGTGTCGGCGATCAGCTTCGAGCCCCCCAGGCGAACGATTTCCTGGTGAAACGCGATGTTGGCGTGCGAGTACTCGTCCAGATGCTCGGACGGCGCCGAATCGCGGAAACCGTCGAACAGGCGCCGCAGGCCCGCGATATCGGCGTCGCTGGCGTGCAGCGTGGCCAGCCGCGCCGACATGCTTTCCAGCGCGGCCCACATCTGGATCATCTCGACGATCTCGGCCTTGGTTTTGCGAACGATGAAAATGCCCTTGCGCGGAACGGTGCGCAGGAAACCTTCCTGTTCCAGCAGCGTCATCGCTTCCCGCACCGGCGTGCGGCTGACCCCAAGCGCCTCGGTCAGGACACGCTTGTCGAGTTGGACTTCGTCGGGAAAGCTGTAGATATCGGTGTCAGCGATCGCCTGCTTCAACATCGCGTACGCCTGGTTGCGAAGGCTGTCCGATGTCTGAATAGGTTGTAAGGAAAGCGCCAGGGCCTCGGTTGGCGACCGCAATGCCGATACGGGTTTCGACGGAGTGTTGATGTCGGCCATCGCTTATTTCCTGGTTCCCCAGCGTTAGCTCCGTGACCCGCATTCCAGCGTATCCGGTATTCTAGGTTCAGATTCGCGTGCCGTGAATGCGGGTTTTAACCTGACAGCATCCGAACTCGAACCAACGCCTTCGATCGGGCGCGCTTCAGGTGACAATCAGCCCCGGATCCGGGCGCGTGCTCGCCCGTGGCCCCGGCCCGCCAACCTTCCGCTTGGACCCATCAACGGGGCTCGGTTCGGCCGCGGACAACCCGGCGAACCGTCCATGCGCTTGCCCAAGAACTCGAATCCACAGCGGAAAAACGTAAGCAGAGAGCACCGTGGCCCCGCAGCCGGCCCCGATCAGCAGCGCTGCGACGAGATAAATGTCGATTGGTTCCATTTGAGCCTCACTAGCCGTCAGTTAATAAAAGTCAGCGTATTGGTGCGACGCACAAATGTCAACGTGCATTTGGTATACCACATACAGCCAAATTCCGCGAGTCCACGCTAGTTCGACACTAGATCGCCCGCCGCCGCGCGCTGTCGCAGATTGATCAGGGCCGCCACGACATCGATGGTCGGCGTGGGGATCGCCAGCTTCTGCGCGATTTCCTGGACAACGGTGACGATCGGGTCGATCTCCATCGGCCGGCCGGCTTCCAGGTCCAACAGCATCGAAATCTTGTGGGGACCGATGGCGGCAGCCCCGTCCAGCCGTCGATCGGCGTCGACCCGAAAGCTCACGCCGATTTTCTCGCCGATCCGCCGGCCCTCGGCCATCATCGCCCGGCACACTGTGCGCGTGCCGGCATCGGTGGCCACCCGATCCAGGGTCGCGTGCGTCAGCGCGCTGATCGGGCTCAGGCATAAATTGCCCCATAGTTTCAGCCAGATCTCATCCCGGATGTCAGTTCGTATCGGCGCCTCCAACCCGGCGCCCTGCATCGCCTGGTGCAGGCGCTCCAGCCGCCCGGTTCGCTCTCCGCTGGGCTCCCCGATCGGAAACTTGCGGCCGTGCACATGCCGGATGACGCCGGGCGCGATCAGATCGGCGGCCGGATTCAGTACACAGCCGATCGCCCGCTCCGGGCCGAGCACTCTCATTTGTCGGCCGCCGGGGTCGATGCTTTCCAGCGTCACGCCGTCCAGCACGCCGCCCTGGCGGTGAAAGTACCAGTACGGAATGCCGTTGACGCCCGTGACGATCGCCGTCTCCGGCCCCAGCAGCGGCACGATGGTGTCGACCGCGGCCGGCACCGAGTGCGCCTTCATCGTGATGAAGACGACGTCCTGAGGGCCCAGCTCGCGCGGGTCGTCGGTGCAGGGCACGCGAGCCACCAGTTCCTCGCCGTCGATCAGCAGGCGCGCGCCATCGGCCCGCATCGCGGCCAGGTGCGGGCCGCGCGCCACGAAGCTGACGTCGTTGCCCGCGCGTGCCAGCAGCACGCCGATAAACCCCCCGATCGCGCCCGCTCCGAATACGCAGATTTTCATCGTCATTTGCTGGCGGCCTTCTCCGAGTCGCGCACCTGAAGGACGAGCTTGCCGACATGCTGGCTGGCTTCCATGATTCGATGTGCCTCGCTGGCGCGTTCGAGCGGATAGATCCCGAATACATGAACCTTGAGCCGCCCGCTCGCTAGGGCCGGCCAGACCTCCCGCAGCAGCGCGTCGCGGATCCGGGCCTTCTCGTCGACCGTGCGGCGGCGCATCGTCGAGCCGGTGATCGTCAGGCGTTTGATCATCACCGGCATGAAATCGAATTCGACCTTGCTCCCGTGCTGGAACGCGATCAGCACAAGGCGCCCGTCCCGTTTCAGAATGGAGATGTCTTTCTGCAGGTAATCGCCCCCGACCATGTCCAGAACGACATCGACACCTTCCCGATCGGTCGCTTGCTTGACCCTCGCGACAAAATCCTCCTGACGGTAGTCGATCGCGACTTCGGCGCCGAAATCCAGGCAGAACTGCACCTTCTGCGCGCTGCCGACGGTGACGAACGGGTGGGCGCCGACCAGCCGTGCAAGGCCGATCGCCGACAGGCCGATCCCGCCGCTGCCCCCGTGGATCAGCACCCGCTCGCCCGCTTTCAGGCGGGCGCCGTCGATCAGGTTGGCCCAGACGGTGAACCAGGTCTCCGGCAGAGCCGCTGCCTGCGCCAGCGAAAGCCCATCGGGGATCGGCAGCGCGTGGCGCTCGGATGTCACGCAATACTCCGCGTAGCCGCCACCCGGCACCAGCGCAGTGACCCAGTCGCCGACTTTCCATTCGCTGACACCGGGCCCGATCTGGGCGACGCGCCCGGCCGCCTCCAGGCCGAGCACCGGCGACGCCCCGGGCGGCGGTGGATAGCGCCCCTGTCGTTGCGCCAGGTCCGGCCCGTTGACTCCGGCGTAGTGGACCTCGATCAGAATCTCGCCCGCGCCGGGTTTCGGGCGCTCGGCCTCGATCACCCGCATCGAGTCGGGCCCCGCGTCCGGACCGTATTCGATTCGCTTCATACCGCCGCTCTTTTTTCGGGCCGACCCCAGCTGCCCAGTGTGGAGGTGCGATCGGGCGGCAGCACGTCGAACACATGCAACGGTGTCTGCCGGGGCGCGCTGGCGCGGTCCAGAACGCCCGGGGCGACCGCTAGTACGGCGGCGCGGACGTGTGGATCGGACGCGGCGGCCGTCATAACCTCGGGGTCGACCCAGACCGGGCGGCCTTCCTCGATGCGCAGATAGATGCGCCCGCTGGCTTGTTCGGCGAAGGTTACCTGGTGCAGTTGCCGCACGCATTGCAGCAGGAAGTCCGTGTTGTGCTCCGGCTTCAGCGCCTGCTCGCCGGCGTCGCTGAACAGTTGGGCCGGCGAGGTGGCGTCCACGTTGACCTTGCGATATCGCTCCACGTCCATCATGCACTTGACGTCGAGAACGAACACCTGGCTGTTCCACCCAAATGCCACGGTGCGCGGGGGCTGACCCAGCTCGACGCTGTTG
>DATBCD010000113.1:0-16352 GCA_036270655.1 Burkholderiaceae bacterium
CTCTCCCGCTTGCGGGAGAGGGTCAGGGAGAGGGTGTGTGCAAGGGCAGGACGCCCGTATTGCAGACCCTCTCCCCCGGCCCCTCTCCCACGCTGTGGGAGAGGGGAGTGTTCCGGGTGGAAACAACGTATTGCGAGTTCACAGCTAGGCGGCGCGGCCGGGCCGCCCGGTCATTGCCCTCGGTGAAACCCGCCGGTCCGCGTCAATACGTCTTGTACGGCAGGTATTTGCCCGACATCAGGATCGCGACGCGGTCCCCGGCCGGATCGGCCTCGCGCCGCAGATCCATCTTGAAGTCGATGGCGCTCATGATCCCGTCGCCGAACTCCTCGTGGATCAGCTCCTTGAAGGTCGTTCCGTAGACGTTCACGATTTCGTAGAACCGGTAAATCAGCGGGTCGGTCGGCACGGTCGTGGGCAGGCTGCCCTTGCAGGGCACCACCATCAGCCATCGTTTCTCTTCGGCGTTCAGGCCGAACAGCTCGGCCACCACCTCCGCCTGCTTCGCGTTCAACGTCATCTGGCCAAGACAGGCCGCGGTGACCCATTCCTTGCTCAGGCCCACCTTGTGGGCCACGTCGGACCACTTGAGCCCCTTGCTTACCTTGGCCGCAATGATTTTTTCGGTGACATCCAGGCGGTCCATGGCTCGATCTCCCACGTTGGTCGGTTGGCTGGAACCGGCCCGCAAAATGGCCGGGCGTTTCGGCGTTGCGAGGGCGTCAAGCGGCGTTCACAGCACCACCCGCACCATCGGGTGGCGGGTCAGCTCCAGGTACAGCGCGTCGAGCTGGCTGCGCGAGCGGGCGGTGATCGTCGCGCTGATCGACAGATACTTGCCGGCACGCGATTCGCGCACCTGGATCGAGGTGGTGTCGAAGTCGGGCGCGTGCGTTCGCAGCACCTGCGCGATCGCCGTTTCGAACCCTTCCTGATTGATGCCGACGATCTTGATCGGAAAGTCGGTCGGATACTGGATCAGGCTTTCGGGCTCGGCCATCGACGCACTCCGCGGCAGCAACTGCGTCTGATGCTACAGCGCCTCGATGGCCGCGTCGTAACCGCGCCGCAGCTGGCGGTACACCGGGCCGGGAACCCCGTTGCCGATCGGGCGTCCGTCGAGCTCGACGATCGGCAGCACCTCGCGCGTGGCGGCGCTCAGCATCAGCTCGTCGGCGTCGCGCACCTCGTCCATGGCGATGATGCGGGCCTCGAATGGAATCGAGGCGCGCTCGCACAATTCCTGGATGAACCCGTACCGGATGCCCTCCAGGATCAGGTTGTCGCGCGGCGGCGCCAGCACGCGGCCGGCCTTGACCACCCACACGTTGCTGGCCGAACCCTCGGTCAGCCGTCCGTCGCGATGCTGAACGACCTCATCGAGCCCGCGATCGGCCGCCTGCTGGCGCGCCAGCACGGCCCCCAGCAGCGAGACCGACTTGATGTCGCAGCGCAGCCAGCGCTGATCGGGCACCGAAATCGTGCGCAGCCCGCGTTCCCGCTGCACCGCGCTGGGCCGGTTCAGCGGCGAGGCCATCGCGAACACGGTCGGCGCGACGTCGGCGGGGAAGGCGAAATCGCGCTTGGCCACCCCGCGCGTGACTTGCAGGTACACGACCAGGTCCTCGGCTGCCGAGGATTGAATCAGCCGCTGGACGATCGCGCGCCATTGCTCGCGCGCACGCGGATTGTCGATCCGGGTCTCGGCCAGGCTGCGCTGCAGGCGGTTCAGGTGCTCCTCGAGACGGAATGGCCGCTTGCGATAGGCCGGCACCACCTCATAGATGCCGTCGCCGAAGATGAAGCCGCGATCCAGCACCGGGATGCGCGCGTTCGCGAGCGGCAGATACTCGCCGTTCAGGTAACACAGGGTGTCGTCTGCAGTCATGGCGTTCCTCGGTGGCTCGCGGGCGCTCAGGCCGCGCCGCCGACCCTGGATTCTGCCTCGGCGCCGAGCAGGTGGCGAATCACGAGTCGCTTCAGTATCAGCAGCCGGCGATTGAAGAAGTGGTCGGTTGCGGGGACCACGACCACGGGCACCTCGCAATTCCTGGCCCACGCGAACACATCGGTCAGCGGGATCGTTTCGTCCTGTTCGCCGTGAATGACGAGCGCCTGCGTATCCACCGCAGGCATCGGCCACTTGCCCGCCGCCGCGCCCACCAGCACCAGGTGCCGCGCGGCGGCGCCCTTGGCCTGCAGTTGGGCGGCAGCCCGCGCGACCACGAAGGTTCCGAACGAGAATCCCGCCAGCGCGATCGGCCTGGCCGGCGCGGCCCCGGGCGCCGCCTCGGGCAGCCACGAGACGCGCTCGATCAGGTACATCACGTCGTCCAGCTCGCCCCTTCCTTCGTCATGCTGACCTTCGGTGGCACCGACGCCGCGAAAGTTGGAACGCACCGCCAGCCAGCCGAGGGAGGAAAACACCCGCGCCAGCGTCGAGACCACCTTGTTGTCGAGGCTGCCCCCGTACAGGGGGTGCGGGTGGCAGATATGGGCAATACCGATCGGGGCGGCCGCGTCGGGCCAGTCCAGCGCCACCTCGATCTGGCCGGCCGGCCCCGGCACCAGGCGCCGCTCGGATCGCACGGTCAAGGCAGCCTGAGACGCTCGACGACCTGGCCATGCACCAGGTGCGACTCGATGATTTCGTCGATGTCCTTTTCGTCGAAGTACGTGTACCAGACGGCATCCGGATACACGACCAGGCAGGGGCCAAGATCGCACCGGTCCAGGCACCCGGAGCGGTTGATCCGGACGGCGCCCGGGCCGGACAGCCGCAGCGCCTTGATCCGGTCTTTCGCGTAAGCCTGCATCGCCTCGGAGCCCCGGTTGGCGCAACACGTTTCGCCGGTTTCGCGCCGATTGACGCAGAAGAAGACGTGCCGCTTGAAGTAACTCATCGGGCGCTCAGTCCCCGTCCGCCGCCCCGGGGCGCGTCAGAACGTGGTACGCCGACCACCGCGGCATCGCGGTCGGCCAGCCAGTCGGCGGGTATTGGCGCGCCCGCGCCGAAAGGTGCAGTTTGGCCGATTCCATGCTTCTATCCACACAACGCATGATACGGATTCGCCCGAAACAGTGCCGGTTGCCGGATCGATGCCGGCCGGGCCGGCCGCACTTCGGTGGTAAAGTCGCCGCGCGTTCAAGTCGATCAGGGTCATATCGGTTTCCCGACTCCGATGTCCGGTTCCAAAACGACGGGCCGCGCGCCTGGTCAACTGCCGCTGGGGAGCGGATCCGCGTCACTGTTCGACGCACCGCTGTCGGGCGAGGCGATCGAGCGGGCGCTCGGCATGGCCGATTCGGTTCGGGTCCAGGTCGTCGAGCAGACCGGATCGACCAACGACGATCTGCTCGAGCTGGCGCGCCTGGCAGCTCCGGACCAGCCGACCGTGCGAGCGGCTCTGCACCAGTTTTCGGGTCGGGGACGGCACGGTCGGCGCTGGCATGACGCACGGGGCCGCGCGCTGTTGTTCTCGGTGATGACCTCCTGGATGCGCGATCCGGCGGCTGCTTCCGCGGTGACGCTGGCGTGCGGCATCTCGGTGGCCGAGGCGCTGCGCGTGCAAGGCATCGAGGCTCGCCTGAAATGGCCCAACGATCTGCTGCTGTCGGACCGTAAGCTCGGGGGCATTCTGACCGAGCTGGCATTCGATGCGCTTGGGCGTGCCAGCCTGGTGGTGGGGGTGGGTTTGAATTTGTGCCTGGATCCGGAAACGCGAGTGGCGATCGATCAGCCGGCGGCCGCTCTGGACGAGCGCATCGTCGAGACGCGGTTGGCGTCCGAGCGGGAAAACTGGATCGGGCTGCTGGCAAGGGCGGTGCTGCAGGCGATCGGACGGTTCGAGGCTGAAGGGTTTGCGCCGTTTCGAGCGCGTTTCGAGGGGCTGTTCGCTTACGCGGGCCGGCCGGTCGTTGTGTTGCAGGCGGGCCTGCCCACGCTGGCGGGCGTTCCCATCGGAGTCGATGGCGAAGGGCGCTTGCTGCTGTCCACCGAGTCCGGAATCGAGGCCGTTGCCAGTGGCGAACTGTCGCTGCGCCCAGCCGTCGCATGACATGGCTGTTGCTCGATGCCGGTAACACCGCGCTGAAGTGGGCGCTGACCGGGCCGAACGAGCCTGATGCACTGGCCAGGGGCATTCTGGGCCTCGGTGCGGATTTCGCCGGAACGCTGGCCGGCACGCTGAAGGCCTCGCTTTTGGGCCTGCCGCCCGGGGTGGCGGCCGCTCCGCAGGCGATCGGATGCAGCGTCGCGTCGGACGCGGTGACGCGCGCGATTGCGATGGCGGTCGGCCCGCTGGTCTCGGGCGGCGTGCGCTGGTTGAGCTCCGAACCCCGCTTCGAACATGGCGGGGTCGCGCTGGTCAATGGCTACCGCGATCCGGGCCAGCTCGGCACCGATCGCTGGCACGCGATGATCGCGGCCCGGCAGTCCTTCCCTCGACAGCCGCTGGTCGTCGTCTGTGCCGGCACTGCCACCACGGTGGATTCGGTCGATTCGGCCGGACGATTCCTCGGCGGCGCGATCGCACCGGGCACTTCGCTGATGGCCGACAGCCTGGCGCGCGGCACCGCCAGACTGCCGCGCAGCACTGGCCGGCCGGTCGCAATGCCTGACAACACCGACGACGCAATCGCAACCGGCGTGGCCGATGCGCTGGCCGGCCTGGTCGAGCGGCGGGTTCGAGCGCTGGCACGCGCCGCCGGCTCGCCACCCCAGCTGGTTCTGGCCGGCGGGCGCGTCGGCGAGCTGGCCTCCAGGCTCTGGCTCGGCGGCCAAGTCGCCGGCATCATGATCGAAGAGCATCTGGTGCTGCGGGGGTTGTGGCTGCGGGCGTCCGCCGACTCCGCTGCCGGAGCCTCGCAGCCTGATCCGAGATGAGAAAGCTGTTTCTGCTGCTGATCCTGCTGAACCTGGCGCTGTTCGGCTGGCTGCAGGGCTTGTTCGGCACGTTTCCGGCCAGTGGCGGCGAGCCCTCCCGGCTCGAGCGGCAGATCGCGGCCGAGCGGATCCGTGTGCTGACCGAGAGCGAGGCCCGGCAGGTCGAGAAGCGCGCCGGCGAGGCGAAGGCGGCCGCTGCGGCGCCACCTTTGTCGGACTCCACGATCGCCTGCGTGGAGATCGGCGACTTCGTGAGCGACGTCCAGCTGGCGCGCCTGCGGGAGAAGCTGGCCGAATTGAGGCTGACGGACCGCGCCAGCGAACAGACCAGGGGGCGCCCAGGCTGGTTCCTGGTGTACCTGCCGCCGGAGGACACCCTCGCCAGCGCGGAACAGCGGGCCGAGCAGCTGCGCACGCAGGGTTTGAAGGATGTTCTGGTCTTCAAGGAGGAGGGCGCGCTGCATTTCGCGATCGGGCTGGGCTCGTTTCGCGACCGGGAGCTGGCGCGCAAGCAGGTCGTTCAGCTGGATCGACGCGGCGTCAAGGGCGCACGAGTGGCCGAAAATCCGACCACGGTGCGCACGACGCGCGTGCTGATCCGCGGCGCCGAGGCGGCGGTCATCCGGCAATTGGAAGAGGCGCAGAAGGATTTCCCGCAGCAGAAGCTGCGCCCGTGCAGCCCCGAGCCGGCGCCTTAGCCTTAATTCGACACCCTCTCCCCCGCCCCTCTCCCGCAAAGCGGGAGAGGGGAGTTCAATCGCCGCTGGGTTGCCCGGCGGAGCTGAAACTCCACTTTCACCCGGCGGAACTGAAACTCCACTTTCACCCGGCGGAACTGAAACTCCACTTTCACCCGGCGGAACTGAAACTCCACTTCCACCCTGGCGGGACTGAAACTCCCCTCTCCCGCTTCGCGGGAGAGGGGGCGGGGGAGAGGGCGCCAGCCGGAGTCACTCCACGAGCAGCTCAGCGATCCTCGCCCTCAACGCGGGAAGCCTCTGACGGCATCGCGCGAGCAGCGCGGGGTCCGGGTCGCGCTGGCGCGCACCCCAGATCGGGTTCGGAAAGTGCGCATCGTCGACGAAGCGCGCGATCACGTGCCAGTGCAGGTGCGGTACCTGGTTGCCGAGGCTGGCCAGGTTGATCTTGTCCGGTGCCACGATCTGGCGCAGAGCCGCTTCGGCCGCGTCGACCGCCGCCAGCAGGTGCGCACGCTGCGGCCGCGCCAGGTCGCTCATCTCGGTCACGTGCTCGTTCCAGATCACGCGCAGATAGGCCGGATAGTCGGGATCGTCGACCAGCACGACGCGCAACCGCGGGGCGCGTGCCACCAGGGCGCCGCCGTCGTCGCGGCACAGCGCGCACTGGGCACGCGGGTCGGGCGGCGACGCGGTCGGTGCCATGCTCACACCAGCACACGCTCGATGCCGCCGGCATTGGCCAGGGCGACGAAATCGGCCATCCAGTTCGCGCCGAGCAGATGGTGCGCCAGCTCCACCACCAGATAATCCGCCTGCACCGCGCTGGTGTCCTCGAAGCGCGCCAGCCCCTGCAGGCACGCGGGGCAGGAGGTCAGCACGCGCACCTGCCCGTCGAAGCCGTCAGCGCGCAGGCGCCCGGCATCGGCTTGCAGCTCGGCCTCCTTGCGCATCCGCACCTGGGTCGAAATGTCGGCGCGAGTCACGGCCAGCGTTCCGGCCTCGCCGCAGCAACGATCGCTTCGGCTGATGCGCGCGCCGTCGGCCGTTCCGAGCAGGCCGTTGACGACGTCCATCGGATTCTGCTTGATCGGGCTGTGGCAGGGATCGTGATAAAGGTATCGGACTCCCGCAACGCCATCGGCGCGCACGCCCTTTTCGACCAGGAACTCATGGATATCGAGGATCCGGCACCCGGGAAAGATTTCCTCGAAACGGTAACCCTGCAACTGATCCAGGCAGGTGCCGCAGGACACGATCACCGTGCGGATGTCCAGATAGTTCAGCGTATTGGCGACCCGGTGAAACAGCACGCGGTTGTCGGTCGTGATTTTCGCGGCGAGCGCTGCCTGGCCGGCTCCCCGTTGCGGGTAGCCGCAACACAGGTAGCCTGGCGGAAGCACCGTCTGCACGCCCACGTGCCAAAGCATGGCTTGCGTGGCCAGCCCGACCTGCGAAAACAGCCGCTCCGACCCGCATCCGGGAAAGTAGAACACCGCCTCGCCGTCGACGCTGTTCCTGGAAGGATCGCGGATGATCGGCACGAAGCGCGCGTCCTCGATGTCCAGCAGCGCGCGCGCGGTACGCTTGGGCAGCCCGCCCGGGAGCCGGCGATTGACGAAATGCAGGACCTGCTGGCGGATCGGGGGCTGGCCGGTGCTGGCTGGCGGCTGGCGCCGCTGCGCCGCGGCCGGCAGCGCGAGCAGGCGGTGCGCGATCCGTTGCAGGCGGTAGCCCCAGTCGACCACCAGCTTGCGCGCGAGCTTGACCTGCTCCGGACGCGTGGCGTTCAGCAGCAGCATGGCGGCGGCGGTTGCCGGGGCGAACCGCCTGCGACCGATCCGGCGCAGCAGGTCGCGCATCGCCATCGACACGTCCCCGAAATCGATATCGACCGGGCATGGCGCCGCGCACTTGTGGCAGATCGTGCAGTGATCGGCCACATCGGAAAACTCGTCCCAATGTTTCAGCGATACGCCGCGGCGCGTCTGCTCTTCGTACAGGAACGCCTCGATCAGCAGCGACGTAGCCAGGATCTTGTTGCGCGGCGAATACAGCAAGTTGGCGCGCGGCTCGTGGGTCGCGCACACCGGCTTGCATTTTCCGCAGCGCAGGCAGTCCTTGATCGCGTCGGACACGCCCTTGATGTCGCTTTGCTGCATGATCAGCGATTCGTGCCCGAGCAGGTTGAAGCTGGGCGTATAGGCGCGCGTCAGATCGGCGCCGGGTTGGAACTTTCCGCGGTTGAAACGCTCCTGCGGATCGATTCGCTTCCGGTAGGCGTGAAACGCCGTCAGCTCGTCGGGGCGCAGATACTGCAGCTTCGTGATGCCGATCCCGTGCTCGCCCGAGATCACGCCGTCCAGTTCGCGCGCGATAGTCATGATCCGATCGACCGCGTGCCCGGCCTCGTGAAGCATCGCGTAGTCGTCGGAGTTCACCGGGATGTTGGTGTGCACGTTGCCGTCCCCGGCATGCATGTGCAGCGCGACCACGACCCGGCCCTTCAACACCTCGCCGTGAAGCCGATCGACCGCCGCCAGCAGCGGCGCGAATACGCTGCCGCCGAACAGACGCTCGAGCGGCGCGCGCACTTCAGTCTTCCACGAAATTCTTATCGTGCGCTCCTGCAGCAGATCGAAAACGCGCCCCTCCTTCGCGCCTGGCGATGCTACGGAGGGCAGGCCCTCCATCTCGGCAGCGGCGGCCTCGGCGGGCTGGCCCGCCGTAGCGCCGCCAGGCGCGAAGGAGGGAGCGTCGATCTGCTGCATCAGCGCGGTCCATCGGTGCCGCACGCTGCCGATCAGCTCCAGAGCGCGCTGCACGCGGTCGCCCAGTATTTCGACGCGCGAGAGCCGGTCGAGCTCGGGGTCCGGGCCGTGGCCCAGCGCAAACGGCGTGCCGAGCAGATCCTGCAGCGCATCGAGCATCCTGAGCTTGTTCGCGGTGGAGCGCTCGATGTTGATCCGCTCGATGGCGTCGGTGTACTCGCCCAGCCGCGCCAGCGGAATCACCACATCCTCGTTGATCTTGAACGCGTTGGTGTGGCGCGCGATCGCCGCGGTCTTGGCGCGGTCCAGCCAGAATGTGCGCCGCGCTTCCTCGCTGACCGCGACGAATCCTTCGCCGGCGCGGGCGTTGGCAAGATGGACGACTTGAGAGGCGGCGCGCGCCACCGCGTCCGGATCGTCCCCGACGATGTCGCCCAGCAGCACCATCTTGGGCAGCGTGCCGCGATGCGACTTGGTCGCATAGCCGACGGCGCGCAGATAGCGTTCGTCCAGATGCTCGAATCCGGCCAGCTGTGCGCCGCCCGGCCGCTGGTCCAGGGTGCTCTTGATTTCGAGGATGCAGGGAATGGCGGTGCGCGCCTGCCCGAAGAATTCCAGGCAGAAGCTGCGGCAGTGGCCCGGCATCCGATGCACGAGCCAGCGCGCGCACGTGATCAGCCCGTCGCAGCCTTCCTTCTGTACGCCGGGCAGCCCGCCCAGGAACTTGTCCGTGACGTCCTTGCCCAGCCCGATCCGGCGAAAATGAGGGCCCGGGATCTCCAGCCGTTCGCGACGCAGCTCGCGCGCCCGCGCCGCCGGCTCGCGACCGTCCCTCCAGATCAGCTCGAAGCGTGCAACCGGCACCTCGTGGATGCGGCCGAGGTTGTGTTCCAGGCGCGACACCTCGAGCCAGTTGCCTTCGGCGTCGACCATCCGCCACCAGGCGAGGTTGTCGACCGCCGTGCCCCACAGCACGGCCTTCTTGCCGCCGGCGTTCATCGCGATGTTGCCGCCGACACACGAGGCGTCGGCGGAGGTCGGATCCACCGCGAACACGCAACCCGAGTGCTCGGCGGCCTGCGCCACGCGCCGCGTCACGACGCCCGCCTCGGTCAGCACGGTGGCCACGGGCAGCTCCACGCCGGGCAGGGCAACCCGCTCGACGCTGCCGCAGCGGTCCAGCTTCTCCGTGTTGATCACGGCAGCGAGCTCGGTCAGGGGGATCGCGCCGCCCGTGTAGCCGGTTCCGCCGCCGCGTGCCACGATCGTCAGGCCCAGCTGGGCGCAGGCGCGCACCAGTCCCGGGATCTCGTCCTCGGTGTCCGGGCACAGCACGACGAACGGATATTCGACGCGCCAGTCGGTCGCGTCGGTGACGTGCGAGACGCGCGCGAACGGGTCGAACCGGATGTTGTCCTCGCGCGTATGACGCCGCAACAGACGCCGGGTCCGCTGCCGCAGAGCGCGGGTCTGTCCGAATCCGGCGGCAAAGCGCGCCACCGCGCCCCGCGCGGCCTCCAGCAGCTGCAGCACGCGCCCATCGCCGCCGGCGTCGGCTCGCTCCTGGCGTCGCTGCTCGATGTCCCCGAGGCGATGATGCAGCGCCTCGATCAGCAGATTGCGGCGCCTGGGATTGTCGAGCAGATCCTGCTGCAGGTACGGATTGCGGTCGACCACCCAGATGTCGCCGAGCACTTCGAACAGCATGCGGGCGCTGCGTCCCGTGCGCCGCTGCTGGCGCAGCGACTCCAGCACGTCCCAGGCGGCCGGCCCAAGCAGGCGGATCACGATCTCGCGGTCCGACAGCGACGTGTAGTTGTACGGAATCTCTCGCAGTCGCGCCGGCGGCTCCGCAGCGGCGCCGGCGCCGGCACCGCTCGTCAGCGAACTGGGCTGCAGCGCTTCCATGGAGACTTCGATTCAGCCGTGCCTAAAGGCGCAGTGTATCCGCGGGCGCGCTGAACTCCACCACGCGCGCGGCGTCAGAAGATGCGCGGGATGATCGGCGGCGTGCGCGCCGCGTAGTCGGAATAAGCCGGGCCGAACGTCTCCCGCATGAACCGTTCCTCCAGGCGCCACTTGCGCCACAGCGACAACCATACGATCAGCAGCGCCAGCAACCCGGCGCCGTCCCCCCGCGCCAGAGCCGACCCGGCGAACGCCAGCAGCAGTCCGCTGTAGATCGGATGCCTGACATAGCGGTAGGGGCCCGCCAGCACGAGCTCGTGGCCCTGTTTCACGGTGACCGTGCCGCTCCAGTTGGCTCCGAGCAGCAAGCGCGCCCAGACGGTCAGCAAGAGGCCCAGGATCGTGATGCCTGCGCCGGCCAGCGCCCAGCCCGCGGACGCGGGCATCCAGCGCCGGCTCAGCCAGCTGTCCGGCGCTGCGGGCCAGGCCAGGAGGATGGCGGCTGCGCCCAGTGGTAGCAGGTGACCGAGGCGCGAAGCGAGCGATTCGCGACGCTTCGGCGGCTTCAGCTTCCAGGCGTTGAGGGCCCAGAACGCGGCCCAGGCGAGCCAGATCACCGCGAACAGCCGGTCGATGAAGACGGTCACGCGCTTACCATGCGACCAGGTGGAAGTGCAGGTACGAAATATCCTGCTCTCCCGGCCCGTTCGTGTAGACGCGGTAGTCCGACAGGCCCTCGTCGATCACGATCGACCGGATGACCGCGAAGCAGTCCATCACGTAGGGCGTGTCGTCGGGCGTCAGGTCGGAGATGTCGCGGATGTCGCGCTTCGGAAAGAAAACCAGGTGCAGATGGCGTCCGCCGCGCGGGTAGGGCACCGCCAGGCACTTGTCCGATTCGCGCACGACCCTCGGCACCCAACCCGGCGCGTTGACGATGCCCGCCGATGCGAACAGGCCCGCGACGTCGCTGGCCCGGTAGCAGCGGTCTGCGCACGACTTGATGTTCAGCCAGGCGCGTGGCTGCGTGTTCATGAAGGCGCGCGCGCCGATGGAAAGGCCGACGACGAACGTGATCACCAGGACGATTGCGAGGCGGATGCGCCGGTTTCGGGGCGATCGGTCAGGATTGAGCATATGGGGCTCTGGGTTCGAATGCCGGCGCGGAGGCCGATTGTTGCAGTGTACGGAGGACGCAATGATCCCGAAAATCGACGGCTTCGATCACATCGAGCACGCCGCGCTGGAACCAGGCCTGAGACGCGAAGGACGCTGAGCCGGCACCGGCTCGCCCGAATCGCCTGCCCGGCAGGCCACAACTAGGCGGCCAGCGCCGGCTCCTGCATGGCGGCGATCTGCTCGCGCAGCTCCAGGATGCGCGCCTCCCAGTAGCGCGGCGAGTCGAACCACGGAAAGGCGGCCGGAAAGGCCGGGTCGAGCCATCGGCGGGCGATCCAGCCCGAGTAGTGAATCAGCCGCAGCGTGCGCAGGGCCTCGACCAGCTCCAGCTCGTGCGGATTGAATTCGGCGAAGTCCTCGTAGCCGGCGAGCAGATCGGACAGCTGGCCCTGCATTTCCTGGCGGCTGCCCGATAGCAGCATCCACAGATCCTGCACGGCCGGCCCGGTCCGGCTGTCGTCGAAATCGACGAAATGCGGGCCCGGCTGCGCCCCGCTGTCGGTCCACAGCAGATTGCCTTCATGGCAGTCGCCGTGCAGGCGCAGGCGCCTGACGCGGCCGGCCCGCTCGAAGCAGCGCCGCGCCTCGGCGATCGCGTCGCGCACGACGCCCCGGTACACGTCGGCCAGCTCCGGTGGGATCCAGCCGGCCTCGAGCAGGTAGGTGCTGGGCTCGACGCCGAAGCTTTCCACATCCAGCACCGGCCGATGCCGATAGTCCGACCGCGCGCCGACGGCGTGCAGCCGCCCGAGAAAGCGTCCGATGCGCTCGAGCACCGCGCGGTCCGACAGCTCAGGCGCGCGCCCGCCCCGGCGGTCGAACACCGCAAAGCGAAAGCCATCGTACAGGTGCAGCGTGCGATCGCCGATCGCGCGCGCGGGCACGGCCGGCACCTCGGCCTGCGCCAGCTCCGCCACGAAGGCGTGTTCCTCGAGGATGGCCTCGTCGGCCCACCGCTGCGGCCGGTAGAACTTGACAACCACGGGCACCGCGCGCGACCCGTCGGGGTCGTCCAGTCCGACCTGGAATACGCGGTTCTCGTAGCTGTTCAGCGCCAGCAGCTGACCGGACGTCGCCAGCCCGAGCGAATCGACCGCGTTCAGGATCAGATCCGGAGTCAATCGGGCGAACGGCGGGGCAACACCTGCCTCTCCCGCCCCCGGAAGAGCGGAATCGCCGGATCTCCCCTCTCCCGCTTGCGGAAGAGCGGAATCGCCGGATCTCCCTTCTCCCGCTTGCGGAAGAGCGGAATCGCCGGATCTCCCCTCTCCCGCTTGCGGGAGAGGGGCGGGGGAGAGGGTTGTCTTTCTCTCGGTCATAACAGTCCGGTGCGGGACGTGGTAAAAGCGCCTTCCATGGCAACGCCTGCCGTCAAACTCAGCCTGCTGCGCGAACTGTACGCCGGCTTCGTGCGGGCACGCGGCATGTCGCGCCATTTCCGGCGCCTTACGCTGTTCGAGTCGCTGGTGCGCGACACCGCATCGCGCGAGGCGCTGCCCCCGCTGGCCGATGCCTTGCTGAAGGCCTCCCAGGCCAGTCCCGACCAGGTCCTGGCCTCGCTCGGCAGCCATCCCAACGGACTGACCGAATCGCAGGCTGCGGACATCCGGATGCGGGTCGGGCTCAACGAGGTCGGCCACGAAAAGCCGTTGCGCTGGTATGTGCATCTGTGGCACTGCTACCGCAATCCTTTCAACCTGCTGCTGACCGTGCTGGCGACGATCTCGTACATCTTCGAGGACGACCTGCGCTCGACCATTGTCATCGGCTCGATGGTGCTGCTGTCCACGCTGATCCGCTTCTTCCAGGAATCGCGCTCGAACAAGGCGGCCGACCGCCTGAAGGAGATGGTCAGTACCACGGCGACGGTGCTGCGCCGCGATCCGGCCGAGATCGCCGCCGAGGAGGCGCGCCGCTACTTCCAGGCGGTGCTTCGGCCGAAGCCGCCGCGCAAGATGGAGATCCCGCTCAAGCGCCTGGTGCCGGGGGATGTCGTGGCGCTGTCGGCCGGCGACATGATCCCGGCCGACATCCGGCTGCTGTCGGCCAAGGACCTGTTCGTCAGCCAGTCGGCGATGACCGGCGAATCGCTGCCGGTGGAGAAGTTCGCCGAGCACCGGGGCGCCCCCACCGCCAACCCGCTCGAGCTGGACAACATCGCGTTCATGGGCACCAACGTGGTGAGCGGGACGGCCCTCGGAGTGGTGGTGACGACCGGAAACCAGACCTATTTCGGCGCGCTGGCGCAGAAAGTCACCGCGGCCGCCCCGACGGCGACCGCGTTCCAGACCGGTGTGAACAAGGTGAGCTGGCTGCTGATCCGCTTCATGATCGTGATGACGCCGCTGGTGCTTCTGATCAACGGATTCACCAAGGGCAACACGCTCGAGGCGTGGAAGGATGCGTTTTTGTTCGCGCTGTCGATCGCGGTCGGCCTGACGCCGGAAATGCTGCCGATGATCGTCACCTCGACCCTGGCCAAGGGGGCGGTGTACCTGTCGCGCAAGAAGGTGATCGTCAAGCGGCTGGACGCCATCCAGAACTTCGGCGCGATGGACGTGCTGTGTACCGACAAGACCGGCACGCTGACCCAGGACAAGATCTTCCTGTCGCGCCATTGCGGGGCCTTCGGCGAGGACTTCGACACGGTGCTGGAGTACGCCTACCTGAACAGCTACTACCAGACCGGGCTGAAGAACCTGCTCGATGTAGCCGTGCTAGAGCACGTCGAGGTACACCGCGAGCTGGCGGTCGCGACCGCGTTTCGCAAGGTCGACGAGATCCCGTTCGATTTCACGCGCCGCCGGATGAGCGTGGTGGTGGCCGAGCAGGACCAGCATCACCTGCTGATCTGCAAGGGAGCGGTCGAGGAGGTGCTGGCGGTTTGCACGCACGTGCAGCACGACGGGGCCATCGAGCCGATCACCGATGAAATGCTCGCCAGGATGCGCGAGCTGACGGCCGACCTGAACGAGGAAGGTCTGCGCGTGGTGGCGGTCGCGATCAAGCGGATGCCTCCTGCGCGCGAGACCTACAGCGTGAAGGATGAGTGCGACCTGACGCTGGTCGGCTACGTCTCGTTCCTCGATCCGCCCAAGGAATCGACGGCGCCGGCGCTCAAGGCGCTGGCCGACCACGGCGTGGCGGTCAAGGTCCTGACCGGCGACAACCACCTGGTGACGCGCAAGATCTGCAAGGAGGTCGGGCTGCCGACCACCGGCATCGTGCTCGGCTCGGAAATCGAGACGATGAGCGACGCGGATCTGGCCGGCGTCGCCGAGCAGCACAACGTTTTCGCGCGGCTGACGCCGGCGCACAAGGACCGCATCGTGAAGGCGCTGCGTTCGCGCGGGCATATCGTCGGGTTCCTGGGCGACGGCATCAACGACGCGCCGGCGATCCGCACCGCCGACATCGGCATTTCGGTCGACAGCGCGGTGGACATCGCCAAGGAGGCGGCCGACATCATCCTGCTGGAAAAGAGCCTGCTGGTTCTGGAGCAGGGCGTGCAGGAGGGGCGGCGCACGTTCGCCAACATCCTGAAGTACATCAAGATGACCGCCAGCTCCAACTTCGGCAACGTGTTCTCCGTGCTGGTGGCGAGCGCTTTCCTGCCGTTTCTGCCGATGCTGCCGCTGCAGCTGCTGGTCCAGAACCTGCTGTACGACATCTCGCAGACGGCCATCCCGTTCGACAACGTCGATCCCGAGCTGGTGCAGCAGCCGCAGCGCTGGCGCCCCGACGACATCGGCCGCTTCATGGTCGTGTTCGGGCCGGTGAGCTCGGTGTTCGACATCGCCACCTATGCGGTGATGTGGTTCGTCTTCGGCGCGACCACCGAGGCGCAGGCGCCGTTGTTCCAGGCCGGCTGGTTCGTCGAAGGGCTGGCCACGCAGACGCTGATCGTTCACATGATCCGTACGTCGAAGCTGCCGTTCATCCAGAGCCGGCCCGCCACGCCGCTGCTGCTCATGACGATCGCGATCGTCGCCTTCGGCATGTCGATCGTGGTCGGCCCCATGGCGCACGTGTTCAAATTCGCGCCGCTGCCGTTGTCGTATTTCCCGTGGTGGGCCGCAATGGTCGGCGGCTACGTGGTGCTGACCCAGGTGGTCAAGTCCTGGTATCTGCGGCGCTACGGGTGGCAATAGCTCGAATCGAGTAGCCGCGCTGCATCGGGAGCGGTCATCGAGGGCCCTTTTTCAGCGCAACAGCGGCGCGCCGTCCTCGCGGTGGACTAAGCTTCGGTGGCGCCGATCACCACCTCACGCGATGAAAGCGCACACGATTCGCCAAAACGACCGGCGCTGCTCAATCCGCGCATCACGCTGGCAGGCAAAAAGGGGCCCCGCAGTGAACAAGATGATTTTCTTCCTTGCGTTGGCATTCGCAACCACCCTGGCGCGCGCCGGCGATCATCCGGACGTCATCGTCAGGATCATTACGGTGAACCAACACCCCGTTATCCAGCCCATACCTGATATCGATACCGACGACAGCGAGCAAGGTCTGGTCTGGCAGCTGGAGGGTCCCTACCAATTTGCCGACAATGGCATCGTCATCCCCGAGTCGCACGGAGCACACGAATGCCACAAGGGAGCCGGAGGTCGACGCTTTCGATGCGACAAGCGCGGACCACAGCAACCCCGCTACAAATACAATGTGAACGTAAACGGTGTGGACCCGCTTGACCCCGTGATCCTGAACCACTGAGCCGCCGGCGCACCGGCAGCTCAGGCCGGCACTTCGCCCAGCATTGCATCGACACGGGCAAGCGCGGTGCCGAGCTCCGAGCCGGGTCCGGCGCCGGCCTGCCCGGCAAGCGCGGCCGCCTCGGCCCGCGCGGCGCGGGCGGCCGGCGCATCGCCGGCGAGCCACTCGCATTCGGCGCGGCCGCATAGCAGCACGCCG
>DATBCD010000114.1:0-8296 GCA_036270655.1 Burkholderiaceae bacterium
GCCATCTCGACGATCCTGGAGCTGCTCGACAGCGGCGCCCACGTGATCGCCGTCGACGATCTGTATGGCGGAACGTACCGGCTCTTCGAGCGGGTCCGGCGCGGCAGCGCGGGCCTGTCTTTCAGCTACATCGACCTGGCCGACCCGGAGGCCCTACGGCGCGTCGTGCGGCCGGAGTCGCGGATGCTGCTCGTCGAAAGCCCGACCAATCCGCTGCTGCACCTGGTCGACCTGGCCGCGGTCGCGCGCATCGGCCGCGAACTGGGATTGATCACGGTGGCCGACAACACCTTCGCGAGCCCATGGATACAGCGGCCGATCGAGCTGGGATTCGATCTGGTCGTGCACTCGACGACGAAGTACCTGAACGGCCACTCCGACATCATCGGCGGGGTCGCCGTCGTGGCCGGCGGCGACCGCAACGCCGAGCGCGCCGATCGCCTGGCGTTTCTGCAGAACGCGGTGGGCGCTATCGCCAGCCCGTTCGACAGCTTTCTCGCGCTGCGCGGCCTCAAGACGCTCGACGTGCGGATGCAGCGCCACTGCGACAACGCCCTGGAGCTCGCCGGGTGGCTGCAGCGGCAGTCGAAGATACGCAATGTCCGGTATCCCGGGCTCGAATCGCACCCGCAGCACGCGCTGGCCCGCCGCCAGATGCGGGCCTTCGGGGGGATGATCGCGGTCGAGCTGGAGGCCGACCTGGATGGCACCCGCAAGTTCCTCGAGGCCTGCGAGCTCTTCGCGCTGGCCGAGAGCCTCGGCGGCGTGGAAAGTCTGATCGAGCTGCCGTCGATGATGACCCACGCGAGCATTCCGGCCGAGCAGCGTGCCCGCATCGGGATCAGCGATTCCCTGCTGCGCCTGTCGGTCGGCATCGAAGACGTGGCCGACCTCAAGCGCGACCTGCAGCAGGGGCTGCGCCGCCTGGACTGAGGCCGGCATCCCCATTGGAATCTGACTGCGCATCCGGCACTTCGCCTGCCCCGGTCGGCCAGCTCAGGGGGTATCCATAGCGGCGCTCGAATAGGCTCAGGTCCTCGGGACTGTCAAGGTCAGCCAGGTAGTGATCGCTGTCGACATCGAAACGCGCCACCCGATCGGGATGGCGCTCGATCCACTGCCGGCACCCGAAATTCAGATCGCCGGCGAGGACCTCGTCGCGCACCGAGGCATCGAGCACGACCGGGTTGGCGCGCTCGCCACGGACGAAGGGCACCAGCACCGAACCGTACGTGCGCTTCTTGTACGCACCCAGCAGGGCGGTGAAGTCCTCGGCAGTGAGCAGCGGCATGTCCGACAGCGCCACCACGATCGCATCGAGTGTCGGCGACAGCGCCGCCAGACCGGCGCGCACCGAAGACGCCTGGCCCTGCGCATATTCCGGATTGCGCACCAGCGTGATCGGGAAGTCGCGAACGACCGGCTCGATCTCGTCGGCGCGATGTCCCAGCACCACGACCACTTCGTCGACCCCTGCGCCCGCCAGTGCGAACAGGTTACGTCGGATCAGCGGCACCCCCGCCAGCCGCAGCAGCGGCTTCGGCCGCCCGCCCATCCGCCTGGCTTCGCCGGCTGCCAGCAGCACCGCCCCCACGCTCAAGCGCGAATACAGACCACCGCCGCGTTTCAGTATGCAGCCCACGTCAGGTACCGCAGCAGGAGCCGGCGCTTGCTGCCACGGTTGCCATGTCGCGGGCGGGCTGTGCCGCGACCGCCGCCGGGTCGCAACAACTGCCTTCCGCAGCAGGCGCGGGCGATGGGTGCGCGCCGCGACGTTGCGCCACCAGCGCGGCGAGCACGGACAGCGCGATTTCCTCCGGAGTAGACGCCGCGATGGGGTAGCCGGCCGGCGCGACGATGGAGTGGACGGCTTGCGTATCGGCGCCGGTGGCGAGCAGCGATTTCTTCAGCACCGAGGCCTTGCGAGCGCTCGCGACGAGCGACACATGGTGCGCCCTCATTGCCAGGGCCGCATGCAGGGCGTGCAAGTCGCGCCGTCCCTGGGTGGCAACCACGACATAGGCGCCAGAGGGTACCCGCTCCGCAAGCTGGCCGGCGTCGTCCGAGTCCAGTACGAGCTGCGCGTCCGGAAAGTCGACGTCCTGCGCACCCGGGGCTGCAACGGTCACCACAAAGCCGACACGCGGTGCAAGCTGCGCCAACGTGGTGGCGACCGGCGAAGTGCCGAAGATCAGAAGCTGCGGCTGGCGCAGCACCGGATCGATCAACAACTCGAGGGTGCCGCCGGACTGGCACGGCATGCCGAATTCGAGCACGTCGTTGAGCTCGCGCTCGCCATCCGACGAAGGCGCTATCCGAACCAACCGCGTCTTGCCATCGGCAAGCGCCAGGCGGACCGCCTTCACCACCGCCGGCTGCGCGCAGCCGCCACCGACCCAGCCGTGAAAGGTACCGTCGGCCGTCACCACCGCCTTGTCGCCGGGGCGCGCCGACGCGGGAACTTCGACGCGCACGACGGTCACGAGCGCATACTCGGTGCCACTGGCCAGCAGACGGGCAGCCGTTGCCAACGGATGGGCCGATTTCGCGCATGGGCTCATAGTTGACCTCTAGTTGATCACCTGGCCCGGATTCGGCGAGGAATCCGCCCCGAAGGATGTGGACGACTCCAGTTGCTGGGCCAGTTCGGTCAGTTGCCGGGTGGGTATGAGTCTTCGCTGCAGCAGCGGCACGCGGTACTTGATGGCGGTGATCTCGGCGACGATGGAGATCGCGATTTCCGGCGGTGTCTTGGCACCGATGAACAGCCCGATCGGACCTTTCAGGCGCTCTATTTCCTCCGGCGCCAGATCGAACAAGCCCAGGCGTTGCTTGCGCTTGGCCGTATTGACGCGGCTGCCCAGTGCTCCGACGTAAAACGCGGGCGATTTCAGCGCTTCAAGCAGCGCCATATCGTCGAGTTTGGGGTCGTGCGTGAGCGCGACGATGGCGGTTCGGTTGTCGATACCCAGCTCCAAAATCACATCATCGGGCATGCCGCGCTCAAAACGCACGCCGGCGACGCCAAAGCCAGCGGCAAATTCCTCGCGCGGATCGATGACGATAACCTCGTAATCGGCCGCGACCGCCATCGAAGCGACATACTGCGAGAGTTGCCCTGCCCCCACAACGACGAGTCGCCAGCGGGGACCGTAAATGGCGCGCATGATGCGGCCGTCGAAACGGTGCGAGTCCTCGCGGGTCGCTTCCTCCAGGATCGCCGTGCCCGTCTGCATGTCCAGCACGCGCGCGGACAGGCGCTTGGCGGCGACGCGATCGCGCAATTCACGCAGCATGTTGATATCCGGACGCGGCTCCACCACCAGCCGCAGCGTGCCGCCACAGGGCAATCCGAAGCGGGCGGCCTCCTCCTTGCTGACGCCATACAGCACGATTTGCGGCAGCGAGCCGGCCAGCACGTCCGTTCGCACGCGGTCGATCAAATCGTCCTCGACGCAGCCGCCGGAGACGGAACCCATCAGCTGCCCGTCTTCGCGGATCGCCAGCCAGGCGCCAACCGGTCGGGGTGCCGAGCCCCAGGTCTCCACCACGGTCGCCAGTGCTACCCGATGGCCATCCTCGATCCACTGAATACACGACTTCAGAACCGAAAGATCCGTGCTGTCCATGTCCACCCTCGAAGGCCGCGCGGCGCCCGTGACCGCTGGTCGATGATCAAAAACCAATGGCGATAGAGCGACACACTCACCACCATTGCCCACACCATGCCGCCGAACATTCCGCCCAGCATCGCGGCCGGGCTGCGCGTGCCTGCCCACGCGGCCAGATTCATGAACACAAGAGTCCCTGCGGTCATGCCCACCACCATCCAGGCCGAGCAGGCCAGATTCTGCCCGAGGCGCGCGCACAACTGCCGCCGGCAACCCGGTCGAAAGACACGCAGCAGCGGCACCGCTGCCAAGCCGCCCACGATCATGCCCAGATGCATGGCCGGCAGTTGCCGCCAATGCAAGCGCAGCGTATCGAGAAAATCGCCCGAGCCGGCCAGGCACAGCGACGCCAGTGCGTCAAAGCCGCCCGCGCGTGCGTCGCAGGCCAGTCCACCCACCATGCCGGCTGCGCCCAGCAGCAACATGACCTGGGGCGCGGTGATGCCTACTCGTGCCGAACGCAGCCAGCCGAGGGCGGCGCAGCCGCTGACGGTCGCGGCAACCGTCAGCTCGACCCAGAGGATGTCGCGCCCATCGCCCGCCGCAATCAAGCGCCAGGCGCAACCCACCAGCGCCAGCAGGCCGGCGGCCGAGAGCATTGTCGAAGCCGCTGCCGGACAGCGAACGGCGTCGACCGTCATAAGGTGACCAGCATGCGTTCGATCTTCATCAGGCTCTCAAGGTTATGGGCCGATGCGAAAAGATCGAGATGAGGCAGAGCGGCCTGCATGGCGCCCGCGGTCGGAGCGTAGTCCTCACGACCCAGCAGCGGGTTCAGCCAGACGACCCGTCTGGCCCGTTGCCGCAGGCGCCGCACCTGCTCGCCCAGCAACTCGGGTTGTCCCGTATCGTAACCGTCGCTGACGATAAAAACGAGGGTGCGCGAGTCCACCAGGCGTCGAGCGTAATCGCGATTGAAGACCCGCAAGCTTTCGCCGATACGGGTGCCGCCGCCCCAGCCGGCCGCAATCCAGGCCAGCTTTTCCTTCAGTCGATGGCTGTCCCGCTCTCTGAGCGTATCGGTGACGTGAATCAGGCGCGTGTGAAACACGAACGCGTCGGTGTGCTTGAACGCATCGATGATGCCGCGCGCGAACCGCAGGAAAAAGTAGCTGTACACGTTCATCGAGCGACTGACGTCGGTAATCAGCACCAGCCGCGGCAATTCGCGGCGGCGCTCCTGGAAAATCAGGTCCAGCGGCAAGCCCCCGTAACGAAGGCTGCGCCTGACGGTACGGCGCAGATGAATTCGACGACCTGTCTCACGGACGAGATGGCGTCGCAGCAGGCGCTTTCGCATGCGGCGCGCCATGTCTTCGAGCCACTGTTCCAGCGGGCGCGTGTCCTCGTTGAGTTGGGCGAGCCGGAAATCGCTGCGCGTGGTCGCCTCCCGCGCACTGGCGCCGACACGCTGCGCGTCGCCCGGGGATCGCTCATGCGTCGCGTCGTGGCCTGGCTCGCGGCGGCTCGATGCTGGGCAATCGCCGCCGTCGACTCGTTCGATGTGGCCGCTGGTGCTGACCTCGACTGCGCGCCGGTTCGGGCGTTGCCAGTAGCGATCGAAGAGGCGGTCAAAGCGTGACCAATCGGCAGCATTCGAGCACAGCAAGGTACGCAGGCCCCAGCGCAGCTGATCCGGGTCGGAGATGTTGACGCACTCGGCGACCGAGAGCGCATCGACCGCTTCCTGGATCCCCGCGCGGAAATGATTCGCCCGTACCAGTCGGACGAATTCCACGATCCTTCCCGCCAGCCCCGGGGCGATCTGGCCGCGATCGGCTGCGCTCGGGTCAAGACAGGAGGACTCTGTCATGCTGGTTTCAAACGGACTGGGCCAGAAGACGCGCCGTCACGGTCGGGGGCATGGCAGCCTGGTCCTCACGGGTTTTGAGCAGGCAAACCAGGGTGTCGGCGATGAAATCCGGATTCGTGTCCAGGGAAGGTATGCGCAACTTGACCAGGGCTGCGGCCCAGTCGAGCGTCTCGGCCGTACCGGGTCGCTTTCGAAGGTCCTGTCCTCGCAGGCTCTGGACGAAGGCGACGATCTGACCGGCCAGCCGTGCCTCGATTCCCGGCACGCGCTTCAGCACGATGCGCAGTTCCTTGTCGTAGCTGGGATAGTCCAGATGGCAATAAAGGCAGCGACGGCGCAACGCGTCGCTCATTTCACGGGTTCCGTTGGACGTCAGCACGACCTGAGGAATGCTGATGGCCTTGACGGTCCCCAGCTCCGGGATGCTGATTTGATAGTCCGACAGCACCTCCAGCAGGTAGGCCTCGAACTCCTCGTCGGCGCGGTCCACCTCGTCGATCAGGAGCACCGGCGATTGCGGCCTGCTGATCGCCTGCAGCAGGGGCCGCTTCAACAGGTAAGTCTCGCTGAAGACATGGCGCTCCTTGTCGGCAACCGAGGTTTTCTCGGTTTCCTGCATCTTGATGGCCAGCAGCTGCCGCTGGTAGTTCCATTCGTAGACCGCCGCGTTGACGTCCAGCCCTTCATAACACTGAAGGCGTATCAGCTCGCAGGCGTGAACCTGTGCCAGCGCCTTGGCGATTTCGGTCTTGCCGACACCGGCATCGCCCTCGACCAGCAGCGGGCGCTTCAGCTGCGACATCAACATCAGGCTGACGGCCAGGCTCTTGTCCGCGATGTAGCCGGCCTGCTCGAGCGTGTGGAGCAGCTCCTCGGGGTCAGCGAACACACTCATGCCGGGCTCTTGCCGAACAGTGCGCGCAGCCAGTCCCTGAACACGGCCCACATCAGCGCCAGGCCGTTCAACTCGCGAGACCTGTGCGACACGGCGGGCGGCGGCGCTGCTGCAGCCGGTGCCCCGGGCGCCTCAGCACCGTCGGCCGGGGGGGAGGCGCCCGACGGCGATCCGCCGGCAAGGGACGTCACCCGGGTCGCGAAGTTGCCGGCGAATTGCTTCAGCACCTGGTCGGCGACAGTGGTCATTGCCCGACCGCCAAAGGCCGCGGCCTTGCCGCTCATGGACACTTCGCTCGTGCCAACCAGGTTGCTCAAGTCCCCGGCCGCCTCGATCCGCGCGGTCAAGTCCATCGAGGCGCCGGAGGTCCCGGTGCTGTCGGTGCCTTTTCCAAGCAGCCGAAGCGTACGGGCGGCCGCGTCGATCTCCTTCAGCTCGACCTCCCCCCGGAACGACATGCTGGCCGGGCCGATGCGCACGGTGACCGTCCCCTTGAAATGCCGCTCATCGATCCGTTCGGTGATGGCCGCTCCCGGCATGCACTGCGCTACGGCCTGAAGGTCGTGCAGCAATGCCCACGCTACATCGGCGCTGGCCGGCATCGGAAACGTCTTTTCGAGCTGTACCTTCACGGATTCAACCCGTTCCAGTCAAGGCTATCGCTCGTTGATGCCCAGCGCCTTGCACTGCTGCCATACGCGGAACGACGTGTGGGGCATGTCCATGTGCGTAACTCCCAGATGCGCGAAGGCGTCTACCACTGCATTGGTGAAGCAGGGGATCCCGCCCACGTGAGGCGATTCGGCCACGCCTTTGGCGCCGATCGGATGATGCGGCGACGGCGTGACCGTGAAATCGGTTTCCCATTTTGGGGTCTCCACCGCGGTGGGCAGGAAGTAGTCCATCAGGCTGTTCCCCAGATGGTTACCGTTCTCGTCGAACGGCACCGCCTGGCCCATCGCCACGGCGAACGCTTCGGTCAGACCACCGTGAATCTGGCCCTCGATGATCATCGGGTTGATGCGCGTGCCGCAATCGTCCAGTGCGTAGAAACGCCGCACCTTGATTTCGCCCGTGAAGCGGTCGACGTCGACCACGCACACATACGCGCCGAAGGGAAACGTCAGATTGGGCGGATCGTAGTATTCGACGGAGTTGAGCCCCTGCTCCATGCCGGCCGGAATGTTGCTTGTGTGCGAGGCCATGCAGATTTCTTTCATCGTCTTGACTTCGCTCGGGTTGCCCTTGACCTTGAAGCGATCCACCTCCCATTCCAGATCGGCCTCGCCGACTTCCAGAAGGTGAGCGGCGATTTTCCGGGCCTTGTCCTTGATCTTGCGCGCGGCGCGCGCCGCGGCTGCGCCTGCCACCGGGGTTGAGCGCGAGCCCCAGGTGCCGGCACCGTAGGGCGCCTTGTCGGTATCGCCTTCTTCGACCTGGATGTCGTCCGACGGCAGCCCCAGCTCGGTGGCGATGATCTGCGCATAGGTGGTCGCGTGGCCCTGGCCCTGGCTCATCGTGCCCAGGCGGGCGATCACGCTGCCGGTGGGATGCACGCGGATCTCGCAGCTGTCGAACAGTCCGATGCCCAGGATGTCGCACACCTTGGTGGGCCCCGCGCCGACGATCTCGGTGAAGGTCGAGATGCCGATGCCCATCAGCTCGCCCTTGGCGCGCTTCTCGGCCTGTTCCCTGCGCAGGGCCTCGTAGTCCACCGCCTTCAACGTTTTTTCCAGCGCCATGCGGTAGTTGCCGCTGTCGAGCGTCCAGCCGAATGCGGTGTTGTACGGGAACTGCTCGGCCCTGACGAAGTTGCGCCGGCGGATTTCCGCCTTGTCGAGGCCGACCTTCTGCGCCAGCACGTCGATCATCCGCTCGATCAGGTAGACCGCCTCGGTGACACGGAGCGAACAGCGA
>DATBCD010000115.1:0-44926 GCA_036270655.1 Burkholderiaceae bacterium
CTCGATGCTGGGTGTCTATGCGATCGTCAACGGCAACGAGCTCGGCTGGACTTCGCTGCAGACCATCGCGCTGCTCGGCGCAGCGGTGGTTCTGCTGGCGCTGTTTCTCGCTATCGAGGCGCGCGTGCGCGATCCTCTGATGCCGCTGACCTTGTTCCGGCTGCGCAACGTGGCGACCGCCAATGGGGTCGGGGTCCTCTGGGCCGCCGCCATGTTTGCATGGTTCTTCATTTCCGCGCTCTACATGCAACTCGTGCTCGGCTACAGCCCGATGCAGGTGGGTCTGGCCTACCTGCCGGCCAACCTGATCATGGCGGCGTTTTCGCTCGGCCTGTCGGCCCGGCTGGTGATGCGTTTCGGCCTGCGCCGGCCGATGCTGGCGGGACTGCTGCTGGCGGCGGCGGGACTGGCCTGGTTTGCGCAGGCGCCGGTCAACGGCTCGTTCGCGCCCGATGTGCTGCCGGCGATGGTGCTGCTCGGGCTCGGTGCAGGCATGGGATTCAATCCGGTGCTGCTGGCCGCGATGAGCGATGTGGACCCGAGCCAGTCCGGTCTGGCGTCGGGGATGGTCAACACCTCCTTCTTGCTGGGTGGTGCGCTCGGCCTTGCGATACTGGCCAGCCTCGCAGCCGCGCGCAGCAACGATCTGCTCGCCTCCGGCGCGAGCTCGGCTGACGCGCTGACGGGCGGCTACCACGTCGCCTTTCTCAGCGGCGCGGTGTTCGCGGCAGCGGCGGCGGTGCTGGGCGCTGCCCTGCTTCGCACCGGACAGTCGGCCGGCGCATACGGCGATGGCGCGGCGCCCCAGGCCCGGACCGACGATCCGCTCGTTCAGAAATAGCTTCGGCCGATCTGTACGTCGACGCCCCGGGTCCCGACGGCCCTTCGGGCCCGTTGAGTCCGTGCGGGCCGATTTTTGTTTGAACTCTTTGCGCTCGCCCGGGATACACCGCGGGCCACGACAACGCACCTGAAAACTGTTCGCGTTCGGGACATCACCGCGCGGGGGGATGTGCGATCTTGCGTGCGATCGATCCATCCGACGCACCCTTCGAATCGTCACGCTGCAATTTCGACTGCTGAGGAGAATCCGATATGTTCAAACAATTTCTGAAAAGATCAGTCCTTGCGGGCCTGGCTGTTGGCGCGTTGGCGTCAGCGAGCGGCGCCCCGGCCGCCGACAAGGCGATCGGCCCCGAATTCAACGAGCGCGGAAACATTCTGATGGCGGACCAGTTCAACAACCGGGTGATCGAGATCGATCCGACCGGTGCCATCGTCTGGTCGTTCGGGCTCGGGCCGAACGATTTTTCCGAGCAGTCGATCGTCGGCGTCAACGATGCCCAGCGCGTGGGCCGATTGACTCTGATGGCCGGCACCGGCACCCCGCCAGGGGTCGTTTCGCAGGCGCCCAACGGCGCCGTCGACAATCGCGTGATCCTGGTGAGCCCTCAGGGGAAAGTCGTCTGGCAGTATGGTCAATTCGGACAGACCGGCTCGGGGCCGGACCTGTTGAGCGTGCCGGTGCAGTGCACCTGGCTGCCGAACACCGACGTGCTGATCACCGACCAGGGCAATAACCGGATCATCGAGGTGAATCTCGGAAAGGAAATCGTCTGGCAGTATCCGGGTACGAATACCAACGCGGCCGATCAGCTCAACAGTCCGAACTCCGCCGAGCTGCTCGACAATGGCCACATCCTGATTTCCGATGAAAACAACAACCGGGCCATCGAGGTCACGCGCGGCGATCAGATCGTGAAGACATTCACGGCCAGTGGCACGGTGGGTGCGGTCGCGTTCTCCAGCCGTCTGCCCAACGGACACACGTTGCTGACCGATGCCGGCAACTCGCGCGCCGTCGAAGTCGACGCCAACGACAAAGTCGTCTGGCAGTACGTCACCAACACGGAGCCGCTGAGCGTCGCGGCGCCTCTGCCGACCCGGGCGATACGGCTGCGCAATGGCGACACGTTGATCAGCGACCAGTTCAACAATCGCGTGATCCGGGTCAGTCGGGCGGGGCAGATTGTCGCGAAGTTCGGCCTGCCGCTCGCTGGGGGGACCCTACCGGTGCTCGCGAGCGGCACGATCATCGGCGGCAACGTCGGCTTCGATACCCAGAGCTCGCAGAAAGGGCTCTATTCGCCGTACGACGCGAAGGTGGTCGGCGACTTCACCGGGTTGACGGCGCCGTTTGAAAGCGAAGAATAACGGCGACCCTTTTCCGGCCTTCGGCCGGAAAAGGCAGGAGGAAGAGAACGAGGGGGCTGGGCTGGCCCCCTCGTGCTCCCCCAGCCAATGTAGAGAGCAGACTAAGTCAGTCTGTACTATTTCGCGTCTTCGTTGACCTGCGTGGCCTGGTCGCCGGTCGATGCGCCGCCCAGCGCCTGGTACAGCGCCACCGTGTCGGTGTAGCGCGCGGCCTGGGCCTGCACGCGGGAGATCCGCGTCTGCTGGTAGGCCTGCTGGGCGCTCAGCAGCGCCAGCACGTTGACTGCTCCGGCGTCGAGCTGACGGCGCGTCAGATCGAGCGTCTTGCGGGCCGCCGCCTCCGCCTTGACCGAAGCGGCCAGCGCGTCGGCGTCGCCCTGCAGCGCGTACAGGCTGTCAGCGACGTTCTGAAACGCAGTCAACACGACGGCGCGGTACTGTGCCGTGGCCTGGTCCAGCGCGGCCTCGGCGGCGCGCTGCCGGTGGCGCAACGTGCCGAAATCGAAAATCGTCTGCGAGACGTTGCCGGTGATGGCCCAGAACTTGTTGCTGTCCGCGAACATCTGCGAAAACTGCGTGGCGGCGCCCCCGTAGACAGCCGAGATCGAGAACTGAGGCAGGCGGTTGGCCACCGCAACGCCCACCTCGGCACTGGCCGAGTGCACCATCGCCTCGGCGGCGCGCACGTCGGGGCGGCGCTCGACCAGTTTCGAGGGCAGGCTCAACGGCAGCTCCTCGGGCAGCTTCAACGTATCCAGATCGAGCGGGGCCGGGCGGGCCTGCGCCGGCAGATCGCCGGCCAGCACCGCCAGCAGGTCGCGCGTCTGCTCCAGCTGCTTCTTCAGCGGCGGCAGCGCCAGCTCCGCCTGGGCCAGTGCCGATTCCTGGGAGGCCACGTCAAGAGCCGATGCGTATCCCAGGCGCGCCCGGTCGCGCAGCAGTTCCAGCGAGCGCCGTTCAGCCCGGACGATGTCCTCGGTCGCCTCGACCTGCGCCTGTAGCGCCGCCTGCTGGATCGCGGCAGCCACCACGTTCGATGCCAGCGTCAGGCAGGCCGCCTCCAGCTGGAAGCGCTGCGACTGCTCCTGCGCGGCCAGCGACTCGACCACGCGACGGTTCAGGCCGAACACGTCGGGAACGAATCCGACACTGACCTGCGCGGTGTGCAGCGTGTATACCGGGGTGCCGGAGCTCAACGTGGGCGCGATCGTGCCGACCGCGTTGCCGGCGCGGCTGGGCGAGTAACCCGCCTGGATGACCGGGAAGTACGCGCCGAACTGCGCTGCAGTTGACTCGTGCGCCTGGCGCAGCGCCGCCTTGGCCGCATCGACGGTCGGATTGTGTTCGAAGGCGCGCTCGACCAGCGCATCGATCGACGCCGATCCGAATCCGGTCCACCATCGCGGCGGCGCCTCGGCGCCCGGCTTGAACGTCTGCGCCGCGCCCCCGGCTGCCTGCGCGGCCGCGGTGCCGGTCACCGGCTCGCGCACGTAGGCTTGCACATCGGGCGGCGGCGGCCGGTGAAAATCGGGACCGACCGTGCAGCCGGCGCACAGCATCGCCATGGCGCTGCCCGTCGCAAGCGTCGCGCACCCATGCGCGCGGATCGTTCTGGCCGCGCTGCGGTCACGGTTCATCATCATCGGTCTCCCGCGGCCCGACGCGCGCGCGCCGACCCGGCCGCTCCGACCACTTCACCACCATCACCTGCAGCGCCGGCGCGACCACCAGCAGCATGATCGGCCCCAGCAGCATGCCCCCGACGACGACCGTGGCCAGCGGCCGCTGCACCTGGCTGCCGATTCCCGTTGCCACGGCGGCGGGCAGCAGGCCGATGCAGGCGGACAGCGCCATCATCAGCATCGGGCGCATCTGCTGCTGGGCGGCGTGCCGCATGGCCTCCAACGGCTCCTTGCCTTCAGCCACCAGGTGGTTGAAATAAGTCAGGATCAGAATCCCGTTCATCACCGACACGCCGAACAGCGACACGAAGCCGATCGCGGCCGATATGCTGAGGTTCAAGCCCGAAACATACAGGGCGATCAGGCCGCCGCCCGCCGAAAAAGGAATTCCGGCCAGCGTCAGCAGGCTGTCGCGCAGCGAATTGAACAGCATATACAGCAGCAGCAGGATCGCGCCGATCGCGATCGGCGCCACGATCTGCAGGCGCTTCTGCGCCTGCCGAAGTTCCTCGAATTCGCCGCCCCACTTGATCCGATAGCCCTGGGGCAGCGCGACGCGGGCGCGAATGCGCGCTTCGGCGTCGGCCACCGTGCTGCCCAGATCGCGCCCGCGCACGCTGAATTTCACCGGAATGTAGCGCTCGTTGCTTTCGTGATAGATGTAGGAAGCACCGGTGTCCAATGTGATCGACGCCAGCTCGCGCAACGGAATGTAAGCGCTCGCCCCGGCCGGCGTCGGGTAGCCGACCAGGATGTCGCGCACCGCGTCGACGCTGGAGCGATATTCCGGCTTCAGACGAACCGTCAGCGCGAACTGCCGGTCGCCTTCCAGCACGGTCGTGGCCTGCGTGCCGCCGGCGGCCGCCTGTACGACGGCATTGACGTCGCCGGTATTCAAGCCGTAGCGGGCCGCCCTGTCGCGGTCGACCGTGACGTTCAGATTAGGCTGGCCGAGCACACGAAACACGCCCAGATCCTCGACCCCGCGCACCTGGCTCATCTGGTGCAGCACCTGGTCGGCCAGCTTCTCGAGCACCGGCAGATCCGGGCCGATGATCTTGACCGAATTGGCGCCCTTGACGCCCGACAGCCCCTCCTCGATGTTGTCCTGGATGTACTGCGAGAAATTGAATTCGACGCCGGGAAATTCGGCGTGGAACTGCCTTTGCAGCTCCTCGACCAGCTGGTCTTTCGTGTAGCCACGCGGCCATTCTTCGAAAGGCTTCAGCGGGACGAAGAACTCGGCGTTGTAGAACCCGGCGGCGTCCGAGCCGTCGTCGGGGCGCCCGTGCTGCGACACCACGGTGATCACCTCGGAGTGCCTCTTCAGTATCGAACGCATCCGATCCACTTTGTCCATGCCAGCCTCGAGCGAGATCGTCGGCGGCATCGTGGCGCGGATCCACAGGTTACCTTCCTCCAGCGCCGGCAGGAACTCGGTGCCGATGCGCGACAGCAGCAAGGCCGCCAGCGCCAGAAACACGAGCCCGGCACCGACCGTGGCCACGCGGTGCACGAGCGCCCAGCGCAGTACCGGCGAGTAGATCCGGCGGATGGCGGCGACCACGAAGGTCTCGGTCGCCTTCACGCGGCGCGGCAGCAGCAGCGAGGACAGCACGGGCGTCACCGTGAACGTCGCCAGCAGCGCTCCGGTCAGCGCATACGCATAGGTGCGTGCCATCTGGTTGAAGATCTGGCCTTCGACCCCCTGCATCGTGAAGAGCGGAATGAACGCCGCCACCGTGATGGCCGAGGAGAACAGCACCGCGCGGTCGACCTGCACGACACTCATGAAGATCATCCTCAGGCGGTTGGTCCAGGTTCGCCTCGACTCCGCCGGCAGGTGCGGGTCGCTCCAACGCTGCGCGAACTCGGCCAGCAGCGGGGCCTTTTCCTCGCGCGACCGCTGCAGATTGTGAAACACGTTCTCGACCACGATCACCGCCGAGTCGACGATGATGCCGAAGTCGATCGCGCCGAGCGACAGCAGATTGGCCGAGTCGCCCGTCAGCACCAGGATGATCACGCTGAAGAACAGCGCGAACGGAATGTTGGCGCCCACAATCAGCGCACTCGCCAGGTCGCCGAGGAAAATCCATTGGATCAGGAAGACCAGCAGGCAACCCAGAACCAGGTTGTGCAGAACCGTGTGGCTGGTCACGTCGACCAGCCTCTCCCGGTCGTAGAAGGGCACGATCTTCACGCCCGCCGGCAGTGTCCCGTCGCGGTTGATCCGCTCGACTTCGGCTTTGACGCGGGCGAGGACCTCGTTGGTGCGCAAGGTCCGGTTCATCACGACGATCGCAGTGACCACGTCATCCTGGTCGTCGCGCCCGGCCTTGCCCAGCCGCGGCAGGGTGCCGACGTGCACCGTCGCGACATCCCTCACACGCACTGGCGCGGCATCGGACTGGGCCAAGACCACGTTGCCGATGTCGGTCGCGTCCCGGATCAATCCGACACCGCGGATGTTGACGGATTGCTGCCCTAGGTTCAGCGTGCGGCCGCCGACATTCGTGTTCGCATTGGCCACGGCCGCAATCAACTGCGACAGTGTAATGCCGTAGCCCTGCAGGCGCGTCATGTCCGCCTCGACCTCGTACTGCCTGGTCGTCCCGCCCCACGTGACCACCTGCGCCACGCCCGGCACGGTCAACAGCCGCCGCTGCACGACCCAGTCCTGCAAGGTGCGCAGATTGGTCAGGCCGAAATGTGGCGGACCGACCAGCTGGTAGCGGAAGATCTCGCCGACCAGGCTGGAGGCCTGAATCTGGGCCGAGACGCCGTTGGGCAGGTTCACGTTCTGCTGCAGGCTCAGGGCGGCTTGCGTGTAGCCGAAGTAGTAGTCGACGCCGTACTTGAAGGTCACACGCACGAAGGACAGCCCGTAGGAGGACGTCGATCGGATGTTGTCGACGCCTGGCGTGGTGGCCAGGCCGATTTCCATCGGGCGCGTGTAGTAACGCTCCATCTCCTCGGCCGACAGCCCCGCTGCCTGGGCCGTGATTTCCAGAATCACCGGTGCCGGATTCGGGTAGGCCTCGATGTTGAGTTTGGAAAATGCCGCCACACCGGCCACCAGAAACGCGAGTACGCCCAGCAACACGACCGGGCGCCGCGTCAGCACCAGTGCAAGGATGGGCTTGAGCACGGGGGATCCTTGTCGATTCCCGGCATCGGCGCCGGGTTGCGGTCAGCGCGTTTGCAGCGCCAGCTCGTTGGCGAGGAAGACCGCACCGTCGGTCGCGACCTGCTCGCCGATGGCGACACCCTCGAGGATCTGGTCCAGCCCATCCTGTTGCATGCCGAGCTTCACCGGGCGGCGCACAAACCGGTGTCCATCGACCGTCACGTACACCACCATCGTGCCGTCGCCTTCGCGCACCACGCCGGACTGCGGAACCGCCGGCGCACGAACGGCGGCGCCGGTGCGGATCACGAAGGTGCCGAGCATCTGCGGCCGCAGCTCGTGATGCGGGTCGCGGATTTCCGAGCGCACCGGGACCCGGTGCGTGTTCGGGTCGACCGCCGCGCCGATGTTGCTGATGCGCCCCTGGAACCTGCGGTCGGGAAAGGCGTACAGCGAGACCTCGACCTGCTGTCCCAGGCGCACCTGCGGCAGCTCGTCCTCGGCGACGTTGGCAACCATCCACATCGTCGAGATATCCGCGACCGTGAATGGGGCCGGCGCATTGCCCGGCTGGACCAGCAAGCCCGCAGCCGCGTTGCGCGCGGTCACACGCCCGCCGATCGGACTGGCGATGCGCAGCTCGGCAGCCGTGCTGCGATCGGCGACGATGCGGTCGATTTCGGCATCGGTCTTGCCGAAGATGCGCACGGCCGCGCGCGCCGCTTCCAGGTTCGCCTGGGCCGTCTGCTGATCGGATGCCGCCTGATCGAGGTCTTTTTGCGCGATGCTTTGGGATTTGAACATCTCGCGGGCACGCTCCAGCGCGCGGGTGGTCAGCTGCAGCACCCCGGCCGCGGCGATCAGGTTCGACTGCGCGACCACCAGATCCGGACTGTCGATCGTGAACAGCACATCGCCGGCTTTTACGTCGTCGCCTGCCCTGGCAAGCACCCGCGCGATCCTTCCCTGCCACGGGGAGAACACCGGCACGCTGCGGTCCTGGTTGAAGTCGATCGATCCTTCCGTCCGGGAGCGGGGAACGAAATCGTGCCCGGCGACCGCGGCGACTCTGACCGTCCTGGCCTGCTCTGCGGTCAGCGTGACGCTGTCGGCATCGAGCGGGCCCGCAGCGATTGGCATCTCGGCGGCCTGAACCGCACCCGCATTGCGCCCGCCCTGGATCTGGCCGGCGTAGAAAGCGATCGCGACGATGGCCACGATCGCCGTCGTCACGGCGCCGAGGCGCATGGATTTGCTGGCAGACGGCATACGGCTCCCATTGCAGCGCAGGCGCTCCAATCTATGAGAGGGCCGGTTGCCGTTTGCTGTCCGGAAGATTACCGATTGGAAAGGTTGTGGCGCCGCCTCTAGTCAAAATTCACGAGGGCCCTAAAATCAGCGCCTTTGACGGAACGGCCCGGCCAGGGAGTTCGATCGTGCTTCGACTTCCGAACCTCCTTTCCGGTATTGGACCTTTCCTGGCGGCGGCACTGGGAGCGTTGTCCTTCTGGTCGATCCCGGCGCATTGCCAGGAAAACGGCGGGCGCAAAGCCTCCGGTACCGAGCAGATCGTCGTCACGGGCCCGAAATCTCTGACCGACCAGGAGGTGACGAAGCGGGTGGAAACCGCGCTGGATTCCAACCCGTACCTGGACGCCTCGCGTGTGACCGTCACGACCAGGGATGGCGTCGTAAGGCTCGAGGGGATGATCGGCGGCGACCCGTTGGATCTGATCGCCGCACTGCGCATCACCTATCGAGTTGCCGGCGTGCGGCGCGTGATCGACGACCTCGATACCCATGACTTCGACAACGGCCCCTGAAGGTCCGTAAGAATCGGCGGTTGGCGAACCTAAGTGGCAGCGACGGCTTGCGCCGCCTGTCCGACCGGCAGCACGATCCGGGCCAGCAGCCCTGGCGCGGCATCTTCCAGCTGCAGGGTCCCCCCGTGCAGGGTGGCGATCGCCGAGACGATCGACAGCCCCAGGCCGTTGCCGGGCAGGTTGCGGCTGTGATCGAGGCGGTAGAAGCGCTCCGTCACCTTCGGCCGTTCGGCCGCCGGAATGCCGGGCCCGTTGTCCCGCACCACGATCGCGGCCGACTGTGGCTGCGCGTAGGCGCCCACCTCGACGGTCGCGCCCGCTCCCGCGTACTTAATGGCGTTGTCAATCAGGCTCGCAACCGCGCTGGCCACCAGGTTTCGATCGACGGTGGCAAGCACCGCCTCGCCCCCGGCGGGCTTCAGCGACACCTGCCGCTGCTCGGCGGTCGCATCGTACAGCTCGACCATGTCCTTTGCGATGGCGTTCAGGTCGACCGGCTCGAACGACTTGCTGCGCACCCCGGATTCGGCTTCGGCGATCTGCAGCAGCTTCTCGAACACCAGCGTCAGCTCGTCGATGCCCTCGATCGCCGCGGTGGCCGCGTCGGACAGCGAGGCGGCGGTCGCATCATCGCGCACAGCCTGGTCCAGCCTGCTGCGGATCCGCCCCAACGGGGTCCTCAAGTCGTGCGCGATCGCGTTGGATACGTGCCGCACACCGTCCATCAGGTGCCCGATGCGGTCGAGCATCCGGTTGATGTCGATGCTCAGGCGTCCGAATTCGTCGTCGCTCGAAACGGGAATCCGCTGGCTCAGGTCGCCGGCTTCGATTTCTCCGGCGGTCCGGCGGATCCGTCCGATCCGTTTTTCGATTTGATGCCGGAACAGCAGCGCGCCCGCGGCCAGCACGAGCATCGAGGCGCCAGCCCCGGCAATCAGGGCCCGCATCACCAGATGGCTGATCGCCTGCTGTTCGCTCAGATCCCGACCGACATACAGGAACCCGCCGTCGGGCAGTTGCCGCCCGATCAGCCGGCCGGTGATGCGCTTGCCTTCCCGCACCACTTCACCGCTGACGACCTGATCCAGCGGCCGCATCCCCGAGGGCACAGCCGTCAGATTGCCGACCACGCGTTCGCCCGAGGGCGATACGACCAGGAAAATCTCGCTGTCGCTGTCGATGCCGTCATTCAGCTCCAATTCGATCTGCCTGGCCAGCTCTTCGATCGGCCGGTTCCGGAACGTGTCCATGAGGCGATTGGATATCGCGGTGATCTTGGCGTCGATGCGGCGGTCCATCACACCGACGGTGCCGAAGTAGAAGACTCCCGACGCCACCAGGATCGCCTCGGCCACCAGCACCGCATACCCGAGCGCGAGCCGGGTGGCGATCGACTTGGTGATGCTAACCACGGGCGCTCAACCGATATCCGACGCCGCGCACCGTGTGGATCAACGGCGGGGAGAAATCCCGGTCGATCTTGTTGCGCAGCCGGCTGATCTGGACGTCGATCACGTTGGTTTGCGGATCGAAATGGCAGTCCCAGACCGCTTCGAGCAGCATGGTCCGGGTCACGACCTGCCCTTCGTTGCGCATCAAGTACTCCAGCAGGCGGAATTCGCGCGGCTGAAGGGCGATCGGCGTCGTTCCCCGCATCACCCGGAATGTGCGCAAATCCAGTGCAAGGTCGGCCACTGTGAGCTGCGTGGCCTGATGGGCCGGGCGCGTGCGGCGCAGCAGGGCCTCGATGCGCGCAAGCAGCTCGGAGAACGCGAACGGCTTTGAGATGTAGTCGTCACCCCCGTTGCGCAGACCGTGCACCCGCTCGTCGATGCTGTTCAACGCGCTCAAGATCAGGACCGGGGTGCTCTTGCCCAGATCGCGCAGCTTGCCGACGATCGACAGTCCGTCGACCTGTCCCGGCAGCAGTCGGTCGAGCACCACGACGTCCCAGGACTCGTTGGTCGCGTGATGCAACCCGTCCAGGCCGTTGTCGCACGCCAGCACGTTGAAACCCGCCTCGGTCAGGCCGTTGCAGACATAGCGGGACGTCTCGGCATCGTCCTCGATGACCAGGCACCGCAAGGGTCCCTCCTGTGCGTTCGGTCGTTACAGGTCGGCCTGAACGCCAAGAATAGCGTGTGACGGGTCCGATGTGCCCGGTGCACGGGAGGGCAGCAGGCGCGCCGAGTTCAGGATGAACGTCAGTTCCGATGCGACGTGGATGAAAGCCGCCAGCAGGGGATTGAGCAAGCCTGCCGCGGCCAGCCCGATGCCCAGCGCGTCGACGCCGATCGTGCCCGCGAAATTGGCCCAGATGATGCGGCGCGTCCGGCGCGCAACGGCCAGCGTCTCGGCAAATTTCATCAGATCATCGCCCAACAGAACCACGTCCGCGCTTTCGCGAGCCACGTCGGTCCCGGAGCCCATCGCGACGCCGACGTCGGCCTCGACCAGGGCCGGCGCATCGTTGACGCCGTCGCCGACCATCGCAACCGACCTGCCCTGATCGACCAGCCGCCTGACCACCTGCTGCTTGTCCGCGGGCATCAGGTCCGCCATCACCTCGGCGATCCCGAGCTGCCGGGCGATGGCCTCGGCCACGACGCGCCGGTCGCCGGTCAGCAGCACCGGCCGTATCCCGAGGGCCCGGATCGCCTCGATGGCCTGGCGCGCCTGGGGGCGAACGCGGTCGGCGACCACGACCGCGCCGAGCAGCGTGCCGGAGCGCGCAACGTAGACGATCGTCGCATCCGGATGCTCGTCGGCCAGCTCGCCGGGCACGGCGATGCCATGGTCGCGGATCAGCCCGGCGTTGCCGGCCAGCACGGCGCGGCCGTCCACCGTGGCGGCGATGCCGCGGCCGGGGGTATAGCCGAAGCGTTCAGGCTCGGGTGGTCGCCGTCCCTGCGCGAGCGCGAAAGCGGCGATCGTCTTTCCCAGCGGGTGCTCGGAGCGCAGCTCGGCCGATCCGGCGGCATCGAGCAGCTCGGAGCGGTCAACGCCAGCCAGGCAGATCACGGTGCGAACCTGCGGCTGCCCGTAGGTCAGTGTTCCGGTCTTGTCCAGAACCACCGTGTCGACCTTTCCGAGCTGCTCCAGGAACAGGCCACCCTTGATGATCGCGCCCGCACGCGCGGCGCGACCGATGGCGCCCAGAATCGCCAGCGGGGTGCCGGCGGCGATCCCGCAGGCGCCAGCCACGATCACCACCGAGATCGTCGAACGCATGTCGCGGGTCAGAAGGTAGGTCAGCAGCGCAGCGCCGAGCGCGGAGTACACCAGGTAGCCCGCCATGCGGTCGGCCAGCCGCTGAACCGGCGCGCGCGAGCGCTCGGCCTGCTCGACGGCCTCGATGATCTTGCCGTAGCTGGTGTCGCGCCCGATCCGCTCGGCCCGAACCTCGAGGGCGCCGGATTGATTGATCGAGCCGGCGTATACCTGCGAGCCCGCCGTCTTCTCCAGCGGGGTCGATTCGCCGGTGATGCAGGCCTCGTCGACGAAAGACAGGCCCGCGACCACGGTTCCGTCCACCGGAACGCGCCCGCCCGGATTGACCAGCACCAGATCGCCCGGCGCCAGCGTCGCGGCGTCGACCTGGCAGGGGCGCCCATCGCGCCGGACTGTCACCAGGGTCGGCAGCAACTCCAGCAGATCGCGGATCGCGAGCCGACCGCGCGACACCGTCAGTTCTTCCAGCACCTCGGCCACCAGCACGAACAGCGTGATCACGAGCGCGGTGAAGAACTCGGAGATCGCTGCCGCGGCCACGATCGCGATCGACATCGACAGCTCCATCGTCATGCGCCGCGCGATCAGGTTCTCGAACGCCTCCTTGAAGATCGGCCAGCCACCGATCAGAAGGCCTGCGATCCCGATCAGGCTGACGGCGCCAAGGGACTCCCAGAGGCGAAACCAGACGGCGGCCGCCGCCACCGCGACGGCCGCGATGCGCGCGGCTTCCTGCCACTGAAACGGATGTTCAGGATCGCCCGCATCGTGCGCGGGTGCATCGCGCCCGGCTGGCGCCGTGGCGCCGGCAGCCGAAGCGGGTCGATCAGGAATCGCGCTCACGGGCGGCACTGTAACCCACCCGGAGACCGGCAACCGCTGCAAACGCGGCCAGGGCCGGCTGGCCCAGGCGCGTCTGGACGCAATTCGATCCGCGCGAAACCGCGCGGGCGTTCAAGGCAACACGACGATCATCCACGACACGCCGAACCGGTCGGCGACCACCCCGAAACGCGGTGAGAAAAACGTCTTGCCCAGCGGCATCTGCACCTGGCCGCCGTCGGCCAGCGCGGCGAACAGCCGATCGGCGTGGGCTTCTTCGTTCACCGCGATCGAAAGCGAAATTCCCTGAAACACCGGCTTGCCGGTGCCGTAGCAGTCGGACGCCATCACGGTCGTCTCGCCGATCCGGAAGGCCGCGTGCATCACCTGGTCCGGATTGCCAGGCGGGCAGTTTTCGCCACTGCCCTGCGGCGCGTCCTTCATCCGCATCAGCGTCGTCACTTCGGCGCCCAGCGCTTTCTTGTAGAAGTTCACAGCCTCTTCGCAGCGTCCATCGAAATTCAGATAAGGTTGAACCTGCATGACGTCGTCTCCTGTGTTATCAACCCTCTCCCCCACCCCTCTCCCGCAAGCGGGAGAGGGGAAATTCAAGCAACCCCTCTCCGGGGAGAGTGGAGAGAAATTCAAGCAGCCCCTCTCCGGGGGGAGGTGGAGAGGAAATCTTCAATCACCTGCCGGGTGAGAAATGCTCTCTCGTGAGCGGGACAGATCACTTCGCCGCGCAGTCTTCCCCCTCGAACAACGGCCGGATCTCGATCTCGGCTTCCTGGCCGGGGAAGGGATGCGGGCAGCGCGTCAGCCATTGCAGCGCCTCCTCCTTCGATTTGACTTTCCACATCCAGTAACCAGCGACAAGTTCCTTCGTCTCGGCAAACGGCCCGTCGATCACGGTACGCCTGTTGCCAGGCGAAAATTGCACCCGAGCGCCCCTCGAGCTGGGCTGCAACCCGGCGCCGTCGAGCATCACGCCCGCCTTCATGAGTTCCTCGTTGAACTTGCCCATGTCGGCTACCAGCTCCTCGCTGGGCCTCTGGCCGGCCTCCGAGGCCTTGGTTGCCTTGACCATCACCATGAATCGCATCGTCATCTCCTTGGGTTGGCGTTCGTGATCCGTTCGATGCCTGAGCGCGCCTTGCGCGAGGCTTTGTGCGGCACTCCGTCGACAATCAGGTCGCGGCATGGCCGCAGCTCGATCGTTCCGAGCGGTGCAGCGGGGATCTGCGCCGCAATCTGGATCGCTTCGTTCAGGTCGCGCGCCTCGATCAGATAGAAGCCGGCCACCTGTTCCTTGGTCTCCGCGTAAGGCCCGTCGGTGATGCCCGTCTTGCCCTGGCGGATCCGCAGGCAGGTGGTCGCCCTGCCGGGTTCGAGGGCCTCGGCTTCGATGAACTGGCCTCGCTCCAGCAGACCGTCGTTGAACTCGAGGTGCCGGGCATTCAGCGCGCTGATCTGCCCCTCCGGCATCGCGACCAGCTGCTGTTCATCCAGGTAAATCAGGCACAGATACCTCATGGAGTCCTCCGAAGCGAAGCGCAAGACCCTGCTCGACAAGGGCTTAAGGCGTTCTGCGAAGCCGAAAACCGTCTCTCGTCCCTAGTCGAATGGCGGGGCGGCGTTTCGACAGGCGCCGAAGCTATTTTTCCAGCTCGGCCAGGCGCCGCTCGAGGAAGCGCCGCTCGGACGCCTGGCGGGCCAGATCCAGGGCCTTCCGATACGAGTCTCGGGCCGCGATCCGGTCGCCCAGCCGCCGGCACAGGTCGGCCCGGGCGGAGTGGGCCAGATGGTAGTCGACCAGTTCGCCGCGGGCGAGAATGGCGTCGATTTCGGCCAGGCCCGCGGCAGGCCCATCCCGCATCGCCAGCGCGACCGCCCGGTTCAACTCGACCACCGGCGAAGGATCGGCGCGCAACAATGCGTCATACAGGCCCACGATCTGGGCCCAATCGGTGCTGCCGGCGTCGGGCGCTTCCGCGTGAACGGCAGCGATGGCCGCCTGCAACGTGTACGGGCCGAAGCGGCGCGAGGCGAGCGCGCCTACGACCAGCGTGATCGCGTTCGCGATCTGCTCCTGGTTCCACAGGGAGCGGTCCTGCTCGCCGAGCAGCACGATCTCGCCCGACGGCGAAGTTCGCGCAGCGTGGCGCGATTCGTGCAACAGCATCAACGCGAGCAGTCCCACCGCTTCCGGCTCGGGCAGCAACTCGACCAGCAATCGACCCAGCCGGATCGCCTCGGCGGTCAGGTTCTGGCGCGTCAGCGCCTCGCCCGAGGAGGCCAGATAGCCCTCGTTGAACACAAGGTAGATCACGCGCAGCACGCCATCGAGGCGCTCGGGCAGCTCGTTTCGGCCAGGGACTTCATAAGGGACCCGCGCCTCGCGAATCTTGGCCTTGGCGCGCACGATCCGCTGCGCGACTGTCGACGGCGTCGTCAGGTGAGCGTGCGCGATTTCCTCTGTCGTCAGGCCGCACACCTCGCGCAGGGTCAGCGCGACCTGCGCGTCGGGCGCCAGAGCGGGGTGGCAGCATGTGAAGATAAGACGCAGCCGGTCGTCCTCCACGTGCGAGCGCTCGCCATCGATCTGCGGGGCGGGGATCGCTTCGATCTGCTCGGCGACCTCTTCCAGGGAGACGTCGAATTTGCTCCGGCGCCTGATGCGGTCGATCGCCTTGAAGCGGCCGGTCGAGACGAGCCAGGCGCGCGGGTTCTGCGGAACGCCGTCGCGCGGCCACTGCTCCACGGCTGCGATGAAGGCGTCGTGCAGCGCCTCCTCCGCGATGTCGAAATCACCCAGCAGCCGGATCAGCGTGGCGAGCACGCGGCGAGAGTCCGCGCGGTAGACAGCGTCCACTGTCTCGCGGATGGCGGCGCCTTCGCTCCCCGTGCCGGCTGCTGTGGCCATCCGCCAATTTTAGCCGTGTGCACCGAACGTCGTTTTTCTTCGGATCCTCGCACGAAGTCGTTGGTTGATGCGGAACACCTGCGGATTCCGACGTAACGCCGCAGGCGGTCGCGGCGCCGACCGCGATGTGTAAGAGCTCGTTTCGACCACCTGATTGAGCGGCCTGGTGGCGATTGAACAGCACTAACCCTTACGCAAGTGCATAGTCTCTACGGCCGATCAACGCGGTAATTTTTATCAACGGATTTCCGCGCAGACCCGATTTGCATTCCTCATTTCATCCGTGCGTTCACGGTCTTTGGCGTCTCATCGGTTTACCACTTTCGCGGGTCAAGTTGCGTTGAGAAATTTTCACGGGACGGTCATAGTGACCCCGCATCGATTCTGTTTGTTGGCATACGGAGAACTGAAGGGCGCTTCGCTTCCGATCAATTGCCGGCTTGAGGTGTTCAAGGCATCCGGCCTTGAGTTGCGGGTCCGCAGCGGGCGGATCTCTCGCCGCAAGACCGAGGCAAATGCCCGAAGACTCCGGGAGGTAACACGTGGACGCCACGACAGTCTGATTCTCGCTGCGGGTGGACGCCGTCGATGGACGGCATTGAAACCCGCCCAGGTTTCAAGACGTTGGTCGAACGCGCGAGACGTTGCATGCGCATCGCTCGCCCTGGAGATTTTTTGATGAGATCCGCAAACCGCCCCACATCGTTGCAGTTTCATGACCTGGCCAGCCACTTTCTGGCGTTGACAGCCCGCGACCGCTTTCTGCGGTTTGGATGGGTGATGACCGATCTGGACATCGTCGCCTACGTCGAGAGCCTGCTGCAATCGATCGGCAACGTGTTCGTGGTGGTAGAGCCTGCGCCCGACATTTCGGGTGTACTGCACCTCGAATTCACGAGTTGCGGCGCGGACGTCGGATTGAGCGTGTCGGCCTGGGCCCGCGGCAAAGGCATCGGGTCCCTGCTGCTCGAGCGCGCCCGCAGGGTGGCCGCCGCACGTGGCGTCAGGACCCTGTTCGTGCGCAATCTGAATTCCAACTCGGCGCTGCGGCGTCTGGCGCACCACCTCGGCATGCAAGTGGCGTGCGCGCCCAGCGCCCGCTCGGCCCGTCTCGAGGTGCCTGCGGCAACCCCCGGACAGCAACATCATTTCCTTATCGGGAATGTCACTTTGGCCGATTACTGCCTGCGCTCTCAGTGGGCCGGAGCGATTCCTGCCGGTTCATCCGCCGGCGAGCTGCAGGAACGCCTCTCGACTTGATGAAAGGCACCCTTATGGCGATCACCAACGAAGTCAAGCGCGACGGCATCAAGCCCATCGGCTGGAGGTTGGACCGCTGGGATTCGCTGTACGTTTCGCTGGTCCCGCTGCCCGCCGCGTTCATCGTGGCAACGCTGGTCAGCGACGTGCTCTACTGTGCCGTCGGTGGTGCGTTCTGGTCGCTCACGTCGGAGTGGCTGCTCGGCGCCGGACTTGCGACCGGCGCGTTCGCGGCGGCCGACGGCCTGATTCGATACATCGCATCGGGCGGCATCCAACCTTCGAGAATCTGCTGGACGCACGTGACCGGCAACGTGCTGGCCTCGGTGCTGTCGCTGTCCAACCTCGTGTACCGGTTGAACGAGGAGCGCGATCACGCGGTGGTGCCAGCCGGCATCGCCCTGACGGCGATTGCGGTGTGCCTGTTGCTGCTCACCGCGCAGTTGAACCGCGATATGGCGATGCAAGGCGGGACGGACGAGCTGGACGAGTCCGAACCGATCTGGGACGAGGTCGCGACCCCGGCACTGGCCGCTGACGCGACAAGCGCGCCTCACGCCGAGTCGTATCCGGTCCTGTCCGACCTGCTGGCAAGGGGTCGGACCGTCGATCGAACGAGCGTGCCGCCCGCGCAGTCCTGTCCGGTTACGTTCGAAGACTCGGAGCTCCTCGAGCCTGACAGTGCGGCGCCTGCCGACCCCGCTCCGATCGCGAGCGAAGTCGAGGCCACGGTCGCAGTGGCAGGCGGCATAAGCACGGTGCCTTGCGAGCCCGAGCCGGCCTGGGCCGAAGACGCGGCACCCACCTGGCCATTGGGTGGCCTGGGCGCGGCACCTGCCGAGCTCGATGCGATCTGGGGCGCAGGCACCTTCGCCCCATGGCCTTCAAGTGCAATAGGCACCGGGTCGCCCGAACCCGACCCGATCGGGGACGAAGACCTGGCACCCGCCTTCGCACGTCGTGCTTCGGCGGGCAGGCCCGCCGTAACGCCTCCGGCTTCTGCGAAACTCCGCAGGGTATCGAAGAGCGCCCCGGTATCGGCGAGCCGTCCTCGCAAGCGCCCGGGCGAATCGCCAGCGGCCGTGCCGGCGGTGGCCGCCCGACCCGCTGCGCCAGCCAGAAAGCGGCGTGCAGCGCGGCCGCGGCCGGTCACTCAATGCTGAAGTCGTTCAGACCGGAAGGGCCGGCTCGTCGCTGCCCCACGCGAGGATTGCGCCGCAGCCGGGCGTCTCGAACACATCGATCCGGTCCAGTTGCGGCAGGCTCGACGCCACCTGCTCCCTGATCCAGCGCGCCAGGCTGGCCGCGTCGCCGTCCTCGATGCCCGGCAGCTCGTGCAGGCTGTGGTGATCGAGCCTGACGAAGACCGGCCTGAACAGCTCCTTCACGTCACCGAAGTCCACGGTCCATCCGAGCACCCGGTCCAGTGGCGCGTTCAGATGCAGGCGCAGCAGGTAAGTGTGTCCGTGAACGCGCCGCCTCGGATCGGCGTCGGGAGCGCGCTTCAGGCGCACCGCACTGTCGAGCGAGCACTCGGTCCAGATCCGGTAGCGCCCCCCATCGAAGTGCGCCCCACAGGTGGATGTTTCGTACACGGTCACCCAGGACAACTGCGGAAGCGCCGGCTTCAAACGGCGCCAGATCGCGCTCGCGATCAGCTCACTGGTCGGGTTCTCCAGCCCCGGGATATCGTTCAGGCAAGCCTGGTGAAATTCGGCATGAAGCGGCGCCCAGCTGCGGTCCAACCGTTGATGGTCGAAGCCGGCTTCGCCCGGGCGGGGCGCGACCTCGGCATGCAGAACCACCTGAAAGCCGTGCCCGTGCATGCGCGCGCATTTGTGACCCGGCGCCACATTCGGCAGGCGGTGCGCCGCCTCGAACCGGTAGCGGCGCCAGAGGTGCACGCGTTCGTTGCGGTCCAGATCGACGCCCTGGTCCAGCGTGCTCCGGATGCCGACCTGGTCGATACCCGGCATCTGGAGTCCGGCCTTGACCCATCGGGCCAGGTTCTCGTCGGTCGGCTGTTCCAGGTGGTCGTTCAGAAGCTGATAGTCGAGCGGCTTCACGCAGCGCTCGAGGCACTCGCGTAACCGACCGGCTTCGGCCCCGCCGAAGCCGGCCCAGCCCGGCGCGATCGCCGCCCTGACGCTGGCGACAAAGCTGTGGCCGTGCAGCCAGCGCGCGCAGTGGCCTTCCGGCAGCAGGCCGAGTTTGCGCGCCGATTCAAAGGGGGCGGCAGCGGCGAAGAGCAATCGTTCCGGCATTGCGCGGGATTATCCCGAACTTCACGCCCTGGCGCCCGCTTAGCGCGACATGCGGTCCAGCTCGGCCCGTGCGCCGCCCGACTCGCTGAAGCTCTTTCTGCAGTTACGCTGCGCGTCCTCGAAAAGGCGCAACGCCTGCCCGTTCTGGCCTTGCAGCAGATGCCACTGGCCGACATAAAAGGCCGCCTCGCATTGCTGGTCGTTCTGGGCGCGCGCGTCGCCCTGCTGCGCAGCCTTGAACACCGAGGCGGGATCGCCATGCCCCAGATACAGTTCGATCACCGGCGCGGGCCACGCGCCGTGATCGCTGCCTGTTGCGCTTGCCGCGAGCTCCCGCGCGGCCGCGTCCGCGTGGCCCACGCGTGCCTTCGCCAGGTACCGCCAGATCGCGACGTAGGGATCGGAGGCAAGCAAGCTGGAGGCCTGCGCCAGGTCCGCTTGCGCCTCGTCGTAGCGGCCGGTGTAGAAATTCAAGGCCGCCCGGCTCTTGTAGGCCGGCGCGAACCGAGGGTTCAGCCGGATCGCCTGATCGAACTCTTCCCTGGCCTTCGCATAGTCCTCGGCGATGACCCAGAGCACGCCGCGGTTAAAATGGGCCTGCGTCAGGTGCGGATCCAGCTTCAGCGCTTCCGTGCAATCGGCCGCCGCGCGGTCGTATGCCTCCTTGATCAGCCACGTATTGCAGCGGTTGTTGTAGGCCGGCGCCAGCAGTGGATTCAGGCGGATCGCCTCGTCATAGTCCGCGATCGAGCGTGTGGTGTCGCGCTGGCGGTCCCACAGCAGCCCGCGGAACACGAACAACTCGGCGCGCTGAGGCTCCAGGCGGATCGCTTCGGTCAGGTCGGCGGTCGCCCGGCCCACATCTGCCGCGGCTTCCCAGGCTCCGGCGCGCTCGACGTAGCTTTGTGCAATCTTCGGCTCCAGGCGGATCGCCTCGTCCAGATCCTTGATGGCCCGCTCCCACTCACCGCGCGACTGCAACGCCCGCGCGCGGTTCCGATAGGCCTGCGCGAAACGCGGGTCGACCTCGATGGCCTGGCTGAAGTCGCGAAGCGCCGCGTCGAGGTCTCCCCTGGCGCCCAGGGCGACTCCGCGGTTGACGTAAGCGTTCACGAGGCGCGGGTTGGCCGCAATGGCCTGGTCGTAGGCCGCAATAGCGCGGTCGATGTCGCCCTGCGCCTTCCAGGCCACGCCGATGTTGTTGTACGTTGCAGCGCGGTCCGCCGCAGGCAGCTTTCCGGTCAGCGCTCTGGTACAGACTTCGACGCGCTGCTGCGGCGTCAGCGCGGCCACCGAGCAGGCGTCCAGATCCGGGCCGGGTTGCGCAAGGCTCGGGGCCGCGAGGGCGGTGAGCGCCAGCACGAGCAAAGCCGGGGCCAACGCGGTCGAAACGGATCGCACAGCGCATGGCGCGGCCGTGCGGTGGTCCAGGAGTGACGTCACGTTCGAGGCGGTTGCGGTTTCGGGCGGCGCAATCTAGCAGGTTCGATGGCCCGCCAGAGGCCTGGACCGGACCTGCATGTCCGGCTCGCCTATCATTGGCACCGATTCTGGACCCATAGGAGCTGACGGGATGCCATTTTTCGGGCTCGGCCTGCATGTGCTGATCGCGCTGTTTTTCGCCATTCACGCGGTGCGCACCGGACGGCCGATCTACTGGCTCTTCATTCTGTTCTCGTTCCCGCTGCTCGGCAGCCTGGTCTATTTCATCGTCGAATACCTGCCAGGCACGCGCCTGCAGAGCAACGTCGGATCGGCAGCACGCTCGCTTGCGCGCAGCCTGGACCCGGGACGCGAACTGCGGCAGGCCCAGCGAGCATTCGACCTGTCGGCGACGGTCCAGAACCGGATGCGGCTGGCCAATGCGCTGCTCGCGACTGGCGCCGCAGCCGAAGCGGCCCAGCATTTCGATGCCTGCCTTCAGGGACCGTTCGTGAACGATCCCGAAATCCGCCTGGGCGCCGCTCGCGCGCGACTGCAGAACCAGCAGGCGGCGCCCGCGCTGGAGCTGCTCGATGCCCTGCGCCAGCGCAATCCGGAGTTCCGCCCCGAGCAGGTCAGCTTGCTGACGGCGCAGGCGCTGGCCGCGGCCGGACGGAACGAGGATTCGCGCGCGGAATTCGAGTCGGCGCTGACGCGCTTCGACAGCGTCGAGGTACGAGCCAACTACGCGATCTGGGCCGCGCGCAACGGCGACCTCGGCACGGCCCAGCGGATGCGCGAAGAGCTGGCGAAAACGGAGCGGTACTGGGATCGGCACACGCGCTCGTTCCACCAGGACCTGTTTCGCAGCGTCGATGCGGCGCTGGAAGCGGGCCGCCGCGGAGCGGCCTAGCCGCCCCTGCCAGGGACGGTGCAATGGCGACGGTCACGTTCGACTTCTCGGGATCCACCACGGTCATCACCGGCGGAGCCAGCGGGATCGGCCTGGCGATCGCTGAGACCCTGGTGCGCCACGGCGGCGATGTGGTGATATCGGCGAGCCGCAATCCGGCCAAGACGCAAGCGGCTCTTGAGCGTCTGCGCGCGGCTGGCCCGGCTGCCAAGGTGCTGGCGTTCGGTTGCGAGGTAGGGCGGGAAGAATCGGTGGCGGGCTTTTTCGCCGAGGCCGACCGCGGCGCTCGCAACATCCGGTACGTGGTTCACAGCGCCGCCATCTCGCCGAACACCGAATTCTTCGAGCAGACGCAAACGCAGTGGGATGCCGTCCTGAATGCGAACCTGACCGGCTCCTTCCTGGTCCTGAAGTACGCCGCCATGATGCTGCGCGACAAGCCGGTCATCGACGAGTGGAGGGGCAAGATCGTGCTGGTGACGTCATCCAACGGGGTCAACGCCTACGACCCGGTGTCGGCTCACTACGACGCGTCGAAGGCGGGCGCCAATCTGCTGATGCGCAACGCCGCCCAGCCACTGGCGTCGATGCGGATCTGCGTGAACGCGCTCGCGCCGGGCTGGATCCAGACCGCGATGAACGACACGCTGCCCGAGGACGTGCGAGCAGCCGAAAGCGCGAAGATATGGATGGGGCGGTGGGGAACTCCGCTCGAGATGGGCCAATGCGTCGCCCACCTGTTGACGCTGCCCTACCTGGTGGGGCAGGTGTTGATGCCGGATGGGGGGTATCGGTAGCGGGCTGAAACCCTCTCCCCCACCCCTCTCCCGCAAGCGGGAGAGGGGAGTTTCAATCAGCGGGAGAGGGGACTGATGGCACTTTCGCTCTCTGCGCGAGCAAGGGCGAAGTACTCAGCAGGTTCCTTCTCCCGCTTGCGGGAGAAGGACAGGATGAGGGGCGGCGCGCACTCTCACAGGTCAGTCCTGCCAGTGCGCAAACGGCTGCAGCACTGCGGCGTCGGCCGCCATGATCGTGCCCATGCTCGACCCGGGCGAGCCCAGCGCGGCGCCGACCGTGGTGTTGGGCGTGATCGCCGCGAAGAATCCGGCCATGCTGGGCGTCGATCCCGCGCCGACGTAGAACAGCTGCGTGCTCGAATTCAACGCCACGCTAACGCCGGCTATGGTCATCGTGTCGGCCGACGAACTGTCGGCGCTGACGACGCCTTCCACCCCGGCCAGCGGTGTTGCAGGTGTCGGAATACGCTCGACCCGCGTCGCCACGTTGCCGGTGCCCGACGGGTAGCCGCTGACGATCAGCTGGTCGCCCGCCTTCAGGACGGTCGAGAAATTGGTCGAGTTAAATGGCCGCACATCCTGCGACCGGTCGCCGAAACGCGTCGCGCTGGTCACGCTGAAGCTCTGGCCTAAGGCCGACAAGCCACTGGCCGAGACCGAATCGAGCGGTCCCATCAGCGCGAACGTCGCATGCTGCTCGACTTCGATCGAAGTGGCCATCAGCGTGCCACTGGAGGAAACCGTGCCCGTAACCTCGACGATCTGGTTGTTGGCCAGTCCCATCGCGCTGGAGGCGACGCCCGAGGCGTCGACGGTAATCCCGCGCACGACGAAGCTGGTGCCGCTGAGCTGCGTGACCGGACCTTCGATCGTGACCGTGGCACCGACCGTGAAGACCGGCGCCTCCTGACGCAACTTGATGCTGCTGGCCGTGATCGTCAGTGTGCTGCCGCTGGCGGCGAACGTGCCGGTCGGCGCAGTGCTCGAACGCACCGATACGAACTGGCCGTTCGAGAACGCGCAGTTCATCATGTTGCACACGGTCGGCGAGCTGCCCATCGTGGCGATATCGACCGTCAGCCCGTTGATCGTGAAGCTGTTGCTGCTGGCGCTGTAGTTGCTCACGGTTCCCTGCACGCGATACATGCCGACCGACGACGGCTCGACCACCAGCGTGCCGACGATGTCGGTGGCCCCGGTGGTGCAGCTCGCGCCCGGACACTCCGTGTAGCCGAACACCACAACGTAATCGCCGGCATGGATGTCGCTCAGCTGTGCGATCGGGGTCGTGGTCGAACCGTTGGACATGTGGCCCGCGAACGAGGTGCCGCTGGAGATGCGAACCGTCTGCCCCAGAACGGTCAGCGTGCTGCCCATCGTATCGATCGCGTCGACTTCGCCACGCACCGCGCTGGTAAAGCGCAGCATCGTGGCGGTGCCGCTGGAGGCGTCGACGTCCACCGTCATCCCGACCTGCAGATTCGAGGTCGAGGAGGCTGCATCGTCGTTGTCGCCGTCCAGCACCTGGGTGTGCATGTCGGTCGCAAACTCCCGTCCGTTCACGAACACGCTGCCGAAGCCGGTGATCACGCCGCTGGCGCCCGCCATCATCGGCGTGGACGATGAGCCCGACGACATGCCGGACGAACCTCCGCCGCACGCAGCCAGGAACGTCGCAGCGGCCAGCGCGACCGCGGTGGCCGCAATCAAGATTGTCCGTTTCATCGCGCTTACCTCTTACTTTGGATGCCGGGCGAAGACTATCGGCCATCCAAGCCGACACAGACAAGCAGGAGACTACCCGCCGGTCGGTTAATCCCTTCGATGGAACATTGATACAAATTGAAAGGGACTTAACACGGCGCTAACAAGCCCACGGCGCGAACGTCAGATTCGCCGTTTCAGTGATCTCGCGAGTGTGGTTTGCAAGCGGTCGGCCATCCTTCCGACGTGCATGTGAAGTCGGCGCGTGGTCAGTCGCGCTCGGTATCGACCACGATCACTTGCGGCAGAGGAAACCCGTTGAACCGACTCGCGTAGGCGGTGGTGTAAGCCCCCGCGCTCAGCACGTAGATCGCATCGCCCGCGACGATATTCTCGGGCAGCATCTGGTCGCGCATGCAGACGTCGACCGAGTCGCAGGTCGGGCCGGCGACGCGCCACAGAACCTGCGTGCCGTCGCGCTCCGTGTGAAGGTGGTAACGCATGCCATCGGTGGTCTCGAACAGGCCGCCGAAAACGCCCGCATCCCAGTGTACCCACCGCTGGCCGCTGCGCATCGCCGTACCGATCACGTGCGTCACGAAACAACCGGCATCGCCCACCATGAAACGCCCCGGTTCCGCGATCACTTCGACCGGGTGCTCGAACTGAGCGAGTTCCTCGGCGATCAACGTCCCGATCGATTCGATCGAGGGCGCCGGTTCGGTCAGCTGCACCGGATAGCCGCCTCCCAGATCGAGCAGACGGGTCCGCAATCCGGCGCGCCGCAGGTGCTCGAATACAGGGCGGGCGCCCCGGATGGCCGTACGCCAGTTGCCCGCATTGCGGCACTGACTGCCGACATGAAAGGTCACCCCGGCGATATCCAGGTCCAGCCGCACGGCTTCCTCGATGATCGGATCGATGTCCGAGGCGCCGGCGCCGAACTTGCCGCTCAACGGCCAGTCCGAGCCCTCGTTGCTCGTCTCGATGCGCACAATCAGCCTGGCGTCCTGCTTCAGTGGCGGGAACTTGCGCAGCTCCTGCACGCAATCGACGGTGAACCACTCGACGCCCCGCCGCACCGCGTACTCGATAGCCTCGACCGCCCGTACCGGATTGCTGTAGAGGATTTCGCGGCCCGGCACCCCGATCGACCGCACCAGATCCAGTTCGGCCGAGGACGCGATCTCGAATCCGACGCCTTCCTGGGCCAGCGCGAGCAGCACGCGCCGGTCGGGATTGGCCTTGACCGCATAGTGCGGGCGCACCGAAGGCATCGCCGCGGCGAAGCGGCGCGCGTTGTGGCGCACGCGCGCCGTATCGATCACCAAAGCGGGGCGCCCGTCGCCGAAGCGCGCCAGCGCCTGCTTGACGCGGGCCAGCGACAGCGAACTGCGCGCGTCGATCCCGCCGAGCCTGACCAGATCCGAATCCAAGCCGCACTCCTTCACCGTAACCGCGATTCCAGGATACTGTACGACCCATTCGACAACGTCCGGGACCCGCTGCGCCGGACCCTGCCAGAGTTGACCCATGGTATCGACCGCGCTACCTGAGCCGGCCGCGTTGTCGCCCGGCAAGCTGCGCCACCCGCGCGCGCTGTGGACGATGTTCTTCAGCGAGATGTGGGAGCGCTACAGCTACTACGGGATGCGCGCGCTGCTCGTCCTGTACCTGGTCCACTCGGCCGGCTATTCGCGCGAAGACGCGCTGCGGGCCTACGCGACGTACACCGGCCTGGTGTACCTGTCGCCGATCGTGGGCGGCTACCTGGCGGACCGCTTCCTCGGATTCCGCAAGTCGATCCTGATCGGCGCCACCGTGATGATGTTCGGGCATGCGGCGATGGCGGTCCCTGCCCTGCTGAACGTGGCGCTCGGCCTGCTGGTCACGGGCAACGGCTTTTTCAAGCCGAACATGACCTCGCTGGTCGGCGCGCAGTACGGCGAGAAGGATCCGCGCCGCGATGCCGGCTTCACGTACTTTTACATGGGCGTCAATCTCGGAGCGTTCATCGCGCCCTTGCTGGCAGGTTGGCTGGGCGAACGGGTCGGCTGGCACTGGGGTTTCGCCTCGGCCGCCGTGGGGATGGCGTTCGGCCTGATCCAGTTCGCGTACGGCGAAGACCACTTCGGCACCACCGGGTTGCCGCCCGGCCGCGAAGGACCGGCCCGCCTGCTGCGGCGCGACTGGCTGCACGTGGCGCTGCTGAGCCTGGCCGCGATTCCGTTCGTCTACGCGGCGCTTGGGTTGTTTGCGGCGGTGAAGTCGACATGGGCCCTGGTGCCCTGGCAGGTGAACGTTGCTCTGCCGTTTGTCGGTCTGGGCTGGATCCTGTTTTCCGCCAGACGCTCGGGCGGGCGCGAGGATTTCGAGCGCGTGCTGGCGATCATCGTGCTGGGTGTCTTCAACGTTTTTTTCTGGATGGGGTTCGAGCAGGCCGGCGGAACGATGAACCTGTTCGCCGATAGCCTGACCGACCGCGTCGTATTCGGCTGGCAGATTCCTGCGTCCTACTTCCAAGCCGTCAATCCGGTTGCGATCCTGGCGCTCGGTCCCGTGATGTCGGCAATCTGGACACGGATCGACCGCTCGCCGCGCGCGCCGTCGGCCCCGGCCAAGATGGGCATCGGGATGATCATCCTGGGCCTGGGGTTCGTGCTGATGGCAGTGGCGCAGCAGCGCGCCGATCGCCTCGGCCAGATCAGTCCGCTCTGGCTCACCGGCGTTTACGTGCTGCACACGATCGGCGAGCTGTGTCTGTCACCGATCGGCTACTCGCTGGTGACCCGGGTGTCGCCCACGCGGATGGTCGGGCTGATGATGGGCACGTGGTTCTGCTTTTTCGGTGCCGGCAACTATCTGGCGGGAACGCTGGAGAACCTGTTGGCCGAGTCGAAGGTCCCGCTGTACCAGTTCCTCGTCGCGAGCTCGATCGGCCCCGGCCTGGCGCTGCTCGCTCTGGTTCCGCTGTTGCGGCGCTGGATGCACGGGCACGCGTGAGCCCGATGACGGGTCGCGCCCGCCCGGCGTGCCCGTCAAGCCCTGATGAAATGACCCCGCAGCATCCCGCAAAAGAACAAAACGGGCGCAGCAGCACGAAAAAAAGCCAGGTTGAAAGCCTCCTGCCCACCTGGATTCATCCGTCTGTATCAGAACCCGACTAAACGGGGATCATCCGTGCGGATGATTTTGATCCAGATCACTTGTCAGCTCCGTTGCATTGCGGAAGAATTTCCCCGAACGCCTCGACTCCGCCGCGCGCCTGCGGCGTATCGGTCGAAGTCGAAGCCGTGTCCGGCACGGTGCTGAGAGTCCAAAACGATTGGAGTACGCGTCGCCTGCCCGCGAATGTGTGAGATTTTTTTGACTTGGAGCTTTGAATGAGAGCAAAACGCAATCCTGTCAGGGGTCCGTTGCTGACCTTTGCGCTGATGATCGGATCGGTTGCCGCGGTCGTTGTGATCTCGCGTTATGTCGATTCGCACCCGAGCCAGAAGCCAGCCGAGCAGACGGTCGCAGCGTCGGCCAACAGCGCCTCTCCCGCCAGCCCCCGTCAGTAGCCGCCAACGGCCCGGACCCGCGCCGCTGTCCCCCTTTCGGGACAGCGGGCAACCGCGGGGCGAATCTCATTGCGCCACCATGGGCCGCCGGCGCAACGCCACCGCGAACGCGGTTCCAATCGTGAGCAGCAGCAGTGCAGCGGCAGCGAACACCGCCGCGGTGCCGACCGAGTCGGCCATCACGGACGCGATCGACACGCCGGTCGCCTGACCCAGGAAGAAGGACGAGGCGAACAACGACACCGCGGTGCCGCGGTTGGCCGGCGCCATCTGGGTGGCGTGAGTCTGCAGCGTGTTGTGCAGCATGTAGTAGCCGATCCCGAGCAGCGCGCTTTCCGGCACCGCCAGAAGCCAGCTGCCGCCCAGTGCCAACCCGATCAACGCAATCGTCAGGCACGCGGCGCCCGCACGAACCAGGCCCGTCTCGCCCAGTCTGGCCACCAGGCGGCGCGCGTACAGCGCGTAGCCGATGCCGCCGAGGCCAAAGGCGCCGGGGGCCAGTCCCGCCAGCGTCAGCGACACGCCGAAGCGATGGTGCAAGTGCCACGGTATGAATGCCAGCGCGCCGAACACCGCCAGCCCCTCGAAAAACACCGCCACGAAGATCACGCGCGGCCACCCGGCCCGGGCGATTGCGGCGATCCGGGAAGCGAAGCCCACCGATGGCCCGGCCCTGACGTCGCCGAAGCTGCTCGCCTGCGCCCACAACGCAATGGCTGAAGCCAGAAACGTCGCGGCCAGGAAGCCGAAGGTCCAACGCCAGCCCAGGTGGTCGGCGAACACGCCGCCCAGGAACTGACCGCTGACGACTCCCAGCATCTGGCCCATCAGGAAGCGTGCCAGCGTGGCCTGCCGGTGTTCGTACGCGATCTGATCGCCGATCCAGGCCATCGACAGCGGAATCATCGCCGCGGCGGCGGCGCCGCCGAGGGCTCGAAAGCCGATCAGCCACCCGATTCCCGGCGCCACCATCGCACCCAGGCTCGCCGCCACCCCGGCCGCAGCCGCCCAGGCGATCACCCTGAGCTTGCCGTAGCGGTCGCCGAGCGGCCCATACAGCATCTGAGTCAGGCCGTACGCAAGCGCAAAGATCGAGATGGTATGGGCTGCCTGGCCGGTCGTGATCCCGAAGCCCCGCACCAGCGCTGGCAACAGCGAATCGCACGCGCGCAACGAGGCAGCGCTGGAGAACGCCGCTGCCGACAGCAGCACGATGGTCCGCCGCTGTCCGCGGTCGCCGTCGGTCACGCAGTTGCGCCGGGCCGCAGACGGCCGGCGATCAGGCGAGCGAGAAGCTCAGCGTGCCCAGCTTCTCGATTGTGCTGCGCACCTGGTCTCCGGCCTTCAGCCAGACCCGCTTGTCCGGCGGCATGCCCTGGATCACGCCCTCCGGAGTGCCGGTAAAGATCAGGTCGCCCGGCTCGAGCGCGAAATGGCGCGAAACATACGAGATCACCTGCTGCACGTTGAAGATGAAGTCGCTCGTGTTCGAGGACTGCCGCACCTCGCCGTTCACGTGCGTCTCGAGCTTCAGCTTGTTGGGGTCGCCGACGCGCGCCGCCGAAACGAAGTACGGGCCGATCGGCGCGAACGCATCGAGCGTCTTGCCGATCATCCACTGCCCGCCCGACTCCAATTGCAGGTCGCGCGCCGAAAAATCGTTGGCCGTGCAATAACCCGCCACGTAGTCGAGCGCCTCGGACTCGACCACGTTGCGCGCGTGCCGGCCCATCACCACCAGCAGCTCGGTCTCGTAATCGAATTTGTAGGAGACGTCGCGAGGGGGCAGCCGGATCGCGCTGTTGTGGGACACCAGGGTGTTGTTGAATTTGTTGAACAGCACCGGGACCTTCGGGATCGGCATGCCGATCTCCTGCGCGTGCTTGCGATAGTTCAGCCCGACGCACACGATCTTGCCCGGGTTCGTGAACAGGCGACCGAACGAGAGCGCCGATTCCGCCGCCAGCGTCTGGCTCAGGTTGGCCGAGCGGGTGCCGGAAATGACGGCTTCGACCTGCGGCCAGCTGCCCTCGCGCAGCATCTGATCGAGCGTCAGCGGCGCCGGCAAGCCCAGCAAGCCGGCGGCCTGCGCCACGTCGAACACGCCATCGTCGAATCGGACTCCAAGCGTCTCGTGGCCGCTGCCGTGGCGGATCGACAGCAGCGTCACCGCGGGCAGCGACCCGGGGCGCAAATTCGCTGCCGGCGGGGATGAGCCAGCAGCCCCGGTGGGAGCGTCCGCCGCACCCGCCTCGGCCTGCAACCCGGCCCCTGCTGCAAGACCGATTCCCAACGCGCCCGTATCCATCAGAAACTGCCGCCTCCCAGCCATTTTGACCTCCATTGTCCGGTCCCGCCGGATCGTACTCGGCCGCCCGGACGCCACGACCACGCGCCACGCGGGGTAAAGCGAGTCTTCAATCGCGCGCGTGCGAACAGGTGGGTATTCTGCTGCGAAAAATGTTCTGCTGGCTGGCAGCCCTCTCCCCCGCCCCTGTCCCGCGAAGCGGGAGAGGGGCGTTTTGGAGATTGCTCCCTCTGCACCAAGTTGAGGGACGATTCAGCAGGTCCCTTCTCCCGCTTGCGGGAGAAGGACACGATGAGGGTCGAAGTGGGAGAGGAGAGATTCGCACTGCAATCCTATGGGTCGTCATGGGCCTCGGCCTGGCACTGCGGTCACCGACTGCTGTTGCCTGGGGTCCGCTGGGGCATCGCGCGATCGGCGCCGTCGCCGACGCGTTGCTGACGCCTGGCGCTCGTGCCGAGGTCGCGCGGCTGCTTCAGGACGACCGCGATCGCGATGGCCGCCCCTCCGGCCGCACCACGCTGGCCGAGGTCTCGCTGTGGGCCGATGAGATCCGTGGCACCGGCCTGGATCGGCCGGCCTGGCACTACGACAACATGCGGGTTTGCGGCCCGGTGCCGCCCGAAACCGACTGGTGTCCGCGCCAACAGTGCGCCACCGGACAGATCGGCCCGCTGCTCGCGCAACTGGGCGATCGCACCGCGCCGCTGGCGCAGCGCCGCGACGCGCTCAAATGGATCGCGCACCTGGTCGGCGATCTGCATCAACCGCTGCATGCGGCCGACTATGCGCAGGGAGGCAACCTCGTGCACGTTGAGCTGGCCGCACTGCCGGGCACCTCGCCCTGGACGCTGCACGCAGCGTGGGACGTGCGGCTGGTGGCCTCTGCGCTGCACGCCGGCAGCAGCCAGGAACCGTCGGAGTCCGCGCTGCGCCTGCTGGTTGCGCGAGGCCGTCGGCTGCCGCCGACGCTGCGCGAGGCGCCCGTCGGCCAGTGGCTGGCCGAATCGAACCGGCTTGCGCGCGAGGTCGCGCTCGACTATCCAGGTTTTGCCTGCGGCGCCGCGCCGCAGGAGTCGGTGGTGCTTTCGGTCGATTACCAGCGGCGCGCGCAGCGGGTGATCATTGGGCAGCTGGCGTTGGCTGGTGCGAGGCTGGCGACGGTGTTGAATCGCGCGCTGGCGGCGCCGTAGCGGCTCGCAGGGGCGGGGGAGAGGGTATCAACTGGCTACTGGCGGTCGATATCGAACTTCACCCCTTGCGCCAGCGGGAGCTCGCCGGAGAAATTGATCGTATTGGTGGCGCGGCGCATGTAGGTCTTCCAGGCGTCAGAGCCGGATTCGCGGCCACCGCCGGTTTCCTTCTCGCCACCGAAGGCGCCACCGATCTCGGCACCGGATGGGCCGATATTGACGTTGGCCAGGCCGCAGTCCGACCCGTCCGCGGCGATGAAGCGCTCTGCCTCGCGCTGGTCGCGCGTGAAGATCGACGAGGAAAGGCCAGCGGCCACGGCGTTGTGCACGGCAATCGCCTCGTCCAGGTCCGTGTAGCTCATCACGTACAGGATCGGAGCGAACGTCTCGCGCAGCACCGGCCCGCGCGCTTGCGGCATCGACACCACGGCCGGCCGCACGTACCAGGCATTGGGCCAGCGCTGCGCGTGCTCGCGCGCGCCGCCCGCGACCGTGCCACCCTCGGCCGCGGCCTGCCTCAGCGCCGCCTGCATGGCGTCGAACGCGGTCCCATCGATCAACGGACCCACGAGCGTGCCCGGATCCAGCGGATCGCCGACCGCCACCGATGCCGCTACCCGCGCCAGGCGCTGAACAAACCCGTCGGCCAGATCGCGATGCACGAACAGGCGCCGCAGCGTCGTACAGCGCTGACCGGCGGTCCCCATCCAGGCGAACGCGATCGCTCGCAGAGCAAGCTCCTGGTCCGCGCTGGGGCAGACAATGGCACCGTTGTTGCCTCCCAGCTCGAGCAGCGCCCGCGCGAAGCGGTGGGCCAGGCGGGGGGCGAGTGCGCGCCCCATGGCCGTCGATCCGGTCGCCGACACCAGTGGCACCGCCGGGTGGTCGGCCAGCGCCTCGGCCGGCTCGCGGCCGCCGGTCAGCACCTGCAGCAGGCCGCGCGTGGAGGTGCCCGACTCGCGCTCGAACTGGCGTGCGACCCGCTGGAAGATCGCCTGCACCGCGAGCGCGGTCAGCGGCGTTTTCTCGGACGGCTTCCACACCACCGGGTCGCCGCAAACCAGCGCCAGCGCCGCGTTCCAGGCCCACACCGCGACGGGAAAATTGAATGCGCTGATCACGCCGGTGACCCCGAGCGGGTGCCAGGTCTCCATCATCCGGTGGCCTGGACGCTCCGAGGCGATCGTCAGCCCGTACAGCTGGCGCGACAGTCCGGTGGCGAAATCGCAGATGTCGATCATTTCCTGCACTTCGCCGCGCCCCTCGGAGACGATCTTGCCGGTCTCGATGGACACCAGCCGCCCAAGGTCCTCGCGCGCCTGCCGCAGCGCATCGCCCAGGCGGCGCACCAGCTCGCCGCGGCGCGGCGCAGGCACCAGCCGCCAGCGCAGAAAAGCCTGTGCAGCCTCCTCGATGGCGGCACCGGCCTGCGCCGCCGTGGCGTCGGGCACCCGCCCGGTGACGCCGCCGTCGATCGGGGTGCGCGCGACCAGGCCGCCATCGAGCGCATCCGGCTCGACTCCGAGGCGGGCCAGCAGCTGCGCCACTTCGCCGTGCAGTGCCGATAAAGTGGTCGACATCGGTTTCAGTCCTTCTCTTTCTTGGCCGGACGCTTCCAGCCGGCGACCGTGACCTGGCGCGCCCGCGCCAGCGTCAGCCCGCCCGGGGGAACTTCACGGCACACGGTCGATCCGGCTCCGATCGTGGCGCCGTCACCGACCTCAATGGGGGCCACCAGCACGGTGTTGCTGCCGACCTGAACGTCCTGGCCGATGCGGCTGCGGTGCTTGTTGACCCCATCGTAGTTGGCGACGATCGTTCCCGCACCGATGTTGGTGTGCGATCCGACTTCGGCGTCGCCGATGTAGGCCAGGTGGTTGGCCTTGGAGCCCTGGCCGATCCGACTGGCCTTGACTTCGACGAAGTTGCCGATGTGAACCTCGTCGTCCAGGCTCGCCCCGGGTCGCAACCGGGCGTACGGCCCGACCCGCGCCGAGGCTCCGATGCGGGCGCCGTCCAGATGAGAAAACGCGGCCACCTCGGTGTCGGGTCCCACCGTCGTGTCGCGCAGCACGCAGTAAGGGCCGACCCTGGCCCGGTCGGCCAGCTCCACGGTCCCCTCGAACACGCAGCCGATGTCGATGAACACGTCGGCCCCGACGCTCACGTGCCCGCGCACGTCGAGGCGGGCCGGATCGGCCAGCGTCGCGCCCGCCTGCATCAGGCGCGCGGCGCTGCGGCGCTGGACGATCCGCTCCAGCTGCGCCAGCTGCGACTTGTTGTTCACGCCAAGCGTCTGGCTGGCGTCGGATGCAACGCACGCGGCCACCGGCATGCCCTCGCGCACGGCCAGCGCGACCACGTCGGTCAGGTAGTACTCGCCCTGCGCGTTGTCGTTGCCCAGTTGCACCAGCCAGGATTTCAAGCGCGGGGTCGGCGCCACCAGGATGCCGGTGTTGATCTCGTTGATCGCCCGCTCGGCATCGCTCGCGTCGCGTTCCTCGACGATCCGCGTCACGCGACCGGCGCTATCGCGCACGACGCGCCCGTAGCCGGTCGGATCCGGCGCCCGCGCGCTCAGCAGCGCGACACCGTCGCCGGCGGCCCGCAACAGCGCGAGCAGGGTATCGGCCTGGACCAGCGGAACATCGCCGTACAGCACCAGCGTCGACTCGGCGTCGTCCAGCAGCGGCGCCGCTTGCAATACCGCGTGCCCCGTGCCGAGCCTGGGGTGCTGGGTAAGGAAGCGGACGCCCTCGGTGCCGGAAAACGCCTGATGCACCTGGGCGCCGCCGTGCCCGACGACGACCACCACATTGGCGGGAACTCCGAGCGCCCCGGCCACCTCCCGCGCCGTGTCGAGCACATGAGCCAGCAGCGGACGGCCCGCGAGCGGGTGCAGCACTTTGGGCAGATCCGATTGCATCCGCTTGCCCTGGCCGGCGGCCAGGATCACCAGGTTCATAGCCCTTCACCCAATCTTGGCCGCATTCCTGCGGCCAGCACCCTCTCCCCCGCCCCTCTCCCGCAAGCGGGAGAGGGGATTCTCAGCACTCACCCCCCGCTTCCTCTGCCTTGCGCGGAAGAGGAGAGATCCTCGGCGCTGACCCCGACCTCCTCTGCCTGGTAGCGGGACAGAGTTATCGGTCGATTATAGGTAGGCACCTAGGGGCCCCCTGAGCTCACAGCCGGGGCAGCCGAAAACCGAGGAAGGCCCAGCCGAGCATCAGCACCATCGCGGCCAGCAGCGACACGACGGCGGCCAACCACCGGTTGCGCAGCGCGTTGGCGCGGCGCAGCTCGGCCAGCTCCCGCAGCAGGCGCTCCTGGTTTTCGACGGCCATCAGCGCGTTGGCCGTCAGGCGCGGCAGCTGCGGCAGCAGGCGGCTCCACTGCGGCACTTCGGCACGCAGCCGGTCGATCAGGCCGGCAATCCCGACTTCGCGCTTGATCCACGACTCGAGAAACGGCTTGGCGGTCTTCCACAGGTCCAGATCCGGATCGAGCTGCCGGCCCAGTCCCTCGATGCTCAGCAGCGTTTTTTGCAGCAGCAGCAGCTGCGGCTGGATCTCGACGTTGAACCGGCGCGACGTCGAGAACAGCCGCACCAGCACCTGGCCGAACGAGATGTCCTTCAGCGGACGGTCGAAAATCGGCTCGCAAACGGCGCGGATCGCGCTTTCGAGCTCGTCGACCCGGGTGCCGCGCGGCACCCAGCCCGACTCCAGGTGGGTCATGGCCACGCGCCGGTAGTCGCGCTGGAAGAACGCCAGGAAATTGCGGGCCAGATAATCGCGGTCGGTGTCCGTCAGGGTGCCCACGATGCCGAAGTCCAGCGCGATGTAGCGCCCGAGCTCGGCCGGATCGACGCTGACATAGATGTTTCCCGGGTGCATGTCCGCGTGAAAGAAGCCGTCGCGGAACACCTGGGTGAAGAAGATCTCGACGCCGTCGCGCGAGAGCTTCTTCAGATCGACGCCGGCGGCGCGCAGCCGGTCGACCTGGCTGATCGGCACGCCGTGCATTCGCTCCATCACCAGCACGCTTTCGCTGCAGTAGTCCCAGTACATCTCGGGGATCCGCAGCAGCGCGGAGCCGGCGAAGTTGCGCCTGAGCTGCGAGGCGTTGGCCGCCTCGCGCGTCAGGTCGAGCTCGTCGTGCAGCGTCTTTCGGAATTCGTCGACCACATCGTGCGGGCGCAGCCGCCGGCCGTCGCGCCACAGGCGCTCGACCAGCACCGCGGCTGCATCCATCAGTTGCAGATCGCGGTCGATCACCGAAAGCATCCCGGGCCGCAACACCTTGATCGCCGCTTCGCGGCCCGCGAGCGGGCCATGCGCCAGCACGCCCAGATGAACCTGCGCGATCGACGCGCTGGCCACGGGCGTGGGATCGAACGACGAGAACAGATCCGAGATGCGGCGACCCAGCCCGCGCTCGATCTCCCGCATCGCCACCGCCGAATCGAACGGCGGAACGCGGTCCTGCAAGCGCGCCAGCTCGTCGGCGACGTCCTGCGGCAGCAGGTCGCGGCGGGTCGACAGCAGCTGCCCGAATTTGACAAACAGCGGTCCGAGGCTTTCCAGCGCCAGTCGCAGCCGCTCGCCTCGAGGCAGGGTCAGCCGCCGTCCGACCGCGGCCAGCCGCACCAGCCGCACCAGCAGCGGATGGCTCAGATTGGCCAGCGCGATCTGGTCGAGCCCGTAGCGGAACGCGACCGTGACGATGCGCAGCAGGCGCAGCAGGCGCAGCATCGGCTAGGACAGCCGGCTTGCCCGCTCGCCAAGGCGCTCGACCGCCTGTGCCAGCTCGTTTACCTCGGCAACAAACCTCTCGAACGGGCCGTGCGAGGCGAGCCATGCGCGCTCGCCGGCCAGGAAGTCGGCCAGCTGGCGCGCGGCTCGGGCCCCGGTGTCCCCGATTTGAAGTCGCGCGGCCCGCACAGCCGCCATGATCCGCACCGCCGCCGCATCGCCGACCAGGCGCGACAGGTCTTCCTCCGGATCGGGCCGCAGCCGCCCGGCCACGCTCGACAGCACCTGCGCGAACTCGGCGTCGCCCTGGACCTGCGCGTCTTTCAGGATCGCGGCCGGGTCGGACAGACCCGCGGCCAGCGCGCGCACGCCGATGTCGATCGTCACATGCGGATCGGCGTCCGAAGCCTGCAGGGAACCGTCGGGCGCGATGGCGAACTGCAGCGCGACAGGCCCGGCCTGCAGCCGCGCCGTGCGCCCGGCCAGCGGGCGCAGCAGCTCGCGCGCAGGCCGCTCGCGCCGCAGCAGGTGGTTCAGACCTTCTAGCGCGGCGTCGGAAGCGATCTGCGGCAGCACGGACGGCGCAAGCGACTCAGTTCAGCTGCTGGATGCCGGCCAGCAGCCAGCCGCTGGAGCCGTCCTGCGGCTTGGAAAGATTCCAGACCTCGTCCAGGCGCTCGTCCTCGCCGTTGACCTTCAAGTTACCGGAGAATCGAACGCTGGCCCGAAATTCCCCGGCCGCGGTCTCGATCCCAAGCAGGCTCGCGGTCAGCTCCATCACCTCGGTGCGGCTCGGCCCGGCCCTCACGCGCAACTCGTGCGTCAGCGCGTTGTACATTTCATCGGTGGTGCACTCGTTCAGCTCCTGCAGGTCCGAGCGATCCCAGGCCGATTGCAGCCGCACGAACGATTGCCGGGCGCTGTCCAGGAAGCCCGGTGCGTCGAAATCCGGCGGCACCCCGAACGGGCGCCGGAGCGTTTCAGGCTGCCGCCCCGCCTCGGGGCCGCCGTTGATGCGCGCCGTGTCGAGCCTGACCGTGCGCGGCTCGACCCGCACCGTGGTCGGGCGCGGCGCGTACGAAGGCCCGCCGATGCCCTGCCAGCCCTCGGTATAGGTGGGGGACGGAGACGGAGACTGCGCCGGCGCCGGCCGGGAACGACGCACCAGCAGCGCTGCCAGTGCGAGCACTGCCGCCAGTCCGGCCAGCGCCATGGGCCACCAATTGCGCGGATGCTCTGCGGACGCCGGCGTCGCGGCATGAGCCGGTTCGCCCGCACTGGCGTGCGCCGAGGGCGCCTGCTCGCCCGCGGCGGCCGCGCGCTGCAGGTCCGGCGTCGCCGCGGGCGCGGGCCGCCGCTGTACGCCAGCCTGGGCGCCGGCCCCCGTGGCCAGCGCCAGCATGCAAGCTCCCACCACCCAACGTCGAACCCGAGTCCACCTGTTCAGCACCGTTACATCCTCACGCATCACAGCGCATAGCCCACATGCAGCGCGCAGACGCCCGCCGCGAAGTTGAACCATTGGACGCGTTCCAGCCCGGCCTGTTCCATCATCCGCGCCAGTTCCTGCTGCGATGGATGCATCCGGATCGATTCGGCCAGGTAACGGTAGCTCGCTGCATCGCCGGCGATCCGCTCCCCCAGCCAGGGCATCACGCGCATCGAGTAGGCATCGTATAGCGGCGCCAGGGGTGGCCAGATTTTCGAAAACTCCAGAACCAGCAGGCGGCCACCGGGCCGCAGCACGCGGCGCATCTGCGCCAGCGCCCGCTCCTTGTGCGTCATGTTGCGCAGACCGAATCCGACGCTCACCACGTCGAAGCTGCGATCGCGGAACGGAAGACGCTCGGCGTCACAGCGAACGGCCGGGACCAGGTGTCCCTGGTCGATCAGCCGGTCCCGCCCGGCCGACAGCATCAGGGCGTTGATGTCGGTCAGCACCACCACTCCGTCCGGGCCGACTTCACGCACGAAGGCGCGCGCCAGGTCGCCCGTGCCGGCCGCCACATCCAGCACCCGCATCCCGGGCCGCACACCGGCCTGACGGACCGTGAAAGCCTTCCACAGGCGGTGCAAGCCGCCCGACAGCACGTCGTTCATCAGGTCATAGCGCGGCGCCACCGAGCTGAAGACCTGCTCCACGCGCTTGACCTTCTCGTCCTCGGCAACGCGCTGGTATCCGAAATGGGTGGTCCGATCCTCGCTCATGCCGCACGCTCAATGACCGCCACCACAGCCGCCGCGGCCGCCCGCAGGCCCGGACGAGCGCACCGCCTCGGCCGGCGTATCTCGACTGGCCCCGGCGGCCTGCAGCCGCTCCAGGTACTGCGCCCACAGGCTTTCCTGGTTCAGGCCGAACTGATAGAGCAGGTCCCAGGAATAGATGCCGGTGTTGTGGCCGTCCGAAAAGGTCGGCTGCAGCGCATAGTGGCCGACCGGCTCGGCCGACACGATCGTCACATTCCGCTTGCCGACCTGCAGCTGCTCCTGGCCTGGACCGTGCCCGCGCACTTCAGCCGAGGGCGAATACACGCGCAGGAACTCGAACGGCAGCCGGAAGGTGCGGCCGTCGCTGAATGAGATCTCCAGCACGCGCGACTCGGAGTGCAGCGTGATGTCGGTCGGTCGTGGCGAAGCGCGATGAAGTCCGGTCATGGCGAAATGGGAAAAGAAAGTTCCAATCACATGGGCTGGGGAGCGCGAAGGGCCAGCCCAGCCCCTCGCATCCGATCCTGGCGCGCCTGACAGGAGTCGAACCTGCGACCTACGGCTTCGGAGGCCGTCACTCTATCCACTGAGCTACAGGCGCGTTGCCAAGCAGCTTACCGACTGCGGCGCACACCGTCCAACCGACGATCACGCGCCGATCGATATACTTGGCGCCCATTGCAAATCCGGAGCAGGCGATGTCCGCGCCGCCACCCACCTCGCGCATCTGTCCGCCTTATCTGCTCGTCTACATCGCCGTCGCGGTGCTGCTCGTGGTGGCGGGCAGCTACGTGATCCAGCCGCTGCACGCGAAGACGCCCGCCGCGATGAGCCCGGAGGCCATCGCGGCGCGCCTGGCGCCGGTGTCGCGTGTCGAATTCGGGTCGAGCGGAGCGGCCCACACGCTGCGCGGCGGCCAGGAAGTGTTCGCAGGCGTATGCGTGGCCTGTCACGGAACCGGGGTCGCCGGCGCACCCAAGGTCGGCGACAAGAAGGCGTGGACGCCACGGATCGCGCAGGGCTTCGATACGCTGGTCAAACACGCTACCGAGGGCTACAAGGGGATGCCTCCGAAGGGAGGCAGCAACGACCTGGATCCGCAGGAGCTGGCGCGCGCGGTGGCCTGGATGGCCGATCAGGGCGGGGCGAGCTTCAAGGAGCCCTAGCTTAGCTAATTAGTGGCCCCAGCAGGCGTCGACGGTTCCGGCGGCAGCGGTCTTCGAACCCGTGTTGTCCAGCGTCAGCTGGCCGCAGGCCGCATCGCTGAACGTCGAATTGCTGCCGGCGGGACAAGAGCCGGCGGTCGCACACGGAGTCGCGGTCAGCGTGAAGGCGGTCGGAGTCAGAACCGTCGCGGCGAGCGCGTACGTAATTTGCCCACCGTCCGTTGGAGCGTAAGTCGGCACCGTCACCGCCACCCCCGAGGCACCGGTGCTGTAGGAGCCGTACGCCGTGTAATTGCGCTCGAGAAACTGGGCCGTCTGCATCAGGGCCGCCTTGGCTGCCGCGCGCTGGCCGCGCGCGACATAGGCCGAATAGGACGGAATCGCGATTGCGGCCAGGACGCCGATCAGCACCACCGTGACGAGCAGCTCGAGCAGCGTGAAGCCGGAAGATCCGTTGCGCCCTATCAGCACCGCCTTTCTCGAGAGTTCCGGTTTCATCGGGTCAGTTCGTGCCACGAGATGCGGCCTGTAATGTGCAAGGATTGCGTCGAGACGACCTGCGGTCCCCCGGTCTCGCCGACGATCAGCTTATCCGTTTTGGTCGTCGGATCGTAGACCACGGACATCCCCTCCGGCATCCCGTTCGCGGCCTGAATGCCCGCAACGCCCAGGCTGCTCTGGAAGAAGTTGTTGTTGTTGCCTAGCGACGAGCTGGTGGTCGGAATGCCCATGATCCAGCCGGTTCCGCTGGCGGTGCACGAATTGGAGGTCGGTATCTGGGTGGCGAACACCACATAGCCGTCGAGCAGCAGCGGCGAGAACGTCATGCGCTCCCCGGTATCAGGAAGGTTCGCGAACCAGCCGGGCGCGACGACTGCATTGCCGCTGATGGTGCGCGTGTTTCCGCTGTCGGTAATCGTCTGTTGCACCAACGATCCCTTCGAGACCGTCGAACCGTTGCCCTGGTCCAGGATCGCGTAGAAGCTCTGGGTCTGGGTATTGCTCAAATCGCCGCTTGCGAACATCCGCCCGGTGCCGAAATACACCATCGTGCCGGTCATGCCAGGCAGGGCTTTACCGAGGGCCGGCGCGCTGGTGATCGGCTGGCAGGTGCTCGGCATTGCCCCGGGCAAGCAGCCGGCAGAAGCCGCGAACAGCTTCTGACCGCCGACTACGTTCCCGCTCGGCACGGCCGACGCGGTGTGCAAATCGAACTTCCACATATTGCCCTGCAAATCGCCCGCGTACACGTAGTCGGTGGTCATGTCGCCGTCCACGTCCGACAGCGTGACCGGCCCCAGGCCGTTGCTGGCGTTGATGCCAGATGTTGTGCACGACGAGCCCGCGGTCGTTCCCGGGGTTTGCGACGTCCCGATCCGGGTGACGGTCCCGTCGAACAGTTTGACGATAAATAGAACGGCGCAGCCGTTGCCGCTCAAGTACCCGTTGCCGAAAATCGCCACCCAGTCGCCGTTGTTCAGGCGCGCAACCATCGGCTTGCCGATCGGATAGCCCAGGTCCGGGTCGCCGCTCGTGTTGGTCGAGCCGGTGCCCGCCGCCCCCATCCCGTCCAGGTCCCACAGCAGTTTGGTCGTTCCCATGCTCTCAGGGTGCGTGACATCGAGCGCGAACACACCCTGGCCGCCGGCGCCGGTGGTTCCGACCAGCACGGTCTTCCACGTGCAACTGGCGGGGCCACTGCCCACGCAGGCATCACCGACGTACGGGGTCTGGTCGACGTAAAAGCGGTGCGCGTAGGCCGGGTCGGCCAGCGCCGGAAGATTCGGTATCACGTTGTGCGGCACGTAGCCGAACACTTCGGTTCCGCTGTTGGCGTCGAACCCGTGCAGCATGCCGTCGTTAGCGCCGACGTACACCATGCCCTTGGACTGATATCCACCGCCACTGCCGCTGCCCTTGGACCCCAGGAAGGTCGCGTAATTCGGGCTTGCGCTCATCCCCTCCGGCAGTCCGGCGTAGCCGTAGTTTTCGTGCCAGGCGAACACCGGGGTCGAGTCGACGATGTCGCCCAGCACCGAGGTGCGGTTGCGCCAGTTGCCGCCGTGTTGCAATTCCTGGCTGGTGTCGCCGCGCAGCCAGGCCAGGATCGCCGCGCTATTGGTCGGGCTGATGTTTTGAGCCGTGGTGATTGCCTGCCACATCCCGCTGAACGTCGAATCCGACGACGAAAAGGCGATGCCGGTGGTCGACGCCGTTGCGGCCGAGCCTGCCGTGTTGGCGCTCAGGATGTTGCGTGTCGGAGCGGACGCGAAGCTGGAATTGCTGGTCTGCCAGATCGCGCTGGTGCTGATCCCGGTGCTGGTGATCCCGTAGGCTTTCAGCGTACCGTGCCAGTCCGACGAAGCGTAGCTTGCGACGTAAACTGCAGTGCCTGTGCCGAGTTTCGTCGCGCTGACAGCCACCGCGGACTGGGCCGACATCGTCACCTTGATCCGGTTCAGGCTGGTTTTCAGCGCTGCGACCAGATCCGCCGGCGATTCGGCGCTGAAGGCCAGGCCCCGGCTATTGATCGCCGCGTGCCACAGATCGTATGCCTTGCCGCCGTTGTTGATCGAGGGCCAGGCGATGGTTCCGTTCCACAAATTCATGTAGCCGGGCGACGAGTACTGCGTCGCGACGTTGTTACCCCACCACGGCAGCCCGGGCGAAGTCATCGTGCTGGTCATGCCGACGCCGATCGTGATCTGCACCAGGTGGGGCCAGGTCGCCGGATCGTTCTGCGGATTCCAGTAGTCGGCGGGCAGGCCGATCGCGCCATTTGCTCCCGTCGTGACCTGGTAATACGGCGCCACCAACGTGCCGTTTGGATCCAGGTCGGGTCGGAGATTGTTGGCCCAATAGTTGAACGCGATGTCCGACAGGGTGCCGCTGTTGGGGTCGTTGCTGTAGATCGGCACCGTTGGGTTAGGGGGATACGTTGTGCGGTCGGGAAAAGTCGTCGCGGTGGCATCCGCCGCACCGAAGAAGGGGCCGCTGTCGCTGTTCCACTGCCCGTCGGTCAGCGTGATGTTGTAGTTGCGCGCGCAGGCGATCTCGCCGCTGGGGGCCGTTCCGGTGGCCGGGTTCGGGTTGATCCCATACGGGCTATTGGCGCCAAGTGTCGTGCTGCTGAAATAGTCGCCGATGTTAGTCCAGGTCGTGCGAGTCGGGGTCGACTGATCGGCCGGCACGCGCTGCAACCATTTGTAGAAGCTGGCTCGCTGACTCAGGCCACTGCTGCCCACCGGAGTGTCGTCGAAAATTCGAATCCGGTTGTCGACGACCTGGTTATCCCAACCCTTGCAGTTATTTCCGCTGGTCATGTCCTGGCAGGTACTCAACGCCCGCCAGGTCACGCGCGCCCCCTGCAGCACCGGGTCGGCCATCGTGATGGCCGCCGCGCTGGCGATCATCAAGTGGCGGGTGCGATAAAACGAGTACCAGTTGGCGAAATTGCCCGTTTCGTCGGTGCCGCCCGGGCCTGAGCTGGTCGTGACCTTGATGATCTGATAACAGTTGTCGTCGTTGGTCGAGTTGGTCGATGGCGGACCGCAAGCTTGCCCCGTTTGACTGGTCAGCGTCGACAGGTACACGTAATAGAACGCCGATCCGGCGGCCGCCCCGATCGCCGCCAGATCCTGGCTGCTCGGGGGGTTGGCGAAGCTCTGGCCCGACTGGCTCGGCTGATAGCTGGCCGTCGGCTGGTAGTTGGTGGACAGATTGACCATCCCCGCGGCTGAGTAGAAACCGTCGATCGGGGCCGCAGTAAATGAACTGACCAGCTGTTGCATCCCGGAGCTGGTGATGATGACCGGCGCCGGGTAGTGGATCGCCGGGTTGTACGCGAGCGCGTTGAAAGTCCCGGCGTTGAACCGGCGCGTTCCGCTGTATTGGTCAAACCCATCCGGCACGTAGGCCGACTGCATACTGCCCGAATCGTCGATCATCATCACGATGTTGGTCGGCGGCGAGGGAGTCAGCACGGGCAGCTGGGACACCGCATACTGCGCGCCGGCGTTGCCTGCCAGCAGCATCCACACGGCGACGTGTGCCGCGCCCGCGATCGTCTGGGTCGGCCAGGATCTGTGCATCGTATCTCTCCGGTCGCGGCGCATTTTCGTTCGGTGCAAGGGTTACAGGGCGTAATACGATTCGAGCAGGACCGTCGTGGTCGAATTCAACCCGTAGCCAAGCGCCGTGACGTGAACGACGGAGGTCTGCGGGACCGCGACGCCTGGGTTGGCCGGCGCGCTCTGCACCTGGAACTGCTCGGCGACGCAGACGGGTTGCCTCGACCACTCGGGATTGCTCATCGTCGTCGTCGACACGGTATGAACAGCGCCAGCAGGGGGAGCGCTCCAATTAATCTGCTCGGTGTACGACGCCTGCGGCGACAGAGGTGCCGTATAGGTCCCACCGGTCCCGTCGAACGGTGCCGTCGCGGCGAGAGCCTCGCAATCACGCAGCGCAACCTCGGCCGCCTCGAACGCGCGGATCCGATCGCGCGAATTGCCGGCCATCCGCTCTTCCTGAGTCGCGACCGAAAAAGCGGCCACGCCGATCAGGCTCAGCACCGCGAGGATCACGAGCCCGATGATCAGCGCGATGCCGCGCTCGAAGGCCAGGCTATGGCGGAACATGGTTTCGGGTGTCATCGGATTCGTCTGTACTTGGTCGATTTCAATTGACCCGGTCGCGCAGCGCGACGGTTGCCGTGAAGACCTGGCGCAACCGGGTATCTGTCGCGGTCCAGGCGGTAGGTGTCGTGGCATTGGTGTCTGTTCCGTGAAACATCAGCGTCTGGGCGGTTGGAGCCGCCCCCCGCTGATCGCCGACTGCGATCACGGACACTCGAACGCTGATCACGTTGGAAAAGTCCGTTGCCGTCATCGCGTTGGCCTTCATGAAACCCGTGATAGCAGAGGGCACGTTTACCCCGTGCGTTCCCACGCCGTACACGACGTCCATGTCTTCGATGTTCTCGACCAGCTCTTCGGTCGTGTTGCTGCTGAGCGAGTAGCGGTACAGCGCCGGCAGCCCGCTAGGGGACCGGCCGAGGTAGTAGGTGACCTGGTCGTAGTGCTGCACGGTCGGATAGGTGTCGAGCGCCAGGCTGAATTGTCCGGTCGAGGTCAGTACCGGCACGGTTCCGCTGGCCGGTGCGTATCCCAGCGTCGAGAATCCCGACGCCGTGGATGCGCTCTGGACCTGAAAAACCGCCGCTGCAGAACAGTTCGCCAGCAGCGCATAGTTGCTCGAGTTGAAGTTGCCCGTGCTGGCCGTGGGCGCGACGATCGTGAGGTTCCCGTTCGTGGTGTCCATGTTGGTCACCCGCACCGGGGCCCCACTGGCGATCTGCAGTTGCAGGATGTCGCCGCCCCAGTAGGAGGGCGCTCCCGTCGGTGCGGTCCAGCCAGACGGCGCCGTTGCCGAAGTGAATGGCGGGGTCGGGTAGGCAGTCGGCTCGAAGCCTTCGATCGGGATCGGCTGGCCGCTGCCGTCGACGGTCAGGGTCGCGGGGTGGATGCCCGTGCTCGCCGTAGCGCCGGCCG
>DATBCD010000116.1:0-2048 GCA_036270655.1 Burkholderiaceae bacterium
ATCCGCGCGTCGTGAACGGAATGATCGAGATCTTCAGTTACTGGATCGAGCAGTACCGCATCGACGGCTTCCGCATCGACACCGCGCAGCACGTCAACCCGGAATTCTGGCGGGCCTTCGTTCCGGCGATGCGCTCCCGCGCCGCCGCGGTGGGCATCAGTCACTTCCACATGTTCGGCGAAGTCGCGACTGACAAAATGGATACGGCGCTGCTCGCCAGGCACGTGCGCGAAGACCAGCTGCCGGCCGTGCTCGATTTCGCCTTCGCCGTGGCCGTGCATGATGCGGTCGCCGGCGAGGCGGGTACGGCCAGGCTCGCCCGCCTGTTCGCCGATGATGAGGTGTATCCGGACGGCGCGGCCACGGCCCGCCAGCTCCCGACTTTCGTCAGCAATCACGACGCCGGCCGTTTCGGTTACTTCGTGCGCCGCGCCCGGCCGAAGATCGAAGCCGGCGAGCAGCTCCGGCGCGTGCTGCTCGCCGACGCACTACTGCTGACGCTGCGCGGCGTGCCGGTGCTGTACTACGGCGATGAGCAGGGCTTCCTCGGCGACGGCGGGGACGCGAGCGCACGGCAGGACATGTTCGCGACCCGGGTCGAGCACTACGCCCACGAAGCGCGGCTTGGCGCTGCCTCGCCCGACGCCGGCGATCACTATCAGACTTCGCACCCGCTGTACCGCGCGATCAGCGAGCTGGCGCACCTGCGCCTCGCGCATCCGGCGCTGCTCATGGGCCGGCAGCAGACGCGCGCGGCTGCCGACAGCCCGGGCCTGTTCGCCGTATCGCGCTTCGATCCGGCCGACGGCCACGAGATCGTGCTGGCCTTCAATACCTCGCTTCAGGCGATCGATGCGGTGATCCGCGTGGACGCGCACTCCGGCCGGTTCCGGGCCCTCCATGGAGAGTGCACGGCTCAGAGCGCAGCGCCCGGCAGCTACCGGGTGCATGTTCCGGAGCTCGGCTACATCGCCTGCGAAGCGGAAGCCGGCCCTTGAGCACCGCGCCCGCAACGCTGGCCGATCCGGCCGCCGACTGGTGGCGCGGCGCGGCGATCTACCAGATCTATCCGCGCAGCTTCGCCGACTCGAACGGCGACGGCATCGGCGACCTGGCCGGGATCACCGCGCACCTGGACTACGTTGCCTCCCTCGGCGTCGACGCCATCTGGCTGTCGCCCTTTTTTACCTCCCCGATGAAGGACTTCGGCTATGACATCAGCAACTACTGCGATGTCGACCCGATCTTCGGCAATCTTGCGGACTTCGACCGGCTGCTGAGGAGGGCGCACGAGCTCGGCCTGCGGGTCGTCATCGACCAGGTCCTCTCGCACACCTCGGACCAGCATCCCTGGTTCAAAGAGAGCCGTATCAGCCGCGACAACCCGCGCAGCGACTGGTACGTGTGGGCCGACGCCCGCGCCGACGGCACGCCCCCGAACAACTGGCAGTCGCTGTTCGGCGGCTCGGCGTGGACCTGGGACGCCCGCCGCCGCCAGTATTTCATGCACAACTTCCTGCGCGAGCAGCCCGACCTGAACGTGCACAACCCTGCCGTGCAGGACGCGCTGTTCAAATGCATGCGGTTCTGGCTGGACCGCGGCGTGGACGGGTTCCGCCTCGACGCCATCAACCATGCCATGCACGACCGCCAGCTGCGCGATAACCCGCCGGCGCTGCCCGGCGGGCGGCCGCCGCGACGCTCGTCGGAATTCCAGCAGGCCCTGCACAACCGATCGCAGCCGGAAATGATCCCGTTCCTCGAGCGCATCCGCGCTCTGACCGAAGAGTACGGGGGGCGGTTCACCGTGGCCGAGATCGGTGGCGAGGGTGCCGAGTCGGACATGCCCACCTACACCCAGGGGACGCAGCGCCTGCACACCGCGTACGGCTTCAATTTCCTGTACGCCGACCGGGTGAGCCCCGCGCTCGTGCGCGCAGCCATGGACGCCTGGCCGGACACGCCGGGCACCGGCTGGCCGAGCTGGGCGTTCTCCAACCACGACGCGCCGCGCGCCGTGTCGCGCTGGGCGGCGCCCGAGGACCGCA
>DATBCD010000117.1:0-21630 GCA_036270655.1 Burkholderiaceae bacterium
CGATCCACCTGGCCGATCCCGGCTACGCGGCTGTAATCCTTCCGCGCTCGGGCCTTGGACACCGGCATGGCATCGTGCTCGGCAACCTGGTCGGCCTGATCGACTCCGACTATCAAGGTCAGATCATGGTTTCGCTGTGGAACCGCAGCGCCGAGGCCTTCGCGATCCAGCCGCTGGACCGCATCGCCCAGCTCGTGGTGATTCCCGTCGTTCAGGTGGTGCCCAACCTGGTCGATTCGTTCGAGCTCAGCGAGCGCGGCGCCGGGGGCTTCGGCAGCACCGGCGGGCGCTAGTCAGACGGCGGCAACGCTGCTGAGCAGGGTCAGATCCAGCGCGTCGCTGACGGCCTCGCTCCGGTTCGCCGGCCCTGGGTCGAAGCCCGGCATCCAGGTGTTCACATCCATCGAGGCCTCGTCGGCAACCGACCCAAGCGCCGGTTCGCCGCGCTCACGTACGCGCTCCGGTTTCTTCGCTTCGGCACCGTGGCGCCGGAAAAACCCGATCGTCTCGTCGGCCACCGCTTCTTTGTCGTTATCCATCGTCAGGATGTGATAGCTCTCCCGGTACAGAATGGTCCTGACCTCCGATGTGTCCACGTTGCGCGCGACGAACTCCGCGCTGCGCGTGCTCGCGACATCATCGTCGATCGAATGCAGCACCAGGCAGGGCGTCTTCACCTGACGGATGTCGCGGCGCACTGCCGCGCTCAGCCGATAGGCCTGGTGCAGCCCCGACAGCGGCAGGAATTCGGCCCCGGCCGCCGAATTGCCTTCGGTGTGCATGGCCCGCGCAATCCGTTCCCGCAAGCGCTCGTTTTTCAGACCGTATGGAAACCGCTCGTGCAGCTTGGCACGCCGCCCGAGCGGGGTGTGGCATGCCAGCCGCGCCACCCGGCAATACCAGGGCGTGGCCCAGCCGTCGTGGTGCAGCGTGGTCGAGATCAGCGACACGGCGCTGATCTGCCGCGGGTGCTCGATCGCCAGCCGCAGCGCGACCACGGCACCGATGCACAGGCCGGCCACATAAATCCGGTCGTGCCGCTGACTCAAGGTCTCCAGCGCGCCGCTGGCGTAAGCGACCCACTGTTCCCAGGTACCGGTGTCGAACGGGTCGGCCCGCGTGCCGAACCCGCAGCCCGGGATGGCAGGAACATGGACCGAGAAGCCGGCCTGCTGCAGGCACCGCGCCAGACTGCGCATTTCGGCCGGACTTCCGCCCAGTCCGTGCAGCAACAGCGCGGCTGGCGCGCCTTCGGATCGCTCAATCGGGTCCGGGGACCGGACAGAATGCTTTATCAATGGCGCCGTCTTGAGTAGCAAAATTTCCCCCGCGGGTTGAGATTTCTTCTGTTTACTTCGTGATGCAGGCACTCGAAGCTCTTCTCACTCAAGATAAGTTCGCCCGCATCAAATGTCAAAGCCTAATCGGCGTTCGTCCGAATGATCGCATCTCCAGATTGACAGACGTGTGTCAGATTCGCAGTCGGCGGTCGATTGCCCGCGAGGTTTCCCCGAACCCTGACCGCGCGATCCGCCGCTGCCGATCGCGCAACGACGCTAGCCCGGAGCGGGACGCACGCCGTGAACGTGACGTTTGGCCCGGCAGCAGTCGGCCAAACCCTACGCCTCGGGGCGATCGCTGATGCCTCTTACACGTTTCGCCGCTCGAAATGCCGGGCGAATAGCGGCGGCTCTCCGACCGGAATAAGTAGCAATACGCACAGGCCGCTTCTTTAACGCTTCGTTCGCCCTGGCAGAGCGCGGAAACGAACCCTTTTCCGCCCGCCGGCATTGGATCCGTTTCGCCACTATCGAGGGGTGAAAAACCGGCTGGAGTCGTTGATGCGGCATGCAACCGCCTGGATCGGGCACCGGGTGCGGGCCCCCCTCGCGGGGCGGCTCGGCGCCGTGCTGTGCGCCGCCCTGCTCTGCGCGAACCCGCGGGCGGCCGAGTCCGACGAGGGGTCGAATCGCGATCTGACCCGCCTCGACCTCGAGCAGTTGATGAACCTGGACGTGGAAACGGCCTCCCGTTTCCCTCAAAAGCGCAGCGAAGCACCATCGGCGGTGACGGTCATCTCCTCGGCCGACATCAAGGCCTACGGATATCGAACGCTGGCCGACATCCTGGCCAGCATCCGCGGGCTGTACGTGCGAACCGACACCATGTACACGTATCTGGGCGTCGATGGGTTTGGCCGGCCGGGCGACTACAACTCGCGAGTCCTGCTGCTGATCGACGGCTATCGCGTCAACGACAGCGTCTACAACACCGCGCCGCTGGGCACCGATTTCCTGCTCGACGTGGATCTGATCGACCGGGTCGAGTTCGTTCCCGGGCCGGGCTCGGCCGTGTACGGCAGCAACGCCTTCTTCGGCGTGATCAACGTGATCACGAGGAGCGCCAAGTCGCTGGCCGGCGCGCAGGCCTCGGTTGAGGCCGGAAGCTTCGGAACCAGCAAGGCGCGGGCGACCTACGGACGGCAACTGGAAAGCGGCGTCGAGTTCCTGCTGTCGGCCACCGGCTACCACAGCCGTGGCGAAAACCTGAGGTTTACCAACTCCCAGTCGGCCACGCCCGATGTCACCCCCTCCGGCCTGAACTACGACGAGTACAAGAGCGCGTTCGCCAAGGTCTCCTTCGAGGGCTTGCGCCTGGAGGCCGGGTACTCCACGCGCAAAAAAGGCGCGGCGGCCGCCAGCTATGCGCTCGATTCCGATTTTCAGGACCCGCGTGCCAATGTGGTCGACACCCAGAGCTTCATCGATGTCCTGTACGAACGCAACCTGGCGCGCGAGCTGGACCTGAGCGCACGGGTCAATTACGGCAGCTACCCGTATGACGGCAACTTTCCCTACGTCGACCCCGTCAGCGGCCAAGCGATCGAAAACAAGGATGCCGCCCGCGCCCAGTGGTGGGGCTCCGAGCTGAAGCTGCGCGCGCACCCGTTCGAGGCACACAAAATCATCGCCGGCGTGGACTATCGGGACGAGTACCGGCGCGATCAGTTCAACTACGACCAGCAGCCGTTCGTCCAGTACGTCGACAGCCGTCACCGGGCCAACCAGGTCGGCGTGTATGCGCAGGACCAATACACGATACGACCGGGCCTGATCTTCGACGCCGGGCTGCGTTACGACATCGAGCCGCTTGCCGGGGGCGTGACCAGTCCCCGCGTGGCGCTCATTTACGCCCCGGACCCGGGCCGCTCGCTCAAGCTGATGTACGGATCGGCATTTCGGGCCCCCAGCGCCTGGGAACAGTTCGCCAGCCAGGCCAACGTCCAGGAGGCGAATCCGAACCTCAAGCCCGAGCGCATCCGAACCGCCGAAATCGCGCTGGAGCAGATTGTCCGCAACCACCTGCGCCTGACGGCCTCCGTGTTCCAGTACCGTATCAGCGACCTGATCGACGACGTTTCCGATCCGTCCACGAACCTGCTGCAATATCGCAACGTCGGTCGCGTCCAGTCGCGCGGCGCTCAGCTCGAGGCCGAGCAGGTGTGGGACAACGGCGCGCGGCTGCGCGCCAGCTACAGCTACCAGGTAGCCGAAGACCTTGGCGCCAGCGACTCGGGCTCCGACTCCACGCCGATCAATTCACCTCGGCAACTGGCCAAGCTGAACCTCACCGGCCCGATCGGGATCGCCGCGCTCAGGGGCGGACTGGAGGTCCAGTCGATGAGCCGCCGCAAGTCGATCGGGGGCGAGGTCGGTGGGCACACAGTGACCAACCTGACACTGCTCGATCCCGCCCTGACCGAGTCCCTGACGGCTTCTTTCCGCGTTTACAACCTGTTCGACACGGACTACTCGGATCCGGCTTCGGCCGCGCTGTCCAATGCGGGGCTCGACACCGTTCCTCAGCCGCGTCGCAGCTTCCTGCTCAAGCTCACTTATACGTTCTGACGGGCGCATCTTGACCCTCTGCGGCTACTCTTCGGAAGGCGCAGCGGCGGCGGTTGCCACAACGCCCTGCCCGCAGGCCATGGCGAGCGCCCGCGTTTCGCGCCGGCCGTTGCGCCTGGGCGCCGCCCTGACGGCGCTCGTCTGTGCGTTCTTCTGCCTGTCCAGCCCGCGACCGGCCCAGGCCGAGCCGCTTGCCGAGTACGAGATCAAGGCGGCCTTCATTTACAACTTCGCCAAGTTCGTGCAGTGGCCGGCGACGGCCTTCGCGCAACCCCAGGCACCGCTGATGGTTTGCGTGATCGGCGACGATGCGTTCGGATCGGCGCTCGACACGATCGACCACAAGGTGGCCCAGGGCCATGAGTTGCGCTTGCGCCGTCGAGTCCACCTGGAGGACGCCAGGTCGTGCCACATCCTGTTCGTGGCCAGAACGGAGCGCGCGCGGCTGACCCAGGTGGTGCGCGCGGTGTCCGGTCTCAGCGTCCTGACGATCAGCGATATGGACCGCTTCGCCGAGGCCGGTGGCGTGATCGGCCTGTACGAGCTCGACAGCAACGTCCACTTCTCCATCAACCAGGACCAGGCTCGCCGCGCTCTGCTGCAAATCAATTCGCAGCTTCTGAAGCTTGCCAGGATCGTACAGACCGAAGTCCGCGAGGACGGCCAGTGAAGATCCAGTTTCGCCATTTGTCGATCCGCAGCAAGCTCACGGCGATGCAGCTGGTCGCCAGCAGCGTGGCCGTACTGCTGCTTTTTACGCTGGTGCTCGGTTACCACCTGTTCCTGCTGCGCTACGAAATCGTGCAGAAGGTCGCCACGCTCAGCGAGGTTGTCGGCAAGAACAGCGCGGCGGCCTTGACCTTCGGCGACCGGAAGTCGGCTCAGGACACGCTGTCGGCGCTCCGGGTCGAGCCCAACGTGGTAGCGGCCCGCATCATCGATCAGGACGGTCAGCCGTTCGCCCGGTTCAGCAGGACCGACGTCGATCCGTTCACGCTCCCCGCCGCCGGCACGGAGCCTCAATCGATCCTGATGCCCTCCGGAGACGCCAGCGCGCCGCTGATACCGATCCACATCCGCTACGCATTCTCCTCGGACACGCTGCGCGTGTATTCAGGAATCTGGCTGGAACAGGAGACCATCGGCCGGGTCGAGACCGTGTACAGCCTCGGGCAATGGTACCGCCAGCTGCGCTGGTACGTCGGGGCTGCCTGGATCGTCTGGTTGGTGTCGATGCTGCTCGCCTACCTGCTGTCGCGCCGCGCCCACCGCGGGATAACCCAGCCGCTGTTGAACCTGGCGGCGATGACCGAACAGGTGTCGGCGCAGCGCAACTACTCGCTGCGCGCCCCGGCGGGCAACCGGGACGAGATCGGCGTGCTGATCGACGGTTTCAACACCATGCTCGGCGAGATCCAGGTGCGCGACGCCGCCTTGCAGCGCCATCGCGAAGACCTGGAACAGGAGGTTGCCGCCCGTACGTCCGAACTGACCAAGGCCAAGGAGGGTGCCGAGGCGGCCAGCAAGGCCAAGTCGCAGTTCCTGGCCAACATGAGCCACGAGATCAGAACCCCGATGAACGGCGTGCTCGGCATGACGGAGCTTCTGCTGCACACCCACCTCACCGACAAGCAGCGGCGATTCGTGCAGACGGCCCACAGCTCCGGGGAGGCCCTGCTGCGCGTGATCGACGACATCCTGGACTTCTCCAAGATCGAAGCCGGCCGCATGGAGCTCGAGAGCGTCGACTTCGATCTGCGCGAGCTGGTGGAAGATGTGTCCGAGCTGGCCGCGCAATCGGCGCACCGCAAGGGGCTCGAGCTGCTGTGCCGGATCGCGCCGGCGGTGCCGGTGCACGCACAGGGCGACCCGACCCGGCTGCGGCAGGTGCTCGTGAACCTGCTTTCCAACGCAGTGAAGTTCACTCACAGCGGCGAGGTCCTGGTCCAGGTCGAGCGGTCCGAAACGGCCCCGCCCGATCCGCGCTGCGCGCAATTGACTTTCTCGGTAACCGACACCGGCACCGGGATCGAGCCGTCTGTACTGCCTCGCCTGTTCCAGCCGTTTTCTCAGGCCGACAGCTCGACCACACGCAAATACGGCGGAACCGGCCTCGGACTGGCCATTTCGCGCCAGCTGGTCGAGATGATGGGCGGACAGCTCACCGCGGGCAGCGTGCCGGGCCGCGGGTCGACCTTTCGCTTCAGCGTGCCGTTGCGACTGGCAACCGACACTGCAACCGTGGCCGATGCGCCCGACCTGCGGGGCGTGCGCCTGCTGATCGTCGAAGACAATCCGACCAATCGCGAAATCCTGTGTCAGCAGACGCAGGCCGCCGGCATGCAGGTCCACGCCGAACCGAGCGGCCAGCACGGGCTGCAGGCGGCCATCGCCGCCTCGGTGGCCGGCCAGCCGTACCAGCTCGCCATCCTGGACATGAAGATGCCCCATATGGACGGGCTGTCCCTGGCGGCGGCCATCCGGCGCGAGCCCAGGCTCGCGCAGCTGCCGCTGATCATGTTGACCTCGCTGCATTCGGAAGGAGAAAGCACGGCGGCGCGCGACCTGGGAATCAGCGCTTACCTGACCAAGCCCGTGCGGCGCCTGGATCTTTACCGCCGCATCGCGGCCACGCTGCGCAAGACGGTTGCGGCCGCACCCGATCCTGGCAGCGCGACGCCGGCATTGCCGCGCCTGGGAGGACGGGTGTTGCTGGCCGAGGACAACCCGGTGAACCAGGCGGTGGCCCAGCACATGATCGATGCCATCGGGTGCGATCTGACCATCGTCAGCAACGGGGCGCAGGCCGTCAGGGCGCTGCAGGCCTCGCCCTTCGATCTGGTGCTGATGGACTGCCAGATGCCGGAGATGGACGGCTTTGCCGCGACGGCCGCGATCCGTGCCGGCGAGGCGCAGCGCGGCGCCCCGGCTGACGGGCGCCCTGCGCACATCCCCATTATCGCCGTGACGGCGCACGCGATGGAGGGCGATCGGGACGCGAGCCTGGCGGCCGGCATGGACGATTACCTGTCCAAACCGTTCACGCTGGAAGCGCTGCGGGACGTGATGACACGATGGATGCCCTGCCAGCGCGCCGAGGCGCCCCAGCAGGATGGCCGGCGCGAGGCGGCCAGCCCGGTGATGGAGGCCGATCCGGCATCGCCGGTCCGACTCGATCCGAGCCGTCTGGAGATGGTGCGCTCGCTCAAAAACTCCGGACCGCAGCTGGCAGAGCGCGTGATCGGCTTGTATCTCGAAACGGTGCCGAACATCCTGGCCAGGCTGCGCCAGGCCGCCTTATCGGGCGATGCGCTCGAGATGGGGCGGGCGTCTCACTCGCTGCGCGGCAGCAGCCGCGAATTGGGCGCGGTCCGCGTGGCGCAATTGTGCGAGCAAATCGAAGCCTTCGCGCGAGCCGGCAAAGTCAGCGACGCTTCGTCGATCCTGCCGACACTCGAATGCGAGTACGAGCGCCTGCGCCCGCTCCTGATGGACCAAAATCAGTCCGTCCCGGTCGACGGTATGCGGGCCTGCCCGCCGTAGCCGACAGGGCGGACAAGCGGGCCTGCCGGCTACTCGGCGCGCAGCCAGGTCTGGGTGCGGCCCAGCAGCGAAATTCCGATATAGCCGCGAACTTCCAGCTTGCGGCCCGCATCGGTCGCTCGTATCCGGCACCGGTACAGCGTGCCGCTGTCCGGGTCCAGGATCTCGCCGCCGACCCACGAGCCATCCTTGCGATGCAGGCCTGTGATGATCGTCATTCCGATCTTGCGCTGGTTCTTGCGCTCGCCGGGGCACTTGGTGCACAGCTCGTTCGGATCGTCGCCCGGCATGCCGCGCTCGATCGTGCCGCGCAGCTCGTCGCCGACCGGCGCGATGCGAATGTAGCCCTCGGGCTTGCCGGTCTTATCGCTGATGGTCTGCCACAGGCCGACCTCGGCCGGCGGGGCCGGGGCCTGCGCCGCTGGCGCCGGTTGGGCCGCCGGGGCGGCTTGCGCGGGAGTGGCGTCGGCCGCCACAGCGGCCATCGCCGGGTCCAGCAACGCCAGCGACAGAAGCGAGCGCGCCAGCGCGCTCGAACCGAACACGAGGCGCGCTATTCGGACAGCACCGGCTCGCCGCGCTCCGGCTGGGGCGCGTCGCCGTTGTCGGCGGGCGGAAAGTCCAGCTTGACTCCACCGTTGTCGTCGACATCGACATCGACCTTGCCGCCGTTGGCCAGGCGCCCGAACAGCAGCTCGTCGGCCAGCGCCCGGCGCACGGTGTCCTGGATCAGGCGCGCCATCGGGCGCGCGCCCATCACCGGGTCGAATCCCTTCTTGGCCAGGAAGGCGCGCAGCGCATCGCTGAAGGCCACGTCCACCTTCTTCTCGTGCAGCTGCTCTTCCAGCTGCATCAGGAACTTGTCGACCACCCGCAGGATCACCTGCTCGTCGAGCGAACGGAAGCTGATGATCGCGTCGAGCCGGTTGCGGAACTCGGGCGAGAACATGCGCCGGATCTCCGCCATTTCATCGCCTGGCGCCCGGTTGGAGCTGAATCCGATCATCCCCTTCTGCAGGGCTTCGGCACCCGCATTGGTGGTCATGATCACGATCACGTTGCGGAAGTCCGCCTTGCGCCCGTTGTTGTCGGTCAGCGTGCCGTGGTCCATCACCTGTAACAGGATGTTGAAGATGTCCGCGTGCGCCTTCTCGATCTCGTCGAGCAGCAGCACCGAATGCGGCTTCTTGGAAATCGCCTCGGTCAGCAGTCCGCCCTGGTCGAAGCCCACATAACCCGGAGGCGCGCCGATCAGGCGGCTGACCGCGTGGCGCTCCATGTACTCGGACATGTCGAAGCGGATCAGCTCGATGCCCAGCGTGAACGCGAGCTGGCGCGCCACCTCGGTCTTGCCCACCCCGGTGGGCCCCGAAAACAGGAACGCGCCGATCGGCTTTTCCGGCCGGCCCAGGCCGGAGCGCGCCATTTTGATCGCCGAGGCGAGCGCCTCGATCGCCTCGTCCTGCCCGAACACGACGTTCTTCAGGTTCCGGTCCAGGTTCTTCAGCTGGGTGCGATCGTCGCTCGACACCGTCTGCGGCGGTATGCGCGCGATCTTTGCGATGATGTCCTCGACCTCGTTCTTGCCGACCGTCTTCTTGCGCTTGGACAGCGGCAGGATCCGCTGGGCCGCTCCGGCCTCGTCGATCACGTCGATCGCCTTGTCCGGCAGGTGCCGGTCGTTGATGTAGCGGGCCGACAGCTCCGCGGCCGCCGTGATCGCACCGGTCGAATACTTCACGCCGTGGTGCTCCTCGAAGCGCGACTTCAGGCCCTTCAGGATCTCGATCGTCTGCTGCACCGTCGGCTCGGTCACGTCGATCTTCTGGAAGCGCCGCGACAGCGCGTGGTCCTTTTCGAAGATCCCGCGGTACTCGTTGTACGTGGTGGCCCCGATGCACTTCAGCTGCCCGGTGGAAAGCGCCGGCTTCAGCAGGTTGGACGCGTCCAGCGTGCCGCCCGAGGCCGATCCGGCCCCGATCAGCGTGTGGATCTCGTCGATGAACAGGATCGCGTTGTGGCTCGCCTTGAGCTGTTTGAGCACCGCCTTCAGCCGCTGCTCGAAGTCGCCGCGGTACTTGGTGCCGGCCAGCAGCGCGCCCATGTCCAGCGAGTGCACCGTGGCCTTTTCCAGGATCTCGGGCACCTCGCCCTTGAAAATGCGCCACGCCAGACCCTCGGCGATCGCGGTCTTGCCCACGCCCGCCTCGCCCACCAGCAGCGGGTTGTTCTTGCGCCGGCGGCACAGCACCTGGATCACGCGCTCGACTTCCGGCTCGCGGCCGATCAGCGGGTCGATCTTGCCGTCGCGCGCCAGCGTGTTCAGGTTCTGCGTGTACTGCTCCAGCGGCGAGCTCTGCTCGCGGCCTTCCGGGCCGTCCGCGTCCTGGTCGCCCTGAGGCTTGGCTTTTTCCTCGCCCTGCGGGGCTTTGGTGATGCCATGCGAGATGTAGTTGACGACGTCCAGCCGAGTGACACCCTGCTGGTGCAGGTAGTACACCGCGTGCGAGTCCTTCTCGCCGAAGATGGCCACCAGCACGTTGGCCCCGGTGACCTCCTTCTTGCCGTTGGAGGTGGACTGCACGTGCATGATCGCCCGCTGGATCACGCGTTGAAAGCCCAGCGTCGGCTGCGTATCGGCTTCCGAGCTCTGCGGCAGCACCGGCGTGTTGTCGGACACGAAGTTCTGCAGGCTCTTGCGCAGATCTTCGATGTTGCAGGCGCAGGCGCGCAACACCTCGGCCGCGGACGGATTGTCCAGCAAGGCCAGCAGCAGGTGCTCGACCGTGATGAATTCGTGTCGCGCCTGTCGGGCCTCGACAAAGGCCATGTGCAAACTGACTTCCAGTTCCTGCGCGATCATGCTTCCTCCATCACGCACTGCAACGGGTGCTGGTGCTGCCTTGAATAACTGCAAACCTGTTCGACTTTGCTGGCCGCCAGATCCCTCGGGTAGACGCCGCATACGCCGCGTCCCTCATGGTGGACTTTCAGCATGATCTGGGTCGCTTGCTCGCGGCCTTTGCCGAAGAACTTCTGCAACACGCCCACCACGAACTCCATAGGAGTGAAATCGTCGTTCAACAGAACGACCTGATACATCGGTGGTGGCTTGACTCGAGAAGCCTGCTTCTCGACCACCGTTCCTTCGCCGATCTGATGGCTCATACGCGCATTGTAAAAAACCTCAGCGCATCCCGGCGTTGGGCATTACGCGGATAATCATAAGTGAAATCCGCGCCGCTTCGGAGCCTCCGGAACGCCGATCTGAGCCACGAAAACGGCGCGTTTCGCCGCTGAGCCACGCACAGCCTTCAATGTTGGGCCCACACCCGGAGTTTTAAACTACGGGCGCCGCCGATATGCGTGCGTTTCGGCCCCCAAGCCGGGGGTTTTCCCGCGTTATGCAGGCCCGAAACCGGCTCGCGGGGCGGGCGCAACCGAGCGCGCAAGCACCTCGTTAACGGGTCTTGACGCTGACCCGCATTGTCCGAAAAATCCCCCAATCCCGTACGCGCTTCGCATGCCGAAGGGTGGTGAGACGCGCCGGTTCCGGCCGGTGCAGTAGGCGGGACACGCACGCTGAGGAGGAGAGAAATGGCGCGTTTGGCCGCCTCGGTTGGAACTATGGCTGGAGAGGGAAAACAAATGGCAACGGGTGTTGTGAAGTGGTTTAACGACGCGAAGGGGTATGGATTCATCACGCCCGACGACGGCGGAGAAGATCTTTTTGCCCATTTTTCTGCAATCCAGGTCACTGGATTCAAGACGCTTAAGGAAGGCCAGAAAGTGGCCTTCGAGGTCGTTCAGGGGCCGAAAGGCAAACAAGCTTCCAATATCACACCGAACACCTGACAGGCGTGCGTCGCGAAGAAGCCCCGCCCAGGGGCTTTTTTTTCGCCCCTCGTCTTACATCCGGGCGATCAAGGCCTGGCCGAAGCCGGAGGTCGACACCTGGGTGGCACCGGGCAACAGCCGCGCGAAATCGTAGGTGACGGTCTTTTGCAGGATCGTCGTTTCCATCGCCCTGACGATCAGGTCCGCGGCCTCGCCCCAGCCCATGTGGCGCAGCATCATTTCGGCCGACAAAATTTCTGACCCCGGATTCACGTAGTCCTTGCCGGCGTATTTCGGTGCAGTGCCGTGGGTGGCCTCGAACATCGCCACCGAGTCGGACAGATTGGCTCCCGGCGCGATTCCGATGCCGCCCACCTGGGCCGCCAGCGCATCGGAGATGTAATCGCCGTTCAGGTTCAGCGTAGCGATCACATCGTACTCGGCCGGCCGCAGCAGGATCTGTTGCAGGAACGCGTCCGCGATCACGTCCTTGACCACCACTTCACCGTGCGGCGCCGGCATTTTCATCCACGGTCCGCCGTCGAGCAGCGTGGCGCCGAACTCGCGTTGCGCCAGCGCGTAGCCCCACTTGGCGAACGCGCCCTCGGTAAATTTCATGATGTTGCCCTTGTGCACGAAGGTCACCGACTTGCGGCGCTGGTCGACCGCGTAGCGCAGCGCCTTGCGCACCAGCCGTTCCGTTCCTTCGCGTGAAACCGGCTTGATCCCGATGGCCGAGGTCTGCGGAAACCGGATCTTGCGCACGCCCAGCTCATCCTGCAGAAACGCGATCAGTTTGCGGGCCTTGTCGGTCTCGGCCTCGTATTCGATGCCGGCGTAAATGTCCTCGGAGTTTTCCCTGAAGATCACCATGTCGGTCTTCTCGGGCTCGCGCACCGGGCTCGGCACGCCCTTGAAATAGCGCACGGGACGCAGGCAGACGTACAGGTCCAGCTCTTGCCGCAGTGCAACGTTGATCGAGCGGATGCCGCCGCCGACGGGCGTGGTCAGCGGCCCCTTGATCGACACCACGTACTCGCGCAGCGCGGTCAGCGTCTCCTCTGGCAGCCACATGTCCGGGCCGTACACCTTGGTCGCCTTCTCGCCGGCGTACAGCTCCATCCAGGCGATCTTGCGCCGCCCGCCGTATGCCTTCGCGACCGCGGCATCGACCACTTTGATCATCACGGGCGTGATGTCCACTCCGGTGCCGTCGCCCTCGATGAACGAAACGATCGGGTTGTCGGGCACCGTCAGCGCGTAGTCGGAACCGACGGTGATTTTCCTGCCTTGGGCGGGAATCTGGATGTGTTCGAACATGACATCTCCGGAAACGGCGGATCGGATGCGGGCGGGCCCCGGCTCATGCGCACCGGCGGCGGCGCGTGACGGGGCAGACGAGTTTAGCGCCGACCGCCGCCGGCCCCTGTCTGACGGCGATCACGACCGGTTGCCGGTCGGCGGCTGCCGACGCCGGCGCTTTTCGATATCCTGCTGCGTCCGCTTGCGCGCTGCCCGGCCGTCTATCCGCCCTGTTTATGAGCCCGATCCGCCTGCTCGTCACGATCGCCGCGCTGCTGGCCATGGTCCCGGCCTGCGCCCAGCAAAGCGCTCCAACGCTGCCAACGCTGTCGCTGACCGCAGGGGTGCACCTGATCACCGCCGAGGTCGCGGCCGACGAGCCGTCGCGCGAGCTCGGCTTGATGCATCGCGACCGGCTGCAACCGAATCACGGCATGCTGTTCGTGTTCGATCCAGCCATGAAAGCCTGCATGTGGATGCGCAACACGCTGATCCCGCTGTCGGTGGCGTTCATCCAGGCCGATGGCCGCATCGTGAACGTCGAGGAGATGCAGCCCAACACCGACCAGATCCATTGCGCCAGGCGCGAGGTGCCGTTTGCGCTCGAAATGGCGAGCGGCTGGTTTGCCGAGCGCGGCCTGAAGCCAGGCCAGACGGTGATCAAGGGGCTGCCGGGAGAGCGGCCCGGATCGAAAAACTGATGTTGCGACGACCCTCTCCCCTGCCCCTCCCCCGCTTCGCGGGCCAGGGGACTTTCTAACCCCCATCTCTCGCCAGCCGGAGAAGCTTCGCTCTAACTCCCCTCTCCCACGCGAGTGGGAGAGGGGTGGGGGAGAGGGTGGTTGCCTCTAGAACCCCCCGTGCGACTGGGCCGCCATGCAGTACAGCATCGGAATCGAGGCCATCGTGTTGAAGCGCGAGGCCAGCCCCGCAATGCGCGCCGCCGCCTTCTTCTGATCGGCGTCAGCTGCAACGATACCCAGCACCTTTTTCTGGTTCGGCCAGATGAGGAACCACACGTTGAAGGCCATGATCAGCCCCAGCCACATGCCGATGCCGATGGGGTGGAACGGACGGGTCAGGGTCAGCGCCTGACCGATGTACCCGTTCATCGTCGCCAGCAGCAGCCCCGTGACCACAGTCGACAGAGCCGCCCAGCGGAACCAGAACAGCGCCTCGGGAGCGATCACCTTGGTGATCGCGGGCTTCTGTTCATCCGGTATCTTCGGCATCGAAGGAGTCTGGACGAAGTTGAAATACCACAGCAGCCCGATCCACATCACGCCCGACAGGATGTGCAGCCACCGCATGAAGAACGCCGACCAGGCATGGTCGACGTGAGTCCAGCTGCCGGTCGTAGCTCCGACCAGCACCACGATGATCACCAGCAAGACGATTCCGGCGACAACCGTTCGCCCAAGCGACTGAAATATCGCGCCCATATTCCCCCCTTGTTTCTTGGATATTCGGCAAGGGCCCGGAATCTAGCACGCAACCGGGGACAGCAACCACACTGCGACAATTACGCCGCTCGCACGAATGCGCAACGCGCGAATGCGCGCATCAACCTGCGGTCAACGACGCGTCGTTTCGACCCGCACCTGTGCTGCGCCGCGCGCGAGCTCCAGTTCGAGGGCCTGTCCCGCCTTCAGTTGCCCGGAGTCGGTCACGAGCTGACCGTGCTCGTCACGCACCAGCGCGTAGCCGCGGCCGACCACCTGGTGCGGATCGAGCGCCTGCAGCGCGCGCACGTCCGCGGCCACGCGCGCAATGCGCGCCGACAAAAGGCCCGCGCGGATCACCGCCATCCGCCGCACGTCGGCCGCCACGCGCGCAGCGCGCGCCGACAGCAGGCCCGCACGGACTACCGCCATCCGGGCCCGCAGAGCGGCCAGGCGCGCCTGCAGGCCGCGGATCGGCGCCCGCGGAGCGGCCAGCGTGCGCAGCGCGAAGTCCAGCCTTTGAGTCTGCGCGCGAAGCCGGTTGTGGGTGAGCTGTCGGACCCGGGTCCAGCGGTGGCGCACCGATTGCAGCAGGCCGTCGCGGTCGGGCGCGGCCAGCTCGGCGGCAGCAGTCGGTGTCGGCGCGCGCAGGTCAGCGGCAAAGTCCGCGATCGTGAAATCGGACTCGTGGCCGACGCCCACGATCACCGGGACTGCACAGGCGCGCACCGCGCGTGCCACGGCCTCTTCGTTGAACGCCCACAGATCTTCGATCGAACCGCCGCCTCGCGCCAGGATCACCAGATCGACTTCGGCACGGCCGGAAACGACGGCCAGCATCCGCGCGATGCGGCCGCCGGCGCCCTGCCCCTGCACCGGCACCGGATACACGATCAGCCGCACGTACGGGGCGCGCCGCCGCAGCGTGGTGACGATGTCGTGCAGCGCGGCCGCCTGCAGCGACGTCACGATGCCGATGCGCCGCGGCAACCGCGGTATCGGCCGCTTGATTGCCTGGTCGAACAATCCTTCGGCGGCCAGCCGTTCCTTCAAGCGCAGGAATTGCTCGAACAGCCGCCCCTGGCCGGAACGCCGCATCGACTCGACCCCCAGCTGGAACTCGCCGCGGGGCTCATACAGGCCCACACTGGCCACCAGCTCGAGGTCATCGCCTTCGGTCGGCACGAAATCCACCAGCACGTTGCGCGAACGGAACATCACGCAACGCACTTGCGCGGCGCGGTCCTTCAGCGTGAAGTACCAGTGCCCGCTCGCCGCCCGCGTCAGCGAAGCCAGCTCGCCGCGAACCCGCACCGGCGGAAAACCCCGTTCCAGAGATCGAGCAACGGCGCGGTTAAGCTCCGAGACCGACAGGTAAACCCGCGCTGGATCAGCGTTTGCTTGATCGGGGCCAGTCTGCGCGCCCCCTGACGGCGAGAAAGTGTCCACAAACGGGGCGCTTCAAGGACTTACAGCGCGTAGGGCCGATCCGATTCCGAAGCCGCACAACAACTGCTTGAATTAAAATGGTTTTTCAAGGTGCATTCGAATTAAGCACAGATCACCTGGGACCGTTGGCCCCTTGCGCAGACGCAGCTTAGACGATTTGTCCACAGATTTGTCCACAGGCGACCGGCGGGCCAGCGGCGCTGCTCAGGTGGGCGGGCGCGCTCAGTACACTGCGCGTTTTCGTGCTGCGGGCCAGCCGCGTCTGCTGCGATTCGGGGAGGAGCTTCAATTTGTTTTCGATCGTTCAAGCCATCGGCTGGCCGATCTGGCCGTTGATTTTTGCCTCGGTAGTCGCGCTGGCGCTGATCATCGAGCGCAGCGCCGCGCTGCGGCGCTCCCGCGTGCTGCCCGCCAACCTGCTGCAGGACGTGCTGGCGCTGCACGCAAGGCGCCAGATCACCGCCGAGGTGATGGCCAGGCTCGAGCGCAGCTCGCTGCTGGGCTTCGTGCTGGCCGCCGGCCTGCGCAGCGAGCGCGAGCCGCGCGGGATCGCCGCCGGCACGATCGAAGTGGCCGGTGCGCGGGCCGCGCACGAGATGTCGCGCTACCTGACGCTGCTCGGCTCGGTGGGCTCGATCGCGCCGCTGCTCGGCCTGCTCGGCACCGTGGTCGGAATGATCGATATTTTCGCGTCGCAGCAGGCCGGATCGAATCCCCAGCAGCTCGCCCAGGGCATTTCGGTCGCGCTGTACAGCACGGCCTTCGGCATCATCGTCGCCGTGCCTTCGGTGCTCGCCTACCGACACTTCCGCACCCGCGTGGACGACTTCCTGGTCGAGATGGAGCAACAGGCGCAGCACCTGGTGGAAGCGCTGTATAACGAGGGTTCCAACCTGATGAAGCGCAGCGACGGCTGAACAACAGCGGTCTCACATCGATCACCCCCAGCGATCACCCACAGGCAACCATGAGATTTCGCCGCGCGTTCATCGAAGAGCCGGAACTGAACCTGATCCCGCTGATCGACGTGTTGCTGGTGGTGTTGATCTTTCTGGCGGTCAGCACCACGTATTCGCGCTTCACCCAGCTGCAGATCGAGCTGCCGTCGGCCGATGCCGAGCGGCCGCAGACGCGCCCGCAGGAGATCCAGGTCGCGGTGACGGCCGACGGTCGGTTCGCGATCGACAAGGCAGTGGTGCAGATGACCGATCCGGAGTCGCTCGCCGAGTTGCTGCGCGCCGCCTCGCAAGGCAACGCATCGCCGCTGATCGTGATCAACGCCGATGCGCAGGCGCCGCATCAGGCGGTGGTGACCGTGATGGAGGCCGCACGCATGGCCGGCGTCACGCATTTGAGCTTTGCGACCCAGCGGCGGACGGCCGGACGCTGAGGCGCGGTCGTGCACTGACCCGTGCGAACCCAATTTCATTCCTGGCTGGGCCGGATGTGGCAAGGGCGAGGCCTGATTGCCAGGCTGCTGTGGCCGGCGAGCCTGTTGTACGCCTTCATCAGGGCGGTGGGCGCCGCCGCGTACCGGGTGGGATTGAGGCATTCGGAGCGCATCGGAATTCCGGTGGTCGTGATCGGGAATCTGTATGCGGGCGGCAGCGGCAAGACCCCGCTGGTGATCGAGCTGGTCTCGCTGCTCAGGCAGCGCGGCTGGCGCCCCGGGGTCGTGTCCAGAGGCTACGGGGGCAAGGCGCACCAGGCGCGGCTGGTGACCGAAGGCAGCGAAGCGGCCGAGTGCGGCGACGAGCCGTTGCTGATCGCGGCAGCCACCGGCGCCCCGGTGGCGATCGGCCGCGACCGCGTGGCTGCGGCGCGCCTGCTCAGGAAGATGCATCCTTCGTGCGATGTGCTGGTGGCCGACGACGGCTTGCAGCACCGCCGCCTGGCGCGCGACGTGGAGATTGCCGTGATCCACGGACGAGGTCTGGGCAACGGCTGGCTGCTGCCGGCCGGTCCCTTGCGCGAGCCGGCGCGGCGGCTGCGCAATGTCGATGCGGTGGTCTTCAATGGGCGCGTGCATCCGGTGCGGATTCATTCGCCGTTTTTCTTTCTTCGCACCGAGATCTCCGAGATTTACCGTCTGGCAAAGCCCGAGCAGCGGGCTTCTCTGACCGAGCTGGCGCGGCGGCAGGCGCAAGGCCGCCTGCGGCTGCTGGCGGCGTGCGGGATCGGAACGCCGGAGTCGTTCTTCCAGATGCTGCGGGATCATGGCTTGCAATTCGAGACGCTGGCGCTGCCCGATCACTACGCATATCGCCACAATCCTTTTCCCCGCAGCGGCGTCGATGGAATCCTGATTACCGAAAAAGACGCCGTAAAATGCCGGGCCGATCACACGCTGGCGCACGACGAGCGGCTGTGGGTCGTGCCATTGCGGGCGTGGCTGGATCGTCGGCTCACGGATATGATCGAAACGCGACTGCACGGTGCTCAACATGGATCCAAGGCTGCTTGACATCCTGGTGTGCCCGGTCACCAAGGGTCCCCTCGAATACGACCGTCATCGGCAGGAGCTGGTCTCGCGCTCGGCAGGTCTGGCGTACCCGATCCGGGACGGCATCCCGGTGATGCTCGAGAGCGAAGCGCGTCGTCTGGACGAAGACGAGCGCGCAGGCCGCTGACCCAAGATCGCCCGTGCCGGATTTCATCGCGCTGATCCCGGCGCGCCTGGCTTCCAGCCGCCTGCCAGAAAAGCCTCTGGCCGATCTGGCCGGAGTGCCGATGGTGGTCCGCGTGGCCCGTCAGGCCGCAGCCAGCGGAGCTTCCCGCGTGGTGGTGTGCGCCGACGACGCGCGCATTCTGGCTGCCTGCCGTGAGCACGGTGTCGAGTCGATTCTGACCTCGCCCGGGCATGCCTCGGGCACCGATCGGCTGTCCGAAGCGGCGCAGCAGCTGGGCCTGGAGCCGTCGGCCGTGGTCGTCAACGTTCAAGGCGACGAGCCGCTGATCGACCCGGAAGCCATCCGGGCGGTGGCGCAGCTGCTGCAGGCACGCCCCGAATGCGACATCGCGACGGTCGCGCATCCGTTGCGCCGGCTCGATGAGCTGTTCGACCCGAACGTGGTAAAGGTCGTCACCGACGCCGCCGGCCTGGCGCTGCTGTTTTCGCGTGCGCCGATTCCCTGGTCGCGCGAACATTTCGCCGATTGGTCCTCCGTAGCGCAAAGCGCGAAGGAGGACGATCGCTGGCCCGACGATCTGCAGGCCTTGCGCCACGTGGGTTTGTACGCGTATCGAGCACGCTTCCTTCAACGCTTCCGCCAGTTGAGCCCGTCTCCGATCGAGCTCGCCGAGAAGCTGGAGCAATTACGAGCCCTGTGGCACGGATCGCGCATTGCGGTGATGCAGATCAATGCGTCGACGCCTCCGGGGGTCGATACGCCCGAGGACCTGGCCAGGGTGCGGGCGCTGCTGGCTGGCAGCGTCGCCACGGAGCGTTCCGGGTAAACTGCGTGCGCCACGGCCCGTGGCTCAAAACAACAGCGCGCGAGTCAGGACCACGCGGCGTCGGAGCGGCAGCGCCTAGGGGGAGTCGGGAAATGCGAGTCATTCTGCTCGGCCCACCGGGCGCCGGCAAGGGAACTCAAGCCGGGTTCATCTGTGCGCGCTACTCGATCCCGCAGATTTCCACCGGCGACATGCTGCGGGCTGCGGTCAAGGCGGGCACGCCGCTGGGGCTGGCGGCCAAGCGGGCGATGGACGCCGGGCAGCTCGTGTCCGACGAAATCATCGTCGGTCTGGTCACCGAACGAATGAAGCAACCCGACTGCGCCAACGGCTACCTGCTGGATGGCTTTCCTCGCACGATCGCGCAGGCCGAAGCGATGCGCCTGGCCGGGATCCGCGTCGATGTGCTGCTGGAAATCGAGGTCCCGGATGCCGAGATCATTGAACGGATGAGCGGCCGGCGCTTGCACCTGCCAAGCGGCCGGACCTACCACATCCGATTCAACCCGCCCAAGGTTCCGGGACGCGACGACCTCACGGGCGATCCGCTGATCCAGCGCGAAGACGATCGCGAGGACGTGGTCCGCAACCGGCTGCATGTGTACCACTCGCAGACGCGTGCGGTGGTCGATTATTTCCGCAACTGGGCTGGCAGCGGCGAGCCGGGCGCGCCCGTATACCGCAGCGTGAACGGAATCGGCACGGTCGAAGAGGTCCGTCAGCGCGTGTTCGAGGCTCTCGACCAGTAAGCGAGACGCTCGGCCAGTAAGAGCTTCAAAACGAATTCAAATGCAATAAGGAGAGTGCAATGTCGGGGTTGACCCTTGCGCTGCTGTGCGGCGGCGCTGCCGTCGTGTCTGGCGCAGTTTCGATTTCGTGGATCCTGAAGCAGGACGCAGGAAACGCGCGCATGCAGGAGATCGCGGCGGCGATCCAGCAGGGGGCGCAGGCTTACCTGAGTCGCCAATACAGGACCATCGCGATGGTTGGCGTGGTGCTGGCCGTGCTGATCGCGGCGGTCCTGCCCAACGGCCTGGTGACGGCCACCGGATTCGTGCTCGGGGCGGTGCTCTCGGGTGCGGCCGGCTTCATCGGAATGAACGTATCGGTGCGAGCCAACGTGCGCACCGCGCAGGCGGCCACGCTGGGGCTGAACCCGGCGTTGAACGTCGCTTTCCGCGGCGGCGCCATCACCGGGCTGCTGGTGGTCGGCCTGGGCCTGCTCGGCGTAGCCGGCTTCTACGCGTTCCTGCAGACGACTCATTCGGCGTGGGACCTGCGCGAGATGCTGCATCCGATGGTGGGACTGGCATTCGGCGCCTCGCTGATCTCGATCTTCGCCCGGCTGGGCGGCGGCATTTTCACCAAGGGCGCCGACGTCGGCGCCGATCTGGTCGGCAAGGTGGAGGCCGGAATTCCCGAGGACGATCCGCGCAATCCGGCGGTGATCGCCGACAACGTAGGCGACAACGTCGGCGACTGCGCGGGCATGGCGGCGGACCTGTTCGAAACCTTCGTGGTCACGGTGGTGGCCACGATGCTGCTCGGCGTGCTGGCCTTTCCCGGGTCCGACGCGGGGGTCATCTACCCGCTGGCGATCTCCGGCGTCTCGATCATCGGATCCATCGTCGGCTGCTATTTCGTGCGGGCCCGCGAGGGCGGCAAGATCATGAACGCGCTGTACCGCGGCCTGATCGTTGCGGCCGTGATTGCGCTGGTGCTGTTCTGGTTCGTCACGCGCTGGATCCTCGGTCCGGCCGCCGCCTCCGCCGATCTGTCGCTGTCGAGCCTGTACCTCTCGGCGGTGGTCGGAATCGCGCTGACCGCGGCGCTCGTTTACATCACCGAGTACTACACGGGAACGGACTTTGCGCCGGTGCGCTACGTCGCCAAGGCGTCCACCACCGGCCATGCAACCAACATCATCGCCGGGCTCGCGGTGTCGATGAAAGCCTGCGCCTGGCCGCTGCTCGCGATCTGCGCCGCCATTTACGCCTCGTTCAGCCTGGCCGGCCTGTATGGCATCGCGGTGGCTGCCACCTCGATGTTGTCGATGACCGGGATCATCGTCGCGCTGGACGCCTACGGGCCGATCACCGACAACGCAGGCGGGATCGCCGAGATGGCGGAGCTGCCCAAGGAGGTTCGGAACATCACCGATCCGCTCGATGCGGTCGGCAACACGACCAAGGCGGTGACCAAGGGCTACGCGATCGGATCGGCCGGCCTGGCGGCGCTGGTGCTGTTTGCCGACTACACGCACGCGCTGGAGGACGTGACCGGCAGCCGCGTGACCTTCGAGCTGTCGAACCACCTGGTGATCATCGGCCTGTTCATCGGTGGACTGATCCCGTATCTGTTCGGCGCGATGGCGATGGAGGCGGTGGGCCGTTCGGCCGGCGCGGTCGTCGAGGAGGTGCGGCGCCAGTTCAGGGAGATCAAGGGGATCATGGAGCGCACCGCCAAGCCGGACTACTCGAGAGCGGTCGACATGCTGACCGCCGCCGCGATCAAGGAGATGATGATTCCTTCGATCCTGCCGGTGCTGGTGCCGGTGCTGGTCGGTTGGCTGCTCGGACCCGCGGCGCTGGGTGGCGTCCTGATGGGAACGATCGTGACCGGATTGTTCGTCGCCATCTCGATGACCACCGGCGGTGGCGCCTGGGACAACGCCAAGAAGTACATCGAGGAAG
>DATBCD010000118.1:0-10437 GCA_036270655.1 Burkholderiaceae bacterium
TCAGCTGCGTGATATTGGAGCGCACGCAGGTCATTTTTTCTGCGCATTCGCTCAGGCTGAGCGGCTCGCCGGCCTGCGCCAGATGGGTCAGGACGCCGAACTTCGGACCGGACAGGCCCACCTTGCCCAAGGCGTCTTCCAGGCGCCCCTCGACCACCTGCGCGGCGTGCAACAGCGACTGCATCAGCTCGGCCGCCGCCGGCTCCGCGTCGTGGGTTGGTTTGCGAATTATGTTCATGTATGAATTATACAGATGTGATACGCCGCCTGTCAACAGCGCACCACCCTGCCCCGCCAGACCCGCCCGGATCGGCCGTCCTGCCACGTGCGCCCCCGCGCGGTCTGCGAGGCTCACACCTGCGCGAACCCGCCGTCGACGAACAATTCCGCTCCGGTAACGTAGCTGCTGTCGTCGGACGCGAGAAACACGACGGCTTTGGCGATCTCGTCGGGAATGCCGAGCCGCCCGAGGGGGACACTGGCGGCAATCATCTTTGCGCGTTGCTGGCCGGTTTCAGAGGAGGCCAGCAGTCCGGTCAGCCCGGGCGTGTCGATCGAGCCCGGGCTCACCGCGTTCACTCGAATGCGTCGGTCCTTCAGGTCGGTGGTCCAGGTCCGCGCGAATGAGCGCACGGCGGCTTTGGTGGCGCTATAGACGCTGTTCGACGACAACCCCTTGCTGCCGACGATCGACGAATTCAGGATGATGGAGGCGCCGTCCGGAAGCAGCGCAAGCGCTTTCTGCACCGTGAAAAGCAGGCCCTTCACATTGATGTCGAAGATCGAGTCGTAAAGCTCCTCGGTTATCTTGCCGAGGTGGCCGTACTTCGCAATACCGGCATTGGCGAACACGATGTCGAGCCTGCCCTTTTCGCGCTTGATCTGCGCGAAGAGGCGATCGAGGTGCTCCAGGTTGGCCACGTCTCCCGACACGGCCGTCACATTGGATCCGATCTGCGCGACTGCCGCGGCCAGCTCCGCCTCGCGACGCCCGGTGATGAAGACGTATGCGCCTTCGGCGGCGAAGCGCTTCGCTGACGCAAGCCCGATGCCGCTGCTTCCGCCCGTTACCAGTGCAATCTTTCCGTCAAGCTTGCCCACCGACTTCTCCTGGTTGATGTATGTTTGATGTGGTCGATCAGGCTCGGGGCGACGCGAGCGCGGCAATCCCGTACCGCGGCGCGGGCATCGAATTGCCGAAGCGTGCCGAGATGGTCCGGCGCGCGGCTTCCAGGCGCGACCAGTCTTCCTCATTCTGCAGGCTGGGAATCGTCACCAGCTCGCCCTGGTCGAGCCCGACCAGCGCCGCATCGACCAAATCTTGCGTCGACATCACGATCGACGCAGGCAGGTTCTGGTAGGGCAAGCCGGCCTTTTCCCAGATCTCGGTGGCGGTCGCGCCCGGCACCACGGTCTGGATGCGGATGCCCTTTTCTGCCAGCTCGTGCTGCAGCGAATGGCCCAGCGCAATCACATACGCCTTGGTTGCGCCGTACACGCCATTGAGCGTCTCGGGTGAGACGCCCACTACCGAGGCGATGTTGATGATGGTGCCTGCGCCACGCTCGACGAACGCAGGCGCGGCGGCATAGGTCAGACGCGTGAGCGCCGTGATGTTGAGCGCGATCATGCTGTCCATCTGTTCGACGTCGGCATTGAGCAGCTTCGCAACGGAGGCGGTGCCCGCGTTGTTGACGAGCATCGTGATGCGGCTGTCGTGCCGCAGGATCCTTTCCACGTTCGCCAGATCGTCCTTGTCGTTGAGGTCCGCCGGCAGCGCCGTGACCGATCGTTCAGTCTCGGTCGCCAGACCGCTGCAGACCGCCTCGAGTCGGGCCCGGTTGCGCGCGACCAGGATCAGGTCGTAGCCGCGCTTTGCCAGACGGTCGGCATAAACAGCGCCGATACCTCCGGAGGCACCCGTGATCAGGGCGGTTCCTTTCGAGGGCGAAATGTTCATGTGCTTCTCCTTGATGCCGTCCATGGGCGAGTCTTCCTTCACGATGAGCAAAGGGTTAGTGAATGGATTCGACGGACGACGGCCATTGCACAGGCGCCGGCCGGCCAGAAGAAAACTTGCATATACAAATATTGTAGGTACAATAGATCGCATGGAAGATCCTGTCAAGCCAAGGGGCTGCACCAATTTCAAGCTGCGCCAGCTGGGGCGGATCGTGACGCGTCACTACGACGGATACGTGGGGCGCTCCGGCCTGAGGAACACGCAGTACTCCCTGCTGTCTCACGTGTTGCTCGCGGGGCCGATCCGGCCATGCGATCTGGCGCAACGCATGGGCATGGACGCGTCGACCCTGACCCGCAATCTGCAGCCGCTGATCGCGCAGGGGTGGTTGCGGCTGGGGCCGGGCGAAGACGCGCGCTCCCGCCTGGTGGAAGTCACGGATGCGGGACGGGCCAAGCGGGTGGAAGGTCAGCGCGCGTGGAAGGAGGCGCAGCTTGCCTTGAATGCGCGCCTCGGGTGTGAGCGCGTGGCGGCGCTGCACGCGCTGATTGACGATTGCTTGGAGCGGCTGGCCGACGAAAAGGCCGACGCGACACAGGACGGCTAAGGTCGCAGCCGACAACACGGGTCGAAGAGGAATGCGGCGATGAACGAGCGATACCTGGAAGACTTCGAAGTGGCGCAGACCTTCGGCGGATCTGGTCGGGTTCTGATCGACCAAGGGCGCATCAAGCGCTTCGCCGCCGAATTCGATCCGCAGCCATTCCATCTCGACGAGCAAGCCGCAAGCGGTTCGATATTTCACGGGCTTGCCGCGAGCGGCTGGCATACCGCCGCGATCACCATGCGACTGCTTGTCGAAAGCGACTTCAAGCCCGCCGGCGGCATCATCGGAGTCGGCTTCGAGGATCTCCGCTGGCCGCGGCCGGTTCGGCCGGGCGATGAGCTGCGCGTCCGTAGCGAGGTGCTCGAGGTGCGCTCTTCCCGCTCCAGGCCGGATCAAGGATTGATCAAGGTGAGGATTACCACGTTGAATCAGAACGACGAACCGGTTCAGATTGCCGTCGGCAATCTGATGGTGCGCAGTCGCTCACATCTGAACAAGGAGGTCGCCGATGTCGCAACATGAAATCGTGCTGTGCAACCCGGTCCGCACTGCCATTGGCAGCTATGGCGGCTCATTGAAAGACGTGCCCGCTCCTGCGCTCGGCGCCGTCGTGGTTCGCGAGGCGCTGCGACGCTCCGGGCTGGATCCGGCGCAAATCGAAACGGTTGTGATGGGAAATGTGATCCAGGCCGGGACGAAAATGAACCCGGCGCGGCAGGCCGCCGTCGTCGGCGGCCTGCCCGTGCAGGTCCCCGCGCTCACGGTCAATCGCGTGTGCGGCTCGGGGGCGCAGGCGATCGCCAGCGCCTCGCTCGAAATCCTTTCCGGTTATGCGTCGTGCGCCGTCGCCGGCGGAATGGAAAACATGGACCAGGCGCCCTACCTCGTGCCGGGCGGTCGCTGGGGCTATCGGATGGGTGACAGCCAGATTTTCGACAGCATGCTTCGTGATGGCCTGAATGACGCGTTCAGCGGGGAGCACTCGGGGTGGCACACCGAAGATCTGGTGAGCCGCTATGGGATCACGCGCGAGGCGCAGGACCGCTGGGCGGCGCGGTCCCAACAGCGCTTCAGCGCCGCGCAGGCAGCCGGCAAGTTCAAAGACGAGATCGTCGCAGTCGAGGTACCGAGCCGCAAAGGGCCGGTAAGCTTCGACAAGGATGAGCAGAACCGCCCCGACACCTCGCTCGAGGCGTTGGCCAAGCTCAAACCGGCTTTCCGCAAGGACGGCACGATTACGGCGGGCAACGCGCCCGGGTTGAACAGCGCCGCTGCGGCGATGATCGTGGCGGATCGTGCGTTTGCCGAGGCGCAGGGGTTGAAGCCGATGGCCCGGCTGGTTGCGCACGGCGTGGCAGCGGTCGAGCCAGGCATGTTCGGCCTCGGCCCGGTCCCGGCCGTAAGGCTGGCGTTAAAGCGGGCAGGCTGGAAGATCGGCGATGTTCAGCGCATCGAGATCAATGAGGCGTTTGCAGCCATTGTGCTGGCCTGCATGCGCGAGCTGGAGATCGCCGAGGCGATCGTCAACGTGGAAGGTGGTTCCATCGCACACGGGCACCCGATCGGCGCGACCGGTGCGGTGCTGACGACCAGGCTGCTGCATTCGATGAAGCGCGACGGTCTGAAGCGCGGGATGGCGACGATGTGCATCGGCGGCGGTCAGGGAATCGCGCTCGCGCTCGAGCTGCTTTGATGCGAGAAGTGCTGGCCTGATTCGGGGGGCGCCTGGAAGCCCCCCGCGCGGTACGTCAGAACCAGCGTGTCGCGGAAGCCCCCGACCCCCTCCGGCTGGATCGGCGTGGTTTCGTGCACCACGCGCGCATCGTCCATCAGCAGTATCGACCAGGGCTCGGTCATCGTGAAGCGCATGCCCGATGGGCCATCGGCCTGAAACACGCGCGTTTCGCCGCCGCGAATGCCGTGTCGCCGCACCAGTATCACCGCGACGAAATCGACCCCGTCCCGATGCGCACCCTCCGGCGTCGGGCGCCCGATTCCGCCCTCCGTATCGATGCGGAATTGATGCGCCTCGATGAACCAGCGATCGACGTGCCTGACCTTCTCGAACAGGGCGCCGATCGACGCGACGAGCCGGCTCCAGACGGCGGCATTGACGATCTGCGGCTCGATCGGCTCGAACCAGCGCTCAAGCCCGCCGTGCAGGGCGTTGTAAGACGTGGGTTGCCAGTGAGGCCGGCGCGCAACAGCCGAAAGCGTGCCTGCCGGGAAGTCCTGCACGAAGCAACTATGCCGCCGCGAACGGTACCGTCCGCCGTCGCGCAGGTAGCTGTCACGCGGCAGACGGGACCACGCATCACTCAACTCGCTCAACGGCTCGAAGCCGACATCGAGCGTTGCGAGCGCGTCTGCGGCGGGCAGCAGAACGTAACCTTCGAGCGACAGGCGCTCGAGCACCGCGGACTTCACTTGGGGCTGTCCGGCGCCTTGGGCGGGGCGGCGTAGGTCGGCGTCTGGGCGAACGCGGGCGGCACCTCCCACATGCGCGCCGCATACCACACCGCCCAGGAAATGACGAACAGCGCCATTACCCACACCCACACCGGGATCGACGAGCGCGCCTCCGCATGGCGCGGATCGAACGGATCGTCGGCGCTGAAGGCATCCAACTTGAGGTGGATCTGACCGCGGCGCGTCGAGTTCGGACGCAGGCCGGCGACAGCGACGCCCGGCCCGTTCTGCACGTTGAACGGGATCTCCTCGTAGCCCTCGCGGCCGTTCTGCCCGACCGCGCGCACGATCAGCCGATGGGGCCCGTCGGGCAGATCAAGCGTATCGAGTCGCACGTCGGCCGGCAGCGGCTGGTCGATGATCGGCTCAGCGCGATCATCCAGGTAGATGCGCACGCGCAGCGTCAGTGCGGAAGTGGCTGCTGCCCCCATGCTACTGATCCTTCCGCAGAATAGTGTACTTGGAATGCGAGGGGTCGGTCTCTCCGGGGCGGATCAGCATCCGCAGCATCGCCACGAAGCAGCCGAGCGTGATCGCGCCGGCCAGCGCGATGATGATCACATTGCCCCAGAAGGGACCTGCCAGATGATCGTGCATTCACTTGCCCTTGGCGCGGATCGCCGCCACATCGCCCGCCGACACCAATTTGCCATGATTATCCCAGGCGCTGCGCTCGTAATTGACGATCGCCGCGATGTCCTGGTCGCTGAGCTGGCTCCAGGGCGGCATCGGGCTGCCGTACTTGACGTTGTCGATGGTCTTGCCTTGCAGGCCGAACAGCACCGTATGGATGTGCTCGGTGGCGTCGGGGCTGTCAACCACGGCGTCGCCCTTGAGCGGCGGGAAAGCTCCGGGCAGCCCCTGCCCGCCTGCCTGATGACAGGCTGCGCAGTCGGCGACGAACAGCTGCTGGCCGTGAGCCACATCGGTGGGCTGGCCCGCCGTAGCGCCGCCAGGCGCGGAGGCGGGCGCCGCCTGCGCCTGCGGCGCACCCGGTAGCGGTGCCTGCTTCAGCGAGAGCAGGTACGCGACCAGCGCCTGCGCCTGCGCCCCCGGCACCAGGACGCCGTGCGCCGGCCCGTACGGCTCGGGCACCGGGACCGGCGCGACGCCCGCCGGCGCCTGCTCAACCACTTCGAACAGCCAGGGAAACGACGGCATGATCGACTGGGGTACGACTGCGCGTGGCTGGTACAGATGGATGTACTGCCAGACGTCGCTCGGCTGGCGCGCCCCGACGTTGATCAGGTCCGGTCCGGTGCGTTCGGAGCCGAGCAGCTCCGGGGTCTGGTAGGCGTAATCGCCCGCGGTCGAAGGCCGGCCGAACACCTTGTCCTCGGGCAGCGGCCGCACCTGCTGCGTATGGCAATAGGCGCAGCCGTTGGCGACGTAGACGTCCCGACCGGCCGACTCGAGGGCGGTGAGCGGCTCGACGCCGGGGCCGGGCCGCGTGCGGGACAGCTCGTAGCCCGGGATCACGCCCATCATCAAAGCGAGCGCGATATACACCAGGGTCGAGCCGCCGGCGATCGCTACCAGCTTGTTCACGCCGGCGCCTCTGCGGCGAGCGGCAGTGCGCTGGCGCTGTGCCCCACGGTCATCCGCCAGACGTTCCACGCGAATACCAGGTGGCTCAGGAACATCAGGATGCCGCCGACACCGCGCCAGACGTAGTACGGGCTCATGTCGGCGACCGATTCGATGAAGGGCTTGCCCTGCATCCAGTCGAGGCCCTGGATCGTGCCGCCGATCGACAGCGCGATCACGTAGATGAAACTGCCCACCACGGCCATCCAGAAGTGCGCTGCCATGCCCAGGCGGCCCGGATACTTGTGCGTGGCCAGCGGCAGCAATGAATAGACGCCGCCGCAGATGGCGAAGGTGACGAACCCGTACATCGTCAGGTGCGAGTGACCGACTGTGAAGTTGGTCAGGTGCCAGACCTGCTGCAGCGAGCGGAATGCCTCGAACGTGCCCTGGGTCGAGCCGACCAGGTAGCCGATCACGCCGACCAGGATGAACGCGAGCGGATACGAATGCGCGACATCGCCGAACCGCCCGCGCATCGTCAGCAGGAAGTTGCTGCTGCCGCCCCACACCGGCACCAGCATCGCCACCGAAAACACGATCGCGATGGTCTGCAGCCACCACGGCAAGGGGCTGAACAGGAAGTGATGCGCGCCGACGATCGGGTAGAAGACCAGGTTGGTCCAGAACGCCAGTATGCCGAGCGCGTACGAGTAGATCGGCCGGTTCAGCAGCCTGGGCAGCGCGTAGTAGAACGTGCCGAGCACCAGCGGCGTGAAAAACATGCCGACCGCGTTGTGCATGTAAAAACCCGACACCGCGACCTGACCGAGCCCGTACTGGTACCAGGGCACGACTCCCACCACGGCGATGACGCAGGTCCACAGCACCCCGCCCATCATGTACCAGTTGGAAAGGTAGATGTCCTCGGTGGTGCGCCGCGCCACCGTGGCGAACAGGTTCACCGCGGTGACCACGAGCGCCGCCAGGAAGACCAGTTGGACCGGCCACGGCCACTCGCGGTATTCCAGGTCGCCGTTGTTGTAGCCCAGACCGAGTGCGACCGTGCCCGCGAGCGCGGCGAAGTTGAACAGCGCCAGTCCGACCCAGGCCAGCCTCGGGCTGTACAGCGCGGTGCGGCAGCTGCGCGCGGCCACGTAATAGGAGAGGCCGATCAATGCCATGCAGGCCCAGCCGTAGAACGCATCGTTGGTGTGGATCGGGCGCAGCCGGCCGAACGTGAGCCACGCACCGGGAGCGAAATCGGGCGCGCCGAACTTGTAGGCCAGCACGATCGCCACCAGCGTGGCGAACACCAGCCAGACCGTGGCCGAGAGCACGTAGCCGGTGAGCACACGCGCAAGCACCCGCTCGTCGCGTTCGTTCGCGGAGGCTGTCATGGCGATGAGATCGAACCTTCTTTATTTTGATTTGCCAGACGCGCAATCCAGAATACCTTACGGAATGCGCGCTCGGGATGCCGCAATTGCTCGAGTCCGGTCTTATTGCTCCCGGTAGAACAGCAGGCTGACGCCGCTGGCCAGGAACGCCAGGCGCCAGATCCAGCCGGCCACGAGCGAGTGCTGACCATCCAGCCGAAGCTCGATCCAACGCGCCCAGGCGGCGATCACAATCGCTGCGGCCAGCTGCAGGTGCGAAATCTCGATCAGAAGCTGGTCCTTCACATTGGCCAGTGCATGTGAGTGCGTCAGAAGCAGCCCGCCACCGAGCGCGCACAGCAGCGGAAATATCAACGCCGCCCGCGTATCCGCGGTACGCCCCGTGCGCACGCGCCACTCCAGAGCGCCGAAGGCGGCGGTCAACGATTCCAGCAGGCGATGTTGGATGACCTCGGGGTCTCGCAGGCTCTCGAGCAGGCCGATCTGTCCCATCGGCCACACTTCAGGATCGGCTCGAACGATCATCGGGATCGCCAGCATCACCAGCACCAAAGGCCAATGGCGCGCCCAGGTCCCCTGCTTAGCGCGTTCGAGTAGTGCCAGCAAGCCGATGCCGAGCACGAACAGTCCAGCCCAATGGTGATTGAATTCCGACCACGCCAGATCCATCGCGTTGCGAGGTGGCACGACTCCCTCACCGGGCACAAAGGCGCGCGGTACCGGTTCACGCGCGGCCGCGGCGGCCAGAATCTGCGCGTGCAGGCGGGAGATGCCCAGCGCATCATGTTCCGGGCTGGTCAGGCGCGGCAACCTGGGTGTTACCCATTCGACCACCTCCGACCAGCTGGCCCGGTCCGCCGTCAGGTCGACGCTGGGCGGCTGAGACGTCAGTGAAGCGGCGGCAAAGATGATCGTCACGCCGATGCCCAGTTCGACCTCGGCAAAGCGCCTCAAAGGCAGCGCCGATGCCGACGGATCGCGACCCAGGCGGCGGCCAAGGCGAAAGTTCATCGCGCCCAGCCACAGCAGGCCGCACAACAGCAGCACCTTGGCCGCGACCATCGCGCCATACGACGTACCGTAAAGCGCATCCGCCGTGCCGATGTAGTCGATCGCCATCACCGCCGCGCCAGCCAATAGCAACGCCACCGATGCGATCGCGAGCGCGGAATACCGGCGCGCGATCAGCCCGGCGGAGCGGATGTCGGTTGCGAGCGCCAACGCGGAGCACAGGTACGGCAGGCCGCCGATCCATACGGCAGCACCCGCCATGTGGGCGAGCCCGGCCAACCCGAGCGCAAGCCTTCCGTCGACCCGCGCGGCGGCGTGACTGGAGGCGACCTGAGCCACCAGGATCACGACCGCCGCCGCAACGAGGCTCGAGCCGGCGGATCCTTTCGCCCTGCCCGCCTCGATCGCAACGACCACGGCGCACAGGCCGATCGTCAGCGCGGCCAGCGCGAACGAGCTCTGAACCGCGTCGACCGGGGACAGCGACAGCGTGCCGGCCAGCACCGTAACCTGGAGGGCTGCCGTGACGAGCTCGATGCCAGCCAGCGCCAGCGAGCTCCACATCAGCAAGCGACGCGCGCGCCCGACGATGCCGGCGCTGACGGCGCCCAGCGCGGGCGCCAGAGGCCGCGCAAGAAGAAACAGGAAGCTGATACCGCCGACGGTAAAGGACTGGGCAGTCAGCGCCAGGCCGCGCAGAACAACGGACAGGAACCCGAAGACGTCGACCAACAGGCCCACGGCGCCCCCTTACTGCATCACGTCGAACGGTATGTCACCCCGCGTAATGTGGCCGTCGATACTCATCACCTGCCAGTGCAGCCAGTACCGGCCCGGCCTCAGCCCCACCGCATTGGCCGAGAGGATGTCAGGGCCCAGCGCCGTTTCAATCGAAAGCACCGCGGTCTGGCCCCCTGGCGCGACCAGCGCGAGTCGAGAGCGGCGCCGGTCGATGCGGCTGTTGAAACGCAGCATCAACGGGACCGTAGGCCCCGATACCGTCTCCCCGCTAGTTGGTTGCGACGAAACGATGACCGCATGCCCGTAAGCCGGCAGATCCGCCAGCGCGGCCATCAGGCTCAGCGCGCTCAGAACCCGGGCAATCCGATGCGCCACCGGCATCCCCACCTTCATTCGCCTCGAATGGATTGCATCCCTGCCTCGTTTCAGCACTGTTCCACGAGAGCGCCATCAACGTTACGACTGACATAGTTCATCTATGAATTAAATGGTCAAAAAAAAACTACCGGATCGCCTCCAGCAGGCGCCTGAGCGCCGTTTGATCTAAGCCGAAAAGCATCTTTGAAAATTCCTTCTGCACTTTCTCGACCTCCAGGGCGCCGGCCGCCTGGCGCTTTGCGCCGAGCGCAGTCAATGCCGCCCGTACCGCGCGGCGGTCGGACGGATCTTCCCTGCGCTGGACCAGCCCGTCGGCCTCCAGACGGTCGATCAGCTGCGTG
>DATBCD010000119.1:0-18440 GCA_036270655.1 Burkholderiaceae bacterium
GCGATCGATCGCCCCTCGCCCACGCCAGTGGGAGAGGGGAGGGGGAGAGGGTGGCTGGATCCGCAGCACTGCTTCATCCCGCCCTCACCCCTTGACGCTGCCAAGCAAGAGCCCCTGGATGTAGTAGCGCTGCAGGCCCAGGAACAGCACCAGCGGCGGCAGCACCGTGACGACCGCGCCAGCCATCATCAGCTCGTTGTCCTGCACGTGCTCCCGGGACAGCAAGGCCAGCGCGACCGGCAGCGTTTGCAGCCGGTTGTCGGTCAGCACGATCAGCGGCCACATGAAGTCGTTCCAGATGTTCAGAAACGTGAAAATGGCCAGCGTGACGACAATCGGCTTGAGCAGCGGCAGCACGATGCTCGTGAAAATGCGCCCTTCGCCCGCGCCTTCGAGGCGGGCCGCCTCCAGGATCTCGTCCGGAATCGAGCGCGCGTACTGGCGCACCAGGAAAATCCCGAAGACGCTGGCCAGCGCAGGCACGATCACGCCGCCGTAGCTGTTGACAAGACCCAGTGCGCGCAGCATCAGAAAAAGCGGCAGCATCGCGACCTGGGCGGGAATCAGCAGCGCCGCCAGCAGGGAACGGAAGACCCGCTCGCGTCCGGCGAACGACAGCTTGGCGAACGCGTAGCCGGCGCTCACGTTGAACAGCAGCGACAGGCCGGTGCCGGCCGTTGCCACCACCAGGCTGTTGGCCAGGTAGCGGCCCACCCCGACCCGTGCGAACAGCTCGCGATAGTTGGCCAGCGTCGGGGGCGATGGAAGCCAGGGTGGCGGAAACGTGTTGGATTGGCCAGGCGGCATCAACGAAGCCGACAGCATCCACAACAACGGCGCCACGCTGATCGCGCCCGCGGCCAGCAGCAGGCCATTGACCGCGAACGAAGCGGGCCGGCTCATGCGCCAGCGCCTGCCGCCGCCCTGCCCCGGGCTGCCCGCAGCAGCAGCGCGGTAGAGGCGAGCATCAACGCAAAGAGCGCGAACGCGACCGCCGAGGCAAAGCCCAGGTTCCACCACTTGAAGCTTTCCTCGTACATCATGTACAGCACGCTCACCGTGCTTTGCAACGGCCCGCCCTGCGTCATCACGTACGGCTCGGCGAACAGCTGGAAGTATCCGGCCATCGTCACGACCGCCACCATCAGCAGGGTCGGGCCGAGCAGTGGCAGCGTGACGTACCGGAACTGCTGCGCCGCGCCGGCGCCTTCGATGCGGGCCGCCTCGTACAGCTCGCGCGGGATCGCCTGGAGCGCCGCCACGAAGATGATCATGTTGATGCCGAAGTTCTTCCACACCGCGAACACGATGATGGCCGGCATCGACCAGTGCGGATCGCCCAGCCAGTCGATCGGTGCGACGCCCAGCGCGCCCAGCGCATGATTGATCCAGCCGTAGCGCGTATGAAACAGATCGCGCCACACCACGGCGACCGCCACCACCGTCGTCACCACCGGCGCGAACAGCGCGGTGCGAAACACCCCCTTGAAGCGCGCCAGCTCCGAATCGAGCAGCAGCGCGGTGGCGAGCGAGGCCGCGATCGACAGCGGAACACCGACCACGACGAACACCAGCGTATTGCCGAGCGCAGTCCAGAAAAGGGGCGTTTTCAACAGTTGCAGATAGTTGTGCAGCCCGACCAGGCGCAGGTTGGCCGGATCGGCGATCGCATAGAGGTCGAAGTCGGTCAGGCTCAGCACGAAGGCCGCCGCGACCGGCGCCATGAAGAACACGGCGATCACCGCCAGGGCGGGAGCGGCAAACCACCATCCGGCCAGGCCGGGCCTCATCCCGGGTTGCCCTGCGCTGGCCGCCTCGCGAGCATCCAGCGGCGCTTCTCCAGGATCGCGTCCACGCGCCGGTCCAGTTCCCGCACGGCCTGGTCCACGGTGATCTGCCCGGTCGCGGCCAGCTCGCCCACCAGCCGCAACTGGTCTTCGATGTGCTCCCACTCCGGCACCTTGGGCGCCGGCCTTGCGCGTTCGAGCTGTTGCCGAAAGGCTCGCGCATAGGGATCGGCGGCCAGCGCCGGCAGGTCCCACGCCGAGCGGCGCGGGGGCAGATCGCCGGTCAGGGCACGGAATCGCTCCTGCACGTCGGGCCGGGACAGGTATTCGATCAGCTGCCAGGCCTGCGCCTTGCGAGGCGACGCAGCGAAGATCACCAGGCTGGAGCCGCCGGCGATCGAAGCGCCCGGGCCGTCCGGACCCGGCAACGGCGCCGTCATCCAGTCGCCGCTGCGCTCGGGCGGAAGGCGGCGCCGGAATTCGCCGATGTTCCACGGACCGGAGATGTAGTAGGCGTAATAGCCGCGCCCGAACTCGTCCCACACGTTGGAGATCTGCGTGTTCGACACCGGCGGCGCCCAGCCGCGATCGAACATTTCCACGTAGAAGCCAAGGGCCCTGCGAAAGCCGGCGCTGTCGAAATTCCCGCGCCCGCCCCCGTCCCGCAGCAGCGGCTCGCCCTGTTGCAGGGCCAGCGCGGTCAACGGCTCGAACTCGTTCAGGGGCAGCAGGATCGAATAGCGCTCGGCGCCCGCCTGCTGCTTGATCGCGGCCAGCGTGCGCCGCCACTGCTTCCAATCTTCCGGCGGCGCATCGAACCCGGCCTTCTTGAGCAGATCGCTGCGATAAAAGAGCAGCCGGGTGTCGACGTACCACGGCACGCCGTACGGCACGCCGTCGATCACGTTGGTGTCCCAGATGCCGTCGAAGTAGTCGGAAGGCCTGACCGCCGCCGAGTGCTGCAGCCGGGGCCCCAAGGCATCGAGCGCGTGCAGCTCGACCAGCTCCGGAATCCAGGTGTTGCCGAGCTGCGCCACATCCGGCGTCGCGTCTCCGACGAAAGCCGTCAGCAGCTTCGCGTGCGCGCCGCTCCAGGGCAGCTGGTGCAGCGCCACGTGCACGCCGGGGTGGGTCCGCTCGAACTCGGGCAGCAGCTCGGCCACGACCTCGCTTTCCCGGCCCATGGCCCAGAACACCAGCTCGTGGTCAGGGCGCGAGCAGGCGCACAGCATCAGCCCGAACGCCGTCGACAGCCAACGGGCCCAACGAGCACGCGTCATCGTCGCGCCGCCGTCTTCCCCGATCCGAGCCATCCTCCGTCAAATCCCGCGCGCCGTAGTCCTCGCACCAGGTTCGCATTGTTGCGCATCACCTTCCATACGAAGCCTTTGCGGTAGTTGGCAATCATCGCCAGGATAGGGCCCTGATCGATTCCGACATAGTCCGTATCCACCCACCCGAAGCCGGGCGCGAGCCTTCCGTATTCGAGCCAAGCCGGGTAGTCGAAGGTCGGATTGAACGCATCCAGCAGCCCGTAGCGCGTATAGAGCAACGCGCCGTGGCGGCGCACCATCTCATGCAGCGAAGGCAGTACGATCTCCGGGGCAAACGGCAGCGATGCGAGCATCGCGGTGGGGGCAATGGTGCCGTCGTCGACCGTGTGCCTGAGTCCTGCGCCCCGAGCCGCATAGCCGCGGAAGCGGCGTCCGACTCCCTGGTACGGCTGCACCCCGTCGTGCGGCCCGTCGCAGGCGCTCAAGCCCCAGATGCGATCGTCGTATCCCTTCCAACGGCCTGGATTGGAGATCGCGTAGGCCCGCTGTGAATACGTCGCGCGCCGGCTGTTCTCGAAGTAGTCGATGCCGCGCGCGCGCATGTACGGATCAGCGATGCCGCGAAAGTCGACCCACACGTGCGAGTACTGGTGGCCGAACAGCGGCGCAAAGCCCAGATGCTCGTAGCCCTCGAAGGTGCCCCAGGATGCGTCGTAGGTCGAGCACCAGGCGGGCCACGCGGCGGGCTCGACCTCATGCACTGGCGAGCCGAGCGCCAACAGGTAGACGATCATCGCCTCGTTGTAGCCGCACCAGTCCTGCTTGATGAAGCCGTGTTCCGGTGTCCAGCCCATTGCGATCAGCGGCGCGCGCGGCTGTGCCCAAGTCCAGTTCACGCGCGTGTAGATCGCATCGGCGAGCTGCCGGATCTGCACCTCGTCGGAGATCGCCTGGTCGAACCAGCTCTGGCAGAACAGCACTCCGGCCAGCAACAGCGCGGTGTCCACCGTCGACAGCTCGCATTTCCAGGCGCGCGTGCCGCGGCTCATGTGGAGGAAGTGATAGAAGAAGCCCTGGTATCCGGTCATGCCGCCAGACTGCGGCCCTTGTGCGGCCGCGGCAAAGAACTGCAGCGTCGCCAGGACCCGGTCGCGTGCCTGCGCCCGCGTGATCCAGCCGCGTTCGACGCCGATCGGGTACGCGGTCAGCGCGAAGCCCACCGCCGCGATGCTGGCTGCCGAAGGCGACGGGTAGCGATCCGGCACCAGGCCGTTGACCGGGTTGGCCGTCTGCCAGAAGAAATCGAACGTGCGCCGTTCCAGGTCGTCGAGCAAGGACTGCCCGCTGGCCGTTGGCGGCAGCACGAGCGCAGGAGACGGGCGCGCCTGCGGAGTGCAGCCGCCGCAGGCGAGCGCGCCGGCGAACGCTAGCAGCCGGCGGCGCCCGGGGAGGACGCCGCCGGGCAGCACGAGGCTTCTGGAATCGGCCAAAGCAGGACAACCCGGCAGACAACGATCGGCTCAAAAGTCGTAGCGTAAACCGAGCTTGTAAGTGCGCATCGGGCCGATCATGGAGTTTGGCACGCCGAGGTGGGCGTTATCACCTCCCAGATTGTTCACCGGGTGTGTGGTAGGTCCGCCGACAAAACCGTCGTAGCCACCGAAGTTGTCGTTGCCGAGAATATTCAGGATATCAAGCCGTACCGTCAGCCCGCCGAATCCAACCCCGAATCGCTTGGAAAGGCTGACGTCGATCTGTTCGAAGTGACCTCCCTCGCCCTTGCGGTAGATGCATTTGTCGAAGCCTTGCGTGCAATCGGTTTCCTGGTAGGGCAGCCCGGAACCGTAGGTCCATTTGCTGCCCAGCACGATGCCGAACGGCAACAGGCGGTCGGTGATGGCCGTGGCGACGACCCGGTGCCGCTCGATGTCGGCGGACGGATACCAGCCGACGCCGGGCTTGCCGTAGGTCCAGTTGAAGATGTCGTTGGTCCACTGGCGGTTCGTGGTCCACCCGTCGGAGTAGGTGTAGGCAGCCGTCATGCCCCATCCCGACGCTTTCGTGTAGGGTTTGTCGGCCTTGAAATACAGTGTTTGCGTCTTGGTCTGCGTGATGAAGTCGCCTAGTACGAGCGTGCCAAACCCTTGCGGCCCGCTGAACAGGGGATCGATGATGCTCTTGTCGTCCCAGCCCCCGTGCGGGTCGCGGTCGCCGCCGAACCAGTTGAACTGGTTGTGGCTGTACGAGTAGGTCCAGGCGAACTCGCCGTTCCACGCGCCCAGGCCCTGGCGGACCCCGACGCTGTACTGGTCCGTATACGGCATCTTGAAATCGTTCTTGACCAGCCAGATCTCGCCGCCCGGCTGCAGGTTCTTCTGCTTCTCGTCCAGCGCGTTGGTGGCAACCTTTCGGTCGTAGGCTCGCCCGTAGGCCCCGAAAAACACCGTCTGCTTGTCGCCCCACACGTCGTACGAGAAGCCCACCCGCGGCTGGATCGCGCCGGTGAACGGCTTGCGGCTCGAGCCGCTGCTGATGTAGTCCTGAATGTGGACGCCGCCCAAAGCCAGCGACTGGGCGTAGGTCTGCCCCGGCGCCGGCATGATGTTGTAGCGGGTGACGTCAGGACCCAGCAGCGCCGCTACCCGGTCGGCCGGCGTCACGTAATCGTTGTCCAGCATGTTGGTCTCATAGTCCCAGCGCAAGCCCAGGTTCAGCTGCAGCTTGCGGGTCACGTCCCAGTCGTCCTGCAGATACAGGCCCAGCATCGTATCGCGGAAGGTGGCCTCGACCGGCGGCGCTGCGTTGATCGTGCGGTCCGTGAGGATCGATGGCACGCCGGTCACGTTGTCGATCAGCTCGGTGTAGTCCGGCACGGCGAAGGCGGTACCCGACATGTCGAACGTGATGAATTCGACCTTGAAGCCGGCCTTCAGGGCGTGGTCTGCGATGCCGCCGTAGCTCAGGTCGTCCTGTAGATAGGGCCCCTTCTGGATCCGGTCCTGGTTGTTGGGGGAGCCGCCCACATCGAACACGCCGAACATGTTGTTCTCGTTGTTATTCGGCGAGGCCGTGTACTTGATCAACGGAACCGTGCTGGCCGAGTGCGGGTTCCATTCGTCATTCTGGTATCCCGCGCGCGCCTCGTTGAGCCACTGGCCGAAGGTCCACTCGTGCTTCAGGTCGATGTGGGTTTCGTCGTTCTTGGTGTTCTGCTCGTTCGACGGGGCGCTCAGCACCGGGTCCACCGGCACCAGATCACGTTCGCGCCGCACCCGCACGCTCAGATCGACCCGCTGGTCCTCGGCCACCTGGGCGTCGAATTTGGCGAACACCAGGTGCTCGAGGAAATTGTCGGTCGTCGTGCCTTGCTGTGCCAGCAGTGACGGCACGATGCCCGCATTCGGAAGCAGATCCCGACGCTGCACAACACTTTCGCGCGCGTCGCCGATGTGCTTGCCTTCGTAGGCCACGAAATAGTGGATGCGGTCCTGGATGATCGGGCCGCCCAGGCTCATGCCGTACTGCTCCTGGTCGAAGCCGGGGCGGTTGATGCCGGCGTTCCGGTTGGCCTCCTCGATGGGACTGTAGGCGACGAAGTCGTTGCTGGTGTAATCGACGAATACATCGCCATGCAGCTGGTTGGTCCCCGAGCGGGTCGCCGCGGTGATCGCGGCGCTGGAGACCTGGTCGTACTCGGCCTTGTAGTTCTGGGTGACGACGCGGTATTCGGTCAGGGCCGACTGCGGAAACGGGTTGCCGCGGGAGCTGTCCTGCCCGACCAGGCCGCCCCGCAGCACGTAGTTCTTCTGGCTGACGCCGTCGATGTAGACGTTGAGGTTGTCCTGGTTCTGCGCGCCGCTTTGCACCGACAGTTGCCCTGTGGTCGCATTCTGGGTGATCCGCACCCCCGGCGCCAGGTCCGCGAACGACAGGAAATTGCGCGTGACCTGGGGCAGCTGCTGCATCTGCAGCGGCGAGACTACGGTGGCGACCTCGGAGGTCTTGACGTCGGCACGCTGCAGCGATCCGAGGATCGTCACCTGCTCGATCGCTTCCTTGGGCAGCACCAGATCCACCGATGCGGTCTCGCCGATCGCGAGCGTAATGGGCTGCGGCTTCTCCTGAGCTTCGGCTCCGACGCGGATTTCGTACGTTCCGGCCGGCAGCCCGTTCAACACGTAGCTGCCGTCGGCGTTGGATTTCGTCCGGTAGACGAAGCCGCTCGCGGTGCTGGTTGCGGAAACCTCCACCCCGGCGGCGCCCTGCCCTGCGGCCGTCTGCACAAAGCCGCGAACCGTCGCGGTGCTCAACTGCGCCTGCGCCGGCTGCCACGCCGCCAGGTAAGCAGCGGTCAATGCGGCGATCGCGATGCCGATTGCCTTGAACCACTTCGAGCGCGAATTCATTGTTTTTTCCTCCTTCTGCAAAGCGCTTTCGTGTGCGGACGCACTCCTAACGGGACTTCGGGGATGAGGCCGCAGCCGAGCTCTCCTGCGCCCGACCGCAGGAGCTGCGAACCACGAGCTCGGAGCGAAGCGTCTGCGGCTTTGCGCTCGCGAGGTTCTCGTTTCCGATCGAATGCGCCAGGGTCTCCAGCGCCCGCGAGCCCAGCTCGGCGATGCGGACACGCACCGTCGTCAGGGGCGGATTGACGAAACGCGCCAGCGGAATGTCGTCGAACCCCACCAGCGCGATATCGCGCGGCACCTCGATGCCGGCCTCACCCAGGCAGAACAGGCACCCGATCGCCATCGCGTCGTTGGCCGCGAAGATCGCGTCCGGGCGCCGCTCCATCGAGACGACCCGATTGCCCGCCCGCCAGCCCGACTCCTCGGTGAAGTCGCCCGCCAGCACCAGCGGCTCGGAGCCGGGCAGCAGCTGGGCCAGCGCCTCCCGGTAGCCGCGCAGGCGCTCCTGCGCTTCGAAATTGGGCTCGGGCCCGGCAATGAAGGCGATCGACCGGTGGCCACGCCCGGCCAGGTGGCGCACCATCGCAAAGGCGCCGCCATGGTTGTCGACCGTCAGCGAGGCAACCTCCACGCCGTCGGAGCGCGTGTTCATCAGCACCACCGGCAGGCCGCGCGGCAGGTTGTCGGCCAGCGCCCTCGCATCGAGGTGCGGCGACATGATCAGCAGCCCGTCGACCCGGCCGCTCATCGCCTTGATGGCCGCTGCCGCCTCCGCCCGGTCGCCGTGCGACCCCGACAGCAGCAGGTGCAGGCCCTGGTTACGCGCCGCGCTGTCGATGCCGCGGATCAGCTCCGAAAAGAATTCGCCGTACAGGTCGGGCAGAAGCACCCCAATGGTCTGCGTGCGTCGCGTGATCAGGCTGCGCGCCGCTCCGCTGGGGACGAATCCGAGCTCGCGCGCAACCTCCTGTACGCGCGCGCGCGTCGGCGGTGAGACATTGGAATGGTCGTTCAGCGCGCGCGAGACGGTCGCGACCGATACGTTCGCGGCGCGTGCAACGTCCCGAATGGTCGCTGCCAACCTGTCTCCCCGACGCGCGGAGCCTCTTTCGCTGAAAGACTCGCGTGTTTTTGTATGTAAACGTTTCCACGAAAATCTATCAGGCGTTGTATGTCAATGAAATATGCGCCGCCGCAAAGTAGGGGCTTTGTCGCGCTGGCGCGACGCGGTCCCTCCTTCGCCGCGTTCGCGGCTACGGAGGGCATGCCCTCCGTAGCGCATCAGCGCGAAGGAGGGCCGATGCGGTTTCCGTCGGGCTCGGCCGAGAAAAAGTGCAGCTGGTCGACCGCCAGTCGCAGTTGCAAGCGGGCGCCCGCGTCCGGTAGCGGGCGGGGAGCGACCCGCGCGATCAGCTGATGGGAACCGCAGCGAAAAACCAGATGCACCTCAGGGCCAATCGGCTCGACGGCCTCCAGCGTGGCCGAAAGGCTCGGCCCGACCGGCGCGGCCGTGTCGGCCAGAAGAACGTGCTCGGGACGCACTCCGAGCACCACGTCGCGATCGGCGCCGCCTGCCGGCGACGCGCCGTCCAGTTGCAGGACCTGCGCTCCGATATCCAGGCGTGCCCCGTCGCGATCGAGACGACCGGGCAGAAAATTCATCGCCGGGCTGCCGAGAAAACCGGCCACGAACCGATTGGCCGGCTGCTGGTACAGGCGCAGCGGCGTGTCGATCTGCTGAATCCGGCCGCGATCGAGCACCACGATGCGCTGGCCCAGCGTCATCGCCTCGACCTGATCGTGCGTCACGTAGATCATGGTCGCGCCCAGCTGCCGGTGCAGCCGCGCCAGCTCGACCCGCGTCGACTGGCGCAGGCGGGCGTCCAGATTCGACAGCGGCTCATCCAGCAGGAACACCGCCGGTTCGCGCACCAGCGCCCGCGCAAGCGCGACGCGCTGGCGCTGGCCGCCCGACAGCGCGCGCGGCAGCCGGTCCAGCACGGATTCGAGCTCCAGGGTGCGGGCCGTGGCGTGCACGCGCCGCTCGATCTCGCCGGCGGGCACCTTGCGCACCTTCAGTCCGAACGCGATGTTCTGCGCCACGGACAGGTGAGGAAACAGCGCGTAGCTCTGGAACACCATCGCGATGTCCCGATCGTTCGGCGCGACCTCGTTGACGATGCGGCCGCCGATCGACACCGTGCCCGCGGTGACCGCCTCCAGACCCGCGATCATCCGCAACAGCGTGGACTTGCCGCAGCCCGATGGCCCGACCAGCACCATCAGCTCGCGGTCGGCGACCTCGAAACTGGCCTGCTCGACGGCGACCTGGCCGCCCGGGTAAACCTTCTGAACGCGATCCAGTCGAACGCTAGCCACCTGCGTCTCCCGTGCGCTGCGCGTGGCGACGAATCACGAACGGGGCTGCATCAGGTCCGCGCCCCCATCCCGGCATCGTCGTTGTTTCCTTATGGTAACGTTTACATTCGAAAGGCGGAACGAGACCCCCCCATGAAACCCGCCGCTGCGTCTCGCGCATCGACATTTCCCGACGGCTTCCTCTGGGGCGCCGCCACCTCCGCGTATCAGGTCGAAGGCTCGCCCGTGGCCGATGGAGCCGGCCCCAGCATCTGGCATCGGTTCGTCCGTACACCGGGCCTGGTGCGCAACGGGGATACGGGTGACGTCGCCTGCGATCACTATCGGCGCTTCGAGTCGGATGTGGCGCTGATGAAGGGCCTCGGGCTGACAGCCTACCGTTTCAGCGTGTCGTGGAGCCGGGTGCTGCCGGCCGGCATGGGCGCGGTCAACCCCGCCGGGCTCGGGTTTTACGAGCGGCTGGTCGATGCGCTGTTGCGGGCCGGCATCCAGCCCATGGTGACGCTCTATCACTGGGATCTGCCCGCCGCGCTGGACGACCGCGGCGGCTGGCTCAACCCGGACGTGGCCAACTGGTTCGCCGAGTACGCGCAGACGCTGTATCGCCGCCTGGACGACCGGGTCACGTTGTGGTCGACGCTGAACGAGCCGTGGGTCATCACCGACGGAGGCTACCTGTTCGGCGCGCTGGCGCCCGGGCATCGGAACGTCTTCGAGGCGCCCATCGCCTCCCACCACCTGATGCGGGCTCATGGCGCGGCGGTCCAGGCGTACCGCGCCTGCGGCCGCAATCGGGTGGGCATCGCGGTGAACATCGAACCGAAGTACCCGGCCAGTGGCGACCCGAAGGACATCGCGGCGACCCGCCGCGCGCAGGCCTACATGAACGAGCAGTACCTGGATCCGATCTTCTTCGGCCGCTATCCCGAAGAAATGAGGGAGATCTTCGGCGAGGCCTGGCCCGCGTGGCCGGCTCGCGATTTCGACCTGATCCGGCAGCCGATCGATTTTCTGGGCGTCAACTATTACACGCGCAGCGTCACGCGCCACGACCCGGAGGCATGGCCGCTGCGCGCCTCGCGCGTCAGGCAGGACGGCGCCGTCTACACCGAGACCGATTGGGAGGTGTACCCGCAGGGCCTGACCGACACGCTGACCTGGGTGCGCGACCGCTACGGGCCGATCCCGCAGTACGTGACGGAAAACGGCGCCGCCTTCAGCGACCCCGCCACGGCCGGCGCCGAACCTCTCGATGATCCGGCGCGCGTGCAGTACTTCCGTGACCACCTCAAGGCGGTCCACGCGGCGATCGGGCTGGGCGTGGACGTGCGCGGATACTTCGCCTGGTCGCTGCTCGACAACCTGGAGTGGTCACTCGGGTTCTCCAAGCGCTTCGGCATCGCGCACGTCGATTTCAAGACGCTCAAGCGCACGCTCAAATCAAGCGGCCTGGCCTACTCGAAGGTGATCCAGTCCAACGGCGCCACGCTGAGCGACCGGGCGTAACTCACCCCGGTGAGGCGCTGTTGGCGCCTACCGACCCTGGCCGCACAAGATCACGGTAGTTGAGCGTCCCGATGGGTAACGGCCGGGCCTGCGGAAAAGCTCAGAGGCCGAGGGCCCGCTGCGGCCGGCCCGGGGCGTCTGCAAGGGCGCGGACCAGCGTCGGCCGACCCTTAATCAGGGGACAGACGTTGAACAGGGCGAGCGCACGGTGCTATTTTCGCTTCGTGGGATCGACGTCCCAAACCGCTAACCAACCTCAGACCTTCTCTCAAAACTCATGAAATGGATGATTTTTCTCGGCTTGGCGGCCGGCGTCATCGGTGGCCTGTATCGATGGCTCGTCACGCCCGCGGATCCGGAGAAGTGGGGGTTGATGGATGTCGGGATGAGCATGATCGGGATTGGCGGCGTACTGTTTTTCGCGGTGGGGCTGATCCTGTTCGGCTTCAAGTTTGTCTTTCAATAAATCAGAGGGGCGCTGGCCCGGCCACTAGCTATCCAGCCCCAGGCTCTGGATCTTGCGCGTGATCGTGTTTCTGCCCAGGCCCAGGCGCGCGGCCGCCTCGATGCGGCGCCCCTGAGTCAACCTCAAGGCCGTGCGGATCACGGTCGACTCGAAGTCGCGCGTCAACTCGTCGATCACCGCTTCGGTGCCCTGGTGCATCAGCCGCTCCACGTCGGCCGCCAGCAGATCGGTCCAGCTCGAGATGACCGCGTCGGCCGGGGCAGCGGCGGCCGCCGCGGCCGGCGACAGCAGCGGAGTCGGCGCCGGCGTTGCCGCGGTCGCCGCGCCGCCTTCCTGCTGCAGCTCGTCCGGCAGGTCCGAAACCTGCACCAGCTGCGCCGGCGCCAGCACCGTCAGCCAGTGGCACAGGTTCTCGAGCTGACGCACATTGCCGGGAAATGGAAGCTGCGCGATGCGTTCGGCCGCCTCGGGCGACAGCCGCTTGGGCTCGACCCCCAGCTCGCGCGCGCTGCGCGCCAGGAAATGGCGCGCCAGCAGCGGGATGTCCTCGCGCCGCTCGCGCAGCGGTGGCAGCCGCAGCCGGATCACGTTCAGGCGATGGTAAAGGTCCTCGCGAAACAACCCCAGCCTGACGCGCTCCTCCAGGTTCTGGTGAGTGGCTGCAATCACCCGCACGTCCGAGCGCAAGGGCTGGTGGCCGCCGACCCGGTAAAAGCACCCATCCGACAGAACGCGCAGCAGGCGCGTCTGCAGTTCGGCCGGCATGTCGCCGATCTCGTCCAGGAACAGCGTGCCGGCTTCGGCCTGTTCGAAGCGGCCGCGCCGCATCGCCTGGGCGCCGGTGAACGCGCCGCGTTCGTGGCCGAACAATTCAGACTCCAGCAGGTCGCGTGGAATCGCCGCCATGTTCAGCGCGATGAAGGGCTTTTCGCCTCGCGTGCTGTGCCGATGCAGGGCGCGCGCCACGACCTCCTTGCCGCAGCCGGACTCGCCGGTGATCAGCACGGTGACCGAGGACTGCGACAGGCGCCCGATGGCCCGGAATACCTCGTGCATCGCCGGCGCCTGGCCCAGGATCTCGGGCACCTCGCCGGCCGGCTCGTCCGGTCCGGCGTCGCGCATGCTCTCGTCGACCGCGCGCCGGATGAGCGCCACGGCCTTGTCGACGTCGAACGGCTTGGGCAGGTATTCGAAGGCGCCGCCCTGGAACGCCGACACCGCGCTGTCCAGGTCCGAGAACGCGGTCATGATGATCACCGGCAGCGAGGGATGGCGCTGCTTGACCGTCTGCAGCAGGCCGATGCCGCTGCCGCCCGGCATGCGGATATCGGAGACCAGCACCTGCGGCGTCTCGGCGTCCAGCGCGGCGAGCACGTCCTGCGCCTGCGCGAAGGCCCTGCAGGGCAGGCTCGCCTTGGCCAGCGCCCGCTCGAGCACCCAGCGAATCGAGCGGTCATCATCGACGATCCAGATCGGTTTCATGCGGTCTCATGCCTCATCGCAGCGGCAGCAGGATTCGAAAATCGGTCCGGCCCGGAACGCTTTCAAAGTCGATCGTGCCGCCATTCTGGTGAATCAACTCCTGAGCCAGCGAAAGCCCCAGCCCGCTGCCGCCCTCCCGCCCCGATACCAGCGGGTCGAACACGCGCTCCTTCAACTCCTCGGGAATGCCGGGCCCGTTGTCAATCACACGCAAATCCAATGCCAGCCGGCAGGGACGGCGGATCATCGTCACCTGCTGCGCCACCCGGGTGCGCAACTGCACGCACGCATCGCCGGCGGCGATCCGGGCGCGCAGCGCCTGCGCCGCGTTGCGCACCACGTTCAGCAACGCCTGGATCAACTGTTCGCGGTCGCCCCGGAACTCCGGAACCGAGGCGTCATAATCGCGCTCGATCAGCAGGCCGTTCGGATACTCGGCCAGCATGACCGAACGGACCCGTTCGCACACTTCATGGATGTTCAGCTCCGCCACCACCCGCGGGGCGCGGTGCGAGGCCAGCACCCGATCGACCAGTGCCTGCAGGCGGTCGGCCTCCGAGATGATGACACCCGTGTATTCCCGCTCTTCGCGCGTTCGCAGCTCGGTGTCCAGCAACTGGGCCGCGCCCCGGATGCCGCCGAGCGGGTTCTTGATCTCATGGGCCAGGTTGCGCATCAATCGGCGGCTGGCCTCGCTCATGTCGAGCTGGCGTTCCTCCCGGTTCACTTTCAGCTGCTGCTCGATCGCCGACAGCTCGAGCAGCAGCGGCGTTTCGTCCTGGTAGAGCGCGGTCGCGATCGCCTGCACCTGCAGCGCCTCGCGCAGGGGGCGGCGCAACAACATCACCTGCCGCCGCATGCCGAAGGCGCCAACCAGCGACTCGTCGAGCAGATGATCGATCGCGCCCGGTTCGGCAAACAGACCCCGAGCCAGCTGACCCTGGACGATCCGGCGCGACAGATCCAGCATCGCCTCGGCGGCCTGGTTGACCCAGCGCACGCGGCCCTCGGCGTCGATCACCAGCACGGCCGTCGACAACAGTTCGAGGCCGGCGTAGGCCGCCAGGGGATCTGTCGCGCGGGGAGCGACCGGGGCCAGTTTCATCCGGCTCCTCCTTCGCGCCTGGCGGCGCTACGGAGGACATGCCCTCCTTCGCCGCGTTCGTGGCTTCGGAGGGCGGGCCCTCCTTCCGTTTTGCCGCTTCGGCGCGCTTGCCCTCCGTAGCGCTGCCAGGCGCGAAGGAGGGCTAAAAGCGGGGTGGCGTCAGCTCCCGCTTCAAGGAAGCGATATAGCCCTCGGAGCGCTGGATATCCTCCAGCAGGCGCTGGGAGCGCTCCCGGTAGGTTGGCGAGGCAGTCGTTTCGTCGGCCAGCAGCCGCGGGGTGCCGTTGTTGAAATCGAGGCGCAGACGGGCCAACCGATCCTGCTCGAGCCGCAACTCGTCTTCCAGGATACGGCGCCGGTCGGCGTCGCGCAGGCGCTGGGTGTCCCGGTCCACGCGGGGAAAGCTGGCGGGCGATACGCCGCGGGTCTCGGCGCTGGCACCCGAGGGGGGCGGCGATGGCGTGGTTCCCGGTACCGTTGCGATCAGCCCATCGATCCGGCGGCAACCGCGTCCATTGCCGACGTTCTGGAAGATCTTGTGCCCCTGGTCGTCCACGCAGGCCCAGATCGCGTCGGACTGCTGCGCCGCAGCAGGAAACGCCGCGATCAGCACGCCCCACAGCGCCAGGGCAGATCCAAGCAGGCTTCGCATCGATTTGGGCCGATCGATCATTCGCGCAGCCAGTGTACGTGGGCGCCCCGAATGGGAGCATCCCGATTGTGCGCTCATCCAACAGCATTTCCAGCGTTTCCCCTCGGGGTGAGAAAGCTTTCCCATTCGCGAGAAGGGGCGGTCGCCCGCCCCCGAGATACTCCCGAGCACCAGGTTCTGGACTGACCGGCGGCAGGCGGCCGTTCAGGACCCGTAATACATGTCGAATTCGATCGGATGCGTCGTCATCCGGAACCGCGTGACCTCCTCCATCTTCAGGGTGATGTAGGCGTCGATCACGTCGTTGGTGAAAACGCCCCCGCGCGTGAGGAACTCGCGCTCCTTGTCCAGGATCCCCAGCGCATGATCCAGGCTGTGGCAAACGGTCGGAACCTTGGCAGCCTCTTCGGGCTCCAGGTCGTACAGGTTCTTGTCGACCGGATCGCCCGGATGGATCTTGTTCTGCACCCCATCCAGCCCGGCCATCAGCATGGCGGCGAACGCCAGGTACGGGTTGGTGGTCGGATCCGGGAACCGCACCTCGACCCGCCGCGCCTTCGGATTGGACACGTAGGGAATGCGGCAGGCTGCCGAGCGGTTGCGCGCCGAATAGGCCAGGTTGATCGGCGCCTCGAAGCCGGGAACCAGCCGCTTGTACGAATTGGTGCCGGGATTGGTGATCGCGTTCAGCGCGCGGGCGTGCTTGATGATTCCGCCGATGTAATAGAGCGCGAATTCGGACAGCCCGGCGTAACCGTTGCCGGCAAACAGGTTCTGGCCGTCCTTCCAGACCGACTGGTGCACGTGCATGCCGGAGCCGTTGTCGCCCACGATCGGCTTGGGCATGAAGGTGGCCGTCTTGCCGTAGGAGGCGGCCACGTTCCAGATCGTGTATTTCAGGATCTGCATCCAGTCGGCGCGCTTGACCAGGCTGGCGAACTTGGTGCCGATTTCGTTCTGGCCGGCGGCTGCCACCTCATGGTGATGCACCTCGACCTCGACGCCCTGCTGCTCGAGCAGCAGGCAGATCTCGGAGCGGATGTCCTGCAACGAATCGGTCGGCGGCACCGGAAAGTAGCCGCCCTTGACCGGCGCCCGGTGCGCCAGGTTGCCGGCGTCGTACTCGATTCCGCTCGACCACGGCGCTTCTTCGGACCTGATCTTCACGAAGCAGCCGGACATGTCGACGTTCCAGGTCACCGAATCGAAAATGAAGAACTCGGGCTCCGGGCCGAAAAAGGCGGTGTCGCCCAGCCCGCTCGACTTCAGGTAGGCCTCGGCGCGCTTGGCCAACGAGCGCGGATCGCGCTCATAGCCCTTGCCGGTCGAGGGCTCGATCACGTCGCACGTCAGAATCAGCGTGTTCTCCTCCCGGAACGGATCCATCCGGGCCGATACCGGGTCCGGCATCAGCAACATGTCCGATGCCTCGATGCCCTTCCACCCGGCGATCGACGAGCCGTCGAACGCGTGGCCATCGGTGAACTTGTCGTCCCCGAACGCCTTGGTCGGTACGGAGACGTGCTGCTCTTTGCCCTTGGTGTCGGTAAAGCGCAGATCAACGAATTTGACCTCGTTGTCCGCGATCATTTTCATTACGTCTTTGGCCGACGTCATCGATAACTCTCCTCGATCGAAGTGGAAATTCAACGCGCAGCGCCGGCTCACGCCGGCCCAACAAACGAGTGACTGATGCACGAAGCATGCCGCTCGCACCCGCCCCGGAAGCCAGAGCGCCCCGCAGTGCAATAACGAGTCGGCGAGCCTATCAGATGCCGCTACCCGGCCCTTGAGCTGAGCAAACAGGCACCAGTATAGTGCACGCGCACCAAGTCGGTGCGTCCTAGCTGAGCGCCTTGTGCTTGGGCAGAAACAGCGCCTGCAAGTCGTTCAGAAAACGCAAGCCGAGCGGCGTTGCACGAATCGAGGTCGGATCTGCTTGTATCAGCCCACGCGCTTCGGCCTCAGCCAGAGGCCGTGCGATCGCGCCGAGTGGCAGGCCCGTGCGTTCCGTGAACAGCGCTGCAGGCACGCCTTGCGTCAGGCGCAAGGCGTTCAGCATGAATTCGAACGGCAGCTCGCCGGCCGGCACCGTGTGCTCGCGGCTGACGAAGCGCCGCTCGCCTGCGCCATTCAAGTACGACTCGGGGCGGCTGAAGCGCTCCTGGCGCACAATCCCGTCCGCCAGCGTCAGCTTGCTGTGGGCGCCCGCGCCGACTCCCAGGTAGTCGCCGAACATCCAGTAGTTCAGGTTGTGCACGCAGCTCTGACCGGGCTGCGCATACGCCGAAATCTCATAGTTGCCGTAGCCGGCCCGACCGGTCCGCTCGGCAATTCGTTGCTGCATCTCGAACACGATGTCCTCGTCAGGCAACTGCGGAGGAGACTTGGCGAACACCGTATTGGGCTCGATCGTCAACTGGTACAGCGACAGATGGGGCGGGGCGAACTCCAACGCCCGCTGCACATCGTCCAGCGCCTGATCGACCGACTGGCCAGGCAGCGCCCACATCAGGTCCAGGTTGAACCGGTCGAACTCCCGCCTGGCCTGCTCGGCCGCCCGCAACGCCTGGCGGACGTCGTGGATGCGTCCGAGCCGCGCCAGCTTGTCGTCGTCGAACGACTGGATGCCGAGCGAAAGCCGGTTCACGCCGGCCTGCCGGAAGTGGCGAAACCGTTGCGCCTCCATCGTTCCCGGATTGGCCTCCAGCGTGATCTCGCAGTCCGGCGCGAGCGGCAGCAGCGCCCGGATCTGGCTCAACAGCCGGTCGACCTCCTCGCCCGTCATCAGGCTGGGCGTGCCGCCGCCGAAAAACACGCTGCGAACCGGGCGCCCCCACACGAGCGGCAGCGCGGACTCCAGGTCCTCGCGCACCGCCTGCAGGTAGCGCGAACGCATCGATGCAGCCTGCGCCTCGTCCTCCTGCTGCGCATGCGAATTGAAGTCGCAGTAGGGGCACTTGCGGACGCACCACGGGAAATGCACGTAAAGCGACAGCGGCAGCGGATGCCGCGGCGCGCGCCATGCCGACGCCTTGTCAACGGCGCGGATGTCGATTGGGGAGATGCTGGACACGGTCACAACGCGAAAGCTTATCCTGCGCCGAGACGGGCCGCTGACCTGCCGGTCCGTAGCGATCGCTCGTAGCCGTTGGGCCATTTTGGCGTCCGGGCCGTTGGACTGCCCCGGACCCCAAACGGCGCGCCAAAACGGCTGGCCCTCTCCCCCTCCCCTCTCCCGCTGCGCGGGCGAGGGGCGATACAGCGCCAGCCGCGATCGATCGCCCCTCGCCCGCGCAAGCGAGAGGGGTGATCGGGCGGCTTCCTTCATAGCCACGACCAGCGCTGCGCCAGCGCACCGCACAGCTGACGCATCGCCT
>DATBCD010000120.1:0-45837 GCA_036270655.1 Burkholderiaceae bacterium
GATGGTCAGGCGAGCCAGCCGGGCGGTCAGATGCCCGGGCGAGGAGCGCGTCCCGGAGACCCAGTGCAGTGAGCCGGAGGTCTGGTCGGCCTCGATGTTGGCGTCCCAGCTGCCGTCAGCGGCGCGGCTGGCTCCCAGCACCACGTTGTCCAGCCGTTTGCCCGAGATCCACAATTTGTCGATGTGCGCCGCCACCAGGTCGGGGGCGACGGCCCCGGCTGCGCCGGCGCTCGCGTCCTCGGGACCTGCCTGGAGCAGAGGCAACCAGCGGTCGGTGTCCAGGCTCGGCAGCGTCAGATGCACCAGCAGTCCAGCCTCGGGCAGCACGCCGGGCGAGCCGATGCTGATCACGCCGCGGTCGATGCGCATGGCCCCCTCCGATCCGGAGTCGGCCACGCGCTCCAGCTGCACGTCGACCAGGCTGCCGGCCGACACGTGCACGCTGTCGCGCGGCGGGGTGGCATCGCGGTTCGGCACCAGATCGAACCGCAGCGCGAGCGGATCGGACGGCGCCTTGCCCAGCGGCTCGGGCAGGTCGATCGCAAGGCCGGTCAGATCGGAGGAGGCGTGCACCTCCAGGCTGTGGCCGCGCACCGTGAGCGCCACGGCGTAGCGGGCCGTGCCACGGGCGCTGTCCAGGATGCGGCGGGCCAGTGCGGTGTCCACCAGCCGCCGCAGGCCTTGCGGCGTTGCGCTTCCCGTCACGTTGACGACCACCCCGGTATCGGCCGAGGTGCTGGCCTCGATGTGCGCCTGGCCGCCGACGAAGTTGGCGTTGATGCCCGGGATGCGCATTCCGTGCTGGTTGAAGTCGAGCCGCCCCGATGCGGCGGTCAGCGGGGGGATCTCGCTGCGCAACACGATGTCGTCGCCCTGGAAGAAGACGGACCCGTCCACGTCGGTGTCGACCGCGTGGTTCAGCGGGATGTCGAGCTTGATCTGAAGACGGCCCGGCCCGCTCGTCCTGGCGCTTTCGAGGAAGCCGCCGATCATCTGCGATACCGGGCTGGCATTGACGTAGCCCACCAGATCGGCCAGCTGGCCGCTGCCCTGGCCGGAGATGGCCAGGTGCGGGTCGCGGCCACCCAGCGGCGCAATGCGGCCCGACACCCGGGTCAGCCGCACGCCGTACACCAAAGCCTGCCCGTCGTTGATATCGAGACGGTCGCCCTTGAAGTTCAGATCGGCATCCACGCCGGTCATCATCGGCCACGGCCGGCTGCGGATGTGCTGCGGCGTCGACGGCGCGTAGTCGAGCGTGGTGCCCGAGACGTGCATTGAAGCTTCGAACTCGCCGCTGTTGGGCGCGGCGAACGGGAAAGCATCCAGCTTGCCGCGCAGCTTCAGCAGGCCCGCCGACACCCGCCCTTCCCGCAGCGCGGCGCGCAACCAGTCGCGCGTGCTGGCGCCGGCCCCAAGCGGCACGTAGCGATGCACCGCGGCGGCGTTGGCACGGGGCAGGCTTGCGCTGACGTCGACCCAGGGGCTGCCGGCATCGGCGCTGCGCCAGGTTCCGGTTGCGCTCAGCTCCAGGTCGTCGTTGCTGACCGCCAACGCGTCGACCCCGACCTCCAGCGCCGGAGCGGTCTTCCAGCGCACGCGCGCATCCAGGCGGTTGACCGGCACCTCGGGGTCCTCGAACAGGCCGGGAAAGAAAAGGCGCGCATCCGCGCTGGCCAGCGACAGCATGCCGCCGCCCGGAGACAGGTCGATCGAACCGGACAGGTTCTCGAAGCCGGGCTGCCCCGGGCGCGCGCGTCCATCCGCGTCCAGGGGCGGCTCGGCCGGCTGCGCGGCCGCGAAAAGGCGCTCAAAGCGCGTTCGCAACGCAACGCCCGACACATGCTCCGGATCGCCGTCCCACGACGCCTCCAGGTCCGTCAGGGTGCCGCGCATCGAATAGCGGGTGATCAGATCCTGCACCTGCACCGGCAGCGGCAGGTGGATGGCCAGCAGGCCCAGGTCCTCCAGCGACAGCACGTTCACGCCGATTTGCGTGTGGGCCGGCGCGTTCGGTGGGGCCAGCGGATGCGAGACGCGGTACGTCACGTCGGTGGGCGGCACGTTCAGGCGGCCGGGCCCCTGCAGCGCCACATGGGTGAGCGCGATGTCCTGCCCTTGCGCCGTGGCGGTTCTCCACGCCTGCTGGCTGATGCGCCCCTGCAGGCTGGACAGCCGCAACGGCGGAGCATCGGGCCGCAGCTGCACCACCACATCGGTGAACGCGAGGTCGGCGCGCGCGCGTTGCACCGTCAACGCGTCGAAATCGATCCACAGCCGTATCGCCCCGTTGCCGCTCTGCACCCGAAACGGCGCCGGCATCTGGCGCGCGAACGATTCGAGCCGGGCCAGGTCGACGTAGTTCAGCTGCGCATAGAGGCGTCCGGACCAGCCGCTCGGGTCGGACACCGGCGTGGACCACGGATGGTCGAACCATCCGCGCACATCGATCAGGTCGGCGACCTCCGGGGGCGGTCGGGCCCGCAGCGCAAAGTAGTGCGTGGCGAACCGGTGCAGCAGCAGGATGTCGACATCGGTCATGTCGACCGGGGTCGTGGCGGGGCTGCCCTCGGCCGCATCGTCGTCGTAGTAGTGAATGACCGCATGGCTGACCGCCACGTGCCGCTGCTCGAGCACCCAGGTAAGGGCCGTGGCGTTGGATCCGGGCGCCTCCAGGTCGATCAGCAGGCCGGCGATCTTGAGCTTGGACTCGGAGATGCGCCGGACCTCGATCTGCGGAGCCAGCACCGTCAGGGACCTGACGCGCGGCTGCAGCGTCGGAACGGTGGTCCACGAGATCACGGCGTCGATCTGAGGCAGGGTGAGCGAGACGGCGCCGCTGGCGTCGTGCAGCTGCACGTCGGTCAGTTGCAGGCGCGGATTGAAGCCCTGCCAGCTCGATTCGATGTGCCCGATGGTCACCTGCTGCTTGAGCATTGCCGAGGCGCGCGCCTCGATCCAGCCGCGCGCCTGATCGATGTGCGGCATCCACCACACGCGCAGGCTGATCAGCGAAATGCAAAATACGAAGTAGGCGACCAGCGCGAGCCAGGCGAGCGTCTGTACGCCCCACACCAGCACGCGCACGCCGCCCTGACCCAGGCGCTGCACCAGCGAACGCCCGGCTGCCTCGACCGCGTGCTCGACGATGCCCTCGACCGAATGGACAATCTCGGCCGCGTGCCCGCCGGGCCGCGAACCTGCCGCTCCGGTCGGGCCGTCTGCCTGCCTGTGGGTCATCGCGTTGGATCCGAATCGGCGCACCGGCTGCGTACAATGGCTGATCCGATGCGCGGCGCACGTGAGACAGCAGTCGGACGCTAGCACAGGCAGCGGCGCCATCATGCCGCCGTGCGCGGCGCGACCGACCAGGATTTTGGCCGATACCGATTCTCTCGAAGAGCAGCAGCTGCGCCGCGCCGCGCGCACCGCGGTGCAGTGCAGCCGCTTCGTGGCGCGCGCACTGACGGCCGAGCTGGGCCCCGTGGCCGATGACCACGCGCGGCTCCAATGGCTGGTCGACAACGCGGTGCAGCCGTGGGACCGCGTCCGCATCGAAACGCAGCTGGCGGCCGACCGAAGGGCGCGCGCCGACCTGGAGCCGGCCGCGTGGTTGCACGGGGCGCTGCGCCGATTGCGGCGGCGCCTGCTGCTCGGGGTCATGGTGCGTGATGTGGCCCGGCTGGCGGACCTGGCCGAAGCGACCGGGTCGATGACGGCGCTGGCCGAATGCAGCGTGCAGCATGCGGTGCGCGTGCTGGCCGCCGCTCTGGCCGAGCGCTATGGCGTTCCCGCCGATCCGGCGGGCTGCGCCCAGGATCTGCTGGTCGTTGCCATGGGCAAGGGCGGGGCCGGTGAGCTGAACGTGTCCTCCGACCTGGACCTGGTGTTCGTCTACGACGCCGAGGGCAGCACACGGTCAGCCACGGAGCCGGCGCGCTCGATCACAAACCAGGAGTTCTTCGAGCGCCTGGGGCGCCTGCTGATCGCCGCCCTGTCCGATGCGTCGGATGAAGGGTTCGTGTTTCGGATCGACATGCGGCTGCGCCCCAATGGCGAGGCCGGCCCGCTGGCGGTTTCGTGCGCGATGCTGGAGGAATACCTGACACGGCAGGGGCGCGAGTGGGAACGCCTTGCCTGGCTCAAGGGGCGCGTGATCTCGGAGGCGGTGCTGGCCGATCGCGCGTCGTTCGCAAGCCAGGTCGCTTCGCTCGATGCCTGCGTGCAGCCGTTCGTCTTCCGCCGCTACCTGGACTTCAACGCGATCGGCGCGCTGCGCGAGTTGCACGCGAAGATCCGCCGCCAGGCCGAGCGGCTCGCGGCCGGCCGCGGCGCAGCGGGCGACCACGTCAAGCTCGGCCGCGGCGGCATCCGCGAGATCGAATTCATCGTGCAGACCTTTCAGGTGATGCGTGGAGGGCGCGAGGCGCGATTGCGCTCGCGCTCGACGCTGGCGACCCTGGCAGCGCTGGGCGAGCTGGGCCTGCTGCCGGCCGGCGAATGCCGTGCGCTGGCAGGCGCGTACGACTTCCTGCGCCGGCTGGAGCACGCGCTGCAGTACCTGGACGACGCGCAGACGCACGAGATTCCGCCTGCGGGGGAGCAGCGCGGTCGGGTCGCGACCCTGCTCGGTCTGGCCGACGGCGACGAGCTGCTGGCCCGTTTTCGCGAGCACACGGCGCCGGTTCAGGAGGTGTTCGACCGCATCTTCGCCGCCCCGGTGCGCCCGCTCGCCGAGGCCGGCGGGTCGGATGTGGGCCCGGCGCTGGCGGCGCTGGGTTTTCCCGATCCGGATGCGATGGTCCAGCGGGTGGCCCAGCTGCTGGACGCGCCCCGCGTGGCCGCGACCCCCGAGGCCAATCGGATGCGGATGGCCCACCTGGTCCGTTGCGCGCTGCCCGCCATCGCCGAGGAAGCGCGCCGAGCCCAGGCGCGGGGCGGCGCGCCGGTGCAGGAGATTTTCATCCGCTGGCTGCAGCTGCTCGAAGTGATTGCCGGGCGCAGCACCTACATCGCGCTGCTCGACCAGTACGCGCAGGCGGTGGTGCGCGTGGTGCGTCTGCTGGCGGCCGGCCGCTGGGCCGCCGACTATCTTGCGCGCCACCCGGTCGTGCTGGACGAGCTGCTGGACGATCGGCTGGCGGCCGAGCCACCGGGCGCGGATTTCGTTTCGCGCTGGGCCTCCCAGGTCCGGCAGCAGCTCGATTCGGATCGGGACGGCGAGCGTCTGATGAACCTGCTGCGCGATGCGCACCACGCGCAGGTGTTCCGCCTGCTGATGGCCGACGTCAACGGCCTGCTGAGCGTGGAGGCGCTGGCCGACCAGCTCTCGGCGCTGGCCGATGCGACGCTGGACCTGAGCCTTGCGACCGTGTGGCGGCTGCAGCGCGGTGCCGGGGTCCCTTTGCCGCCCCTTGCGATCGTCGCCTACGGCAAGCTCGGAGGCAAGGAGCTCGGTTACGCCTCGGACCTGGACCTGATTTTCGTATACGACGACCCGGATCCCGATGCGCCGGCCGCGTATGCGCAACTGGTGCGCCGCCTGGTCAGCTGGCTGTCGACCCCGACCTCCAGCGGTGTGCTGTTCGACGTGGATCTGCGGCTTCGTCCCAACGGCAACGCTGGCCTGCTGGTCAGCCCGCTGGAGGCGTTCGCGGGCTATCAGCTCAATGCGGACGGGCGCGGGGCCTGGGCATGGGAGCACCAGGCGCTGACGCGCGCGCGCGCGTGCGCGGGCGATCGGTCCGTGGGCGGGCGCATCGAGCAGTTACGGCGCCAGGTGCTGTCGATGCGACGGGACCGGGCGCAACTGGCCGCCGAAGTGCTGTCGATGCGCGGCCGCATGCTGCAGGGTCACCCGAACGCTTCGGGACTGTTCGATCTGAAGCACGACCGCGGGGGCATGGTCGACATCGAGTTCGCGGTGCAGTTCCTGGTGCTGACCGAAGCGGCCGTGCACCCGGAGCTGCTCGATAACCTGGGCAACATCGGGCTGCTGAAGATTGCGGCGCGCCTGTCGCTGGTCGAGCCGCCGCTGGCACTGGCGGCGGCCGACGCTTATCGGGAGTACCGCCGGATTCAACATGGGGTTCGACTCGACGGCGCTGAATTCGCACGGGTGGCGCGCGCGCAGGTCGCGGCGCAGATCGAGGTGGTTGAGCGCCTGTGGCGAGCGGTGTTCGGTGCTGACGACCCTCTCCCCCGCCCCTCTCCCGCAAGCGGGAGAGGGGAGTTAGAGCGCCCCTCCCCAGCGAGTGAGAGTGGAGAGTTAGCAGGTCCCTCTGCCGAGAGTGACAGTGCAGGGTCAGCAGGTCCCTTCTCCGCGAGTGGCAGTGCAGGGTCAGCAGGTCCCTTCTCCGCGAGTGACAGTGCAGGGTCAGCAGGTCCCTTCCCCGCGAGTGACAGTGCAGGGTTAGCGGGTCCCTTCCCCGCGAGTGACAGTGCAGGGTTAGCAGGTCCCTTCTCCCGCGGCGCGGGAGAAGGACAGGATGAGGGTGGGGGCCGGCCGTGATGCAGGCCTGGACGCTGCGATCGCTGCCGCGCGCGGTGTGGCTGCTGGGAGTGATCAGCCTGCTGAATGACGCCGCCTCCGAGCTGGTGTATCCGCTGCTGCCGCTGTTCGTGGCCACGACGCTGTCCGGCGGTCCGTTCGCATTGGGTCTGGTCGAGGGCGCCGCGGAGGCCAGCGCGAGTTTGCTCAAGCTGGTATCGGGCGCCTGGTACGACCGGATCGGTCGAGCGCGGCCGTTCGTGATCGTCGGCTATGCGGCGGCGGCGGTGGCGCGCCCGGTGATCGCGCTGGCGCAGACCTGGCCGGTGGTGCTGGGGCTGCGCGTGGCCGACCGGGTCGGAAAAGGCCTGCGGTCGGCTCCGCGCGACGCGCTGCTGTCGCGCTCGGTACCGCCCGAGCAGTTAGGCATTGCCTTCGGAGTGCACCGCGCTTTCGACAACGCCGGCGCCGTGATCGGCCCGCTGATGGCGGCTGCGTTGCTGGCCCTGGGCATGCCGGTGCGGCGGATCCTGGGCTGGGCCGTGGTGCCTGGAATCCTGTGCGTGCTGCTGGCGCTGTGGGTGCGCGAACCGGCCGCGCGCGCGCCGTCTGCGACCGCCCCGACGTGGCACTGGCAGGCGCTGCCGCCGCGGTTTCGCCGGCTGCTGGTGGCGGTGGGCCTGTTCGCGCTGGGCAACGTATCGAGCGTGTTCTTTCTGCTGCGCGCTTCGCAGCTGGGACTTTCGGGCACGTCGGTCGCGTTGCTGTGGTCGCTGGTGTCGACCTTGTCGACGCTGCTGTCGGTTCCCCTGTCGGCCTGGTCGGACCGGGTCGGACGGATGCCGCTGCTGCTGGGCGGCTGGTGCCTGTTCGGGCTGCTGTGCATCGCGCTCGGCACGGCCACGGGCACGGCGATCGTGTGGCCGCTGGCCGCGGCGCTGGGCGTGTACCTGGCCGCGACCGAAGGGGTCGAACGGGCGCTGGTGGGCGATGCGGTCGAGCCGGCCCAGCGCGGCTCGGCCTATGGCTGGTACCACCTGGTGCGTGGCGGGATGTTGCTGCCCTCGGCCGCCTGGATCGGCGCGACCTGGGAGCTGTTGGATGCGCGCTGGGCGTTTTTTGGCGCGGGCGCCTGCGCACTGCTGGCCAGCGTGTTGTTGCTGGTGTGGGCTCGTCCGGCGCTGCCGGCCGCCTCAGAGCAGAGCGCGCAGTAGCAGGAACGCCGCCATGCCGGCGCTCATCGCGCCCAGCATGCTGCGGGTCGACACCATCACCGCAACGGCGATCAGGCCGGCGTCCAGGCGTGGGTTGAGCAGCGACAGGTTGAGCCTCTGATCGGCCAGCACCAGCTGGGGCAGCACCAGCGCGGCCAGCGCACACGCCGGCGCGTAACGCAGTCCGTGCCGGATGCGCTCGGGCAGGGTTACGCGATGCCCGAGCAGCAGGAACAGCGACCGCGTGGCCAGCGTCACCAGCGTCAGGCCGGCGATCGCCGCCGCAAGCGTCAGGCCGCTCATGGGCGCTGCGCGCGGCGATCGCGCGCCAGCTCGGTGAAAATGGCGGCCGCGACGCCGGCCAGCACCGCCACCAGCACCGACAGCCTCATCGGCAGCCCGTGCCCCGCAACGGCGACCACCGAGGCGACCAGCACCCCGACCACCGAGGGCGCATCGGTCAGCGACGGCGCCACCAGCGTGATCAGCGCCAGCACGCCGAGGAAGTCCATTCCCCAATCGGTGGGGATCCGGTCGGCCACCAGGATGCCTAGCACCGACATCGACTGCCAGGTCACCCAGTTGGCAACCGCCAGGCCGAAATAGAACCAGATCTGCTCCGTGGTGGCCGGACCCGGCTGCGCGGCGCCCCACCGGCGGATTGCCAGCAAATAGCCCACGTCCCCGGTCAGGTAGCCGAGCAGCAGCCGGCGGGTCGCACTCAAATGGCCGAAATACGGTTGCAGCCCGACCGAAAAAATCACGAAGCGCAGGTTGACCACGGTGGCGGTGAACAGAATCACCCACACCGGCGCGCCTGCCGCGATCAGCGGCAACGAGGCGAGCTGAGCGCTGCCCGCGTACACGAAGCCGCTCATGGCGAGCGCGGGCCCGACCTGCAGTCCCATTCGGACCATCGCCACCCCGGTCACCAGGGCCCAAGCCGCCGTTGCGATCAGTGCCGGATGAAACGAGCGCACCCCGTCCGCAAAGGCAGCCCGGCGAACTTGCGCCAGCGCGGCAGTGCGTCCGAACAATCCGTCAAGCGGGTTGGGGTCGAACATCGCGGGGCGCAATTCTAAGCGGCCGGGAGCGGGATAGAATCAACGGAACGCTCGAGGAGATGCACGATGTCGATGTCCGATCGGGACGGCTGGATCTGGTACGACGGCAAGATGGTGCCGTGGCGCGACGCCACCACGCATGTGCTGACCCATTCGCTTCACTACGGGCTGTCGGTGTTCGAGGGTGTACGCGCTTACAAGACGACCGCGGGCACCGCGATTTTCCGGCTGCGCGAGCACACGCAGCGCCTGCTCAATTCCGCGCGGATCTTCATGATGCAGATTCCGTTCACGCCGGAGCAGCTGATGGAGGCGCAGCGGCAGGTGGTCAAGGTCAACAAGCTGGAGGAGTGCTACCTGCGGCCGATCGCCTTTTACGGCGCCGAGAAGATGGGCGTGAGCCCGAAAGGGGCGAACGTGCATGTGGCGGTGGCGGCCTGGACGTGGGGCACCTATCTGGGCGAGGAAGGGCTGCAGAAGGGGATCCGGGTCAAGACCTCTTCCTACGCGCGCCACCATATCAACGTCTCGATGGTCCGCTCCAAGACCGGAGGTCACTACGTCAATTCGATCCTGGCCAACCTGGAGGCCACGCGCGACGGCTACGACGAGGCGCTGCTGCTCGATACGCAGGGCTTCGTGGCCGAAGGCGCCGGCGAGAACCTGTTCATCGTGCGCGGCGGGCAGATCTACGAGCCGCAGCTCGTGTCCGGATTGTGCGGCATCACGAGGGAGACCGTGCTCGAGCTGGCGCGCGATATGGGCCTGACGGTCCAGGCCAGGCCGATGACGCGCGACGACGTGTACCTGGCCGACGAGGCGTTCTTCTCCGGGACGGCCGCCGAGATCACGCCGATCCGGGAACTGGATGGACGACCGATCGGCAGCGGGCGCCGTGGGCCCGTGACCGAAAAGATACAGACCGCGTTTTTCGATGCGGTCAACGGGCGCACGCCCAAGTATCGTGAATGGCTGACGGCGGTATGACAAAGTCCCCGACTCCGGTCACGAAGTCCCCGACTCCGGTCGTCGAGCTGACTGCGGAAAACCTGCCGGCTTTTTGTCCCAACCCGTCGATGCCAGTGTGGAACCATCATCCGCGCGTGTTTCTGGAATTGGGCCCGCAGGGAGAGGCGATGTGCCCTTACTGCGGCACGCGTTATCGGCTCAAGTCCGGCCAGGCGGTCAAAGGCTCCCATTAGATGTACAGCATGACGTCCAAATCGATCAGGCCTTTGCTATTCGCCTCTCCCGAGGAGTGCGAGCAGGCCTTCTATGAGGCGATGGAATCGGCCGATATCGAGGCGATCAGCGACGCATGGCTTGATGACGAGGATGTGGTCTGCGTGCACCCGGGCGGGGCCCGGCTGATCGGTTACTCGGCGGTCCGGGCCTCGCTGGTCGCGTTGCTGTCCAGCGGGCCCGTGCAGATTCGCACCGTTTCGCGCAAATGCTTCGAGTCGCCCACGGTGGCGGTCACCAACGTGATCGAGGAAGTGGTGGTGGTGCAGTCCGGCGGTCGCCAGCTGGTCCACGTGATCGCCACCAACGCGTTCGCCAAAACGCCTTCGGGCTGGAAGATGGTGCTGCATCACGCCGCCCCGGCGCCGCAAGGGCGCGCGGCCGACGTCGAGGCACCGCACGGCCCGGTTCACTGATTGCCTCCTCCCTCTCCCTCTCCCGCTTGCCGGGAGAGAGTTGCTCCCTCTCCTCCCTCTCCCGCGAGCGGGAGAGGGTTGGGGTGAGGGTGTGTGCAACGGCAAGGTGCCTTTATGAAGACCCTCTCCCCCGGCCCCTCCCCCGCAAGCGGGGGAGGGGAGGAAACCTGCAGCCCTGCTGGCGCAAGCGGGAGGGGAGAGTTCCGCCTCGTTCGCGGGCAGTACCGGGCGCCCGGCTGGGTCCGGGGCGGCCACGCGCAAACGATTGCGGCCGCAATCGGAGTGCCGCGCCCGGATCTGTCGTACCGGCGCGAAATCTGGCAAAGCCCTGACGCCGACTGCCTGGGCGCCGACTTCGCCCAACCGGAACCCGACTGCCCGGCTGCGCCGGTGCTGGTGCTTTTCCATGGCCTGGAGGGCTCCTCGCGCAGCCACTACGCGCTGGCGCTGATGCAGCGGGCCGTGGCGCGCGGCTGGCGCGCGCTGGTGGTTCACTTCCGCGGCTGCGGCGGACTGCCCAACCGGCGGCCTCGCGCCTACCACAGCGGCGATTCGGACGAAGCCGACTGGATCCTGCGGTCCGTCGCGGCGCGCTGGCCGCAGGCTCCGGTGTACGCGGTGGGTTTCTCGCTGGGCGGAAACGTGCTCGCCAAATGGCTTGGCGAGCGCCGCGAGGACGCGCGTCTGCTGCGGGCCGCTGCCGTGGTCAGCGCGCCGTTCGACCTGGTCGCCGGGGGCGAAAGCCTGGGCCGGGGCTTTAACCGCGCGCTGTACGGACGCTACTTTCTGCGCTCGATGCGGCGCAAGGCGATCGAATTCGAGCGCAGGTTTCCGGGCCGCATCGATCTGGCGCGGGTGCTGGCCAGCCGCGACCTTTTCGAATTCGACGAGACGTTCACGGCTCCATTGCACGGCTACCGCGGCGCCCTGCATTACTGGCAGCAGGCCTCGGCCAAGCCGTGGCTGCGGTCGGTTGCGGTGCCGCTGCTGGCGCTGAACGCGCGCGACGACCCGTTCGTTCCGGCCCGCAGCCTGCCCACGCCGCAGGCCACCTCGCCCCATGTGCTGCTGGAGCAGCCGGCGCGGGGCGGCCATGCGGCGTTCGTACTCGGCCCATGGCCTGGCGACCTAGGGTTCGTTCCTCAACGGATCTTCGAGTTCTTCGAGCGCGGCGTGTGACGGTCAATCGGCCAGGCCACGCCCCTGCAGCTTGTTGGCCGTGCTGTCTTCATCATCCGGCCCGGGATCCTTCTTGCCCGCTTCCTTCCTCTGCTCCCGAATCTGCCCGTTGAGCTGGCGCAGCCGCGCATCGACTTCGGACATCGTATAGAAGTCGGCGTCGGCCGCGCTGCGCGCCAGTCGTAGCTGCTCGACCGCGGCGGGGACCGCCCCCTGCAGCACGTACATCTCCGCGGTGGCCTGGTGTTGCAGCGTCTTCTGCTGCAGGGCTGCGTGGCTGGCGGCCAGCATCTGAAAGTAGCGCGGATCGGAGTGGGTCAGCCCCAGCTGGTCGCGCAGATAGTCGATTGCCTGCCGATGCTGGCCGGCTCGCTGCAGCACGTCGGCGTATTCGATCGCGGTCAGCCGCGAGAGCGGAAAACGGGCGGTCGCGTCACGGGCCAGTTTCAGCGCGGCGTCGCGCTCGCTGTCGTTCGTGGCCGCCTGGAAACTTGCTTCGGCGACCAGCTTGTCCAGAATGGCCGACGAGCCCTGGGTGCCTCGGCGCGCGGCCAGCGCCGAATCCAGCGCGCTGCGCGATTGCTTCAGCTTCAACTGGGCCAGCGCCAGGCCATAGTAGGCGGCCACGTCGTTGGCGGCCGTATGGTGCTGCAGCTGGTCGGAGAAATAAGTGAGGGCATCCTCCGCGCCTTGCTTGCTGTCGTCCTGCAGCACCCGCAGACGGGCCCGCACCAGGTCGAAGTCGAGGCTGTCGGCGTGCTGGTGCGTGCGCACGCCCCGCAGGCGCCCCTGGATGTCGGAGATGCGCTCCACGCTCAGCGGGTGGGTGCGCAGGTAGGCGGGCGCGATGCTTTCGTAGATTCGGGTGCCGTTTTGCATCCGCGTAAAGAAGGCCGCCATCGCGCGCGGGTCGAAGCCGGCATTGACGAGGATGTCGAATCCGACCCGGTCGGCCTCGCGCTCGTTGTCGCGCGAGAAGCTCAACTGCCGCTGGATCGCCGCCGCCTGACCGACGGCCAGCGCAGCCTCCGCCCCCTGGCCGCCGCCGCCGCGCGCGGCCAGCAGCGCAAGCAGCAGCGAACCGATCGTGATCGCCAGCGATTCGCGCTGCCTGGCGATCATCCGGGCGATGTGGCGCTGCTGCACGTGCCCGATCTCGTGCCCCATCACCGAGGCGAGTTCCGATTCGCTCTGGGCCGTCAGGATGGTGCCGCTGTGGACCCCGATGAAGCCGCCAGGCAGCGCGAAGGCGTTAATCATCGGGTCGCGCATCAGGAAGAATTCGAAGTCGATGTGCCGCGCCTGGCTGGCGGCCACCAGCTCGTAGCCCAGCCGGTTCAGGTATTCGGTCGCGTCCGGGTCGGGCATGTAGCCCGGGTCGTCGCGCACTTCCACCATGATTTGCTCGCCGAACTTGCGCTCCTGGGCCGCCGTCAGCTCGTCGGCGGCCACTTCGCCCAGCGTCGGGAGTTCCTGCGTCGCGGCCGGAGGCTCCTGAGTCGGCGGCGGCGGGAGCTGCTGCGTCGCGGCCGGCAGCTCCTGCGCCACGGCCGGCGGGCGCAGCCCGAGCGCCAGCGCCAGGGCCAGCACCAGGCAGCGGGCCGGCGCGCGGGATGTCCAGAGGCGGCGGGTCGGCGAACTTTGCACGGCAGTACGGCTGGGAACGGTCGCTTTGTATGATATCCGCGTCGCCTTATCGTTCCGGGCGCTTTGGTGGGGATTGCGCGTGCGACTTGAAACCTTTTGCAACTGCAACATCAGTTCCGCGCCTGTGCGCGTGGGTTTGCGCCCATGAGCAGGCTGACGCACCTGGACGCGCGCGGACAGGCCCACATGGTGGACGTGGGCGGCAAGGCCGAGACACTGCGGATGGCGCGGGCCGGGGGACGGATCCGGATGTCGCCGGCTGCGCTGGAGGCGGTCGAAGCGGGCGATTCGAAAAAAGGCGACGTGCTGGGCGTGGCGCGGGTGGCCGCGATCCAGGCGGCCAAGCGCACCTCGGAGCTGATCCCGCTGTGCCACCCGCTTGCGATCACGCAGGTCAGCGTCGACTTTCATATCGACCGGGCGCTTGGCTCGGTCGTCTGTGCCGCGCAGGTCGAGACGTTCGGCCGCACCGGCGTCGAAATGGAAGCCCTGGTTGCGGTGCAGATCGGGTTGCTGACCGTGTACGACATGTGCAAGGCGGTCGACCGTGGCATGCGGATCGAGTCGGTCCGGCTGCTCGAAAAGCGGGGGGGCCGCAGCGGGCACTGGGTGGCGCCGCCGGAAAATGGCGGCGACGGCGGTTGACCGGCCTGTCAGGGCCCGGGCGGCGCGGTTTCGATGAAGCTCTGCCGCGCGGACAGCTTTTCGTAGTGGCGCGCCAGGTTCGGATACGGCGTGCGCCAGTCGATCGACGGGAAGCGGAAGTCGAGCCATCCCAGTGCGCAGCCCAGGGCGATGTCGGCCAGCGTGTAGCCCTGGTTGTTGCACCAGGCCCGTTCTCCCAGCCCGGTGGAGGCCGAATGCAGCGCGGCCCGCACCTTGGACATCTGACGGTCGATCCATGCAGGCGACTGCTGCTGGGGCGTGCGGAACGTGTTCTCCAGCCGGACCAGGATCGCCGCATCCAGCAGGCCGTCGGCCAGCGCTTCCCAGGTGCGCACTTCGACCCGCTCGCGGCCGTTGCCGGGGATCAGGTGGCTGACCGGGGTCAGCGTATCGAGGTATTCGACGATCGTGCGCGAATCGAACACGGACCCGCCGTCTTCCATGATCAGGCAGGGCACCTGGGCCAGCGGATTGAGCTCCTGGATGCGCGTGTCCGGCGCCCACACGTCCATCATCTCCAGCTCGCACTCGATGCGCTTTTCGGCCATCACGATGCGCACCTTGCGGGCGTAGGCGCTGGTGGGGGAGGCGATGAGTCTGAAGTTTTTGAACACGGTCGCAAGTCCCGCTTCGAAACGGGACGCAGGTCCTTCGGAGTTGTTTCGACTCCGACGGATCCATCGTCGGCTGTCAGCTAATTAAGCGTCTGCCAGTATATCGTGTCGGGACGGCCGCGGGGTCGATGCTAGACTGGGCCGGCTTGGCACCCGACACGAACCTGCCGCTGACGGAAGCGACGGCCGTTTCCCCGTTGGACGGTCGCTATGCGCGCACCGCGAGCGAGCTGCGCGCGGTATTTTCCGAGTATGCGTTCATGCGCGCCCGCGTGCGGGTGGAGGTCGAGTGGCTGCTGGCGCTCGCCGCGCTGGGCCTGCCCGAGCTTGCCGCACTGCCGGCGGCGGCCGTTGCGGCCGCCCGCAAGCTCGTGCACGACTTCGGCGTGGCCGACTGCGAGCGCATCAAGGCCATCGAGTTGCGCATCAACCACGACGTCAAGGCGGTCGAGTACTGGCTCAAGGAGCGCACCGCCGACGAGCCGCGGCTGCGCAGCGCGGCCGAGTTCGTCCACTTCGCCTGTACGTCGGAGGACATCAACAACTGCGCGCACGCGCTGATGCTGCGCGACGGTCGCGCTGCGCTCGTGCGCAGGCTGCGCGCGCTGCACGAGCGCCTGCGCGAGCTCGCGCACCGGCACGCGGCCCAGCCGATGCTCGGGCGCACCCACGGCCAGGCGGCCACCCCGACCACGGTGGGCAAGGAGTTTGCCAATTTCGCGGTGCGGCTGGCCGCTTGCATTGCCGCGATCGAGGCGGTGCAGCCCAGGGCCAAGCTGAACGGGGCGGTGGGCAATTTCAATGCGCACCAGGTGGCCTGCCCCGAGGTCGACTGGGAGCCGGTTGCGGCCGGCGTGGTCGAATCGCTCGGCCTGACCTGGAGCTCGCATACCACCCAGATCGAGCCGCACGACTGGATGGCGGAGCTGTTCGATGCGCTGGCGCGGGCCAACTCGGTGCTGCTGGCGCTGGACCGCGACCTGTGGGGGTATATCGCGCTCGGATACTTTCGCCAGAAGCCGGTCGCCGAGGAGGTCGGCTCCTCGACGATGCCGCACAAGGTCAACCCGATCGATTTCGAAAACTCCGAGGGCAACCTGGGGCTGGCCAACGCCACGCTGCGTCACCTGGCCGAGAAGCTGCCCGTGTCGCGCTGGCAGCGCGATCTGAGCGACTCGACCGTGCTGCGCAACCTGGGCGTCGCCTTCGGGCATTGCCTGCTCGGCTATGAGTCGTGCCTGCGCGGCCTGGCCCGGATCGAGGTCGATCCCCAGGCGCTGGCCGCCGACCTGGACGCAAGCTGGGAGGTGCTGGCCGAGCCCGTGCAGACGGTGATGCGGCGCTACGGGGTCGATCAGCCGTACGAAAAGCTCAAGGAGCTCACACGCGGGCGTGCGATCACGCGCGAGACGCTGCATCGCTTCATCCAGACGCTGCCGATTCCCGAGGCCGCGCGGCAGGACCTGCTGGCGCTGACGCCGGCCACCTACGTGGGGCTGGCCGAGGATCTGGCGCTGCGGTGCTGACGTCTCGCCGCTGATGCCTGACGCGGGCGATGATCAGGCGGGTAGCGCCGCCGTCGCGCGCGATCGCTGGTACGTGTTGGGCGTTCTGACGGTCGTTTACGCGCTGAACATCGCCGATCGCTTTTCGATATCGACGCTGATCGAGCCGATCCGCCATGAGCTGCATCTGTCGGACGGCGGAGTCGCGTTTCTGACCGGGGTCGCGCTGGCGCTGTTCTACGTGACGCTCGGCATCCCGCTCGCCGCCCTGGCGGACCGGGCGAACCGCCGCAACATCCTGGCGGTCGCGATCGGCGTGTGGTCCTTGATGACGGCGCTGTGCGGGCTGGCCCAGAACTATGGGCACCTGCTGCTGGCGCGCTTTGGCGTTGGAATCGGCGAGGCGGGCGGAACGCCGCCGTCCACGTCGATTCTGGCCGACAAGTTCCCGCCGTCCCGCCGCCCGATGGCGCTGACGATCTTCGCGCTCGGCGCCTGCCTCGGAGCGTGGCTGGGCTCGTCGGTGGCGGGCGGCGTGGCCGAGCGCAGCGGCTGGCGGGCGGCCTTTCTGGTGCTCGGCATCCCGGGCCTGGTCGTTGCGTTGATCGTGTGGTTGACGGTGCGCGAGCCGCGCCGTGGCCAGCTTGACCCTCCTTCGCGCCTGGCGGCGCTACGGAGGGCAGGCCCTCCCTCGGCTGGCTTGCCAGCCGTCGCTGCGCAGCGGCGAGGGCTTGCCGATTCGCTCCGCTTCATCGCGACCCGGCGATCGGCAGTTCATCTGCTGGCCGGCGGATCGGTGGCGACTTTCTGGAGCTGGGGATTGATGTGGTGGACACCCGCCTTCCTGCAGCGGTCGCATCACATGACCGTCGGGCAGGCCGGAGGGTTGCTGGGGCCGATGCATCTGATCGCCGGCACCGCGGGCACGCTGCTGGCGAGCTGGCTGATGGGCCGGCCTGCCGCGGCGGACCCGCGGTACGTGTCGCGCCTGCTGGCCTGGGTGGCCGCTGTGACGACGATCCCGTCGATCGCCGTGTACTGGGTGACGTCGGAGCAGGCGGCCACCGTGCTGTTGTGGATCTTCGTGCCCGCGGTGTACTTCTACATCGGCCCCATCCTCGGGCTGCTGCAGAACGTGATTCCCGCGCAGATGCGCGCCACCGCGGTTGCGGTGCTGCTGTTCACGGCCAACGTGGCCAATCTCGTGATCGCACCGCAGCTGGTCGGATGGCTGAGCGACTGGTTCGCGGCGTCCTTCGGGGCGGGGGACGAGTCGCTGCGCTGGGCACTGCTGCTGCTCGCGCCCACGGGGTTCTGGGCCGCCTGGCACCTGTGGACCAGCGGCGCCACGATCCGCGAGGACGAGGCGAGCCTGCTGCAGACCAGTGCCCCTTTGCCTCCAGAATCGGCGGTTACGGGCAACTAGGGCGCAGCTTGGTATGGCGCGTTTGAGACACGCGGTGGACACGACGTTACACGGCTACTAGACTCGTTTGCAATCGGCCGGGTCGAGCCGATCGGACTCGAATAACAATTGGGAGGGGAACATGATTACCAAGCGTCGGTCCGTTGCCGCCCCGTTTCTCGCGGCTTTGGTCGCTATTGCGTTCGCGCCAGCCATCCACGCCCAGGAAGCAACGCCGGCCGCGACCGGGGAGGGGGTGGAGCAGGTCGTGGTGACCGCTCAGAAGCGCGCGTCGCTTCTGCAGGATGTCCCGTTTTCGGTGGCCGCGCCGACCGAGGAGCAGATCCGCAATGCCGGCGCCGACAGCATCGTCGACCTGGCGCGCAACGTGGTCGGCCTGACGATCTCCGACCTCGGGCCGGGCCAGAGCCAGATCGCCATTCGCGGGATCAGCTCCGGGCAGGTGATCCGCGACCAGCCGGGCGTCAAGGAGCAGGTCGGGGTGTACCTGGACGAGTCGCCGATCTCGGTGGCCCTCTTCACCCCCGACCTCGTTCTATACGACCTGGACCGCTTCGAAGTGCTGCGCGGCCCGCAAGGCACGCTGTTCGGCGCCGGCTCCGAGGCCGGCACGCTGCGCTACATCACGAAGGCGCCCAAGCTCGGGGTGTCGGAGTCCAACGTCGAAGCCACCGGCGACATCTCGCAGAGCGGCGACGGCGGCGGCTCGGTGCGCGGCATGGTGAACGTGCCGCTCGGCCCCTCGACGGCCCTGCGGGCCGTTCTGTATCAGGATCATCAGCCGGGGTTCATCGATGCGATCCAGCCGGGTGGCAGCATCAACAGCAACGTCAACACGGCGGACCGCTATGGCGGCCGCCTGGCGCTGCTGTGGCGACCCTTCGAGGACCTGACCGTCGAGCCGCGGGTCGTGATCCAGGACCTGTCCACGGGGGGCTTTCCGCGCGTGGACCTGTACAACATCCTGGCCAACCCGTACACGACGACCCAGCCCGCGGTGACGATCGGAGATCGCCAGCAGTACACGCAGCAGCCCGAGGGCCTGAACGATCAGTTCCAGCTTGGCGATTTGAAGCTCGACTACGATCTGGGCCCCGCGGCACTGACCTCGGTCACTTCCTTTACGCACCGCAACGTCACCATCCGGCGCGACGCCACTCAGCTCAGTGGCAGCGTCAGTTTCGACTTGAGCGGCGGGGGAAGCACCCACGCCCTGACGACCCCCGCGGATGTGCGGCTGAACTCGCCGTTGTACGACCGCACGGAGCTGAACGTGTTCAGCCAGGAGATGCGCCTGGCCTCCACAAGCAAGGGCCCGATCGACTGGCTGGGCGGGGCGTTCTTCCAGCATGTGGCCCGTCACTACGGCCAGGATCTGCCCACCCCGGGATACGATGCTTTTTCGACACGGCTCGGATATCCCGTATCGACCGCACTCATGGCCCCGCCCGACACGCCGTTCTACTCGAACCTTTACTACAACTTCCGGCAGTACGCGTTCTTCGGCGAGGGCACCTGGCACGTCATGGACCAGTTGTCGGCAACGGCTGGCGTGCGCTACTACAACTTTCACGAGAATCGCAACCAGCTCTTCGGAGGCCTGTTCGGGTGCTGCTCGACCAACCAGGGCGCGGTCGACTCCGCGGGATTTTCGCCGCGTGCCATCCTGACCTACAAGCTGACCCCGGACCTGTCGGTCAACGCGCAGGTCTCGCGCGGGTTCCGGCTAGGCGGCATCAATGATCCGCTGAACATCCCGCTGTGCTCGCCGGCGGACATCCAGACCTTCGGAGGCCAGGGGAACTGGAAAGACGAGAAGGCGTGGAATTACGAGCTCGGCGCCAAGACGCAGTGGCTCGAGCGCAAGGTGACCTTCAACGCCTCGCTTTTCTGGACCGAGATCTACGATCTGCAGGCAACGACCACAGCGGGCACGTGCTCCTCGCGGATCGTGTTCAACGTACCGACCGCGCACAGCACCGGGATCGAGGCCGAGCTGTTTGCGCGGCCGAATTCGACCTGGGATTTCGGCCTGTCGGCCACTTGGGTGAATGCGGAGCTGACCTCCGCGGTCACGTCCACGCCCACGGGCGGCCAGCCGATCGTCGTCGGTGGCCTGGCCGAAGGCGCCCGTCTGCCGACCGCCCCGCGGCTCCAGGCGGTTGCCAGCCTCGGCTACACGAAACCGCTCGAAAGCGGGCGCGACTTCTTCAGTGTATTGACGGTGCAGTACGTCGGCTCGTCGTTTTCGCAGTTCGAGAACGAAGCTCCGAACTTCGGCCTGATCTGCGGGGGAACCTGTCCCTCGGGAGCGGCGCGGCTCATTACGTTCGGCGGTCCCCTGACCGTGAGCCAGATCGCTTTCAACCCGCAGCTGCCCAGCTACACGCTGGGCAACTTCCGGGCCGGCGTGAGGACCAGTCGCTGGGAAGTGGCTGGCTTCGTCAACAACCTGTGGGACGAAACGGCCCGGCTCGCGCTGGACTACGAGCGCGGCCGCAGCGCCCGCGTGGCCTATCTGACCAACCCGCCGCGCCTGTTCGGCGTGACGGCGCGCTACAGCTTCTGATCGGTGGCTACGGCGCCGTCGAGCGCCTGCCGCACGACGCGTTCGACGGCATCGATCTGCGCCTCGCCTGTCCTCGGGTGCAGGAAGGCGAGGCGAATCGCGGTGCGTCCGCGCAGCGTCGTGCTGGACACGCGCAGTTGTCCCGACTCGTTGATGGCGTCCAGGATCCGCTGCGTTGCCGGATCGCCGTGCGCCGCCCAAAAGGCGACCACCGAAAGTTCCGGCTCCTCGTGCAGCACCTCGATCCCGGGCAGGGCGCGCAGGCGTGTGGCCGCCAGCTGCGCCAGGTCCAGCGACCGGTCCAGCGCCTGCCGGAAGCTGGCGACCCCGTGCAGATGCAGCGGCAGCCACACCAGCAGTCCGCGAAACGGCCGCGACAGCTCGGGACCGCGCTCGAAGTAGTGAGGCAGATCCGCAAGGCGCTTGACGTCGCGCATGTAGGCCCCGTCGCCCGAATGCGCCTGCGCCAGCGCGCCGGGGCGGCGCACCAGCACCGCCGCCACGCCGTACGGCAGGAACAATCCCTTGTGCCCATCCACCGCGACCGAATCGGCCGCGCCGATTCCGGCAAGTCGCGCCGCCCCCCTCACGGTCAGCGCGAACAGGCCCCCGTAGGCCGCGTCGACGTGAAACCAGGCGCCATGGCGCGCCGCGATCGCGGCCAGCTCCTCCAGGGCGTCGATCGCACCGGTGTCCGTGGTGCCGGCGGTGCCGACGATCAGCCACGGGCGGCGGCCTAGCGCCAGGTCCTGCTCGAGCTGGCGGACCAGCGCCTGGGTATCGATGCGCCCAAGCGTCGTGGCGCCGATCGTGCGGATGGATCCGGCCGGGATGCCGGCAAGACGCATGGCCTTGCGCAGCGAGTGGTGGGTGTGCTCCGACAGGTAGGCGACGCTGCGGCCGGGTTCGAATTCGCCCGCATCGCGTGCGCACACGATCGCGGTCTGGTTGGCGAGCGAGGCTCCGGACAACAGCAGGCCCTCGGTCGCGGGCGGCATGCCGAGCACCGAAGCGAGCCACCGCAGCACGCTTTCTTCCAGCGCGATCAGGGCCGGCGACTCGACCCCGGAGCCGGTAAAGGCATGCACGCCGGCGGCCAGCATCCCGGCGAGCACGCCGCTGTACAGGCCCCCGTTGGGAATGTAGGCGAGGTCACCGCCGTGGCCCCGGCTCCAGCCGCATTGAGCCGCCTGCTGCAGGCGGCCCAGCAGCGCAGCCGCGTCGGTGCCGCGCTCCGGCGGGGCGGCCATCATCGCCTCGATGCGCTCAGCCGGCGTCGGCGTGAAGATCGGCGCCTGGTCGCGGCGGGCGAGCAGCCGCTCGATCAGGTCGAATGCCTGCCGGGCGAGCTGCCTGCGCTGCTCCGCATCCAGATCGAGCGGCAACGGCGCGGCCTGGTCACTGGGCCCGGCAGCCATCAGAGCACGGCCTGCTGCTCGTCCTTCTTGACCGGCTTGACCAGGTCCTCGCGCTTGACGCCCAGGTAGCGCGCGATCGCGGCAGCCACGAACACCGAGGAGTACACGCCGAAGCAGATGCCCAGGGTCAGCGCCAGCGCGAAGTAGTGCAGCGCAGGTCCCCCGAACAGCAGCATCGTGACGGTCATCATCAGCGTACAGCCGTGCGTGATGATGGTGCGCGAAATGGTCGCGGTGATGGCCGAGTCGATCACCTCGGTCGCGGTCGCCTTGCGCATCGTCCGGAAGTGCTCGCGCACCCGGTCGAAGATGATCACCGACTCGTTGACCGAGTAGCCGAGCACCGCCAGCACGGCCGCCAGCACCGGCAGCGAGAATTCCCATTGGAAGATCGAGAACATGCCGATCACCAGCACCACGTCGTGCAGGTTGGCGATGATGGCCGCCACCGAGAATTTCCACTCGAAACGCACGGCCAGGTAGAACATGATGCCCAGGCAGACGCATAGCAGCGCCAGCGAGCCGTCGTACGCCAGCTCGGAGCCGACCTGCGGGCCGACGAACTCGACGCGGCGCAGCTCGGTACAGCGGCCGGACAGCTCGCGCTGCCTGGCCACCAGCGCGGCCGAATCCGATGGGCTGCGTTCGGCTTGCGGGCGCTTGACGAAGTCCGCATAGGCCGCGTGCAGCGCGGCGCACTCGGGTGCCTCTGCCGGCGAGGGCTGCGCCGTCAGCGCGGTCATCACGATCTCGGCCTGCTGGCCCGACGAAAAGCCCGGGCGCGCGGGCAGGCGAATCAGCACATCGGAGGCGGTGCCGAAGCTTTGCACCTGGAAGTCGCCCCAACCCAGGCGCGTGATCGCGCTGCGGATCTTTTCCACGTCGGCCGGCGCCCGGTACGACACTTCCATCACGGTGCCGCCGGTGAATTCGATCGACAGGTTCAGCCCGCGAAAGATCAGGAAGCCGACCGCGATCAGGAACGTGACAGCCGAGGCGGCGTTGAAGTACAGCGAATACCGCATGAACGGAATCGTTCTGCGGATCCGGAAAAATTCCATCGTCGGGTTCCGTTCTTGTGTTGGAAATCGGCCGGGCCGGGCCTCAGCCCTTGGCGCCGGCCGCCGCGGTTCCGGGGCGCCACACCTGGCCGATCGCCAGTCCCTGCAGGCGCTTGCGCGAGCCGTACAACAGGTTCACCACCCCGCGCGAGACGAACACCGCCGAAAAGATCGAGGTCAGGATCCCCAGGCAGTGCACGACCGCAAAACCCCGCACCGGCCCCGAGCCGAGCAGGAACAGGAACACGCCAGCGATCAGCGTCGTCACGTTCGAGTCCACGATGGTGGCGAAGGCCCGCTCGTAGCCCTGCGCGATTGCCTGCTGCGGCACCGCCCCTTTGCGCAGCTCCTCGCGTATGCGCTCGTTGATCAGCACGTTGGCGTCGATCGCCATGCCGAGCGTGAACGCGATGGCGGCGATGCCCGGCAAGGTGAGGGTGGCCTGCAGCATCGACAGCAGCGCCACCAGCAGCATCAGGTTGACCGCCAGTCCGAGCACCGACACGACGCCGAACACCGCGTAATACACGCACATGAACACCGAGATGGCGGCAAACCCCCACACGGTGGAGCGGAAGCCGGCGGCGATGTTCTCGGCTCCCAGGCTGGGGCCGATCAGCCGCTCCTCGATGATCTGCATCGGCGCGGCCAGCGCGCCGGCGCGCAGCAGCAGCGCCAGGTCGTTGGCCGTCTGCGTGGTGCCCAGGCCGGTGATCTGGAAGCGCGACCCGAACTCCGACTGGATCGTGGCGACCGTCAGGACCTCGCCGCGCCCCTTCTCGAACAGCACCACCGCCATCGGCTTTTTCAGGTTCTCGCGCGTGACCTTGCGCATGTACCGGCCGGCCGATTCGTTCAGCTCGATCGAAACGGCCGGCTGCTGGCGCTCGTCGAAGGTGGCCTGCGCGCCCTGCAGCTGCTGGCCGGAGAAGATCACCTCTTTTTTCAGCACGACCGGGGCGCCGCGCCCGATCGTGAAGCGCTCGGAGCCGAACGGAACGGGCGCGTTGCCCATGACGGCCGCCTGCCCCTCGGGGGAGACGTCCACCAGCCGCGCTTCCAGCGTTGCGGTGCGGCCGATGATGTCCTTGGCACGCGCGGTGTCCTGCACGCCTGGCAGCTCCACCACCACGCGGTCGGACCCCTGCTGCTGGATCACCGGCTCGGCCACGCCCAGCTCGTTGATCCGGTTGTGCAGCGTGGTGATGTTTTGCGCCAGCGCATTGTCCTGCGTCGCTTTGCGCGCGGCCGGCGTCAGCGTCGCCACCAGCACCGGATCGCCGCCGACGGTGTCCTCGCGCAGCGCCAGGTCGGTCATCGCGTCGCGGATCACGCCCAAGGCCTGCGTGCGCGTGGGCACGTCTCGAAAGCGGATCACCAGCGACTCGCCGTCGCGCGAGATGCCGGCGTGGCGCACGTCCTTGTCGCGCAGCAGGGTGCGCAGATCGCCTTCCAGGGCCTGCAGGCGCTTGTTGACCGCCTCGTTCAGGTCGACCTGCATCAGGAAGTGCACGCCCCCGCGCAGGTCCAGCCCAAGGTACATCGGCAGCGCCCGCAGGGACTGCAGCCAGTCCGGAGTGCGCGACACCAGGTTCGGCGCGACCACGTAGGTCGGATCGGACGGGTCGGCGTTGAGCTTCTGCTCGAGCAGGTCGCGCGCGCGCTTCTGGGCGTCGGTGTCCCGGAAGCGGACGAACACGGCCGGATTCAGGCCGACCATCTCCAGCTTCGCGCCGGTTTGCTCGATGCCGGCCGACTTCAGCGTCTCCTGCACGCGCGTGAGCAGCCCGGTGTCGACGCGCACGGTTGCCTTGACCGATGCGATCTGCACGGCCGGCGACTCGCCGAAGAAATTCGGCAGCGTGTAGAACACGCCGAAGCACAGGGCCGCGACGATGATCAGGTATTTCCAGAGCGGATAGCGGTTCATGGAATCGCGCGGGGGGCGCCGGGTGGGGGTGAGCGGGACGGCCCGCTCAGATCGACTTGATGCTGCCCTTGGGCAGCAGCGTTGCGACCGAGGAGCGCTGCACCGAAACGGCCACCGGCTTGTCCCCGACGGTGGCGATCTGCAGCGTCAGATACTGGTCGGACAGATCGGTGATTTTCCCGACCAGTCCGCCGGTGGTCACGACCTCATCGTCCTTTTTCAGCGCCTCGACCATCGTCTTGAGCTCCTTCTGACGCTTGGCCTGGGGCCGGATCAAAAGGAAGTAGAAGATCGCGAACATCACAACGATGAAGATCAGCGGCATCATGCCGCCCCCGTCGCCCGGTGCAGCGGTGCCCTGGGCGAAGGCGTCCGAGATCAATGGCATGGAAAGCTCCGACTCCCCGTTTCAGATCCGAGGTTAACTTGTAAGTATAGCTGCGCGGCCGGCCAGCTCGGCCTGCGCGAAACGCGCGAATGAGCCCTGCTGGATCGCGCCGCGGGCCCGCCGCATCAGGTCCAGATAGTAGTGAAGGTTGTGGATGGTATTCAGGCGCGCGCCCAGCATCTCGTTGATCCGCTGCAGGTGGTGCAGATAGGCCCGGCTGAACTGCCGGCAGGTGGCGCACCCGCAGTCCGGATCGAGCGGCGAGCTGTCGTCGCGGTAGCGCGCATTGCGGATCTTCACGTCGCCGTGCCGCGTGAACAGCCACCCGTTGCGGGCGTTGCGGGTTGGCAGCACGCAGTCGAACAGGTCGATCCCGGCCGCGATCGCGGCCAGCAGGTCTTCGGGGGTTCCGACCCCCATCAGGTAGCGCGGCGCCTGCGGCGGCAGCCGCGCCGCCGCGTGCCTCATGGTGGCGAGCATCTGTTGCTTCGGCTCGCCCACCGACAGGCCGCCGATCGCGTAGCCATCGAACCCGATCGCCCGCAGGCCCGCTACCGACTCCTCGCGCAGCGTCTCGAACATGCCGCCCTGGACAATGCCGAACAGGGCCCTGGGACTTTGCAGCCGGTCGAACTCGTCGCGACAGCGGCGCGCCCAGCGCAGCGACCGCTGCATCGAATCGGCCGCCTCGCCTTCGGTGGCCGGCCGGGCCTGTCCTTGCGACTCGATCCAGTACGGCGTGCACTCGTCGAACACCATCGCGATGTCGGCATCCAGCGCGTGCTGGATGCGGATCGATTCCTCCGGCGTCAGCAGCAGCGCATCGCCGTTGATGGGCGAGCGGAACCGCACCCCGTCCTCGCTCACCTTGCGCAGCGGCCCCAGCGAGAAGACCTGGAAGCCTCCCGAGTCCGTCAGGATCGGTCCATCCCATCCCATGAAGCGATGCAGCCCCTGGTGGGCGCCGATCACCTGCACGCCCGGGCGCAGCCACAGGTGAAACGTGTTGCTCAGCAGCATCTGCGCGCCCAGTTCGCGCAAATCGGCGGGCGACAGCGACTTGACCGCCCCATAGGTTCCGATCGGCATGAAGGCCGGGGTTTCGACCGGCTCGCGTGCAAGCTGCAGCAGCCCGCTGCGGGCGCAGCCGTCGACGGCCTGCACCTCGAAGGCCATCATGCCCGCTCCGCCAGCATCGCGTCGCCGTAGCTGTAGAAGCGATAGTGGCCATCGACCGCGTGCCGATAGGCGCGCCGGACCGGCTCCATTCCGGCGAAGGCGCACACCAGCATCAGCAGCGTCGAGCGGGGCAGATGAAAGTTGGTGATCAGCCGGTCGACCACCTGGAACCGGTGGCCGGGCACGATGAAAAGGCGCGTTTCGCCGTCGGCGGCGGTCGCAAGGCCGTCGCGCGCGCACGACTCGATCGCGCGCAAGGCGGTCGTTCCCACTGCCACCACGCGGCCTGCCGCGGCCCGGGTGGCGTTGACGGCGCGCGCGGTGTCCTGGCTGACCTGGTAGCGCTCGGCGTGCATCGCGTGGTCGGCCACCCGTTCGGTGCGCACGGGCGCAAACGTGCCGGCGCCCACATGCAGCGTGACGAAGGCGGTCGCCACGCCGTGCGCCTTTATGCGCTCGAGCAGGGCCTGCGTCAGGTGCAGCCCGGCGGTCGGAGCGGCCACGGCCCCCGCGCTGCGGGCATAGACGGTCTGGTAGCGCGCTTCGTCCAGCGCGTCGGGCGCGTGCTCGATGTACGGAGGCAGCGGGACCAGCCCGATCCGCTCCAGCAGCGGCAGCACCTCGGTGTTGAAATGAAGCTCGAACAGGTCGCCGGTGCGACCGGTCAGGAGCGCGTGCGCGCCCCCGAAGTCGATCCGCTGGCCGACGCGCGGCGAATGACTGGTCCTTAACAGCGCCAGCGCCTTGCGCGGCTCCGTCACCCGCTCGATCAGCGCCTCGACGCGGCCGCCGCTGGGCTTGCAGCCCAGCAGGCGGGCCTTGATCACTCGCGTGTCGTTCAGCAGCATCAGGTCGCCCGGACGCAGCAGGTCGGGAAGGTCACGGAAGTGCAGGTCGGCGAGCGCGCCGCCGGCCAGATGCAGCAGGCGGCTGGCTGCGCGATCGGGAAGGGGGCGTTGCGCAATCAGGTGCGCGGGCAATTCGAAATCGAAGTCGGCGAGCTTCAGGTCGTTCGGCATGGCTTGACCGGCCATAGGACTGCGCGGCGCCGTCGCAAGTCGAGTTGCTGCGGCCGCACGATCGGCGCAGTTTAAGGCGTATCCAGCATTGCCCTTGGGGATATCACGACCGCACGAACCTGCAAGGGATCCGCAGGAATCCGGAACACGCTAATCGGCGCCTGCGTAAGCTCCCGCCAGTCGGCCCGATCGGTTCGGGTCAGACCGCGCGATCGTGGATGCTGCAGGCGGGCACGCCGGCGTACGATCGGCGCGATCGCCAACCAGCCGTATCTCGATCTCGAGGGGGATGTCATGAGAGAGCTCGTGGCCCGTTCGTGGTGGATGTTCGCGTGGCGGGGGGCATTGGCACTGTTGTTCGGAGTACTCGCGGCCATGTGGCCGGGGCTGACGCTGCTGTGGCTGGTTGCCATGTTCGCGGTGTACTCGATCTTCGCGGGCGTTGCGGCCGGCGGGGCAGCGTGGACCAAGCGCCAGCACGATCGGGGCTGGTGGCTGATATTTCTGTGGGGTCTGGTGAGCATCGCGGCGGGCATCATCGCGATCATGTACCCCGGACTGACCGCCCTGGTGCTGGTTCTGCTGATCGGCGCGAACGCGATCGTCACGGGCGTGCTCGACATCGTCGTTGCGATTCGGCTGCGCAAGGTCATGCAGCAGGAATGGCTGCTGGTCCTGAGCGGCGTTCTGGCCGTCGTCTTTGGCGTGCTTGTGTTTCTGTTTCCCGGAGCAGGGGCCCTGGCCCTGGTGTGGCTTATCAGCACGTACGCCATCCTGACGGGCCTGTTGCTGCTGGCGCTGGCCTGGCGTGCGCGCTCCTGGGGGCGAACGCAGTCCACTCCTGCAGGGTTGGGAGCGGCGGCGCACAATTCGTAAAATGAACCGTCTCAAAAAGCGTGACACGCCCGCGCGCCGCGAACGCCCCGGGGCCGCGACCACCGGCCGGGGCGATCGGGCCGTCCACGACGCGCTGACGAACAATCACATCGAATCGTTGCTGGACGAAGGCCTGGCCGAGACCTTTCCGGCCAGCGATCCGGTGGCCGTGACGGGGCCGGGTAGGAGCGGACCCGGGGGCGTTTAGGCCGTTTCGAAGTCGCAACGACGCGCCGCCGTGCAAGCAGGCATCGACCTGCAGCGGCGCTTCGAAAACAACAAGTCGGGAGGCCATCATGTGGAAGATCGTCGGGGCGCACTGGCGCGCGACCTTATTGCTGGTGCTGCCGGCGTTGGCCTGGTCGGCGCCAGGGCTCCAATCCGGGTCGCACGGCGAGATCCTTTGGGACAACTACGGCATTCCCCATGTCTATGCGCCCGACGTGGAAGGCGTGATCCGCGGCTATGGCTATGCGCAGATGGAGGCGCACGCCGAGACCCTGTTGAGCAACCTTGCCCGCGCGCGCGGCCGCGCCGCCGAGTACTTCGGCGCAGGACCCGGTGGAGCTTACGTGCAAAGCGACATCCAGGTGCGCACCTTCGACATACCCGGCCGAGCACAGCGATGGCTCGACCAAGGCGGCCAGTTGCAGCGCGACTACCTCGGAGCCGCTGTAGCCGGCATGAACGAATATGCCGCGTTGCACGGCGACACGATCGCGCCGGCGTTCCGCCAGTTGCTGCCGATCGTGCCCGAGGACGTGCTGGCCGACTTCCAGCTGACGATCACGTTCACGTTCCAGTCGGAGCAGTCCGGCGTGCCCCAGCTGCTGTCCGCCTGGCAGAACGGGCAGATCGCCGCGGCCTGGTCCGCCGGCGCGCCGGCAACCGCGCTCGTTGCGCACGCACCGCGCGACGGCTCCAATGGCTGGGCGCTGTCGCCGCGCTTATCGGCCGCCGGGCACGCGATGCTGATGGGCAATCCGCATCTGCCCTGGGGCAACAACCAGCCGATCCAGGGGCTGGGCGTGTACCAGTGGTTCGAGGCGAACCTTATCGTCGGCGAGCCCGGCCATCCGCGGCTGAACGCCGAGGGCGTGTCGTTTGTCGGCGCCCCCTTCCTGGGCATCGGCTACAGCGACGAGCTCGGCTGGACACACACCAACAACACGATCAAGAACGCCGACCTTTACGAGCTGACCCTCACCGGTCCGGACACGTACCTGTGGGAAGGCCTGCCGCGCGCCTTCGAGCATCGCAGCGACAGCATCAAGATCCTGCAAGCCGACGGCAGCACCGTGACGCAGGCGCTGGACGTGGCCAGCTCGGTGCACGGGCCGGTCATTACGCAGCCGCGCGGCAACAAGGTGCTGGCACTGCGGGTGGCCGGCCTCGACGCGCCTTCGCCGGTGCCGCAATACTGGGCCATGATCCGGGCCCACGATCTGCAGCAGTTCATCGACGCGAACTCCGCGCTGCAGATGCCGTTTTTCAACGTGATCTACGCCGACCGGCATGGGCACATCATGTATGTGTTCGGTGGCCGCCAGCCGGTGCGCTCCGGCGGCAGCTTTTACGATTGGGCCGGCATCCTGCCCGGGGACCGGGCCAGCGCCCTGTGGACCCAGACCCTCGAGTGGGAGCAGCTGCCCAGAGCGATCGATCCGCCCGGCGGCTTCGTGCAGAACGGCAACGACGCGCCCTGGACGGCGACGTTCCCCCAGGTGATCCGCTATGCGGACTTCCCCGCCTGGATTGCCCCGCTGCAGATGGACCTGCGCCCGCAGCACAGTGCCGGCTTCCTGCTGTCGAAACCGAGCTTCACGGCGGACGAACTTCTGGCCGGCAAGATGTCGACGCGGATGGTCCTGGCCGACCGCCTGGCGCCCGACCTGATCCAGGCGGCGCTCGCCTCGCACGATCCGACCGCGGTGGCCGCCGCCAACGTGCTGGCGGCCTGGGACCATAGCGCCGATGCGAGCAGCCGTGGCGCATTGTTGTTCGAGGCCTGGTACGACGCGTATGCAGCCGTTCCTGCGGTGCCGAAGGACAGCTCGCTGCCGCTTTATTTCACCTATCCGGCATTCCGGGTCCCGTACGACCCGGCCGATCCGCTGCACACGCCGCAGGGCCTGGCGGAAACCGCGATTGCGGTGCGGACGCTGATCGCAGTCGCACAGCAGATCCAGTCGCTTTACGGCGCCCTGGACGTGCCGTGGGGCAGCGTGCACCGCACGGTGCTGGCGACGCGCGATCCGACGCTGCAAAGCGTGATCCCGCTGTCCGACGATCCGGAAAGCGGTCCCGACGACGTGTTCGGCCCGATTCGCACCGTCTGGCCGTTTCCCGCGCCCGACGGGCGCAGCATCTGGCATTACGGCGGTGACGGCTACGTCCAGCTGGTCGAATTCACGCCGAAGGGCGCCCGCGCGCAAGCGCTGCTCAGCTATGGCAACTGGTCGCGCCCGGGCTCGCCGCACATCACCGATCAACTGCCGCTGTTCGACGCCAAGCAGCTGCGCCCGGTTCTGCGCACCCGCGCCGACGTCGAGGCGGCCACGGTGGCGCGCGAGACCTACTAGACCGCTGGCTGCCGACTGCCGACCGGCGCCCCAAGCCATAACACGGGGCGCCGCTGGAGCCCCAGCGGGTGGGATTTATCGGGCTCGCCGGTTGCCCCCGGGGGCGAGTCCACGATGCCATTCTGGCTACTGACCCGACAAGCGCGTTGATTCGTGGCTCCGACTCTGTCAAATTTTCGCCGACCGTGGAATGATGACCGTGGTCGGCATTTGCGCCAGACCGTCTAAGAGTGAGAGTGCCTGCATGCATCGGTCGCTCGAATCGATAAAACAACGCGATAAGGGAGAACAAATCAGGTGAACAATGCTCGCGTAGGGTCAGCGCTTATCACCCTTGCCCTCCTGTGTGCATCGGCGTCGTTCGCGCAGCCGGTGCCGCAAAGTGCGCCGACCATCGGGTCGGCCAACACGGTCGTGGCCGATCCGCCGGTGGCGCGTCCCGCCGCCACGCCGTGCCGCGTCCAGCTCTTTACCAACCTGCAATTCGCGGACTTCTCTTCCAAGGCGTTTGCGTACGCGCCGCCCGCGCAGTGCCCCGGGCCATGGCGCAAGGTCGTGCTCGAAGCCGACTTCTCCGTCGAAGCCGGAAGGCAGTTCGATCGGACTGCCACGCTCTGGATTGGCGGCGTGAACGTCTATTTCGGAACGACCGCGGAGCCCTCGCACCTGGTCGGGCGCTCCTGGCACGTGGAGCGTGACCTGAGCGAGTACACGGCGCTGCTGGCGTTGCCGGCGGCGGGCAGGGCGGACCTGGGCAATCTGGTCAACAGCACGTACACCAGCTCGCTCTGGGGCAGCGCCGATCTCGCGTTCTATCCCGACGACGAATCCGAGCATCGGGCGGGGTCGACGGCAGATCTGGTGCTGCCGATGTCCGCCAGCCCGACCGGAGGCACGGTGGCCCTGTCCGATCCGACGGCGGTACTGGCCCAAACCTTCACCTTGCCTACGAACGTGGAAGCGGCCTGGCTCGACGTCGTGCTGCAGAGCCAGGGGGCCAATGACGAGTTCTGGTACGCCTGCGTGCCCAACGACGTGGCCAACGCGCTGCTAAGTTGCATCGGAACCGGCTTTCGCGAGGGCGAGGTGAGAATCGACGACCAGAGCGCGGGGGTGGTGCCCATCTATCCCTGGATCTACACCGGCGGCATCGACCCACTGCTGTGGCGACCCATACCCGGCGTGCAGGCCCTCAATTTCGTGCCGTACCGCGTGGACCTCACGCCATTTGCCGGCGTGCTCAGCGACGGGCAGCCGCATCGCATCGCGATCAACGTGATCAACGACAGCCAGTACTTCTCGACGACCGCGACGCTGCTCGTTTTTCTCGACCACGAGTCGCGGCAGGTGACCGGCGCGGTGACCAGGAACACGATCGGTCAGGCGGCGCCCGCCGTCCAGGAGAACCTCGTCACGGCGACCGATGGAACCATCACCGGCACCGTGGCGGCAACCTCGTCGCGAAGCTTCGTGCTGGAAGGCTTCGTCCGAACCTCGCACGGCGAAGTACGCACCACCGTGGAGCAGACCCTCGATTTTTCCAACAACCAGAGCTTTGTCGTGCCGCAGATCGCGGCAAACTACGTGCAAAACATCACCCAGAAAACGAACATCGTTTCGAAGACCCGCGTGTCCGCAGACGGGCGGGAAAGCACGGTGACCACGCGCATGTCCTGGCCGCTGGAGGTGGACATCACGGCCCCGCCGGATGGCAGTTTCCAGACCACCGTTTCGCAGAGCTACGAGCGCGAAGATGCCATTGCGCACGGCGACGACATCGTCTATTCGAGCACCGTTTCCAACCATGTGGCGCCGCATGACAATTATCCGTCCGGGCAGGGACAGGCCAACTCGCAGCAGTACTTCTCAACCGACTCAACGGGCGCCTGCTACAGCCGCAGCATCACCGCCGCGGCTGGAGTGCTGACGCAAATCGTTGACGGGGCCCTATGCCGCGATCGCTGACAATTTGAAATGTCGGTGAAATCCAACAACTCGGCCCCGCTTCCAGAGGGTGCCGAGATCGGCGCATACCGCATCCTTCAGGTCCTCTCGAGCGGCGGGTTCTCGATCGTCTACCTCGCGTATACCGAGCAGAGCGAAGAATGCGTGGCAGTCAAGGAATACATGCCCGCGAACCTGACCCTGCGGCGCCCCGGAGATCTTGTTCCCTACATCGGGGCGAAGCAGCTTCCCGCCTACAAGTACGGCCTGTCCGCGTTTTTCGAGGAGGCTCGGATCCTGGCGGGGATCAATCACCCGAACATCGCGCAGGTGCTCGAGCTGGTACGCGCCAACGAGACGATCTACATGGTGATGCAGTTCATCGAAGGAACCCCGCTGGAGAAATATATCCTGCGCCACCGCGTGCAGGGCCGCATTGCAGTGCTGCCCGAGGACTTCATCGTCGACCTCTTTTCGCGGGTGCTCGACGGCCTGCGCGACGTCCACGACCGCAACCTGCTGCACCTCGATCTGAAGCCGACCAACATAATCCTGCAGCCCGGCGGCGCGCCCACGTTGATCGACTTTGGCGCCGCCCGACGCACAGCAGGAAGCGATTCGGCATCCGCAATCCCGATGTACACCCCGGGCTTCGCGGCGCCGGAGGCCTACCAGCGCGACGGCGCGATCGGTGCCTGGAGCGACGTCTACGGAATCGGGGCCTGCATGCTCGCCTGCATGAGCGGCAAGCCGCCGCAGGAGGCGACCTCGCGTGGCCGCGAGGACCTGGTTCCGCTGGCTCTGGAGATCCTGGAGCGCTCCTACTCGCCACACATTCTGTCGGTCACGAAAGCCTGCCTTGAGCTCGACCCGCGCGCGCGGCCGCAGAGCGTCCGCGAGCTCCTCCAGCGCCTCCGGAACCTGCCGTAGGGATTGCGAAGACGCCCGAACCGACGGAACCCGCCGGTGGGAATTGGCTTATCCGCGCGTGTTGCTGCTTGCGGCTTTGTGCGCGATCGCGATACCCGCGCCGGCGATCGCCGCGATTTTGGGAGATCCGGAAAGCCTGACCGAGGGATCCGACGCGGTGGTACGGGTGCATCTGGACGCACGCGTCCGGTACGAGCGGCACGCCCCCGGCGGGACGGCGGACCTGGTCGAGGTGTTTTTTCAGACCTTCGGCCAGGATCAGATGGCCGGGCCAAGCGTGGAGAGGCAGGTCAAGGCGCCCGAGCACGGTCGGGTTCCCGAAGTCACGGTATCGTATCCGGTCCAGTTCAGGGCACAAGATCAGGCCAGGAAGATCATCGTTCGCTTCGCGCGCAAGGTGACCTTCAAGGTGCGCGGCGGCCCGACCGATCAAACCATCGACATCGTGCTGCCCGGGCTCGCAGGCGTGCCGCCGCCGGTCCTGGGGGCGGCGGGCGCCGTCGAAAAGGATCGCTATGCGATCAGCCTGCAAACCGTTTCGCTCGAGCGACAGCGCGATCTGCGAGCGGTGCCGGCTCGCTTGCAGGACTACACGGTGTTCACCACGCGCGGTTGGCTCGGCGGCGCCGCGACGGTCGAACTGGACCTGGGCTACTTCGACACCAAAGCCGAGGCCGACCAGGCGCGTCAGTCTTTGCTGCGCGAATTCCCCGATGCCGCCGTGTTCGACGCGATCGAGCGCAAGGCGCGGATGGTTCATCAGTAAGTTCCGGATGCACGCTGAACGCGGCGCAGACGTGAGAGCGCATGCGTTCGCGAGCGTGCTGGCATCGATCGTCGCCCTGTCGGCGAGCCTGGCATGTCACGCGCAGGTCCCCGCCGCGAAGACAGGCGGTACAGCATCGCCACCGGTGCAGGTTTCAAGCCGTGACGCCCTGATCGCGCGCGCCAGGTCCTTCGAGCTCGATACACCGTACGTGCCGCCTCCTGGCGATCCACTCGAACTGCACACGGCGGGCTTTGCCAAGATCATGTGCTCGGCGGTGTTCATTACCGGACTGGATCCGGGTTTTGCCGCTGAAAACGTCGGGTACTTCACAAGTCCTTACGCCGAGCGCGCGAAGGTAGCCAAACCCGTGATCGATCGGGTGAACAAGGCGGTGCACGTCGCGCTGCCCAGCGGGCTCACGCGCACCGCCAGGTACCTGGGCGATCAAGGGTGCGTCACGCTGCCGCCGGGGAAAGACGCGGTGAGTTTCAAGCCGGTCCGGGTCCGCAGAAACCTGCCCGATCCTTCGAAGCAACCGTGGCCCATGGGCGACGTATTGCCATCGGACCCGCTGCCGCCCGGGCTCGACGCAGCCAAACTGAAACAGGCGCTTGATGCCGCCTTTGAACCGGCGAGCGCGATGACCGCCGCGGTTGTGGTCACCTGGAAAGGACGGCTCGTCGCCGAACGGTACGGCGAGGGCATCGACCTGCACACACCGCTCGAGAGCTGGTCGATGGGCAAAAGCGTGGTGGCCGCGCTGATGGGCATCCTGGTGAGGCAGGGCGTCTACGACCTCTGGCAGGCGGCGCCCATTCCGCAGTGGCAGGGCGCGGGCGATCCGCGGGCGCAAATCCGGATCGCGGACCTTCTTCACATGTCGAGCGGATTGAGGATCAAGGCGCCCCAGGATCCGGACTTCGACCCGTCAGGCACCTACCCGGACCACGTTTTTTTCTACACCGGTTGCGTCGACGCCTTCCACTATGCCGCCACCCGACCGCTGCAGTGGCCGCCCGACAAGATCGGCCGCTACCACAACACGGATCCGGTGCTGGTCAGCTACCTGATTCGGCTGGCGGTAGAAAAGCGGGGCGAGGAATACCTGTCGTTCCCGCAGCGCGCTCTTTTCGACAAAATCGGCGTTCGGACGATGGTGCTGGAGACCGATCCCTTTGGAAATTTTCTGACGCAGGGATATGAGCTCGCGTCGGCGCGGGACTGGGCGCGCCTGGGCAATCTGTACTTGCAGGATGGGGTCTGGAACGGCGAGCGGATCCTGTCCGACGGCTACGTCAAGTTCGTCAGAACGCTGGCACCCGCGTGGGAGGCCGACGGCCGTCCGATTTATGGTGGATTCTTCTGGATCAACGGTGACGGCTCGCTCCCGGTCCCCGCAGAATCGTTTTACATGAGTGGCGCCGGCTACCAGGTTACGCTGATCATTCCATCGCATGAACTGGTCGTGGTACGTTTGGGACACTACAGGGGCCAGCAGGCGGCTGCCGCGAGCTTCAGGCGGGCCCTTGAGCTGCTGATGGAGGCGGTGCCACCGAGCGTAAACCGACCATGACGGATCTTTCCGCTTTCCCGATCACGAGGAAATGGCCCGCCCAGCACCCGGACCGTCTGCAGCTCTACTCGCTGCCGACGCCCAATGGCGTGAAGGCGTCGGTGATGCTCGAAGAGACCGGTCTGCCTTACGAGCCGCATCTGGTGAGCTTCGATACCGATGACCAGGCCTCGCCGGAGTTCAGGTCTCTTAATCCGTACGGCAAGATCCCGGCCATCGTCGACCCCAACGGTCCGGACGGCAAGCCGCTCTCATTGTTCGAATCCGGCGCCATCCTGATCTACCTGGCCGAAAAGACCGGGCAGCTGATGCCGCCGGATTCACATGGCCGATACGAAACGATCCAGTGGTTGATGTTCCAGATGGCAGGGATCGGCCCCATGTTCGGCCAGGTCGGGTTCTTCCATAAGTTCGCTGGCAAGGACTTCGAGGACAAGCGCCCGCGCGACCGCTATGTGGCCGAATCCAGGCGCCTGCTCGGCGTACTCAACCAGCGGCTGGCCGACCGGCCCTGGATCATGGGCGATGTTTACACAATCGCCGACGTAGCCGTTTTCCCCTGGATTCGCAACCTGACGGGTTTCTACGGAGCCGGTGATCTGGTGGGAATCTCGGGTTTTCCCCACGTCACCCGAGCGCTGCATGCGTTCCTGGCGCGCCCGGCGGTCATGCGGGGGATCGGCATACCGAAGCGAGCTTAGGAGTCTGACCCCAAGGCTTCGAACGCGCTCGAGCCGAATCACCGGCCCTTAAGGTCCCTGGCAAACGTATCATCCGGCCGGGGGGCTTTTCGACGGCTCCACGTTGAATCACAGGTTGGAGCCCGCGATGCCCGAAGATTGTTCGCAGCCGATCATTGCGCGTCCTGCAAATTCTCCAAACGAATTCGATCTGCGGTGCATCGGGGCGCACCCGGACCACTGGTATCCCCTCGCCTGGTCGGACGAGTTGAAGAAGGGCCGTGCGCTCGGGCGCCGCTTCGCCGGTCAACCCATCGTCCTTTATCGCGGTCAGAGCGGGCAGGCCTTTGCGCTGGAGGACCGCTGCGCTCATCGACAGGTGCCGCTGCACCTTGGCGTCGTCAGCGGAGACCGGATCAAGTGCCATTATCACGGCTGGACTTATGAGTGCAGCGGCAAGTGCGTGGACGTGCCCTACCTGGGCAAGGAACGCCTGCCCATCGCCGTAAGGAGCTATCCGGCGCGCGAGGTGGACGGCTTGATCTTCGTCTTTCCGGGCGATCCGGCCCTGGCGGAAAGCCGCCTGCCGGCAAGCCTGGGCTCTTGCCGGCGCAAGGACTACAAGACCCGGCGGCTGAATCGTGAAGTGGCCTGCCACTACAGCTTCATGCACGAGAACCTGTTCGACATGAACCACCAGTTCATGCACCGCAAACTGATGGGCTCGATCCGCGCCAAGTGCATCGGTCGAAAACACGGCCAGAACTGGGCTCAAGTCGAATACAGTTTCAGCCGAACCGCCGGTAGAAAGTCACTGGGCGAGCACGTCATCGTCGACCTGGTGCGCAAGCGCGGCGAGGGACATAAGGACTTCGCCGACCACATGCGTATTCGCACCGACTACCCGGGCCAGACTCTGAAGGTCTGGGTTGGGCGCGACATCCAGGAGACCGACGATCCGGTGCTGGATGTCTGGTTGTGTTACACGCCGCTGGATGCCAGGCAGCGTACTAACCGCACCTTCGGCTACCTGTCGGTCAAAAAACCGCCGGTGCCGGGGCTTATCCACGCGGCGTGGCCCCTCGTGGTCTGGTTCACCGAGAGCATCTTCCGCGAGGACAAGGAGATCGTAGAGTTCGAGCAGCGGGCCTACGACGCACAGGGCGCGGACTGGAACAATGAAATGTTTCCGGCTTTGGTTGACCTGCGAGCAGTGCTCGCCCGTTGCGGCCTGCACATCGACACTTGAGGCCGCCGGTCACGCCAGAGGCGAGCCGGACCCGAGGCAGTGGCCTTGCTCAAATCACGCGCGAGAAGGCGCGGGGCCGGAGTACTCCTTGACCGCGTCCATCACGCGCGTGGAATAGACCAGCGCCGCGCCGGCGTTGACCGCGATGGCCACGCCCAGCGCCTCTGTGATCTCCTCCCGGGTGGCGCCATGGCGCAGCGCGGCCTCGGTATGTACCGTGATGCAGCCGTCGCAGCGCAGGCTGACGGCGACGGCGAGCGCGATCAGCTCGCGCGTCTTGGCGCCGAGCAGGTCGGCCTTCTGACCCGCCGAGCTGAGCGCGACGTACCCATTGACGGTCTCCGGGCTGATCTGACGGATCTCCTTCACGCCGGCCGCCAGTTGCGTGCGGTATTGATTCCAATCGAGCATCATGCGGGTACCCTCCGATCCAATCCTCGATAACGCGTGTGCAACGCGTTGGCCTGATAACGCTCAGTTTGACACGTGCGGTTTCTGGGAAACCCGTGCGCGGTGACTCAGGCTCCAGACGTATGCAGCCACTGCCGACACCTGGTCGGAGGTAAGCTGGGCCCCGCCCAGAGGCGGCATCGGGGAGCGGAACATCTTCGGTTGCGGCACGCCATCCGTGATCGTTTTTTCGATCCCCGCGTAGCTGCCGTCGCTCCACAGCCTGACCGGATCGGTCAGATCCGGACCCAGTGGCGTGCCCGTTCCGTTCTGGCCATGGCAACCCGTGCAGGTTGCGCCGCCGACCTGACCGTAAAAGACGCTCTGTCCAAGCGCGACCATCGCTCGAGTTGCGCCCGGGGGAACAGGAAGCTTGTCCGTCGCGGCAGCGGAGCCGGCGTCCGGATGGGTGCCCTCCGGGGGCTTGGCCACGGCCGCGACGATTTCACCTGCGGGGGCCGACGGGCTCGGGCAGGCCGTGATCGTGCTGGCGTCAGCAGCCGCTGAGCCGCCGCGGTAGACGATGCGGTAGATCCTTCCCCGGACATCATCGGACACATACAGCGCGCCGTCCGGTCCGACGGCCAGGCCGGACGGACGGTGCCCGGCCGAACCCGGCGACTCCACCGCGCCTGCGAATCCGTCGGCAAATACCTCGCAGTGGCCCGAGGCGCGATCGCCCGCCAGCGACTGGAACACCACGTTGTAGCCGCCCTGCGGATAGGGGGCCCGATTCCACGACCCATGGAACGCGATGAACACGCCATGACGGTAATGGGCCGGGAATTGATCCTTGTCGTACAGCACCATCGCGTTCGGCGCCCAGTGTGCCGGAAACGCCGCAACCGGTGCGCTCTTGCTCGCGCAAAGCCCGCTGGTCTTGCCGCCGTCGCCGCCGTATTCGGGCGCGAGCACCAATTTGGCCTGGACGGCGTCGTAATAGCATTGGGGCCAGCCGTAGTCGCCGCCTTGCGTCAGGCGCAGCAATTCTTCGGCCGGCTGCGTGGCTTCCTGTTCGGGCTGGTACCGATCGGGCCAATTCGAATGCAGCTGATCGCGTCCATGCTGCGTCACGAGGATGGTCCCATTGGACTCGATGGCGAAGCCTTCCGCATTGCGGATGCCGGTGGCGAAGCGCTCGGCCGGCGAAAATGCCTGGTTCGTCCGGTTCGCGTCGTAGCGCCAGATGCCGGCGCGCGTCTCCAACTCGGTACACGGCTCGATGCCCGGCGACTTCGGCGTGCGGTTTTTCCCCTGGCAGGCGTTGGTGGCGGATGCGACGTCGATGTACATCGCACCTTTGTCGTCGATCGCGAACGGGTGCATGGGGTGGTCGCCGCCCAGCGGCAATCCCGTCACCACCGGCACCGCCGCCCCCTGCGGGACGATCGAGCCGGGCGTCAGCGAATAGCGCACGATCCGGTCGTTGATCTCCGCGAAAAGCCCACCCTTGTACAAGCCGATGCCGGTCCCGCCCCTGCCGCCGCTTTGCACCGTTTCGCCGAACCGGCGATTCAGGTCGGCCTTGCCCGTACCGGTCGTGTCTTGCAGGGCTACCAGAAATCCACCTTCATGCGGCTGGTCGTTGCCGTAATAGCGGCCGGACCACGTGTTGACGTACACGACCCCGTTGGGCGCCACCACCAGATGGCGAGCGTGGCCGATGCCGTCCGCGAAAACAGTCGCGCAAAAGCCGGCCGGCAACTTCAGCCCGCTGTCGTCTTCGGGACATCCAACGCGTGATGCGTCAGCGGAAGGCGATTGCGTCGCCGCCGATGAGCTGCCCGCGCACCACGCACCGAACAGCGCGATCACGCACCACACGATTCTGTACTGACGGCAATGGGCCATCGGCGCTCTCCAACAGGATCTCTGCTGGCGGCCAAACTACCCGGGCAGATCGAGGGAGCAATGTCGCCTCGGTTACCGGTGAAATGCTGCCCATAAACGTGCGTTACGACTCAAACGGACAGCCACGCTGCCCTGTCCGCGGCGCGCTGACGGCGCGCCGGATCTTTCATTTTGAAACCCGGGGCTTGGGCCGCAGCCAGTGATCAGCCCGACGTCCAGCTGATCGGCCTGGTTATCCGGCGTGGTCGGTGCGTTTGGCGAACGCGGCGTGATCCGAATGGACGCTGTGCACGATGCTGGAGACATCGATCCAGCCGATCACCGCGAACGCCACCGCGCTGCTGATGGTAACGGCCAGCCTCTGGCGCAGCGTGATATCGCTGCGCACGAAAAATACCGATGCACCCACCGCGGCCCACAGGCACGCGAAAATCAACACGTAAATCACATTCACTCCCTCAACGCCATCCGAGGCTGTCGGACAATCCATGCGGATTGGCAGGCTGTAGCTTGCGGGAAGCCGGCGCCCTAAGAAAGTGGCGAAAGTCACCATAACGGCAGGGGGAGTGCGCGCAGACGTATCGGGTCGGGGTGGGTATTTCCCCGCGGCGCCCGGGTGCGGTTGCACCAGGCTGCGATTCGAAAGCGCTCAGGGTCAGCTGGAAGACGCCGCCAGATTGCCCCTTGCAATCGAAATCGAGCCGGCGAAAATCGACAGCGTTGCCGCAACGACGGCGAGCGCGAATCGGCCGCCCGCATTCATGACGTCGGCCCAGCAGGCCAGCGGCGAGAAACGATCCGGATCGAGCAGGGAAATTTCCTGGTACCACGTGAAGCCGTACAACATCATCGGCACGTCGAGCAACACGACCAACAGCGTCAGAGGCGTTGCGACGGCGAACCGAACGGAAAGCTCGACGGCGTTTTGCCACGGCCATGCGATCAGCAGCGCCAGAGCCAGCACCAGCGGCTGGAGCACCAGGCCCGCCGCTGCTTGAGACGTCAGGCGCGTGTCCGCGCTCGTGTAGACGACGTGCTCGCCCATTGCGTGAGGATGGGCCGGTGTCGCGATGCGTTGGACCACGAACTCCCCCTTAACGTCCAGCACCGATAGATCCACCGTTCGGTAGGTATCGTCGATCGCCCCGAGCCAAGCCCGGAACAGCGGCATCGTTGTTCCGACCAGTTGCGCTTGAAAGGCAACCGCGGCAAAGGCAAGTACGATGGCCGCGCCGACGAAGCGCACCAAGGCACGCTGTGCACTGTCAGGCGGGAGCACGAGCATTGGCGCCGGGCCGCGCGGCCCAGCGCAGCCAGGCAAGAAAGAAGGCGGCAACGAGGGCGACGACCGTCAATGGGGCGATCAGCCCGTGCAGTGGACCGAACCAGGCAGGGCGAAGCCAGAGCGAGAAAAACAGCGCCAGCACGCGCAGCTGGTTGATTGCGAACACGAACACGGTGCCGGCCGCAAGGCCGAGGAGCCTGTCGCGCCACGCGACCGGCGCGACCAGAAGGGCCGCGGCCAGCAGCATCCAGACGTCGGTGCCCTCGCATCCATATAGCACGTTGATCGATACCCGTTGCGACTGAAGGTGCGAGCCGGCCGCAACGATCGCTTGCCCGCCCGTCAGATTTCGGGCGATCCAGGCTGCCGGCTTGACCGTGGCCACATCGATGACCCAGTGCGACAGGCCCTCGCTCCACGCATGCGACAGGGCCGCATACATCGCGGTGAACAGCAGCACGAAAAGGAGCAGGCGCTTCCAGGGAAGGCGCATCGCAGCGGCAACGCAGGATCAGTAATCGTTGATCCGACCACGCGGATATGACCGGTCGATGTCGGCAGGCGACGCACTCATCTGAAAATTCTAGAATGGCTGTTGACGGCCCGTCCCGTGAACCACCCCAATCTGCAACCGACCCTGTCGGGGTCCCTCCTGCGCCTGGCGCCGCTCGTGCCGGCGGATTTCGACGCCCTCTACTCGGTTGCTCGGGACCCGCTGATCTGGGAGCAGCATCCCGATCATGACCGCTACAAGCCGGATGTCTTCGCCGCCTTCTTCGAGAAGGCCATAGCCTCGGCAGGTGCGCTGCTCATCCGCGAACTTGCGACGGACGCGGTTGTCGGATCGTCACGCTACTACGATTGGAACAGCGAGCTTCGAGAGATCAGCATCGGCTACACCTTTCTTGCTCGAAGATGCTGGGGCGGTGAATTCAACCGGGAATTGAAACGCCTGATGATCGCCCACGCGCTTGAATTTGCCGAGCGCATCTGGTTTCACGTGGGTTCCGGTAACAAGCGATCCCGGCGAGCCTTGGAGAAGATCGGGGCCAGCTTCAGCCACGAGGTAAGCGATGATTCGGCCTGGGCGAAGCGCAGCATGGCTTATTACTACGTATCGCGCGCGGACTGGCCCGACTGAGTCGCCGCCGCATTCGGATGCCGCGCTGATGCGATCGCGATCTATGGATTGAGTTGCTGCCGGATTGTCTCGACCATCCGCTCGGCGCGAGTCCCGGGTGGAAAGAAACCAAGATATTTGCCGTCTCGGCCGACGATGTAGGTAAAGCTCGTGTGGTCGATCGCATAATCGGCGCCCTCCGGCGCCGGCACCTTCGCGTAATAGACCTTGTAGGCTAGCGCGACCCGGCGAATTTCCTCCGGCGCGCCAGTGAGCCCGATAAGGCGCGGGTGAAAGGCCCTCACGTAATCGGCCAGACGCTCGACCGTGTCGCGTTGCGGATCGACGCTGATGAAAAGCGGCTGCACCGCATCGCCGCTCGGGCCAAGACGATTGATGGCCGAAGCGATCGCCGCCAGGTCCGTCGGGCAGGCGTCCGGGCAATGGATGTAGCCAAAATAGAGCAGCAGGAACTTCCCGCGGAACTCGGCATCCGTGCGCCTTCTGCCGGCATGATCGATCAGATCGAACGAGCCGCCGACGGGAGTGCGGCTCCACATCAGATCGTCCATCAATTCGGCGGCCGAAGGGGCTTGCTGCGCTGGCGCCGATGCCGTCGCCGCGAGCAATAGCACGGCGGCCAGGCCGGCGGTGCCTGGCCAGCGAGCGGATATCACACCGGCTTACCCGCCTGAACGGCTTACGCGCCGAACGTGACCAGGCTTCCAGTGGTCGTGACCAGGAGCTGGCTCGGCATCTGCTCCCGCACCGCCTGTATGAAGTTATTGCCGCTGCAATGCATCGGGATGATCACGTCCGGATCGAGCTTCTTGATCTCGGCCACCACCTGGTCGAGATAGTCCTTCGGGGCGGGGCCAAGATGGAAGCCGCCAACGATGGCGTGCACCTTCTGCACGCCGGAGACTTCCGCGGCTTGCCGAACCGAGTTGACAATGCCAACGTGGCCGCAGGAGCTGATCACGACCAGACCTCTATCCTTCACATTGAAGCAGGTCGCGTGCTCATGAATATGTTCGTCCGGCACGATCTTCCCCTGCAGCTCCGCGGAGGTGTAATGACCGGCATCACACCCGAGGCCATCCTTCATCTTGAACTCGACGTAGGTGTTCGGCAACACCTTCTCGATGCTTGCGCGCTTAATCCTGCCGGTCGTGAAGGCGTGGCCCTCGATAACGGTTGGGGCCTCGCAGAGCACGGTTGTGACCTTTCGCGCCGCGAGCTCCCGCCGATCGAGGGTGCCGAAGTCGGTGAACTGGCTGCTTCCGCCAGGTATCACACGGTGACAGAAGTTGTCCTCGCCGCCTGCATAGAGTTTGACGTTCGCTGGAAGCTTGTCCCGATACTTGTCGAGGAAGCCGATCAAACCGCCGTAATGGTCGAAATGACCGTGACTGACGATGAGCGCGGTGACCTTGCCTGGATCGGCCTTGACCAGATCGATATTGTTGAGCAGCGCCTCCGGGCTGTAGCCGTAGTCGAGCATCACCGTCTTCTGCTCGTCGCCGCGCTGCGACTGAATGTAAAGCGAAAGTCCCCATTGGTTGTGCAGAATGCGGCGGAAGTCCTCCGGCCGCGGCGCGGGTCGGATGTCGACGCCGTGCACCTGGCTGGGACGGAAGAACCAGTCGTGGCTGCTGTCGACGAGAACCCGGATCGCCAGCTTGTCCACGACCGGCGCCTGGATCGGCGCCGCATTTGCGACCTCCGTGCAGCCGATGTCGCCGGCTGCCGCCGCGCCTGCGAGTGCGACTGATGCCTTCAGGAACTCCCGCCGTCGAATCGTGTCAGTCATATACACCTCCGCGAATTAGGCCGGAAGAGCCAGCACTGGCGACGCCACCTTCACCCAAACATCACATTGAAGCTGGACACTTCAATTGTCCATCCCCCGTTGATGTCCTCCAGCAATTGCTGTACGGAAGTTGAGCCGCTTGACGAGCGCCGCACCGGTGAGTAGTTCCAATTGCGCCTCGAGTCGAATCACGGGCCGAGCGACCTGCCGTGAGTGGGACAAGTGAAACGTGAGCCAACCTGTCAGCTCAGTCGGGCGGCGTGGCTGCAGTGCGACCGGTGATGGCGCTGCCTGCGGAGGCCACCATGATGCTGCAAATCGCGCACCATTGGACCCAGCTCAAGGATTCACCCAGAAGCGCGAATCCTGTCAATGCGCCCATCGCGGGTTCCCAGCTCATCAGCACGCCGAAGGTGCGCATCGGGAGCCTGGTCAGAGCGTACATTTCGAGCGAATACGGCAGCGCGCTGAACAGCGCCAGGGCGCTCGCCAGCGGCAGCAAGGCCGGCGAGAACAGGGCCGGGCCAGCATGATGGATCCCGATCGGTACGATGACGATTGCGGCGGCCAGCGTGCCGAGGGCCGCTGTTTGGCCGCCATGTGCAACTCCCGCCTTCTGACCGAACACGATGTACAGCGCCCAGCACAGCGCGGCGCCGAGCGCGAAACCGATACCCGCCGGATCCAGCGACACATGCGTCAGTCCCAGCGGGAGAAGCGCAATCAGTCCCAGCCCTGCGAAGCCGATCCACGCGAAGTCGATGGAGCGCCTCGAGGCCGCGATCGAGACCGTCAGAGGGCCGGTGAACTCCAAAGCCACGGCGATTCCCAAAGGGATCCGACTGATCGCCAGGTAGAAGAACAAATTCATCCAACCTATCGCAAGTCCGTACACGACGATGCTGCGCGCCTCGCGCAGGGTGGGCCGGATCCGCCACGGTCGCCACAAGGCGAGCGACATCAGGCTCCCCAAGCCCAGCCGAAGAGCCGTGGTTCCGGATGCCCCGACAACGGGAAACAGCTGTTTGGCCAGGGTTGCGCCGTATTGAAAGCTCCCCATGGCCAAGATCAGCAGGACGATCGGCAATCCGATCGACTGCGGCTTTGTCGGCTGGGTTGGTTGCACGGGCATGAATCGCAGCTTTGCGCCTTGATGCGGAAGTAAGGGTGGCGGGAGGGGGAATCGAACCCGCACTCTGGTTGTTGCCAGAACCGGATTTTGAGGTTAGCGCGCCCATTTTTACTCCTTCGTATCCATGGGTTAGCAGCTCCGCCCGGGTCTTTGCGGGCGCTCGGATAGCTTCTGCCGTCGAGGTACTGTCGGAGCACCTCGTTACCTTCGGCAGCGGCTACAGATTTTCTGGAATCTTCTGCTGCAGTGAACCGTTTCCCTTCGTGGCGACACTGACCACGACTCTTAGGGAGATCAACTGTGCAATCTGAGTTCCATTCGTGGAAGAACGACGTATGCTTCGGCTTCCTGATAGCCGCTATGTTCGCGATCACGGCCATCGGTGTCATCGCCGGGCCCTTAACCCTCGACGCGAATTTCGCGAAGACGCGGGAGATACCCGTCACGCTCCGCAATGGCGACAAGCGGGCGCCGCAAGCGAGGTATACGGTGCCGCTTCAAGTACTCGCGAAACTCTCAGGCCGCCAGTAAGCCTGCTGCGTTCCGGTGCCGGGAG
>DATBCD010000121.1:0-14859 GCA_036270655.1 Burkholderiaceae bacterium
ATGGGGGTGAGGGCGGTCGCGTCACCCGATCGAGCCCGGTATCGACTCAAACAGGCGCCGCACGTAGTCGACGAAGAACGTCAGCATCCAGGGACCGGCCACGACCAGCGCAACCAGCGTGCCGACCAGCTTCGGAATGAACGTCAGCGTCATCTCGTTGATCTGCGTGGCCGCCTGCAGCACCGAGACGATCAGGCCCACGACCAGCGAGGTGAGCAGCAAGGGGGCCGCCAGCAGCAGCATCACGGTCAGCGCGTGCTGACCGATGGTGACGACGGATTCGGGGGTCAAGGCGTCTTCCGCTTCAAGTCGAGTAACTGGCGACCAGGGATCCGATCAGCAGGTTCCAGCCGTCGGCCAGCACGAACAGCATCAGCTTGAACGGCAGGGAAACCAGGACCGGCGACAGCATCATCATCCCCATCGACATCAGCACGCTGGCCACCACCATGTCGATGATCAGGAAAGGAATGAACACCATGAAGCCGATCTGGAACGCGGTCTTCAGCTCGCTGGTGACGAAGGCGGGGATCACCACGCGCATCGGCAGCTCGGCGGCCGCGGCGGCGCCCGACTGCTTGGGCTCGACCCGCGCCGCGTGCGCGAACAGCATCAGGTCGTTCTCGCGCGTGTGCTTCAGCATGAAGTCCCGCAGCGGCGCCGATCCGGCGCTGATGGCCTGCTCGAACGAGATCTTCTGCTCGCTGTACGGAATGTAGGCCTGGTCGTGGATGCGGTCGAAGGTCGGTCCCATCACGAACAGCGTCAGGAACAGCGCCAGCCCGACCACCACCTGGTTCGGCGGCGACGCCTGCGTGCCCATCGCCATCCGCAACAGCGACAGCACGATCACGATGCGCGTGAACGAGGTCATCATCAGCAGCATCGCCGGCAGGAAGCTCAGTAAGGTCAGGAACAGCAGCGTCTGCACCGGCACCGAGTACTGGGTGCCGCCCCCGGCCAGCGGAGCGGTGGTGATCTGCAAAGGATTCTGCTGGGCCACCGCCGGCCCGGCCAGCGCCAGCACGGCCAGCAGCGCGGCCAGGGCCAGCAGGATCGGCCTGGCGGCGGTCCGTTTCATCGTGACGCGCCCAGGCGCCGGATGATGTCGGAGAAGCTTCGTTCGGAAGGCGCCGCTGGCGGCGCGCCGGCGTCGGTTCCAGGCGGAAGCGTGCCCAGTCGGCGGATGCCGGAGGGGCTGACGCCGAGCAGCCAGCGGCGATCGGCCACTTCGACGATCACGATCCGGTCGCGCGGACCGAGCGGCAGCTGGGCCACCACGCGCAACCCCGAGCTGGAGCCCGGCTGCGCCAGCCCGGCCCTGCGCAGCAGCCAGGCGGCCGCCGGAATCAGCGCCAGCACCAGCACCAGTCCGAACAGCAGCGGGGTCAGCGAAGGACCCGTGGCCGGTGGCTGCGCCTGCGTCTGTGCGTGGGCGGCGGCCGCAAGCAGGGCCGCGCCGGCGGCCAGCAGGCACTGCGGCGTTCCCGAGTACGAGCGCGGTGCGCCCGCCCGGCAGCGCTGCTCGAAGCGCGGGTCCATCGCTATCGGTGCAGCCGGCGCATCCGCTCGCTCGGCGTGACGATGTCGGTCAGACGGATACCGAACTTTTCGTTCACGACGACGACCTCGCCCTGCGCGATCAGGCACCCGTTGACCAGAACGTCCATCGGCTCGCCGGCGAGCGCGTCCAGCTCGATCACCGAGCCCTGCGCAAGTTGCAGGATGTGCTTGATCGGAATCTTGGTGCGACCCAGCTCCACCGTCAGGTTGACCGGAATGTCCAGGATCAGGTCCAGGTCCTGCGCCCCTTCCGGAGCGCTGCCGGGTGCCAGGCGCGGGAAAATGTTGGCCGGCTGCGCGGCCGGTTCGACCGCGCCCTTGCCCGCCTGCTCGGCCATCGCGGCGCCCCAGTCCTCGTCCATGCCGGGCGTGCCGCCCGAGGAGCTGTCGTTGGGCGGTTCCATCCTCAGGACTCCTCGATAGCCAGGGTATCGCTGAAGTGCGAATACTTCAGCAGACGTTCGATCCGGACCGCGATGTGGCCGTTGACGGTCCCGAAGCTGCACTCCATCACCGGCACGCCGTCGACCTTGACCGGGATGATGTCGCGCAGCGGCAGCGGAACGAAGTCGCCCACCTGCAGCCGTATCAGGTCGCCCAGCCGCATCGGGGTGGTGGCCAGCTCGCCGCACAGCTCGACCTCGGCGCTCTGCACCTGCTGGGTGAGCTGGCGGACCCAGCGCCGGTCGGGCTCCTGTCCGTCGGCCTGCAGCGACGAGTACAGCAGGTCGCGAATCGGCTCCAGCGAGGCGTACGGAAAGCAGAAGTGCACCTCGCCGCCGCTGTCGCCGATCTCCACGTTGAACGTGGTCGCGACGACGATTTCGGAAGGCGACGCGATGTTGGCGAACTGCGTGTGCATCTCGGAGCGCTGGTGGAAGAACTCGAACTTGAACAGACTCCCCCACGCCTTGGCGTACTCGGCGGTGGCCACCTGCACCAGGCGCTGGATGATGCGTTGCTCGGTCGCCGAGAAATCGCGCCCTTCGATGCGGAAGCGAAGCTTGCCGGTGCCGCCGAACAGCGTGTCGATCACCGTGAACACCAGCGTCGGGTCGAAGATCAGCAGGCCGGAGCCGCGCAGGGGCGCGAGCGAAAGAATGTTGATGTTGGTGGGCACCGCGATATCGCGCACGAATGCCGAGTACTTGATCACGCGCACCGGTCCGACCGAGATCTCGGGGCTGCGCCGCATGAAGTTGAACAGCCCGATGCGGAAGTTGCGCGCGAACCGTTCGTTGATGATCTCCATCGTGGGCATCCGGCCCCGGACGATGCGCTCCTGGTTGCCCAGGTTGTAGGCGCGGATGCCCTCGGTCGGTTCCGGCTGATCGAGCTTCTGCGATTCGCCGGTGACGCCTTCCAGCAGCGCGTCGACCTCGTCCTGCGATAGAAACTGTTCGGTCATGGGGTCACTGGATGATCAACTGGGTGATGCGAACCGCCGTGACCGAGCGCTCGGCGGGGGTGTGGTCGAGCGACTTGTTGGCGGCATCCACGATGTCCTTGGCCAGGGCTTCCTTGCCCTCCCGGCTGGCCAGGTCGGAGGCCTGGCGCGCGCCCAGCGCCAGCAGGATTTCGCTGCGCAGCGCCGGCATCATCTCCTTGATCGTCGCTTCGGCTTCGCGCGAAGCCACTTCCAGGCTGAACTTGATCTGCATGTAGCGGTCCTGGTCCTTCTCGGCCAGATTGACCGTGAACTGGTCCAGATCCACGAAGTTCGGAAGCTTGCGCGGCTCCCCCTTCCTGGCCGCGTCGGCGGCGGGTGCGGGGCTTCGATTCAGGTAAATGAAAGCGCCGGCCGCGCTGGCCCCCAGCAGCAGGGCCGCCGCGACGATGATGATCAGCTTCTTGGGCAGCCGCTTTCTAACCGGGGCCTGCGCTGCCGCAGGCGCCGGGGCTGCCCCCTGCTTGATGTCCGCCATCTTTTATTCCCGCCAAGGGAGCTCGACTGCTGTGCCTCGCGCATTTATGTGATCAGCGCCGCACTTTGAATGCCGATTATTCGGGACCCACCGGGCCCACGATCGGACGAATACGGCGTGCTTTGGGCGACTGCTTTGGGCGCCCGTTCCGGCCCGAATTCAGGCGTAAATGTCGACCAGGCGAACCGTCAAGGTACGCGCGCCAGTGGCCGGCTGGTCGGCTGGCATCGCGGCGGCATCGGGGCCGCCCTCGGCGCGTTGCCACCCCGCCGTGTTCGAATTTGCAGGCTCCGACCAGTCCGATTGCGCGCGGCCCCCCACGCTGGCGTCGGCCAGCTGCATGCCGGAGGAGGCGAACATTTCGCGCAGCCGGGGCAAGGCAGCCTCCAGAGCGTCGCGGGTTGCCGGATGGGCGGCGGTAAAGGCCAGCGTGGCTTCGTGGCCGTGGACCTGAATCGAGACGCCGACCGGGCCCAGGCCCGCGGGCTCCAGCGAGATCTGCGCCGTCTGAACTCCGCCGTGCGTCAGCACCAGCACGCGATCCGAGAACTCCTGGCTGAATCCGGGCTGCCCGACCGCCGTGCCGACGCTGGCACGGGCTTCGGGCGCGTAACTGCCGACAGTCCCGAATACCCCGCTGGCCGCGACGCCAGGCGGTCCCGACGCATCGGCTGGGATCGAGGCCCCGGTGCCTGCAGGCGATGGCCTGCTGTCGGCCAGACTGGAGGCGGCCTTTTCAGAGACGGTGGACAGCGCCTGTGCCATCGTCTGCACGCCCTGGCCCGCCGTCAGCGCGGATCCTGCCAGGGCCGCCGCGAACCCGATGTCCGCATTGGCGGCGCCGCCGCCCGTTTCACCGGCGAGGCCGGTTCCGTCGTCTGCCTCTTGAAGCGCATTGCGCGCGGCTTCGCTTGCGCTGGCGCGATCGAGCAAGGGCGCGGGGCGCAGCTCGCCAGCGCGTGATGGATCGATGCCGGCCTGCAACTTCGCACCGTCCACCGGTCGGAGCGTGGATCGCGCGGGCTTCGCGCCGGCGTCCCGGGCGTCCGAGCCTGCATCGGCAGCCACGTTCGCGGGGCTGCCGGGTGTTTCGACCAGGGGGCTGTCTGCTGCAGGCGCGCTGCTCGTCGCGCCGCTGATCGCCGTGCTGCGGTCGGCCGGCGCGGCCGCATCCGGGTGGGCTTGCGTGGCGGGCGCGATGGCGCATGCGGCGGCCGCGGCGGCCGCAGCGTTCGCTTCGGGCTGTTGGCCGGTGGCGGTGCGGCCGGCCCGGCGCGCGGTTGATCCTGCGTCCGATCTGGCCGGCGGCTGGTTCGGGCCGCCGACGGTGCCATCGTCGTGCGGGCGGCCACTTTTGGGGCGGTCTTGCGCGCCCTGCGATGCGTTGCGCGGCGGCGCGCCCGTCGGCGAGGCGGAAGCCGCCTGCAGGATCGGACCGAATTCCGAATCCGAGGCGGGTGTGGCGGACGTCGCGTCGGCCTGCGTGGCAGCGGCCGCTTGCGAGGAAGGGGCGATCGGCAGGGGGCTCATCGGAATTGCATCGAAGCGCGCTGGGCCGCCTCGTCGGTGTGGCGCTGCTCGCGGCGGGCGGAGCGCCGCAGCTCCTCCTGGGCGCGACGTTCGACCAGCGTCTCCAGGCTCTTGAGCTTGCGCTGGCAGGCTGCCAGCTCGGCCCGGGCCTCGGCACTGGCCTGCTCGCGCGCCGCGACCTCGCGTTGCTGCGTCTGCATCGCCACCTTCAGCCTTGCCAGAAAGGCGCGCTGATTCGATTGCGCCGCCGGATCCAGCTCGTCGCCGGCGCGCGCCTTCAGCCGCGCGGCGTAGTCGCTCGAGTACCCCGCAAGCGTCTGCAAGTGCTCGCGCGCAAGCTGTGCCTGCTGTTCCAGGCGCGCCTGGCGCGTGGCGGCCGAATCGCGCGCAATCCGGGTCAGATCGAGCAGGGTGTTCAGTTGCTTCGAATTCATCGTCACTCCGAACCGGTGGGTATCGATCCGAGCAGGGCATCGATGCGCTGCGAGGCCTCCTGCAGCGACGACGGCTGGTCCATCGGCTGCTGGAGGAAGGCTTCCATATGCGGATAGGCGGTGATCGCCACGTCCAGCGACGGATCGGCGCCCGGGACGTACGCGCCCACCGAGATCAGGTCGCGGTTGCGCTGGTAGCGTGAAAAAATCGACTTGAAGCGCCGCGCCGATTCGTACTGCCCGGGGCTGGTGACCGCCGGCATCACGCGCGATATGGACGCCTCCACGTCGATCGCCGGATAGTGGCCGGCCTCGGCCAGCCGGCGCGAAAGCACGATGTGGCCGTCCAGGATTGCGCGCGCTGCATCGGCGATCGGATCCTGCGGGTCGTCGCCTTCGGTGAGCACCGTGTAAAAACCGGTGATCGAACCGCCGCCGGCGGCTGCGTTGCCGGCCCGTTCCACCAGTTGAGGCAGGCGTGCGAACACCGAAGGCGGGTAGCCCTTGGTGGCAGGCGGCTCGCCGATCGCCAGCGCGATCTCGCGGGCCGCCATCGCATAGCGGGTCAGCGAATCCATCAACAGCAGCACGTGCTGGCCGCGATCGCGGAAATGCTCGGCGATCGCGGTCGCATAGGTCGCGGCCTGCAGCCGCATCAGCGGCGGCGTGTCGGCCGGGGCCGCCACCACGATCGCGCGTCGCAGCCCTTGCGGTCCCAGGATGTCTTCGATGAATTCCTTGACTTCGCGGCCGCGTTCGCCCACCAGCCCCACCACGGTGACGTCGGCCGACGTGTAACGGGCCATCATGCCCATCAGCACGCTCTTGCCCACGCCCGAGCCGGCAAACAGGCCGATTCGCTGACCGCGGCCCACGGTCAGCAGCGCGTTGATGGCGCGCACGCCCACGTCCAGCGCGCTTCGGATCGGCTCCCGCTCCATCGCGTTGATCGGGCGGCGCGTAAGCGGCAGGTAGCTCAAGCTCTGGCCGGCCGGGCTGGTCAGTGCGCCGCGCCGGTCGAGCGGATCGCCGTTGGGACCAAGCACGCGGCCGAGCAGTGCATCGCCGATCGGCAGGCGGCGGGTCCTGTCCTCGGTTCGCCGCCAGGGGTGATTGACGCGGTCCAGCCGGGGACGGGCCATCTTGGGCTCCTGCGCGACCACCATCGCGCCCGGTCGCAGGCCCTGCGGCTCGCTGGTTGGCATCAGGAACAGGCGTTCGCCGGAGAACCCGACCACTTCGGCGTCCAGCTTCAGCCGGTCGCCCTGCACCACCAGCACCTGCGCACCCACCGGCAGCTTGAGTCCGACCGCTTCCATCACCAGACCGGCGGCCCGCGTCAGGCGCCCGCGCATCTCGAACGGCTCGCTCGAGCCGGCCAGCGTGCGGCACTCGCCGAGAAAGTCCAGGTAGCGGCCCGGCTGCATCGCGTCACTCGCTCCTGATCGGCGCGTCGTGGCTGCCATCGGCCGGGTCGTCGTTCGACCGGCCGGGGTAATCGGCGCCGAGCGTGGCAACCACGCGGCGCCAGCGTGTTTCAAGCGTCGCGTCGATTTCGCCTTGAGGCGTTTGAATCCGACAGCCGCCCGGCGGCACGCTCGGGTCGGACACGAAGCGGCATCCCCGATGGCTCGCATCGGCTTCCAGCTGGGCGCGAACCAGCTCGTAGTCCTGGGGGCTCAGATGCACCTGCGGGTGCGCCGTGTGATCGACGATCAGCGCGATCGCCTCCCGCACGGCGGGCAGTGCGGCGTCGCGCCGAACGCTCAGTTCGCCGCGCACGACCTGGCGCGCCACTTCCAGCGAAAGGTCCAGCAGCGCGTCGGCGCCGTGCGCGGCGAGCTCGTCCAGGCCGGCTTGCAGATTCGCGATCACCTGCCCGATGCGCTCCAGATGGCCGGTGCGCACCTGCTGCGCCGCACGGGTCGCCTCCAGCGCGCCCTGCTCGCGCCCGCGCTCGAAAGCGCGCCGCTCGCGCTCGGACCACAGTCCGTTGGCGTTGCGCGAAACCTGCGCGGTCTGTCCGAGCGAACGCAGCTCCCAGTTCGACGCGTCGCCGACCTGGTCCTTGGGGATCTTGCGGGAGAAAAGCCGGTCAGAGGCGCCCAAGGCGAACTCCCGCAGCGCGCGTGGGCGCGCGCTCAGATGAAGGCATCATCGCCACCTTTGGCACCGATCTGGATCTGGCCTTCGTCGGCCAGCCTGCGGACGACTTTCAGGATCTCGCGCTGCTCGGCCTCGACCTCGGAAAGACGCACCGGGCCCTTGGCCTCCAGGTCCTCGCGCAGCGTTTCGGCCGCGCGCCCCGACATGTTCTTGAAGATCCTGTCGCGCAGCGCCTGGTCGGAACCCTTCAGCGCCACGATCAGCGCCTCGGACTGGATTTCGCGCAGCAGCAGCTGGATGGCCCGATCGTCCAGGTCGTTGAGGTTTTCGAACGTGAACATCTGGTCGAGGATCTTCTGCGCCAGGTCGGCGTCGTGCTCCCTGATCGATTCGACCGCCGCCGTCTCCAGCGCATTGCCGAGAAAATTCAGCATTTCGGCCGTGGCCTTGGTGCCGCCCAGGGTGGCCTTCTTCAGCTTTTCGCTGCCGGCCAGGATCTTGGACAGCACTTCGTTCAATTCCTGCAGCGCCTGCGGCTGGATACCGTCCAGCGTCGCCACGCGCAGCAGCACGTCGTTGCGCATCCGCTCGCTCATGCTCTTGAGCACCTCCGAGGAGTGGTCGCGCTCCAGGTGCACCAGAATCGAGGCGACGATCTGCGGATGCTCGTTCTTCAGAAGCTCGGCGATCGTGCCCGCGTCCATCCACTTCAGGCTCTCGATGCCGGAGACGTCCCGCCCCTGCAGGATGCGGTCCAGCAGCATGCCGGCCTTTTCCTCGCCCAGTGCCCGTTTCAGCACCTGGCTGACAAAGGCGTCGGTGTCGCGCACCAGCGAGTACTGGTTGTCCTTGGTCGCGTGAAAGCGGCCGATCACGCTGTCGATCTTCTCGCGCGTGACGGTGCGCAGGCGCGCCATCGTTTCGCCGAGCTTCTGCACTTCCTTCGGCGACAGGTACTTGAAGACCTCGGCGGCCTCCTCTTCGCCCACTGCCATCAGCAGGATCGCGGCGTGTTCCAGACCGGCGTCGTCCATAAATCCCGATCAGGCCTTGGCGTCGCCGACCCACGCCTTCACCACGTTGGCGACGGTGGCCGGGTCCGAGCGCGCGATCTGCCGCATCTGATCCAGCTGGGTGGTCGGCAACTCGGTCCGCTTTGGAACGGCAGATTCGATCGCGGACGACGTCGTCTCCGGCGACACGAGCAGGGGCTGTGAGCTGATCGCCTTCAAGGCCGGGCGTACGACGCCGAACACGACGATCAGCGTCAACATCAGGAACAGCAGTGCCTTGCCGAGCTCCTTGGCCAGGCCGATCGCTTCGGGCTGCTGCCACAGCGGCGTCGGCTCGGCTGGTGGCAATTCGAGCTGGCTGAACGCCACGTTGACCACGTTCAGCGAGTCGCCCCGCTTCTCGCTGAACCCTATCGCTTCGCGCACCAGCGCCTGGATGTTGTCCATCTCCTTCTGCGACCACGGCACCGAGGCCGCCGCCGGCAGCACCGCCGCGGGCTTGCCCGCCGTTGCGCTGTCTGGCGCGGAGGCGGGCGGCGGCGTGGGGGCGGGCTTGTTGTTGATCACGACCGCGGCCGTCAGGCGGCGGATCTCGCCGCTGGCGGTCTTCGTATGGCGCACGTTCTTGTCGACTTCGAAATTGGTCATCTGCTCGCGGTGAGTGCTGGAACCGGGAGCCGCTGCCGGCTGGTTCGCCGCGCCGGCCTGCGGCTGGTTGGCCTGGCCGTTGATCGGCGCGGTCGGCGGAACCGGTGGCTGGTTCGACAGCGCGCCCGGCACGCCTTGTGCGCCGGCGCCGCCGGTCTGCGAGTTTTCGGTGCTCGACTGCGACCGGATGGCCGCCTTGTCGGCGGCCTGGTTCGGCTTGTACGACTCGTCCATCTGCTCGACGTTGGAGAAGTCCACGTCCGCGGTGACCTGCGCCCGCACGTTGGCGCGGCCCACGATCGGCTCCAGGATGTCCTCGATGCGCTTGATGGTGGATGCCTCGATCTGCGAGACGTAGTCGAGCTGCTCCCCGTCCAGGCTGCCCTGGCCTTCGCTCTGGCTGGCCAGCAGAGTGCCGTGCTGGTCGACTACCGAGACGTTCTTGGTCGTCAGCTCCGGCACCGAAGAGGCGACCAGGTGGACGATGCCGGCGACCTGGGCCCGATCGAGCGTCCTGCCCGGATGCAGCTGCACCAGCACCGAAGCGGTCGGCGCCTGGTGATCGCGCAGGAAGCCGGAGTTCTTCGGCAACGCCAGGTGGACGCGGGCGCCGGCAACCGGCGCCAGCGACTGGATCGAACGCGCCAGCTCGCCTTCCAGGCCGCGCTGGTAGTTCAGTTGTTCCTGGAACTGGGTCAGCCCGAACTTCTGCGACTCGAGCAGCTCGAAGCCGACGATGGACCCCTTCGGAAGGCCCTGCGAAGCGAGCTTCAGCCGGGCCTCATGCACCTTGTCGGCGGGCACCAGAATCGTCCCGCCGTCCGCGTTGCGGTACGCGACGTTCATCTGGGCAAGCTGCGCGATCACGGCGCCACCGTCCCGGTCCGACAGGTTGGTGAACAGCACGCTGTAGCTCGGCGAGGAGCTCCAGAGCCAGGCGGCGCTGACGATCGCGATGATGCCGGCCGCGCCCAGGACCATCAGCGCACGGGCGCGAGGGGAAAGCCGGGCCATCAGGCCGACGCCGGCGGGCATCGAATGAGTCGGGGCGATTGAGGATTTGTCCATGGCCTTTTGCGCGGGCACCCCGGCGCGCTCGTGCGCGTGACGCGTGGGTACATCGATTTCTGATTATTCGGAGACTTGAGATACCGTAAACGCGGATAAGCCGAGGAAAGCCGCATCGATTAGGGGGTCTGGTAAGCATTCACACATAGGTTCGGGCCCGAAACGAATTGGCCTGCGAACACACACCTTCTTTTCGCAGTGTCGGGCGCGCCCCACGGCTAGATTGCAACAACGGTCAGGACTTCTTAAGGGCCGGGCGCGGGGACATCATGGATCTTTCATCGATCAACGCTCAAATCGCATCGGCCCTGGCTGTGACACCGGCTTCCACGCCGGCCACGGTCCCGGGCGCCGGCTCGCAGTTCGCCTCGTCGCTGGAGGCTGCGCTGAAGGCGGTCAGCAAGGATCAGGAACAGGCCGGCGAGCTGCAGCGGCAATTCGCGCTGGAAAACCCGAACGTGGGTCTGGAAGACACCGTGGTCGCGATGAGCAAGGCGAGCATCTCGTTCGCGGCTGCCGTCCAGGTGCGCAACCGGCTGGTCCAGGCTTACGATCAGATCATGAATATGCAGGTGTAAGGCCGGATCCGGCCGCCTGCGCTTTCAAAAGACCGCTTCAAAACCCGAGGCTCGCCAGCAGATCGTCGACGCCTTTCTGGTCGGCGACCACGTCGTCGCGCGCCTGTGGCGCCACCACCGGTCCCTCGAGCTTGTACTGGCTGAGCTGCAGCCGTTGCTCGGGCGGCGTGGTCTCGATCAGCACCTTGATCAGCTGCTCCTCCAGCGAGTGCGCCAGCGCGACCACCCGTCGGATCACCTGCCCGGTCAGGTCGTGGAAGTCCTGCGCCATCATGATGTCGGTCAGAATCGTGTTGGTACGGTCGGCCTGGCCTCCGACGCCCGAGAAGAACTCGCACGTCTCCTCGACCAGCTGCTTGCCTGCCGGAGTGCAGGCGCGGCCGCCGGCCGCATAGGCGGCGACCGCCTGCCACCGGCTGCGCAAATTGCCGGCCTGTTCGGTCAGTTCCTGCTGGACCGTGCGGGCGCGGTCGACCGCATTGAGCACTTTCTCGGCCGCTTCGCCGGTGACGCGGGCGATGTAGGCCAGCCGGTCGCGCGCATCGGGCAGGTTGTCGCGCGCGTCCATCAGCTCGCGATCGTAGCCGAGCTCGCGCAGAGCGTCGTGCAGCGTGCGCGTCAGCTGTCCGATCCGGTAATGGACGTTCTCGTGCTGTCCGTCTGGCGCTTCGGTATGGCCCACGGGTTCGCCTCAGCCCTGTTTGGTCATGATTTTTTGGACTTTCTCTTCCAGCGTGGCTTTGGTAAAGGGCTTGACGATATAGCCGCTGGCGCCGCACTGCGCCGCCTGCACGATGTCTTCCTTCTTCGCCTCGGCCGTCACCATCAGGAACGGGATCGCCTTGAGCGCATCGTCCGAGCGGACGCTCTTTAGCAGCTCGAAGCCGTTCATATTCGGCATGTTGATGTCCGACACGACGAAGTCGAATTTGCTCGCCTTGAGCATGTTCAGCGCCACCACCCCGTCCTCGGCCTCTTCGGCATTTCCGAAGCCGATTTCCTTGAGCAGATTGCGCACGATGCGCCGCATGGTCGAGAAGTCGTCGACAATCAGAAATCGCGGATCGGCAGTCATTTGGTCTCCTGCAAGCGGATTCGAGTGCACGGCCGCCGCCCTTCGGCCGCACCGCGACAGCATTGTGGCGGGCAGCCGACCGCCTCTATTGCCGGAAAAGCTTGCGCAAACATCGCGTTTCGGCGCTTAGGGTTCATTGCGGGCTCGGCCCGACGGGCTGCGCCCCGGCCTGCGGTGCGGGCGATGGCGACGCATCCGGTGCCGCGCCCGATGGGACGGGGGCCGGCGTGGCGGCGGCGGGCCCGGTGCCCTGAGGCAGCGACTCCGTGACCTCCTCGGGGTCGCCCGCCTCGATTTCGCCGCGGGCCCGCGCCAACCGCTCCTCGGCGATTTTGTTCAGAACGATGATCGAGATGCGGCGGTTCAACGGGTTGCGCGGATCGTCCTTGTCGAGCAGGCTCGAATCGGCCAGCCCGACCACGCGCGCGATCTTCTGCGGGTCCATGCCGCCCGCGATCAGCTCGCGGCGCGAAGCGTTGGCGCGGTCGGCCGACAGCTCCCAGTTCGAGTAGGAGCGCTGTCCCCCGGAGTAGGGCGCCGAATCGGTGTGGCCGGTCAGCGCGATCTTGTTGTCGACGTCGTTCAGGACCTTTCCGATCTCGCGCAGGATTTCGCGCATATAGCTTTTGACGGTCGCCCCACCCAGGTCGAACATCGGGCGCTTGAAGTCGTCCACGATCTGTATCCGCAATCCGTCCGGGGTGATCTCGACCCGGATCTGGTTGCGGAACTCGGACAGGGTCGCATTGGCCAAAATGGCGCCGTCGATACGCGCTTTCAGCTCCTCCATCCGCGCCAGCTGCTCGACGCGGCGCCGTTCATGCTGCTGGCGGTCGGCGCTTTTGCGGCGGTTTTCCTGCTCGCCCCGCTTGCGCTGGCCGACGACCCGGGTCAGGTCCTCGCCGCCGCCGCTGATGATCGAGGTGGCGTCGCCCGAGCCGCTGCCGCCGGCCAGCGCGACCTGCAGCGGCGTCTGGAAGTATTCGGCGATGCCCTTCAGATCGCCCTTGGTGGTCGAGCCGAGCAGCCACATCAACAGAAAGAACGCCATCATCGCGGTCACGAAGTCGGCGTAGGCGATCTTCCAGGCGGCTCCATGCGAGGCGTGGCCGTACTTCTTGATCCGCTTGATGACGATCGTCGATTTGGCTTTTTCGCTCGAAGTGGTCGCCATGTTCGTGCCCGGTCCGGTTACCGCTTCTGCTTGACGTGCTTTTCGAGCTCGACAAAGGTCGGCCGCTCGGTCGAGTACAGGATCTTGCGTCCGAATTCGACCGCGACCGCAGGCGCGTAGCCCTGCAGGCTGGCCAGCAGCGTCGCCTTGACGCAGTTCAGTTCCTTGGTCGTCTCGTCGACCTTCTGCTCCAGCAGCTGGGCCAGCGGGCTGACGAAGCCGTAGGAGATCAGGATGCCCAGGAACGTGCCGACCAGCGCGGCGGCGATCATTTCGCCCAGCACCGGAGGCGGCTGGCCGACCGAGGCCATCGTCTTGACCACCCCCATCACCGCGGCCACGATGCCGAATGCCGGCAGCCCGTCGCCGGCCTTCTGCAGGGCGTGCGACGGAGCCATCGCCTCGTGGTGGTGCGTATCGATCTCCTGATCCATCAGGTTCTCGATCTCCAGCGGGTTCATGTTGCCGGACACCATCATCCGCAGATAGTCGGTGATGAACTCGACCAGGTGGTGATCGGACGTGACGGTCGGGTGCTTCTGGAACAGCGCGCTCTTGCCCGGCTCGTCCACGTCGGACTCGATTGCCATCATCCCTTCCTTGCGGACCTTGGTCAGGATGTCGAAAAGCAGGGCCATCAGAGCCATGTAGCGGGCCTTGGTGTACTTGGAGCCCTGCAACAGCTTCGGCAGTGCCTTGATCGTCGCGTTCAGCACCTTGCTCGAATTGCCGGTCATGAAGGCGCCGAGGGCCGCTCCGGCGATGATCATCAACTCGATCGGCTGGATCAGGACGTGGAAAGCGCCGCCCTCCAGCGCGTAGCCGCCGAACACGGCCGCTACGACGAGGATGTAACCGACGATGATGAACATGGAACCCGGCCCCAGCGGTCGGGACATGGCAGGGCGCGCGCAACACCGCGGCCCCGCCCGCCCTCAGTCCTTATTGCGCTAAGTTTTCTTCGGCAGACGCAGGAGCCGACTTGAACTTCGAGGGCTTCCGCCATGCCAGATCAGCCTCTCTGTAAGCGCCGAACTCGTGCCAGCAACGAGCACAATTCGACCGATCTGCGACCCCCCAAAAAAAAGAACCCGGCTGAGCCGGGTAAAGGGTCGGAGGAGGAGGGAGCAATCGGTCGTGCATCTGCCCTCACCCGCCTGCGGGAGAGGGGCGGGGCAGAGGGCTAGGCGGTCGTCAATGCCTCTTCTTCGCTGCGCTGGTTGCCGCGGCCTTTGCCGGCGCGAGCGGGCGGCTCGCACAGACCGCAGACGTAGTTCTTGGTCAGCTCGTAGGTGTGCGTGACGAACTTGCCGCTGCATTTGCAGCAGGGCGTCAGCGTCACCATCCCGGCGTCGACGAATTTGACCAGGCGCCAGGCCCGGGTCACCGACAGCAGGGGTTCGAGCGATTGCGCGCGAGTCTGTTCGATATACAGCTCGTAGGCCTTGATGATGGCATCGATCTCTTCGAGCTCGGTCGTCTTGTTCAGGTACTCGTACATGTTCAGGAACAGGGACGAGTGGATGTTCGGCTGCCAGGTCATGAACCAGTCGGTGGAGAACGGAAGCATGCCGCGCGCCGGCGACTCGCCCTGGACTTCCTTATACAGGCGCAGCAGCCGTTCGTACGACAGATCGGTCTCCGATTCCAGGACCTGCAGGCGCGCCCCCAGCTTGATCAGGGCGATCGCGCGCTGGATCTGGCGGCTCTCGCTGACGATGCTCTTGATTCTCATGACATCACCT
>DATBCD010000122.1:0-22080 GCA_036270655.1 Burkholderiaceae bacterium
AGTCGGTTGATCTTTATATAGCTGCCGCGGTGCCAAAAATCGCCGTGGCCTGGCTCGACAGGACGCCTCCGTTGCCGTGCGCCAGTGCGATCGTCGCATCCTTGACCTGGCGGGCACCGGCTTCGCCGCGCAACTGGCGTACCGATTCGACGATTGTAAAAAGACCGAACATCCCGGGGTGGCAATACGACAGGCCGCCGCCGCTGGTATTGACCGCGAGATCGCCCCCGGGGGCGATTCGACCACCCCCGACGAATGCGCCGCCTTCTCCCTTGGCGCAGAAGCCGAGGTCCTCGAGGAACAGGATCGTGTTGATCGTGAACGCGTCGTAAACCTGCACGACGTCGATATCGGCGGGCCCGACACCGGCCTGTGCATAGGCACGCCGCCCCGACTGCGCGGCCCCGGTCACGGTGAGGTCGGGCATCGCGGCGATGTCCGCGTGCGTCACCTCGGCCGCTGCGCCGAGCAGGTAGACCGGACGCGCGTGGTGGTCTGATGCACGGTCGGCGCGCGTCATCACGACGGCGGCCGCGCCGTCCGTCACGAGGCAACAGTCGCGCACCCCAAGCGGATCGCTGACGAGGCGCGCATTGACGACGGCGTCCAGATCGAGATCGTCGCGCGCAACGGCCTCCGGGTTCAACTGCGCCCAGCGGCGTGCGGCCACCGCAACCTCGGCGAGCTGTCGTTTCGTTGTTCCGTAAAGGTACATGTGCCGCGCCGCGGCCAGCGCATAGGACGTGATCGGTCGCAGCGGCTTGTAGGGCGCTTCGTACTCAGACGGGCGGCTCGCCTGCACCAGCTTGCCGCTCGCCGAGGCCTGGTTGCTGCCGTAGGCGATCAGCGCCACGTTGCACAAGCCCGCATCCAGGGCCAAGGCCGCATGCTCGAGGTGCAGCAGGAAGGACGAGCCGCCGGTGCGGTTGTTGTCGGTGATGCCGGGCCGCAGTCCGAGGTACTCGCTGAAGGAGATCCCGGCCAGCGTGTCCTGCGGCAGGGCGATGAACAGCGCGTCGACCTGATCGGGCTGGATTGCGCACTCGCCCAGCGCGAGCAGGCTGGCATGGGCGGCCAGATCGATCGCCTCCAGGCCGGGCGCTCTTCCGACGCCGAACGTTGCGGCACCGACGATGGCAGTCCGACCGCGGGGAAAGCCGTGCATGCGTTTCCGCCTTCAGGACATTTCGGAGACGGGTTCGAACACCACGTGTGGCTCGTCGTTGTCGGCGACGACCCGCGCCCGCACCGGCATGCCGATGCGCACCTCGGCGCAGGCGATGCCGATGATCCGCGTCATCATCCGCGGTCCTTCGGCGAGTTCGACCAGGGCGACGTTATAGTCGGGCAGCGGCGGCTTGCAGCGGACCGTAGTCGTCGAATGCACGGTGCCCAGCCCCGAGGCGGCGACCCATTCGAGATCGCGCGCGCCGGTACCGGGCTGAGCCACGCGCGGCGGGAAGACGTACACACCGCTGCCACGGCTGCGCTGCAACATGAAGCGACCGCCTTTCAGGTGCGCACGGAAATCCTGATCGGGATTCAGCGGCAAGTCGCCCATGGCCGATGCGCCGTTCACTGACCACTGAACCGTGCCGGCCGCTTTTCGCGGAAGGCCTGCGTGCCCTCCTTGAAGTCTTCGGCCTGCACCGCCAGCGGCAACATGCTGCCTTCGAGGTCCATGAACTCGTCCAGCGTCATCATCGGCGCGACGTCGAACATCCGCTTGGCCAGTCCCAGCGCGATGGTGGGCGCCGCCGCATACTCCTGCGCGAGCGCGAACGCCTCCTGCTCCAATGCGGCATCGGGCACCACCTTGGCGACCAGGCCCAGTTCAAGCGCCTCGGCGGCGTCGATCATGCGCGCCGAGAAAGTCAACTCCTTGGCGCGCGCAACGCCCAGATGACGTACCAGGAACCACGCGCCGCCGGCGTCGGGAGGCAGCGCGATCCTGCGCTGGATCTGCGAGAAACGTGTCGTTTCGGAAGCGATGACGACGTCGCTTGCCAGCGCCATCGAGAAACCCATCCCGACCGCGACGCCGCGGGTTGCGCAGACCACGGGTTTCTGGACCCGCGCGATGGCGCGGATCACCTTGTGCATGTGGCGGGCGCGCAGGAACGAACCGTTCAACCCACCGATGCCCATTTCGCCGATGTCGGCGCCCGAGCAGAAGTCGGCGCCGGCGCCGGTGAGCACGACGGCGCGAATCTCGGGCCGGTCATTGATCTGCTCGCAGGCCTGCGCCAGCGCGTCGCGCATCTCGAGCAGCATCGCGTTCTTCTTCTGCGGCCGGTTGATCGTGACGATGCCGACGGCTTCCCGGGTGCTCAGGTCGATGGACATACGTACGCCTCGCGTCTGGGGCGGGGGTTCGCCGCCGGGTTGGAGGAGGGTTGCCGCGACCGATTGCAAAAGCGGCCGCGATTGGGTTAATATAGTTTACTTAGTTAACGATGTAAACACCCATTGGTTACCGCAATCCCGGTCCACGCCATGCCGACCCCCGGCCAGATCATCGAACGCAATGCGCGCTTTCATCCGCGCCGCGAGGCAATCGTCTGCGGTTCGGCGCGCCACAGCCACGCGCAGTACGCGCGCCGCGTCCGCAAGCTGGCCGCGGCGCTGTACGACCGGGGCCTGCGCCGCGGCGAGCGCCTGTCGATTCTGGCGATGAACTGCGCCGAATTTCTCGAGATCTATGGAGCGGCCGAATGGGCGGGTTTCGTGCTCAATACGGTGAACTGGCGCCTGGCGCCGGCCGAGATCGACTGGATCGTCGGCGACGTGCAGCCGCGAGCGCTCGTGTTCGAGGCGCAGTACCTGCCCGTCGTCGGGCAGTTGCGGAACCGCCAGCACGGCATCGGCCACTGGATCTGCGTCGGGCCGCCGGACGTCTGCCCGCCCTGGGCAAGCCGCTACGATGAGCTTGTCGAGGCCGGCGCCGAGGAGGGGCCGCCCGAGCGCGCCCGGGAAGACGACGCGCTGTGCATCATTTACACGAGCGGGACGACGGGCCGGCCGAAAGGCGTCGTGCACAGCCACCGCGCGCACGCCAGCCTGTCCGAAGTCCTGTCGGGCGAGCTGGCGCTGCGCGGCGACGACCGCCTGCTGGCAATCGCGCCGCTCTTTCACATCGGAGCGCGCAGCCTGTGCTCGGGCGTGCAGTGGCGCGGCGGCACCATCGTGCTGGAGCGCCGCTTCGATGCCGAGGAAGTGGTCCGCACCATCGAGCGCGAGCGTGTGACCGCCGTGCACCTGGTGCCGACGATGGTCGCGGCCGTTCTGGACGCGCCGAATTTCGGCGCCCACGACCTGAGCAGCCTGCGCATGCTGATGTATGCGGCCGCGCCGATGCCGCTGCCGCTGCTCAGGCGCGCGCTGGCCGCCTTCGGGCCGATTCTGGTCAACGGCTACGGGCAGACCGAGATCAACCTGCCAACGCTGCTGCACGCGTGGCAGCACCGGCCCGACGGAACGCCCGAGCAGGTCGCCCGCCTGGCATCGGTCGGCCAGCCCCATCCGCGCAGCGACGTGCGCATCGTCGCCGACGACGGGAGCCACTGCCCGGTCGGAGTGCCCGGCGAAGTGCTGGCGCGCTCGGACACGGCCATGAGCGGCTACTGGCGCAACGACGAGGCCACGGCGGCAGCCTTCAGCGATGGTTGGGTCCGCACCGGCGACATCGGCTACCTGGACGTGGAAGGGTATCTCTTCCTGGTCGACCGCAAGAAAGACATGATCATCTCCGGCGGTGAGAACATCTACAGCCGCGAGGTCGAGGAGGCACTGCTCGATCATCCGGCGGTCGCCGACGTGGCTGTGATCGGGGTGCCCGACGCCTACTGGGGCGAGGCGGTCAAGGCGGTCGTCGTCTGCAAGCAGGGCGCCGCGCCCGACGCCGCCGCCCTGATCGCCCATGTCCGCGGCCGGATCGCCTCGTACAAGTGTCCCAAGTCGGTCGACTTCGTCGGCGAACTGCCGCTGCTCGGGCCCGGCAAGGTCAGCAAGCGAGCCTTGCGCGAGCGCTTTGGCGGAGCTGCGAGCTAGGAGGCGCGCGTGACGACCTTCGCCTTCGATCCCGCCGTCCTGCCCCCCGGCATTGCCGACTGGCGACGCGAGGTGCGTGCCTTCATCGAGCAACAGCGCAGCGCGATCCCGGCCGAGCGGCGCGCCAATTCCTGGTCGGTGTTCGATGCCGACTACAGCCGCCGACTCGGCGGCCGCGGCTGGATCGGCCTGACCTGGCCACGGCGTTACGGTGGCGCCGAGCGCAGCGCGCTGGAACGCTACGTGTTGCTCGAAGAGCTTCTGGCGGCCGGCGCGCCGGTCGGCGCGCACTGGATCGCCGACCGCCAGAGCGGTCCGGCGCTGCTGCGCTACGGCACCGAGGCGCAGCGCATTCGCTACCTGCCGGCGATCGCGCGCGGCGAATGCTTCTTTTGCATCGGCATGAGCGAGCCCAACGCCGGTTCGGACCTGGCCGCGGTGCGCACGCGCGCAATTGGCACCGACCAGGGCTGGCGCCTGAACGGGCAGAAAGTGTGGACCACCCACGCGCATCAGGCGCACGTGATGATCGCGCTGGTGCGCACGGCGCCGCAGGCGGCCAGGCGGCACGAAGGCCTGAGCCAGCTGCTGATCGAAATGGACAGTCCCGGCGTGACGGTTCGACCGATCGCCGACCTGGCCGGCGACGTCCATTTCAACGAGGTCTTCTTCGACGAGGTGCTCGTGCCTCGCGCGATGCTGCTGGGCCAGGAGGGACAGGGCTGGGCGCAGTGTACGAGCGAACTGTCGCTCGAGCGCAGCGGTCCGGAACGGTATCTGTCGAGCTACGCGCTGTTCGTCGAACTTCTGCGCAGCGTCTGCGCCCGGCCGTGCAGCGGCGTGTCCGAGATGCTGCGTCAGACGATCGGCCAGATCACCGCGGAACTGTGGACGCTGCGCCAGATGTCGCTGGCCGTGGCCGGCCGCCTGGCGGCTGGGCACGACCCGGCGCTCGAGGCGGCGATCGTCAAGGACCTGGGCAACGGCTTCGAGCAGCAGTTGCCGCGCCGCGTCCAGGCCGTTGCCGAAGCCAGCCTCGCTCTGGAGGACGACACGCCGCTCGCGCGCGTGCTCGCTCTGCTGTTGCAGACATCGCCGTCATTCTCGCTGCGCGGCGGCACGCGCGAGATCCTGCGCGGCATTATCGCCAAGGCACTGGAGCTACGATGAGCACTGATCAACGCGTGATGCTGGCCGATACGCTGGATCGACTGTTCCGCGAGCACGCACCCAGGCGCGCCGCGGTTTCCGAAGGTTGGAATGCCGCGCTGTGGTCCCAGCTCGACGACATCGGCCTGGCGCAACTGCTCGTGCCTGAAGCCGCCGGCGGCGTCGGGGGCGATTGGGAGGACGCGCAGGTGGTGGCACATGCCCTCGGCACCCATGCAGTCGCCCTGCCGGTCGCGGAAGTAATGCTGGCGCGGGCACTGGCCGCGCGCTGCGGCCTGGAACCCGCCAGCCCTGCGCCGGGCCTGGCGGCGACCTCGACTGGGACGCTCGAGCCGTCCGCGGATGGCGGCGGCCGATTCACCGGCTCGCTGTACGGCGTGCCCTGGGGCCGGCACCTGGATGAATTCGTGACGTTGCTGGAGCATGGCGGGCGGGCGTGGTTGGTGGCGGTGCCGCGCGCGGCCGCCAGCGCCGTGGCCGAGAACGGCAACCCGGCCGGCGAGCCGCGCGACAAGCTGTCCTTCGACGCGGCACAGGTGCGCGCCGTGGCATGCGACCCGGGCCTGGCCCGCGACATCCTCTACTTGAGCGCGCTGCTGCGCGTGGGGCAGATTGCGGGCGCCCTGCAGACGGTGCTGGCACTGTCGGTTGCCTACGCGCGCGAGCGGGTGCAATTCGGCAAGCCGATCGGCTCGTTCCAGGCGGTGCAGCACCAGCTGGCAGTCTTTGCGTCCGAGGTCGCCGCCGCCGGGTGCGCGGCGCGTTCGGCGTTCCGCAGCGCCGCGCGCGGCGACGCGTATTTCGAGATCGCCGCGGCGAAACTGCGTGCGAACCTGGCGATCGACGCCGGCGCCGCGATCGCCCATCAGGTGCACGGAGCCATCGGCTTCACGCGCGAATACGATCTGCGCCACTTCACGCAGCGGCTCTGGTCGTGGCGCAGCGAGTTCGGCAACGACCGCTACTGGAGCGAGGCCCTCGGGCAGGCGGTGATCGCGCGCGGCGTGGACGAGTTCTGGGCGGACCTGACGCGGCGCGGCGACGCGGCGGCAACCGCGCTCCTAACCAACGCCGATGAACAGCGCGTGGCGGCCTGACCGTAGGAAGCTTCCAGTGAACGAAGCCGTGATCGTCTCCACCGCGCGCACGCCGATCGCCAGGGCCTTCCGCGGCGCGCTCAACAATACCCACGGTGCTGCGCTCGGCGGCCATGTGATGGCCGCGGCGCTGCGCCGCGCGCAGCTCGCGCCCGATGCGGTCGAGGACGTGCTGCTCGGTTGCGCCTACCAGGAGGGTGCCACGGGCAGCAATATCGCCCGCCAGGCGGCGCTGCGCGCCGGCCTGCCGGCGGCGGTTCCTGCCGCGACCCTGGATCGCAAGTGCGCCTCAGGACTGAATACGATCGCTCTGGCCGCCAATCGGATCCGCTGCGGCGAGGCGGAAGTGATCGTCGCCGGCGGGCTCGAGTCCGTGTCGCTGATCCAGAACCACCGCAATCGCCATCGCGCCACCGATGACTGGCTCCAGGAGCATTGCCCGGCGATCTACGCCACGATGATCGAGACGGCCGAGAACGTCGCGCGCCGCTATGGCATCGGGCGCCAGGCGCAGGACGAGTACGCGCTCGAGAGCCAGCGCCGCACCGCCGCGGCGCAGCTTGCGGGGCGCCTGGATGCCGAAATCGAGCCCATGGAAGCGCTACGCAACCAGCTCGACAGCGAGGGGCGCGTCGTGGGGACCGAGCGGGTCGTGCTGGCGCGCGACGAGGGCAATCGCCCCGATACCAGTGCCGATGGGCTGGCCCGACTGAAGCCGGTGGTCGGCGAGCACGGCTTCATCACGGCCGGCAATGCGAGCCAGCTGTCCGATGGCGCTTCGGCCTGCGTCGTGATGGATGCACGCCGCGCCGAGCGCGAAGGCTGCGTGCCACTGGGCTTGTTTCGAGGTTTCGAAGTGGCCGGCTGCGAGCCCGACGAGATGGGGATCGGCCCGGTCTTCGCGGTGCCGCGGCTGCTGCGGCGGCACGGCCTGTCGGTCGGCGACATCGACCTGTGGGAGCTGAACGAGGCCTTCGCGGTGCAGGTCCTGTACTGCCGCGACCGCCTCGAGATTCCGGCCGAGCGTCTGAACGTCGATGGCGGTGCGATCTCGATCGGGCATCCGTTCGGCATGAGCGGTGCACGACTCGTCGGGCACGCGCTGATCGAGGGGCGGCGGCGCGGAGCCAGGCGCGCCGTGGTCACGATGTGCATCGGTGGCGGCATGGGCGCGGCGGCGCTGCTGGAAATCCTCTGAAGGAACTCGAGATGAGCTACCAGGACATCCTTTACGAACGCTTCGGTCCGGTGCTGCGCGTTTCGCACAATCGTCCGGCGCGCCGCAATGCCGAAAGCGAGAACCTGCTGGCCGAACTCGACGACGCGCTCGGCCGCGCGGCGCACGACAACGACGTGCGCGTGCTGATCCTGGCTGCGACGGGCGACCACTTCAGTGCCGGCCACGACCTTTTTGACGGCCTGGCGCGGCGCGGCAACTACACACCCGAGCAGCACTGGCTGTGGGAGCAGGAGCACTACCTCGGCAATGCGCTGCGCGTCTGGGATTTCCCGAAACCGACCATTGCTCAGGTGCAGGGCGCCTGCATTGCCGGAGGGTTCATGGTGGCCAACATGTGCGACCTGCTGGTCGCCGCGGACGACGCGTTCTTCAGCGACCCGGTCGCCCACAGCCTCGGAGCAGCCGCGGTCGAGGCGTTGGTGCACCCGTGGGTGCTGGGAATGCGCAAGGCCAAGGAGTTCCTCTTCACGGGCCAACGCCTGAGCGCTGCCGAAGGGCACGCCTGGGGCATGGTCAACCATGTCGTCGCGCGGGCCGAGCTTGAATCGTTCACGCTCGGCCTGGCCGAGCGCATCGCCGCCGCGCCACCGGTGGCGATCCGGATGCTGAAACGTTCGTTGAACCGCACCGCGGAGATGCAGGGTTTCCGCAACGCGATCCAGGCGCATTTCGACACCCATCTGCTCAGCTCCTCGACGCAGGAATTCAAGGACATCGGCGCCAGGGGCATGGACAAGTCCCTGCAGGCCGCCAAGTCGGTGGCCTGATTCGCCTCATGCGCGCACTCGTGTCGCACGGCGCCGGCCTGGAGCGCCTTCAGATCACCGAACGGGACGTGCCGTGTCCCGGTCCGGGTCAGGTCCTGCTGCGAATGCGGGCCGCCGCGGTGGCACTGCGCGACTACAAGATGGCGTGCGGCGCGTACGGGTCCGCGCACTCCGCGCTGGTGCTGGGCGGCGAGGGCGTTGGCGAAATCGTCGAACTGGGTGCCGGCGTCACGGGCTGGAGCCGCGGCGAGCGCGTCAATCCGCTGTACGTGCAGGGCTGGACCGCGGCGCGCGTGTCGACGCAGGCGGTGGCGACCTCCACATTGGGTGGGCCGCGCCTGGACGGCTGCTTCGCCGATCACCTGGCGGTGAGCGCCGACGCCCTGGTTGCCGCGCCCCCGCACCTGAGCGATGCGCAGGCGGCCACCTTGCCCTTCGCGGGTTTGACCGCCTGGTGCGCGGTGCGCGAACAGGCGGCCGTCGGCGCCGGCGACACGGTGGTCGTACAGGGCACCGGCGGGATCGGCCTGTTCGCGCTGCAGTTCGCCAAGCTTGCCGGCGCCCGCGTGATCGTCACGTCGAAGAACGACGCCAAGCTGGAACGTGCCCGGGCCCTGGGCGCCGACCATGTGATCAACTACCGGGCTCAGCCCGAGTGGTCGGGGGCGGTGCTCGAGTTCACGGCGGGGCGCGGCGCCGACCTGATCCTGGATCCGGGCGGCACGCAGACCCTGGCGCAGGCGCTGCGCGCGCTTCGACCCGGCGGTACCGCGTGCGTGATCGGCGCGCTCGGCGGCGCCGGCGGCAGCCCCGACATCGGCGTCTCTCTGCCCCGGCTGTTGGGTCACAACCTGCGAGTGCAGGGCAGCAACGCCGGATCGCTGGCGAGCCATCAGGCGATGGCGCGGGCGATCGGGGAGGCTCGGATGGCGCCGGTCATCGAAAGCGTCCTGCCCCTCGACGCTGGTGTGGAAGCCGTTGCCGCGGCGCCGAAAAGCGAGCAGTTCGGCAAGGTTTGCCTGCAGATCGCCTGAAGCGAGGCGCAATGGATTTCAACGACACGCTAGAGGAGGCCGCCTTCCGCGCCGCGGCGCGTGCCTGGCTGGCCGCCAATGCCGCGCCGCGCCGGATCGAGGATTCGCTGCTGGTCAACCAGGAGACGGGTGACTTCAGCGCACAGTTTCCGTACGCCCGGCAGTGGCAGGCGCGCAAGTACGACGGCGGCTTCGGCGCGATTTATTTTCCGGCCGAGGTCGGCGGCCGCGGCGGCACCTCCCTGCACAACATGATCTTCATGCAGGAGGAGGCGCGCTTCGACGTACCGCCCACCAACCACTTCATGATTGTCAACCGCGGTTGCTGCTCGCTGCTGTTGAAGCAGGGCAGCCGTCCGCTGCATCGCGAGCTGATCCGCCCTTCGCTGCGCGGCGACCTGATCTGGTGCCAGCTGTTCAGCGAGCCGGGCGCCGGATCCGACCTGGCCGCCGTGCGCACACGGGCCGAACGCGACGCCGCCAGCGGCGACTGGGTCGTCAACGGCCAGAAGATCTGGACCAGCAACGCGCACCTTGCCGATTGGGGCGTGCTGCTCGCGCGCACCGATCCGACGGCGCCCAAGCACAAGGGCATGTCGTTCTTCCTGGTCGACATGAAGGCGCCGGGCATCATGACGCGCCCGATCAGGCAGCTCACCGGCGGGGCCAACTTCAACGAGGTGTTTCTCGAGAACCTGCGCGTGCCCGACGCCTGCCGGATCGGCGCCGTGAACGAAGGCTGGAAAGTCGTGGTCGCCTTCCTTGCCGGTGAGCGCTCGAATATCGCAATCAAGGAACTGCAGCCGTTGATCGCCAGCCTGATCCGCCTCGCGCGCGAGGCACGCATCGATGGCCGGCCGGCGATCGAGGACGGCGGCGTGCGCGAACGCATCGCCTCGTTCCATGTGCGCGAGGCAGGCGTGCACTTCACGGTCCAGCGGATGCTCACGGCGCTGTCGCGCAACGAAGAGCCGGGGCCGGAAATCGCGATCGGAAAGCTGGTTCTCGGCTCGCTGGTCCAGGACATGACGGCGTTCGCACTCGACCTGATGGGAGCGCACGGAGTCGTGATGGATCCGGCGCTGGCGCCGGTGTCCGGGCTCTGGCAGACCGAGTGGCTCGGCTCGGTCGTCGATCGCCTCGGCGGCGGCACCGACGAGATCATGCTGAACGTGATCGGCGAGCGAATCCTGGGCCTGCCGGAGGACGTGCGGGTCGACAAGAACGTGCCGTTCAACCGGATCGGCGCCCCGGCACGGGAGGCCTGATGGACTTCGATTTTTCGCCGGAACAGAGGGAAATCCAGGACCAGGCGCGGCGCGTGCTGTCCGAGCGTTGTTCCCTGAGGGCCGTGCGGCGCGTGCTGGACGGGCAGGCCCCATTTAACCAGGCGCTGTGGCAACAGGTTGCGGAACTGGGCTGGCTGGGCGTGGCGATCCCGGAGAGCTACGGTGGTCTGGGCATGGGAGGCGGCACGCTGTGTGTGATCGCCGAGGAGCTGGGCCGCGCGCTGGCGCCGCTGCCGGTGAGCTCGTCGATCTACCTGGCCGGCGAGACGATCCTGCAGGCGGCCGGCGAGGCGCAGAAGCGCCAATGGCTGCCGCCGCTGATCAGCGGCGAGCGCATTGCCACGCTGGCGGCGACCGAAGGCATGGTCGGCATCGGCGAGCTGCACGGCCAGCAGGCACGCGTCGTTGCAGGCCGCCTCACCGGCTCCAAGCTGCCGGTGCCGGACGGCATGCAGGCGCACTGGGCCGTGGTGACCGCGCGGGCCGCTACCCTCGAGGGCGACGTGATGGGACTGTTTCTGGTCGATCTCGAAGGCTCAGGGGTTGCGCGCAGCGCCCTGGCCAGCCTGGACCCGACACGGCCTCAGGCCCGCATCGATTTTGCGTCCGCGCCGGCTCAAGTGCTGGGGGAGGTAGAAGAGGCAGACGCCGCGCTGCGGCGCGTCCTGGACCGTGCCGCCATCTGGATCGCCTTCGAGCAGATCGGCGGCGCCGATGCGGCGCTGGCGATGTCGGCCGAGTACGCCAGGATCCGCCACGCCTTCGGCAGGCCGATCGGCTCGTTTCAGGCGATCAAGCACAAGCTGGCCAACATGTATACGCGCAACCAGCTGGCGCGCTCGAATGCTGCGTTCGGCGCCTGGGCGCTCGATGGCGGTGCGGCCGAGCTGCCGCTGGCCGCCGCAGCCGCGCGTGTCGCCGCCAGCGAAGCCTATGAATTTGCCGCCAAGGAGACTATCCAGACCCATGGGGGCTTCGGCGCGACCTGGGAGGCCGACCCGCACCTGTTCTTCCGCCGCGCCCGCTCTTTGCAGGCGCTGCTCGACGGCCCGGCACCCTGGCGCAACCGGCTGGTCGATCAACTCGAGGCGCACACCGCGGCATGAACGGACCCTCACCCCCGGCCCCGCTCCCACCACTGCGTGGGAGAGGAAGATTTACGGGACTATTTACAGGTGCCACAGAATCGCCTAACCTTCGATATAGTTAACTACGTAAGCGATTAAGGGGCGAGCTGCGCCCCTCGATGCAGGAGGCTCGCAATGGACCGGTTCGTTTTCAGCATGGACTCCCACGTGGTCGAGCCCCGCACCTTGTGGCAGGAAGGTCTGCCGGCGCCGCTGCGCGACCGGGCCCTGCGTGCCGAGCGCCGCGAGGGCTACCTCGTGATGACTGCCGACGGCAAGGATCTGCACCGGATGCAGATTGGCGACGGCAATTCCGACAATCCGCGCATCGGCGGCACCAACCCGCAGCTGCGCTTCCAGGACATGGAGAAGGACGGCATTGATGCCGAGCTGCTCTTTCCGAATCTGGGCATGATGTGCTATGCGATCGACGACGACGCGCTCGGCTTTGCCTGCATGCGGGTTTACAACGACTGGCTGATCGAGCAATTCGGCGCGTATCCAGACACCTTCGTGCCCACGGCGGTGTTGCCGATGCGCGATGTCGGCCAGACCGTCGAAGAATTCAAGCGCGTCGTCGCGCTCGGCTATCGCTCGGTGATGCTGCCGACGCTGCCGCCGCTGGGCTTGCGCTACAACAACAAGGAATTCGACCCGATCTGGGCCTACGCGCAGGAGCGAAACGTGCCGATCGCGTTCCATGTCGCGTCGGGTCTGACGCCGATCACCGAGCGCGGCCCGGGTGCTGCGATCGTCAACTATATGCGCCTGGGCTTTGCCACCGAGGAACTGGTCACGTACATGGTGGCCGGTGGCGCTCTCGATCGGCATCCCGGCTTGACGATGGTCGTCATCGAGGCTGGCGCCTCGTGGATGGTGGCACTGGGCGAGCGGCTCGACGAGGTCAACGAGGCGCACCAGTACTACGTCCGTCCCAAGCTTGGGCGCAAGCCGAGCCAGATCCTCTACAGCCAGGTCAAGGCCACCTTCCAATTCGATCGCGCGTGTCTGAGGACGATCCCGATCACGGGTCACCAATGTTTACTCTGGGCCTCGGACTATCCCCATATGGAAGGCACATTTCCGCGCTCGCGCCAGGTGATCGACGAGGTGTTCGGCGGCACCGCGCTGGCGCCGGAGATCCGCGCCGATATCCTCGGCGGTACGGCAGCGCGCCTGTACGGCGTCCGGCCGCGCCGCCTCGCCGAGAAGCTTGCCGCCCACGCCGAGGCGACGTCCGATTGATTCGTGGCCGATGCATCCGCCGACGATCCGGGAGAACGAGATGAGTGCCTCGCCGCTGACCCAGGCCCCGCACGGCCGCGCCGGCCTGCCCGAGCCGACCCGTGATGTCGAACAGGGCAAGCGCGACCTCGACGAAAATGGCTTGTGCATCCACCAGGACTTCGTCAGCGCCGAGCAGCTGCGCAGACTCAAGGAACGCCTGGTCGAGCAAGCCGAGCTCGAATGCGAATACGGCGTCGCGCTGCTTTCCGGCCAGAGCCGGGGCGGCAAGACCTGGTACGGCCGTCCGGAGGCGGGCGCTGCACCGGGCTGGCAGGGCATCGCCGCGCTCTACAACAAGGGCCGCGTGTTCCTCGACTACCTGAACCACCCGCTGTTCGCTGCCTACAACAACCACGTGTTCCGCGGCGCCTCCTGGCACCTGTCGGCGATGACCGGCCTGATCGTCCGCAGCGGCGCGGAGCCGATGGTCGTGCACGTTGACCAGCAGTTCATGCCGTACACCGAGGTACCGACTTATTTGAACTGCATGCTGTGCCTGACCGAATTCGAGGAGGCGATGGGCGCGACGCGCGTCGTGCCCGCCAGCCACCGCGGGCCGTATCCTGGGCAGGCCTTCAGCGCCGAGCGCGGCGCCTACAACCCGGAACCGATTCACACCGTCGCCGTCGAGGCACCCGCGGGCTCGGTCATCTTCTTCGAGAGCCGCACCTGGCATCAGTCCGGCGTTTCAACCTCGCCGAAGACGCGCTACTCGCTGTCGACGCTGTGGCAGCAGCATTGGGTCAAGCCGATGGACAACATTCCGCTGAACCTGCAGCGCCCGGTGTACGAAGCGCTCACCGATGGCGAGCGGCGGCTGCTCGGATTTGCGGCCGAGCCGAGCGGACGCATCGAGGCGGCATCGCCGCTGGCGTTCCAGAACACCAATCGCAAAACGCCCTATGTGCCCGAACTGCGGCGCGGCAGCGACAACCGCCCGGTCGCATTGGACGGCATGGGCGACCGCAAGACCGACGCCGACGCCGCCAGGGCGATGGGGCTGAAGGCCGCCCGATGAACCCTGGCGACGGTGCCGGCCTTTGGACATCGATGCGATGAACTTCGGCTTTCCCGCCGATCTGGAGTCGCTGCAGCGGGAGTTTCGCAAGCAGCTTGCCGGCGCCGATCGGCGCGCGGTGCTCGATGCCGCAGATCCGTGCGCGGTCGCCGACGCGGGGCTGTGGCAACGCTTGGCCAGCAACGGCTGGCTTGCGACCTCCATTCCCGAGGACTGCGGCGGCAGCGGGCTCGATCCGCGCGCGCTGTGCCTGTTGGCCGAGGAGGCCGGGCGGCAACTGGTTGCCGTCCCGTTCGTCGCCTCGGCCTGTGGATTCGTCCAAGCCTTGCGCCTGGCGGCGACGGCTCCCGGCGCCGATGTTGCGCGGGTCGCCTCGAGCCAGCTGTGGTCCGGCCTTGCGGACGGTTCCGCGCGTGGTGTGCTGCTGGCTGACGATTGCTGGTCGCAGCCGCTGCAACTGCTCGAGTGCGCGCGGGGCGGCATCGAGGTCAGTGGACTGGCCCGCCATGTTCCCGATGGTCCTTCAGCCACTCACGCGATGGCGCTGGCCGGGCAGGCTGCCGATTGCCGTCTTGTGATTCTGACGCTCGATGCGGCAAGCCGCGACGCGGCCACCGCGCCACCGCTCGACCTGCTGCACCCATGCTGCGACCTGCAATTCGAGCGCCGGCCGGCAGTGGTGCTGGCGCGCGGCGACGCTGCCCGGGCGGCCTGGGATGACGCGCTCTACGCACAGGCGTTGTTCGTCGCATTCGAACAGCTCGGCGGTGCCGAGGCGGCCCTGGAGGCTGCGCGGGGATACAGCCTGCAGCGCTATGCCTTCGGGCGGGCGATCGGGTCTTTCCAGGCGTTGAAGCACTTGATGGTGGACATGCTGGTCGCCGTCGATCTGGCCCGCTCGAACTGCTATTTCGGCGCGGCGGCACTGGCCGTCGGCGGCGAGGTGCTGGCCGAGGCCGCGGCCGTCGCCCGGATCTCCGCGACCGACGCATTCCGTGCCTGCGCGATCGGCAGCACGCAGATCCACGGCGCGTTCGGCGTCACCTGGGAGGCTGACTGTCATCTCTACTACCGTCGGGCGCAGGCCCTGGCCGGCAGTCCGGGTTCGCTGCGCAGCTGGAAGGAGCGCCTGGTGCAGCTGTTGCGCCAGCGAGCTGCTGTCGAAGCGTCGCCGCGCGCCGCCTGATCGATGAGCGCGCCACACGATCTTCCGGCCCACGAGGCGTTTCGTTCCGAGGCGCGCGAATGGATCCGCCGCCATGCGCCATGGGACGACCTGCCTCGGATACGCCGCCTGCGCTTCGCCGGGCAGCCCTTCGCCAGCGAGGACGAGTGGCTCACGGTCGCGCGCCGCTGGCAGCGAACCAAATTCGATGCCGGGTGGGCGTGTCTGGTCTGGCCTCGCGAGTACGGCGGGCGTGGCCTCAGTCCCACCGAAAACGTGATCTTCCAGGAGGAGGAGGGGCCATTTGCGGAACTGTTCGGGCCGTTCATGATCGGCCAGGGGTTCGTTGCGCCGACGCTGATGGCCTACGCCAGCGATGAACAGAAACGCTGCCTGCTGCCTGCGCTGGCCAGCGGCGAGGCGATCTGGTGCCAGCTGTTCAGCGAGCCCGGCGCCGGCTCCGACCTCGCCGGCGTGCGGTCCCGCGCCGAACGGTGCGACGGCGGATGGCGCATCAGCGGCCAGAAGATCTGGAGCTCCGGTGCGCACCACAGCGAATGGGGGATCGTGCTGGTGCGCACCGACCCCGACCTGCCCAAGCACAAGGGGTTGACGATGTTCTTCGTCAACATGCGCAGTTCCGGAGTCACCGTCCGGCCGATCCGCCAGCTGTCCGGCGCGAGCCACTTCAACGAGGTCTTCTTCGACGATGTGGTCGTGCCCGACGCCCAGCGCCGGGGCGCGGTCAACGACGGCTGGATCGTCGCGCTGACGACGCTGAGCAATGAGCGCATGACGCTCGGGGCATCGACGCCGGTCGGCTTCGACGAGATCTTCGCCCTGGCGATGCAATGCGGTGAGGACGGCGCCGCGCCGATCGATTCGGGAGCGGTGCGCGAACGGATCGCCGAGTGGTACGTCAAGGTGACCGGCGTGCGCGGCGGCGTCTACCGGATCCTGAGCGCGCTCGAACGCGGCACGCCGCCGGGCGCCGAGGTGGCCATCGGCAAGCTGGTCGGAGCGCGCACGACCCAGGACATCGCGATCTACGGACTCGATCTGCTCGGGGCGCGCGGGCGCGCCGCAGCCGACGATGAGGTCCGCCAGTTCCACAGCATGTTCACGTTCGGCGCGATCCATCGTCTGGAGGGTGGGACCGACGAAGTGCTGCGCAACATCCTGGCCGAACGCGTGCTCGGCCTGCCGCCGGATCCGCGCGCCGACCGCGGGCCGTTCCGCGACATTCCGACGGCCCCACCGCTGGGCTGAGGCGAGGCGAACGATGTCCATGATCGATGCACCTGCCATCGCGCCCGCTGCGGGCGCGGCCCCGATCGATGCGCGCGGCTTTCGCAACGCGCTCGGCACCTTCACGACCGGCGTCACGATCGTCACCACGCGCGACCCCACGGGCCACGACGTCGGCCTCACGGTCAACAGCTTCAACTCGGTATCGCTCGACCCGCCGCTGGTGTTGTGGAGCCTGGCGCGCAGCTCGGGCAGCCTTCCCGCATTCCTCGGGGCCGAGTATTTCGCGGTTCATATCCTCGGCGCGGGGCAGGAAGCGCTGTCCAACCGCTTCGCGCAGCGCGGAGCAGACAAGTTCGCCGATCTGGCGATCGCGCGTGGCCGCGGCGGCGTGCCGCTGCTCGATGACTGCGCCGCGCGCTTCGAATGCCGCACCGCATACTGCTACAAAGGCGGCGACCACGAGATCTTCGTCGGCGAAGTGCTGAGCTTCGAACACTTCGACCACTCGCCGCTTGTCTTTCAGAAGGGCAGTTACGCGATGGCGGTCAGGAAGCCGCCGCACCGCCCGGACGCAGCGGACGCCACGGTGCACGATGCCAGCATCAGCCGCGACGGGCTGGCCTATCTTCTCGGCTGCGCCCATTCCATGCTGCTCACCCTGATGCGCCCGGCGCTGCGGGCGCGCGGACTGGCCGACGACGACTACTTTCTTCTGAACGTACTGAGCGTCGGCCCGGCGCGCAGCCTGGGCGAAATCGCCGGCCTGCTGGCGCTCGCGGGACACCGTGCAACGCAAGAGCAGGTCGCGGCGCTGGTGGTTCTTGGCCTCGTGGTTTCCGACGGCAGCGGCTGCCCGGAACAGCGGGTCGGGCTCACCGACGCCGGGCGGCGCGCGATGCTCGAGCTGGCGGCCGTCGCCAAGGCCGCCGAGGAGGACGCGCTGCAGCAGATCGACTATTCGGAGGCGCATCTGCTCAAGCACCTGCTCAAGCGAGTGATCCGCAATACGGCGCGCGACGTTCCCGCACTGTGGCCTGCGCGCCGCTGAGACAACATCCCCGGGGAGCAAGTCGACCAAGCAGATCGCGCGGATCCTGAAGATCGCCCAGCGATCGCAAATGCGGGTGCGCGCGAAGTTATCGCGTTTACGGCGACAGCAGGTCGATCGGCCGGTCGACGACGAAGTTGTCGCGCAGCAGTTTGTCGATCGTCTCCAGATGCTTGCGCCAGTACGTCTCGGCCCGATTTCCTTCGCCGCTCTCGATCAGCTCGACGAGCTTTGCGTGGATCTTCAGGCCGCGCTGCCGCGAACTGGCGTCGGCGCGTTCCACATTGGCGGCCAGCGCTGCGGTGGACAGGTGGCGCTCGTAGATGTGGGTCAACATGCTCATCAACAGGATCAACGGCCCGTTTCCGGTGAGCTCGATCAGCCCGCGGTGGAAACGCGCCGAGGCGCGCGCATGGCCTTCCTCGTCGCCGGCGGCCAGCGCCTGCTTCTGCTGTTCGATGATCGCGTTCAGGATGCCCGGCGCGGCGCGGCGCGCCGCCGGGGTACGCGCGACCATGTGCACGCAGGACGGCTCGATCAGCAGGCGCGCGCCGTAGATATCGGCCAACGTGGTGCCGCGGTTTTGCAGCACCAGGCCGAAGTGGCGCGCCGCGAGGCGCGGATCCGGGGGATGAACGCGCGGCCCCCCGCGCGAGCCGCGCGTGACCGTCAGCAAGGCCTCGGACTCGAGGATGCGCAGCGCTTCGCGCAGCGTCGGCCGGGATACGGAATAGCGCGCGACGAGTTCGCCTTCCGCCGGCAACGCGTCTCCGTCCTTCAGTTCGCCGCGGACGATCTTGCTGCGCAAATCGGCGGCCACCAGCTCGGCGGTCTTCGGGACGCGGAACGGCTGCTCGTCGCTGCGGACCACCAGCGATTGCCGCTGACTCGGTCCGTCGTCCTTGTCCGGGGGCGGTACCTTGTCTCGGGGCGACATATCGCTAGCTGAGGTAGACACGTTAGAATTATCGCTCAAATACGGTCACGACGCAGGCGCCGCCCAGACCGACGTTGTGCTGCAGACCGAGCCTGGCGCCGGGTACCTGGCGTTGGCCCGCCTCTGCGCGCAGTTGCCAGACGATTTCGGCGGTCTGCGCCAGGCCGGTGGCGCCCAGCGGGTGGCCCTTGGACAGGAGCCCGCCGGAGGGATTGGTCACCACCCGTCCACCGTAGGTGTTGTCGCCGTCGCGAATGAACTTCTCGGCGCCACCCTCCGGGCACAGGCCGAGCGACTCGTAGCTGATGATCTCGTTCGACGTGAAGCAGTCGTGCAGTTCGACCACGTCCAGATCGGCGGGGCCGGCCCCGGCCTGCGCCAGCGCGCTTTGCGCCGCCCTGCGTGTCATCCCGGCGCCGACGCCGGCGATCATGCTGCCGGAGTCGAAGCTGTCGGCGCGATCGGTCGTCAGCGCCTGTCCCGCGATCGCGACGCTGCGCTGCAGCCCGCGACGGCGCGCATAGTCCGCGGATACCACCACGGCGGCGGCCGCACCGCAGGTCGGCGGGCAGCATTGCAGCCGTGTCAACATGCCGAAGATCCGCGGCGAGGCCAGCACGGACTCGACGGTCGTCGGTTCCCGGAAGACGGCGAGCGGGTTGCGCGCCGCGTGCGCGCGCGACTTGACCGTGATCATCGCGAAAGTCTCGTCGGCGATTCCGTAACGCCTCTGGTACTCGAGACCGGCCCCGCCGAAGTACTGCGCGGCGAACGGCGCCGACTCGTCCCAGCCTTGCACCCGTTCGACCATCGCATTGAGCATGCCGTTGACCCCCGGCCGATCGTTGAAGGGCGAGGCGAGGGGGCCCGCCAGCATCTGTTCGAAACCCAGCGCGAGCGCGACGTCGACGACACCGGATTGAACCGCCTGCCGCGCCAGGAACAGGGCCGTGGAACCGGTCGAACAGGCATTGTTGACGTTGACGATCGGGATCCCGGTCATTCCGAGCGGGTACAGCGCCTGCTGGCCGGACGTCGTGTCCCCGATGACGAAGCCGACGTAGGCCTGCTGCACCTCGGTGTAGTCGAGCACGGCGTCTGCCAATGCCCGAACGGCCGCCTCGCGCGCCATCGCATCGTAGGGCGGACTGCGCCCGGCTTTAGTGAACGGCACCATGCCCACGCCGGCGATTCGAGGCCTGTCTTGCATCGCGTATCCCTCCAAAAAAAGCCTGCCCGCCGAAAAGCGCCTGCTTGCCACGGGCACCGTGAAGGCATTATAGTTAACTTAGTTAACTAAATAAAGGGCGCGACGCCCAGCGCGACCGGCTCCTGATCATGATCGACTACGAGACGCTGATGCGCTGGCCGCTTCCGCCGGTCACGCAGACCTACACCGGGCGCGACACGATTCTGTATGCGCTCGGCCTGGGCGTGGCGTGCTGCAACCCGGTGCCGCCGGCCGATCTGCCGTTCGTCTACGAAGGCGCCCCTGGAGGGCTGCAGGCCCTGCCGACGCTTGCCGCGGTGCTGGCCACGGGCGCGTTCTGGATGCAGGATCCGGCCACCGGCATCGACTGGAGGCGCGTGCTGCATGGCGAACAGCGCCTCGAGATCCATCGCCGGCTGCCGCACGCGGCGACAGTTGTCGCCGAGCACCGCGTCGACGGCCTGCTGGACAAAGGCGCCGGCAAGGGCGCCGTGATGCTGCTGTCGCGGCGCCTGTACGAGCAGGGCAGCGGCGATCTGCTGGCCACCGTCGGCTCGACCGTCTTTCTGCGCGGCGACGGCGGGTTCGGCGGGCGCAGCGACGGCGCGCCCCGGCCGCATCCAATCCCCGATACGCGCCCGCCCGATCTGGTTTACGAGCAGGTCACGCGCCCCGAGCAGGCCATGCTGTACCGCCTCAGCGGGGATCTGAATCCACTGCATGTCGATGGGCAGCTCGCCCGGGACGCCGGGTTCGAGCGGCCGATCCTGCACGGCATGTGCAGCTACGGGATCGCCGGCCGCGCGATCATCGCGCTTGTGTGCGACAACGATCCGGCGCGCTTGCGGCGACTGGACCTGCGGTTCGCCAGTCCGCTGTTTCCCGGTGAAACCGTTCGTATCGAACTGTGGATCGAGGCGCCGGGACGCGCCGCGTTCCGCGCTCGAGCACGCGAACGCAACGAGCTGATCCTGAACAATGGCCTGGCGCAGTTCGAGCCGGCGGCGTGAACAACCGTCCGGCACCATAAACACAAGTCACGGAGATCCTCGATGGGACTGCTCAACGGGAAGGTCGCGATCGTCACCGGCGCGGGCGGCGGACTCGGCGGCGCCTATGCCAGATTGTTCGCGCGCGAGGGTGCAGCGGTCGTCGTCAACGACATGAACGGCGATGCGGCGCGCGCGACCTGTGCCGAAATCGCTGCCGGAGGTGGCCGCGCCGTACCGAGCGTGGGCGACGTATCCAGCCGCGCCGCCGGTGAGGCGATCCTGGACGCGGCGCTCGAGGCATTCGGTGCGGTCGATATCCTGGTGAACAACGCCGGCATCCTGCGCGACAAGAGCTTCGCCAATATGAGCGAGGAACACTGGGATGCCGTGGTTCAGGTGCACCTGAAGGGCGCTTTCTGCGTCACGCAGCCGGTGTTCCGCTGGATGAAAGACAACCGGCGCGGCGGCGTGATCGTCAATACCGCGTCGTCGTCGGGACTGGGCGGCAGCTTCGGGCAGACCAACTACGGCGCCGCCAAGGCTGGCATCTGGGGCTTTTCGAATTGTCTCGCCCTGGAAGGCGCGAAGTACGGCATCCGTGTCTGGACACTGTGCCCGGCGGCCGCGACGCCGATGACGCAAGGGTTGATGACGCCGGCGATGATCGAGGCGTGGTCGCCGGAACGCGTTGCGCCGGTCGTGTTGTACATGGTGTCCGAACTGTCGGGTGCGCGCACCAACAAGACCTTGTTCGCATCCGGCACGAAGGTCATGGAGCTGAAAATGGTGGCCTCCGATTCGCTTCCGAACGGGCCAGAGTTCACTGCGCAGGACCTCGCCGCCGCGGCCGACCGGATGTTCCTGCCGGACCACGCGCTGGATTTCAACGGCTGAGTGCGATGTTCCTACTCCCGCTTGCGAGAAAGGGTCACCTCTTTCTCCCCTCTCCCGCTTGCGGGAGAGGGCAGGGAGAGGGTGTGTGCAACGGCAAGACGCCCCTATGGAGACCCTCTCCCCTGGCCCCTCTCCCACGGTGTGGGAGAGGGGAATTTGTTTGTTCCCTCTCCCGCTTGCGGGAGAGGGCAGGGTGAGGGTGTGTGCATGCCGATCGCCTCGCTCGACGTCGACGCCGACGGCGTGGCACTGATTACGCTGGACGATCCGCAGCGGGCAGTGAACGTGACCTCGCCGGCGCTCGTGGGCGAGTTGATCGCCGCGCTCGACCACGTCGCCACGGACCCGGCGATCCGCGGCGCTGTCCTGACGTCGGGCAAATCGGGCAGCTTCGTCGCCGGCGGCGACATCAAGGATTTCGCCACCGCACACGATCGCGGCATGAGCGAAGAGGAGGCGTTCCGGATCAGCGATCGCTGGAACGTCGACCTGCGGCGCATCGAA
>DATBCD010000123.1:0-11150 GCA_036270655.1 Burkholderiaceae bacterium
CGCTGCGCGGGCGAGGGGCGATACAGCGCCAGCCGCGATCGATCGCCCCTCGCCCGCGCAAGCGAGAGGGGTGATCGGGCGGCTTCCTTCATAGCCACGACCAGCGCTGCGCCAGCGCACCGCACAGCTGACGCATCGCCTGGCCGCGGTGGCTGAGCGAGTTCTTGTGCTCGGGGGCGAGCTCGGCCGCGGTGGCTCCGAGCTCGTCGAGCCAGAAGTACGGGTCGTACCCGAAGCCGTTGGAGCCGCGCGGCTGCAACACGATGCGTCCGTACCAGCGCCCTTCGGCGACGACCGGCTCCGGATCGTCGGCCGCGCGCACCGCCACCAGCACGCATACGTAGTGCGCGGAGCGGTCCTCGACAGCGGCCAGACGCCCGATCAGCGCCGCGTTGTTCTGCGCGTCGCTGGCGCCTTCGCCGGCAAAGCGGGCCGACCGAACGCCCGGCGCGCCGTCCAGCGCCGCGCAGCAAAGTCCCGAGTCGTCGGCCAGCGCCGGCAGCCCGGTGGCCTGCGCCGCATGCCGCGCCTTGGCCAGCGCATTTTCCAGGAACGTCGGGTGCGGCTCCTCGGCGCCGATCACTCCGAACTTCCGCTGCGGCAGCACTTCGATTCGAAGCGGTTGCAGCAGCGCCTGCAGCTCGACCACCTTGCCCGCGTTGCCGGATGCAAGCACCAGTCGGCGCGAGCGGGCCGGCGTCATGGCTCGGCCAGCGCGGCCTTCTGCGCCTCGATCAGGCGCGCGATGCCCGAGCGCGCCAGCCCCAGCAGCTCCTGCAGCTGCGCCTCGGAAAACGGACTGCCTTCGGCCGTGCCCTGGATCTCGACCAACCCGCCCGAGGCGGTCATCACGACGTTGATGTCGGCGTCGCAGGCACTGTCTTCCGCGTAGTCCAGATCGAGCAGCGCGAGCCCGTCCACGAGTCCCACCGAAACGGCCGCCACCGCCTCGCGCACGGGCTCGGCCGACAGCATCGAGCGCTCGCGCATCCAGGCCACGGCGTCGCGCAGCGCGACGAAGGACCCGGTGATGGCAGCGGACCGCGTGCCGCCGTCGGCCTGCAGCACGTCGCAGTCGAGCTGGATTGTCCGTTGGCCCAGCGCTGTCAGGTCCACCACTGCGCGCAGCGCGCGCCCGATCAGCCGCTGGATCTCGAGCGTGCGCCCGCCCTGGCGGCCGCGGCTTGCCTCACGCTCGCCGCGCGTGTGGGTGGCGCGCGGCAGCATTCCGTACTCCGCGGTGACCCAGCCGCCGCCCTGCCCCTTCAGGAACGCCGGCACGCGCTCCTCGACGCTGGCGGTGCACAGGACCCGCGTGTCGCCGAACTCGACCAGCACCGAGCCTTCGGCGTGACGCGTGTAGCGGCGCGACAGCCTCACCGGACGCAGCTCGCCCGCACCGCGCCCGGAACTGCGGATCACGGATCGCCGATCAGTTTGGAGGCCCGCTGGATCGCACGCTGGATCTCGCTGACGGCCGCGTCGATCTGATCGTCGGTGAGCTCGGTGCCCAGCTCCTCGCCCGGGCGCCGGAACTGGATCGTGGTGGCGACGGCCCCATCCGGGATGACCAGGGTCGACACCGGCGCGTCGCTCGGCGGCACCATGTCGATCGCCTCGGCGCCAGCCCAGGCCATCGCCACCGCCGTGCAGTTGTCCGCCTCCGGCCCGGCGGCTTCCAGCGCCTCGCCGACCAGATCGGGCACCGCGCGCATCACCGTGCGGTCGGAAAACACGTCGATGATCTGCCGGTCGCTCAGGGCACCCCACAGACCGTCCGAGCACAGCAGCACGACGTCGCCGCTGTGCAGCGCCGTCGGATGGCTGATCTCGACCGTCGGAGCCACGTAAGCGCCCACGCAGTTGTAGATCCGGTTGCGCTCCGGGTGATCCTTGGCATCCTCGTCGCTGATCAGCCCCGACGACACCAGGTGATGGACGCGCGAATGATCGACCGTGCGGGCCGCGATCCGGGGGCCGCGAATCAGGTAAAGCCGCGAGTCGCCCGCGTGGGCCCACATCGCCAGCCCTTGCTGGATCACGCAAGCCACGATCGTGGTGCGGGGCGCCTCGGGCAGCGAATTCTCGGCCCGGTACCGGTGCAGCTCCCGGTGGGACGCCAGGATCGACTCCTCCAGGAACGCGGCCGGATCGGACAGCACCGGTTTGGCCTGGCGCTGGAACAGCGCCGCGATGGTCTGCAGCGTCAGCTCGGAGGCGATCTCGCCGCGCGCATGGCCGCCCATGCCATCGGCCACCACCATCAACAGCGAATCGCGCGTATACAGGTACCCCATCCGGTCCTGGTTGACCTTGCGCCCGCCCTTCTTGCTGTCCTGGTAGATCGAGAAACGCACGGTCCGATGCCTTTGCGTCTGCCTCAGTGCTCAGCGGCCACTGGAACTAGAACCACGTGATGTTGTGTTCCTTCATGAATCGCGTCACGCGCTCATGGAAGTGCCGGATGCGGGCGCCGGTGCGCTCCGCGAACGTGAATTCGGGCCGATCGGGCACGTTGTTCAGCAGCTCTTTCTGGACCGCGAACACGGTCTGCGGCCTTTCGAGCGAATTCAGGCGCAGGCAGCGCTCGACCATCGAGATCAGCTGATTGGAGTACAAGCCGCGGAACGCCTTGAGCACCTGCGGCATCTTGTCGTCTTTCAGCCGGTGGTCGGATTCCTGCGGCGGCAGCCCGGACATGCAGGCGTAAATGCACGCGCCGATACTGTAGACATCGGTCCACGGACCGAGTTCCGCGTCGCGCTTGTACAGCTCCGGCGCCGCAAAGCCCGGCGTGTACATCGGGTAGGTCTTGCTGATGTCGCGCTGCAGCGTCTGACGGGCGGCGCCGAAGTCGAGCAGGATCGGCGTGCCGTCCATCCGCAGGTAGACATTGGCGGGCTTCACGTCCAGGTGCAGCAGCCGGTTGGAATGGACCTCGCGCAGGCCGTTCATCACCTGCGAAAACACGCGCCGGATGAAGCGCTCCGACAGCACGTCCTTCTGCTCCTTGCTGCGGTTGCGCAGCACGTGCTCCTGCAGCGAGCGCCCCGACTCGTAGTGCATCACCATGTATACGGTTTCGTTGGCGCGGAAGAAGTTCAGCACGCGAACGATGTTCGGGTGGTAGATCGACGCCAGCGCCCTTCCCTCCTCGAAGAAGCATTTCAGGCCGATCCGGTACGTGTTCAGGCACTCGGACGCCACATAGGGGGCGAATTCGCCGGGCTTGCGCTGCGCGAGCGCGGCCGGCATGTATTCCTTGATGGCGACAGAGTTGCCGTTCTCGTCCTGCGCCAGGTAAACGATCGAAAAGCCGCCGCTCGATATCTTCTTTACAATGCGGTAGCTTCCGAGCTGCATGTTCTCCGGTAGTGAGGCGTTGGTCTGCGCCGCCATGTCGATGCGATCTCGCAAAATCCAGAGGGAAAGTAATCCAGGAGCGCGCCGATTCTAGCTAAACCAGCAGAACTGGAACGTCCAATCGACCCCGACCGATCAGCCGAATTGACGTGGCATTCGATCAGAGTCGGCACGATCCAGTCCTCTGATCCTGCGCCCCGCAAGCGATGGCCGCGGTAGCCAGCATGACCGGGTTCGCGGCCGCCAGCGCCGCGACGCCCCAGGCGACGGTGAGCGTCGAGCTTAAATCCGTCAACGCGCGATTCCTGGAGCTGGGCATCCGGCTTCCGGATGAATTGCGCGCTCTCGAGGCCGGAGCGCGCGAACTGCTCGCCTCCCGCCTGACCCGCGGCAAGATCGATATGCGGGTCACGCTGTCGCGGGACCCGGGTGCCTCGGAGGCCCGGCTGAACGGGGCGGCGCTGGCCCGCCTGGCGGCGATCGCCGCCGAAGCGCGGACAGCGGTCCCGCTTGCCGGCGCGCTCGGGCTGGCCGACGTCCTGCGCTGGCCCGGGGTCATCGAATCGGCCGGGGACGACGTCGAGCAGTTGCGCGAACCGTTCGGGCGCGCGCTGGACCAGGCGCTGCAGCTGCTCGCCCAGGCCCGGTTGCGGGAAGGGGCGGCGCTGCAGTCTGCGTTGCTGGAGCGCTGCGACGGCGTGGACCGGATCCTGATCGACCTGCGCGCCCAGGTGCCGGCAATCCTGGCCATGCTGGGCCGCAAGCTGCAGGAACGGCTGAGCCAGGCTCTGGTACCGGCGCTGTCCGGCGCCAACAACCTGTCGCGCGAGGAAGTCAACGACCGGATCCGGCAGGAGGTGACCCTGTACGGGATGCGTGCCGACGTCGACGAAGAGCTGCAGCGCCTGGCTACCCACGTGGTCGAAGTACGCCGGGTGCTGAGCGCGGGCGGAGCGGTCGGCCGGCGGCTCGACTTCCTGATGCAGGAGCTGAATCGCGAGGCCAACACGCTCGGATCGAAGGCTTCCGCAATCGAGATGACCAACGCCGCGGTGGAGCTGAAGCTGCTGATCGAGCAGATGCGCGAGCAGATCCAGAATCTGGAATGACCGGGCCGACCGACGCTTCTGCCGAATCCGACCCCGGCGCGCGAGTCGGGCCGGGGGGCGGCCATGTCTTCCTGGTGGCTGCACCCTCCGGCGCCGGCAAATCGAGCCTGGTGAACGCGTTGCTCAAGCAGGATGCCTCGATCCGGTTGTCGGTTTCGTTCACCACCCGTGCGCCGCGGCCGGGGGAGACGCACGGGCGCGAATACCACTTCGTGAGCCCCGACGAGTTCGCCGCTCGCAAGGCACGCGGAGAGTTCCTGGAAACGGCCGAAGTACACGGAAACTGGTACGGCACCTCGCGCCAGTGGATCGAGCAGAACCTCGGCAACGGCAGCGACGTGCTGCTGGAAATCGACTGGCAGGGCGCACAGCAGGTCAAGCGGCATTTCCCGCGGGCGGTGGGGGTGTTCATCCTGCCGCCCTCGATGGAGGCGCTGCGTGCGCGCCTGGAGCAGCGCGGGCAGGACCCGCCGCAGGTGATCGAGCGGCGCCTGCGGGCGGCACGCGGCGAGATGGCGCACGCGCCCGATTTCGACTTCGTGATCGTCAACGAGCGCTTCGAGCAGGCGCTGGCCGATCTGGCCGCGATCGTCAGGGCGACCCGCCTGCGCACCGAGTCGCAAGCGGCGCGCGCCCCTGAGCTGTTCGATCGGCTTGGCATTCCCCTCTTTCGCGCCTGACGGCGCTACGGAGGGCGGAGGCGGGTAAACTGGAGCCTGATCGCTTTCCGGACTGGATCCACGCCATGGCCCGCATCACCGTCGAAGACTGCCTCCGTTACATCCCCAATCGCTTCCAGCTGGTGCTGGTGGCCGCTTACAGGGCACGACAACTGTCGCAGGGGCACGCGCCGAAGATCGATACAAAAGACAAGCCGGCTGTGGCGGCGCTGCGCGAAGTCGCGGCACAGAAAGTCGGCATTGAGATGTTGCGCAAGGTCCCAACATAACGCTTGTCTGGGGTTTCCACTGACCCGGGCGGGGCAAACCGCCCGAGGCCGGGCTAAAGGTCGCCAGCGGGCGTAATGTCGAGGCTGTATGGCGTCCGAACCTTCGTCGAGCCAGTTGTCGTCCCGCCGCACCCCGGCGCCTACCGGCTTTGCGCGTCGGGCCGCCGAAGCACTGCGCAAGGCCGGCCAGGTCGTATGGCGCTCGGAGCCTGAGAAGCCTGCCGCTCCGACCACGACCTTCGCCGAGCTGACCGATCGGCTGAAGGTGTACCTGTCGTCGGGCGAGATCCAGAAGATCCGCGACGCCTTCAAGTTCTCCGATGCTGCCCACCTGGGGCAGTTCCGCAAGAGCGGAGAGCCGTACATCACGCATCCGATTGCGGTGGCCGGTACGCTGGCCGAGTGGCACCTGGACTCGGCCGCGATCCAGGCGGCGCTGCTGCACGACGTGATGGAAGACTCGGGCATCGGCAAGCAGCAGCTCGCCGAGCGCTTTGGCCCGACCGTGGCCGAGCTGGTCGACGGCGTCTCCAAGCTGGACCGGCTCAGTTTCGACTCCGGTGTCCAGGCCCAGGCCGAAAGCTTCCGCAAGATGCTGCTGGCGATGGCGCGCGACGTGCGCGTGATCCTGATCAAGCTGGCGGACCGGCAGCACAACATCCGCACGCTCAGCCACGTCGATATCGAGCGCCAGCGCCGCATCGCCCGCGAGACGCTCGAGATCTATGCGCCGATCGCGCACCGCCTGGGCTTGAACGAGATCTACCGGGAGCTGCAGGACCAGAGCCTGGCGCACCTTTACCCGATGCGCTATCAGATCCTGAAAAAGGCGCTGAACACCGCACGCGGCACCCGGCGCGAAGTGTTGGGCCGGATCCACGAATCGGTGGAAAAAAAGCTGGCCGGCTCGCGCGTGAAGGCCGAGGTGTACGGGCGCGAGAAGACCACCTACGGCATCTACCGCAAGATGGTCGAAAAGCGCCTGTCGTTTTCCGAGGTGCTGGACATCTACGGGTTCCGGATCGTCGTCAATTCGAATGCCGATTGCTATCTGGCGCTGGGCGCGCTGCACGGGCTGTTCAAGCCGCTGCCGGGAAAATTCAAGGACTACATCGCGATCCCGAAAGTCAACGGCTACCAGTCGCTGCACACGACCCTGATCGGCCCGTATGGAACGCCGGTCGAGTTCCAGATCCGCACCCAGGAGATGAACCGGGTCGCCGAATCGGGCGTGGCCGCGCACTGGCTGTACAAGGAGGACGACGCCAGTTTGTCGGAGCTGCAGTCGCGCACCCACCAGTGGATGCAGTCGCTGATCGAAATCCAGAAGCAGACCGGCGATTCGACCGAGTTCCTGGAAAACATCAAGGTCGACCTTTTCCCGGAAAAGGTCTACGTGTTCACGCCGAAAGGCAAGATCGTTTCGCTGCCGCGCCGCGCCACCCCGGTGGACTTCGCCTACGCGATTCACACCGACGTGGGCAACCGGTGCGTGGCGGCCCGCGTGAACGGCGAGATCCAGCCTCTGCGAACCGAGCTGCGCAACGGCGACGTGGTGGAGATCGTCACCGGTCCGGTGGCGCGCCCGAATCCGGCCTGGGTCGGCTTCGTGCGCACCGGCAAGGCGCGCGCCGAAGTGCGCCACTTCCTGCGCACCACCAAGCGGCAGGAGTCGGTCGAGCTGGGAGCGCGTCTGTTCGCGCAGGCGGCCGCCCAGCTGTCCCTGGCGCCGCAGGACGTGACGGCCGAGCGCTGGGAAGCGCTGGCGCGCGAAGCCCATGCGCGCGATCGCGACGAGCTGCTGGCCGACATCGGACTGGGCAGGCGCCTGGCGGCCGTGGTGGCGCGCCAGATGGCGCTGCTGGCGGCGCGCGAGGCGCCACTGGTCGAGGGCGAAGCGCCGCGGCCAGCCACGATCGGCGCCGGCACGCCGGTGGTCGTGCGCGGCACCGAAGGCATGGCGCTGCAGATCGCCAACTGCTGCAACCCGATTCCCGGCGACGCGATCGTCGGGCATATGCGGCGCGACCTGGGTCTGGTCGTGCACCAGCTGGAGTGCCGTCATGCGCAGCGCGCCCGGCGCGCCGATCCGGAACGCTGGATCGACCTGCAGTGGGCCGAAGACCTGACCGGCATGTACGACGTGAACCTGGAGGTGCGGGTCGTCAACGAGCGCGGGGTGCTGGGCCGCGTGGCCGCGTCCATCGCCGAGGCCGAGTCCAACATCCTGAACGTGCACATCGAGGACGAAGGCGCCAACGCGACCGCGATCCACTTCAAGATCCAGGTACAGGACCGCCGCCACCTGGCACGCGTGGTCCGATCGATCCGGCATATCAAGCAGGTGCAGCGGGTCACCCGCATCAAGTCCGGACGCAGTCAGTCGTCCGAGGAGTCGTAGCGAGCCTCGAGCGCGGGTCTATCGCACGGGCCGGGATCCTCTTACGGCCCCTTCGCCGCCTCCCGCGTCACGCGCCAGACGACGTTGCCCACGTCGTCCGCCACGAGCAGGGCTCCGGCGCTATCGACCGCGACACCGACCGGCCGTCCGTAGGCCTCGCCGTCCGTGCTCAGGAAACCGGTCAGCACGTCCTCGGGCGGGCCGGACGGGCGGCCGCCGGCAAACGGCACGAATACCACTTTGTAGCCGCTGGGCGGCCTGCGGTTCCAGGAGCCGTGCTGGCCGATGAACGCGCCGCCGGCATACCGGGCCGGCAGCGCGTCGGACTCGTAGAAAGCAAGCCCGAGGCAGGCCGTGTGAGCGCCGAGCGCGTAGTCGGGCGCGATTGCCGTGGCCACCAGATCCGGCCGCGGCGGCCGCACCCGTTGGTCGACGTGCTGGCCGTAGTAGCTGTACGGCCAGCCGTAGAAGCCGCCGTCCCGCACCGAAGTCATGTAGTCGGGAACGAGGTCGCTGCCGAGCTCGTCGCGTTCGTTGACAGCCACCCATAGCGCGCCGCTCTTTGGCTCCCAGCCCAGCCCATTGGGGTTACGCAGGCCCGATGCGAATATGCGCGAGCGGCCGGTGGCGAGGTCGAACTCGAGGACCGCGGCGCGGCCGAACTCGCTGTCGAGGCCGTTCTCGCCGACGTTGCTGTTGGAGCCGACCGTCACGTAGAGCAGCGTGCCGTCGCGGCTCGCGATCAGGTCCCGGGTCCAATGCCCGTCCGGCCCGGCCGGCAAGTCGAGGACTTTGGTGCCGGGGGCCGTAATCTCGGTGTCGCCTGCGGCGTAAGGAAAGCGCACGACGGCATCGGTGTTGGCGACATAGAGGGACGAGCCCACAAGCGCCATCCCGAACGGCGAGTGCAGCCCTTTCAGCAGGACGCTGCGTTTCTCCGCCAGGCCATCGGCGCCGATACCGCGCAGCAGCGTGATGCGATCGGCGCTCGCGCCGCCGGCACCCGCGTACTTCATCATGCGCCCCTCGATCCACGCCATGATGCCGCCCCGGTCCGCGGGTGAGCGCGGATCGTTGGTCTCCGCGACCAGCACGTCCCCGTTCGGCAGCACGTGCAACCAGCGCGGGTGATCCAGACCCGCCGCATAGGCGCTCACCGCGAGCCCGGGCGCCGCCGTCGGCTTTGCGCCCGCCGTCCAGCCGACGGCGTGCGCGATGCGGATCGTCGGTATGAATGTCTCGTGCGGCGGCGGCAGCACCGGGTGGGGTCCGGTGCCGGCACTCTCGGGCAGCGTCGCATGCTCGCCGCAGCCGGCGGCGCTCAGGGCGAGGCAGGCGGCGAGCGCCACCAGAAGCGGCCCGTTCATTCAACCCTCTCCCACACCACGCGGCTGCGATGTGATCGACGCCACCAAACGACCGACTTCGGCTAGAACGCCGTTTCGCTCGTCGGGGCCTGCCGGACACCCGGTGAGGTAGGCGGCAACAATCAATGCCTTCCGATTTTCCAGCCAGATAATGGCGACGTCGTTCGTTGTCCCGTTGTTGCCCGACCCGGTCTTGTCGCCGACGACCCAACTCGACGGGAAGCCCGCACGCAGCCTCTGATCACCCGTCTGATTGGCTTTGAGCCAGTCGCAAAGCAACCGGCGGGACCCAGCCGAAAGGACTTCCCCCAGGACCAGCGCCTGGACATCGCGCGCCATGGCCTTCGGCGTCGTCGTGTCGCGCGGGTCTCCAGGTGCAGCCTCACTCATGGCAGTTTCGATGCGATCCAACCGCGTGACGGGATCACCTAGCGAGCGGGCAAAGGCTGTCAGAGCCGCCGGGCCGCCGAAGGTCTGGAGAAGCAGATTTGCGGCTGTGTTGTCGCTTAGCGTCATGGCCGCCTTGCACAACTCGCCCAGGGTCGCGCCCTGGCCGGAGGCTCGAGTCTTGGCAAATGGCGAGTATTCGACCAGGTCAGCCTCGGAAAAGCGAACCCGTCGGTCCAGACTCTCCTGCCCGAGATCGACGCGGTGCAGAACAACCGCTGTGGCCAGCAGCTTGAACGTGCTGCACATCGGAAAGCGCTGATCATCTCGATGACCAGCGATCAATGTGGCACCGGAGTCGAGGACGGCTACTCCGAGGCGGCCGCCATGTTTCGTCTCAAGCGCCGCGAATGCATGGTTCTTGCCGTCGGCGGCCTCTGCATGCACCGAGCGGGGCAGCGCCGCGCAAACGGTGACCGCCAGAATCAGATCGCGCCGGTTAGCCAGCACTGAAACACCCCCGCTACCAATAATGAACGGCCATCCTCGTGGCCAGGACGTACAGGAGAACCGCGAAGATCCGCTTCAGTACCGCGACCGGCAGGCGGTGCGCCAGATGCGCCCCCACGAACGCCATCGGGCTGCTGGCCAGCACGAGCGCCACAAGGGCAGGCAGGTAAACGAAGCCGAGCGCGTGGGGCGGCAGACCCGAGGCGTTCCAACCGGCCGCCATGTAGCCAATGGTGCCGACGAATACCACGGGAACCGCGATCGCCGCACCGGTGCCGATCGCCGTGAGCATCGGAACGCCGCAATAGAGCATCCAGGGAACGGTCAAAAACGCACCCCCGGCCGAGACCAGCCCGCAGATGACGCCGATTGCCAGACCGACCCCCAACGTTGCGGCTCGCCCCGGCAACGCGACAGCGGCCGTGGCGCGCCGACCCAGCAGCATCTGCGTGGCCCCGGCGTAGACAATCAGCGCGAACGCCAGTGCGAGGTGGCGCTGCGGGATCCAGCCGCTGGCCAGCGAAGAGGCCATCGACCCCAGAACCATGCCGGGCGCAAGCTGCGCCGCGATCCGCCAGTCCACCGCGCCTCGCACGTGGTGTGCGCGCACGCTGGCGCTGGCCGTCACGACCGCCGACGCCATCGCGGTGCCGAGCGCCAGGTGAACCCCATAGCCGGGCGCCAGTGCCTGGGCATCGAACAGCGCGGCCAGGATCGGAACCAGCGTCATGCCGCCGCCGATGCCGAGCAGGCCGGACAGCACCCCGACGAAAGCGCCCGCGGCCGCGTAGGCGAGGAGCCAGATCACGGGGCGAGGATCAAGGGTGCAGCCGGTGACGCGCGCAAATTGCGGACGCCCTCAGGCGCCCAGGGCGCTGTAGCTGGCTTGCCGCGCTTCGATCGCCTCGGGTCGCCTCTCGGGGACGATATTGGGCCGGTTCGCGTGCACCCGCGTCAATTCGAGCAGCGCAAACAAGCGTGCGTAATGCATCCAGGCGATCACGGCGACGATGACCTGCACGGTCAACAGGCCGGCCACGAATCCCCAGACATGGCCGGTAGCA
>DATBCD010000124.1:0-37318 GCA_036270655.1 Burkholderiaceae bacterium
TTGATGATGCCGGTGCGGATCGCGATCGCCAGGTCCATGTCGCCGGCAAAGCTCAGGTAGCCGCAGGCGCCGCCGTAGATGCCGCGCTTGACGGGCTCCAGCTCGTCGATGATCTCCATCGCGCGCACTTTGGGCGTACCCGACAGCGTACCGGCCGGAAAAGTGGCCCGCAGCACGTCGAAATTGCTCATTCCCGGCCGCAATATGCCCTCGACGTGGCTGACCAGGTGCATCACGTGCGAGTAGCGCTCGATCACCATCTGCTCGGTCACCTTGACCGTGCCGGTGCGGGCGATGCGCCCGATGTCGTTGCGCGCCAGGTCGATCAGCATCAGGTGCTCGGCGCGCTCCTTGGGGTCGGCCAGCAGCTCCGCCTCCAGCGCCGCGTCCCGCTCGGCCGTGCCGCCGCGCGGCCGCGTGCCGGCCAGCGGCCGGATCGCCACCACGCGCTCGCCCTGGCGCGTTTCGGCGCGCACCAGAATCTCGGGTGAAGCACCTACCACGTGCGCGTCGCCCAGGTCGTAGTAGTACATGTAAGGGGACGGATTCAGGGTTCGCAGCGCGCGGTACAGCGACAGCGGCGCGTCGGCGAACTGCTTGCTGATGCGCTGGCCGATCTGGACCTGGAAGATGTCGCCCGCCTCGATGTACTTCTTGGCGCGCTGCACCGCCGCCAGGTAGTCGTCGCGCCTGAAGTCGCGCTGCTCCGGACGGCGCACGCTGGCGCGCGTGTGCGGCGGCTCCACCAGGCGGGAAAGGCGCGCCCTCAGATCGCGCAGCCGCTCACGCGCGCGCGAATAGCCTTCCGGCTGCGATGCGTCGGCATACACGATCAGGTAGGCGCGGCCGGTCAGGTTGTCGATGACCGCCAGCTCCTCGGTCAGGATCAGGTGGATATCGGGCAGGCCCAGGTCGTCCGGCTTGGTGCGCGCCAGCGTCTTTTCGATCAGCCGCACGGTGTCGTAGCCGAAATAGCCGGCCAGGCCCCCGCAGAAACGGGGCAATCCGGGCCGCAGCGCCACCTTGAACCGCGCCGCGTAGCGCTCGATGAAGGTGAGCGGGTCGCCGCGATCTTCCTCCACGATCCGCCCGTCGGTGATCACCTCGGTGCGATGCCCGCCCGCATCGCCGGCGCCGACGCCGCTGCCGATCGTCGCGCGCAGCACCGTGCGGGCCGGCAGCCCGATGAACGAGTAGCGCCCGAAGCGTTCGCCGCCGACCACTGATTCGAGCAGGAACGAATTGGCGCTGGCGCCCTGGCTGCGGGCGAGCTTAAGGTACAGCGAAAGCGGCGTATCCAGATCCGCGAAGCTCTCTGCGATCAGCGGGATCCGGTTGAAGCCCTCCCTGGCGAGGGCGCGGAATTCGAGCTCGGTCATGATCGTTGAACCCACCCGATCAGGACGTCGCCTGGTCCAGCCAGCGGGCCGCGTCGATCAGGCCGGGCACTATAGCATCGACCCCCGGCTCGCCTGCGAGTGAAGACACCGATCGGCCCTCGTTGTAGCCGCTCTCGACCAGCACCACCCGCACGCCTGCCGCGCGTGCTGCCAGCACATCGTTGACCGAATCGCCGACCATCACGGCCTGGCTCGGCGCCACACCCAGCCGGCTGCAGGCCAGCAGCACGATCTGCGGATGCGGCTTGCGATGCGCAACCTCGTCGCCGCACACGACCGCATCGAGCAGCGCAGCCAGGCCCGCCGTCTGCAGCAGCGGCAACGTGAATTCGCGCGGCTTGTTGGTCACGCAAGCCAGCAGCCAGCCGCGCTCGCGCAGCCGCGCCAGGGCCTGCGGTACGCCCCCGAACACGACCGAGGCCTGGCCGTTGACCTCGTGATAGTGGCGCATGAACGCGGCGCGCGCCGGCTCGAAGCGCTCCGGTGCCAGCTGGCCGTCCATCTGGTCGGTCAGGCTGCGATGCACCAGCACCTCGGCGCCCTTGCCGACGTACTGCGCCACGCGCGCGAGCGGCAGCGACGGCAGGCCGAAGTCGGCCCGCGTCCGGTTGGCCGCCTCGGCCAGGTCCGGCGCGGTGTCCATCAGCGTGCCGTCCAGGTCGATCAGGACGGCGCGCTGGCGCTCAGCCCCTTGCATCGTTCGGCGCCCGGCAGATGCCCTCTCCCCCACCCCTCTCCCGCAAGCGGGAGAGGGGGCTGATCGAGAGGGGTGTGGGAGAGGACCGCAAGCGGAAGAGGGGACTGATCAGCGGGCGGCTACGCATTGTGCCGGCGCATCGCGTTGCGGCGCGACTCGACGATGGCATTGCGCATCGCCGCAATCGTGGCCTTGTAGTCCGAGGAGCCGAAGATGGCCGAGCCGGCCACGAACGTATCGGCACCGGCCGCCGCGATCGCACCGATGTTGTCGACCTTCACGCCGCCGTCGATCTCCAGAAAAATCGTGCGGCCGGTGGCCTGGGTCCAGGCGTCGATCCGGGCCCTCGCGTCGGCCAGCTTGTTCAAGGCCTCGGTGATGAACGACTGCCCGCCGAACCCGGGGTTGACCGACATCAGCAGGATCACGTCGAGCTTGTCCATTACGTGGTCCATCCACCCCAGCGGGGTGGCCGGATTGAACACCAGCCCGGCCTTGCAGCCCTGGTCGCGGATCAGCGCCAGCGTGCGGTCCACGTGCTGCGTGGCCTCGGGGTGGAACGTGATGATGTCGGCGCCCGCCTTCGCGAACATCGGCACCAGGGCGTCGACCGGCGTCACCATCAGGTGCACGTCGATCGGGACCTGCACATGGGGCCGGATCGCCTCGCAGATCAGCGGGCCGATCGTCAGGTTGGGGACGTAATGATTATCCATCACGTCGAAGTGAATCCAGTCGGCCCCCGCTTCGACCACGTCACAAACCTGATCGCCGAGGCGGGCAAAATCGGCCGAAAGGATCGAGGGCGCGATTCGGAAGCTAGAATCCATGGTGGTACTCCTCCACTGCTCCGCTAGGATTCTATTGGCGCGGCACCCGACCGCAACCGATGGCCAAATACGAATTCACCGTCACCGTTCTGCCCCGCTTCCTGCCCGAGCAATCGGACCCGGAAGGGGAGAAGTACCTGTTCGCGTACACGATCCGGATCGCCAACAGCGGCCAGGTCGCGGCCAAGCTGGTGTCGCGCCACTGGATCATCACCGACGCCAACCAGCACGTGGAGGAGGTTCGCGGCCCCGGCGTGGTGGGCGAACAGCCGCACCTCGAACCGGGCGAGGCGTTCGAATACACCAGCGGGTGCCCGCTGCCGACGCCGTTCGGATCGATGCGGGGCACCTACCAGTGCGTGGCCGACGACGGCACGCCGTTCGAGGTGGCGATCCCCGAATTCCTGCTGACGGTTCCGCGCACGCTGCATTGATTTGCGACCGTCAGCCCAGGTCGAGCTGCAGGAACACGTTAAGCGGATCTTCGCGGTAGCCGCCGAACGCGGCGCAGCGGCGGAATCCGGCCCGCTCGTACAGGGCCAGCGCTTCGGGCTGGGCGGTGCCGGTCTCCAGCTTCACGGCACGCAGCCCGCGTGCGCGCGCCTGCGCTGTCAGCGCGGCCAGGATCGCGCGCCCAACGCCGCTCCCGCGGCAGTCCGGCCGCACGACCATTCGCTTCAGCTCGCCGTACTGGCTGGCCCGATCGACCAGCGCTCCGCAACCGATCACTTCGGCGCCCAGGCGCGCGACCAGGAACACCGCGTCGGGTCCACGCAGCGAGTCGACCGGTACCAGGTAGTTGTTTTCCGTCGGGTACAGCGCGTGCAGGTAGGCGTCGAGGTGCGCGATCAGCGCGCGCACCGGCGCATCTGTTGGGTCGCCCGGCTCTATGCTCAGGTCACTGCCGATTTTGCCGGCCCTCATCCTGTCCTTCTCCCGCTCCGCGGGAGAAGGGACCTACTAAGTTCCTCTCTCGCAAACTGAGAGAAGGGACCTGCTAACGGCATCTTCTGATCTGATCAGCCCCCACCCTCGTTTGCCCTTCACTCCCCTCTCCCGCTTGCGGGAGAAGGGATCCGCTAACTCACCTCTCCGGCTTGCGGAAGAACAGACCTGTTAACCCCCTCTCCCGCCTGCGGGAGAGGGGCGGGGGAGAGGGTTTCCGCAGCAGCGCCCGGTCAATTGCGCTGCGTCTGCGGCTGGGCCGGCGGCGTGTTCATCATCTGCTCGACCCGGTCCAGCGGAATCACGCCCGGCGCGCGCCGGCCGTCGGCAAACACCAGGGTCGGCGTGCCGGTCACGCTGAGGCGGTGGCCCAGCGCCAGCACATCGTCGATCGGCGTCTTGCAGCCGGCCGCTGCCTTGTCCAGGGCCTGCCCGTCGAGCATCAGCCGGGCCCAGGCCGAGGCCGGATCCTTGGAGCACCAGACCTGGGTCGACTTGGCCACCGAATCGTCCGACAGGATCGGATACAGAAATATATAGATGGTGGTGTTGTCCAGCGACCGGATGTCGCGCTCCAGCTTCTTGCAATACGGGCAGTTCGGGTCCTCGAAGATCGCGATCGGACGCGAACCGTTTCCACGCACGATCTTGAACGCGAGGTCCAGCGGCAGCGACGAAAAATCCACCCGCAGCACGTCCTCGCTGCGCTTGGCCGTCAGATCTTCCTGCGTCCGGGTGTCGTACAGGTGGCCGGTGATCATATAGTTCGCGGTCTCGTCCACATAGACGATCTCGCTTTCGATGACCACCTCGAACATGCCGAACGGCATCTTGCGGACGGAGCTGACCTTGCCGGGAATCTTCTGGGTCACCCGCTCGCGCACCAGATCTTCGACCGACTTGGCCGGGGCGGCCGCCACGGCCTTGCTCGCCGCAACCGGTTCGCCGGCCGAGCTCGCGCAGGCCGACAACAGAAGCACAAGAGCCGCAATCCCGATCGCCTTCATTTTGGATCCCACAAGAGCCTCGGCAGCCGGGGCAATTGCACAGTCTAACCGCCTCCCGTAGCGGGGGCAGGCGCAGAAGCCCCCGATCTGGTGGGGAATCAACCCATCGCCTGCCGGATCAGGGCTTTCTTCAGCAGCGGCATCGCCTGGACCCAGTCCAGCCCCCGGTTGCGCACCCACTGTACGGTCGGATCGCCGGTTTCGAACAGGCGCGCCAGCGAGTTCACGGTAAAACGCATCATGCGGACCGGCTCGGCGCGCGCGCGCTCGTGACGCCGCAGCAGCACCAGGTCGCCCGGATCGCGCCACGGCTCGCGCGCCGACAGCGTCTTCAGCAGCTGCGCGACGTCCTGCAGCCCCAGATTCAGACCCTGGCCGGCCAGCGGATGCACGACGTGAGCCGCGTCGCCCACCAGCGCCAGACGCTCGGCTACGACGCGGTCGACCCGCAGGTCGCACAGCGCAAAGCCGTGCGTCTGGCCCAGCGGCGTCAGCGCGCCCAGCCGTGCCTGCGTGCGCGAAGTCACGCGCGCGGCCAGCTCGCTGCCTCCCAGCGCCAGCAGGTCCTCCGCCAGCTGCTGCGGGGCCGACCAGACCAGGGACGCGCGGCGCCCCGGCAGCGGAAGAAGCGCCACCACGCCTTCGTGGGTGAACCACTGGTGGGCCACCCCGCGATGCGGCTGTTCGCATTCGAAATTCGCCACCACCGCGGTCTGCCCGTACGGCGTTTCGATCGCATTGAAACCCGCGCCCGCGCGCACCGCCGAGCTCCTGCCATCGGCGCCGACCAGCAGCCGCGTCTCGATCAGCCCCCCGCCGCTCAGGCGCACGCGCACCTGGGCCGCCCCTGACTCGATCGCCTCGAACGCATGGTCCAAATGCGACAGCGCAGGTGTAAACCCGCACGCCATCCACAGCGCCCGCAGCAGCTCGCACTCCTCGACGATCGTCGCCAGGCGATCGGCGGCCGCCGAATAGGCATCGAAGCTGAGTGATCCGCCGTTGTCGCCCTCGATCTGCATCTGCAAAACCGGCTGGGTGCGGCTTCGATCGACCTGCTGCCAGGCGCGCACTTCCTCGAGCAGGTGGATTGAAGCGCCGGCCAGCGCATAGACGCGGGGTTCGAACGGCGCCTCGGCCGTGGGCACATGCAGCCGCGGGACCGGTCCGATCAGCGCCACGCGCAGTCCCTGCTGCGCGCACCCAAGCGCAGCGGCCAGCCCGACCACGCCGGTGCCGACGACGACAACGTCGAATGAACCGATCTGAGCGGCCACGCCACTTACTCAATCCGAGGGGATAGGCGAATTATATGGAAGCCCTGACGCGGGCCGCCGGGCATTGACGCGAGCGGCTTTCCCTACTCGGGCGCGCCTTCGCCTACGTCATCAGCCGCGGGCTCCGCTCAACGGGCGCCATATTTCGCCCGTAACAGGACATGCCCGATGAGCATTCAACGGACCTGATCTGCATCAATACGCAGAGCCGCCCGTAAGGCACGATGGCGTCGGGGGTTTTAGCCGTTGAGCGCCATGGGCGCCGAGGAAGCCGTGATGCGCACCGACGACATCTGCACTGCCAACGCGTACAACGTACGCGCAAGCAGCTGACCTCCCGTGGCGGTCCACTCGCCCAGAGCGGTCAAGGCGCCGCGGGGCGGCCTTGCCCGACGCATCGGGCACGGCACAGGTCGGGTTTACGTCGGCACCAGCGGCTGGAACCACGACGGCTGGCGCGACACGTTCTACCAGCGCCAGCCGAAGGCGCAATGGCTTTCGCTGTGCGCGCAGCGCTTTGCAACCATCGAAGTTGACGCCACTTTCCACCGATTGCAGCGGCGCGAGACCTTTCAGCGCTGGCATGCCCAGACGCCGCCCGATTTCTGCTTCGCGATCAAGGCCAACCGGTATCTGACCCACAACAAGAAACTGCTCGAGCCGCTGGCCGCGGTCGTCCTGGAACGCAGCCGCGCCTCGGCGCTGGGCGCCAAGCTGGCCGTGGTCCTGTGGCAGCTGCCGCGCACTCTGTATCGGAATGTGGCCAAGCTCGAGGCTTTCGGCCGCGCCCTTCAGCGCTGGCGCAGCGTGCGCCACGCGGTGGAATTTTGCAATGAATCGTGGTTCGACCCCGAAGTGGCCGACTGCCTGAAACGGCATCGAATCGCCGTGTGCCAGTCCGCCGCCGCCGACTGGCCGATGTGGCAAGCCGTGACCACCAACCTGGTGTACGTGCGGCTGCACCCGGACGCCGCCACGGGCGCCTCGGGCTACAGCGACGCGCAACTGCGAACCTGGGCCCGGCGCGTGCGCCGCTGGCAGAGCGAAGGACGCGAAGTGCACGTCTACTTCGAAGGCGGCGCGGCCGATCACGCACCCCGCAATGCATTGCGGCTGATCGAGCTGATCAACCGGCGTTGAGGGCGCGCGCTGGCAGCGCACCGTGCCAGGCGCGACAATCGCATTTTGGCCTGCGCGCGGGCAGGCCGCCCTCGCATGCATCGCCTTTTCGAGCCTCGCCTGGTCAACGACGCATTCGGCGACCCGGGCCTGTACGTCGATTTTCACGACGAGCGCCGGGCCTTGCTGCTCGACCTGGGCGACATCACCACGCTGCCCCCGCGCAAGCTGATGCGGCTGTCGCACGTGTTTGTCACCCACACGCACATGGACCATTTTTCCGGCTTCGATCATCTGCTGCGGGTCGTGCTCGGCCGCAAGGCGGCCATCGCGCTGCATGGCGGGCCCGGATTCATCGCCAGCGTGGAGCACAAGCTGCTCGCATACACATGGAACGTCGTGCACCGTTACGAGATCGGGCTGGACCTGGATGTGCGCGAGATCGGGGTCGACGGCACAGGAAACGCGGCACGCTTTTCCAGCAAGACCTCTTTCAAGCGCGCGCCGTGCCCCCCGTTCGAGCCGGCGGGCGACGTTCTTCACGACGAGGCGACGTTCCGGCTGCGCGGCCGCTTTGTCGATCACGACGTGCCGTGCCTGGCCTTCGCGATCGAGGAAAAGGCACGCCTGAAGGTCGACAAGACGCGCCTGGCGGGGCTCGGGCTGGGAACCGGTTCGTGGCTGCGCGAATTGAAGCATGCGGTCCTGACCGGCGCGCAGGATGCGACGCCGATCCAGGTGCGATGGCGCGACGCCAGCGGCGAGCACGGTGTCGAGCGGAGCGTGGCGCAGCTGCGGGACGTGATCCTGGACGTCGTTCCGGGCCAGCGCGTCGGCTACGTGACGGACCTGCGCTACACGCAGGCCAATGTGCAGGCGCTCGGTCAGCTGCTGGCCGACGTCGACCTGCTGTTCATCGAGAGCGTTTTCCTGGATGAGGACAGCGCGCAGGCGGCGCGCAAGAACCATCTGACGGCGCGCCAGGCCGGACTGATCGCCCGCGCAGTCGGCGCCAAAGCCGTGGTGCCGTTTCACTTCTCGCCGCGCTACGACGGCCGGCAGGAAGAATTGATCGCGCAGGTGCAGGCGGCGTGGTCGGGGCAGTAGCTGCCCTCTCCCCCTCCCCTCTCCCGCTTGCGCGGGCGAGGGGCGATCGGTCGCCGCAAATCGGGGCACCAATTCCCCTCTCCCCCTCCCCTCTCCCGCTTGCGCGGGCGAGGGGCGATCGGTCACCGCTAGTGCACGCTCGCTCGCACGGGCACGCCGTATCGCCCCTCGCCCGCGCAGCGGGAGAGGGGAGGGGGAGAGGGTCTGCTCAAGCCGAGTCGCCCGCCGGCGAGGTCGCCGCCGCGGGACCGACCGGCGCGGCGCGATTTAGGCCGATCCGGTTGTTCACGCGGTCAAGGTACAGGTAGATCACCGGGGTCGTGAACAGAGTCAAGGCCTGGCTCAGCAGCAGCCCGCCCACCATCGAATAGCCGAGCGGCTGACGGATCTCGGAGCCGGTTCCGTGTTCCAGCATCAGCGGAAGCGCGGCGAGCAGCGCCGCCATCGTGGTCATCATGATCGGGCGGAACCGCAACAGGCAGGCCTGGCGTATCGATGCCTCGGGCGAAAGGTGCTGCTCGCGTTCGGCCTGGATGGCGAAGTCCACCATCATGATGCCGTTCTTCTTGACGATGCCGATCAATAGGATGATGCCGATCAGCGCGATGACGGAAAGATCGAAGTGGAAGGCCAGCAGCATCAGCAGCGCCCCGACGCCCGCCGAGGGCAGCGTCGACAGGATCGTCAGCGGGTGGATGTAGCTTTCGTAGAGCATGCCCAGGATGATGTAAACGGCGATCAGCGCCGCCAGGATCAGGTACGGCTGGGTCTTCAGCGAGCTCTGAAACGCCTGGGCGGTGCCTTGAAAAGTGCCGATGACCGAGCGCGGCATCCGTATGGCGGACACTTCCTTCTGGATCGCGTTCACGGCCTGCCCGAGCGCGGCCCCAGGGGCCAGATTGAACGACAGCGTGACCGCGGGGAACTGCGCCTGGTGGTTGATCGACAGGAAGTTCACGTGCTGGGTATCGAACTTGACGAAAGTCGACAGCGGAATCGCCTGTCCCGAGATGGGCGATTTGACGTAGATCTTGTTCAGCGTGTTCGGGTCCGATTGCAGCTGCGGCGTGATCTCCAGAACGACGTGGTACGTGTTCAGTTGCGTGAAGTACTGGGTCACCTGGCGCTGGCCGAAAGCGTCGTCGAGCGTCTGGTCGATCAGCGATGGCTGGATCCCGAAGCGGGCGGCCTGGTCGCGGTCGATGGCCAATGACAGCATCGTGCTGTTGGTCTGCTGGTCGGTGGCCACGTCCGTGAGCTGGGGCAAGGCCCGCATCCGGGCCAGCAGCTTCGGTGCCCAATCGTTCAGTTCCGCGAGGTCGGGATCCTGCAGCGTGTACTGGTACTGGGTGCGCGAAAGCCTGCCGCCGACGTTCAGGTCCTGGGTCGCCTGAAGATAAAACGTCGCGCCCGGTACTCTGGCGAACCTGGCGCGCAGCCGGCTGATCACCTGGTCCGCGCTGGCCTTGCGTTCGGCGCGCGGCTTCAGGCCGATCACCACGAACCCGTTGTTCAGCGGCCGGTTGCCGCCCACTGCCGTGGCCCAGCTCGCCACGTCCGGATCCTGGGCGATCACGTCGGTGAGCAGATGCTGGAGGCGGACCATTTCGCTGAAGGAGACGTCCTGCGACGCATCGGCCAGGCCGGCAATGATTCCGGTGTCCTGCTGCGGGAAAAATCCCTTCGGTTCGATGACATACAACGCCACGGTGGTGCCCAGCGTGACGAAGAACGTCATCAGGGTGGCGAACTGATGCCTGAGCACGAAGTCCAGGCCGCGCGTATAGAGCGCCAGCATCCCGTCGAAAAAGCGCTCCGTCAGATGATAAAAGCGGCCGTGCCTCGCGTGCCGTTCGTCCCGCAGGAAAAGCGAGCCCATCATCGGCGTCAGCGTCAGCGAGACGAACGCCGAAACGGCGATCGTCATCGTCACGGTGACCGCGAACTCGCGGAACACCCGTCCGATGATCCCGCCCATCAGCAGCAGCGGGATGAAGACCGCCACCAGGGAAATGCTGATCGACACGATCGTGAAGCCTATTTCGCCCGCGCCCTTGAGCGCCGCCTGCTTCGGCGGCAGGCCATCTTCCACGTGCCGATAGATGTTCTCCAGCATCACGATGGCGTCGTCGACCACGAAGCCGACCGCGATCGTCAGACCCATCAGCGAAAGATTGTCCAGCGTGTAGCCCAGCAAATACATCAGCGCGGAGGTGCCGAGCAGCGCCAGCGGAATCGTCACGCTCGGAATCAGGGTCGCCCACAGGTTGCGCAGGAACAGGAAGATCACCATCACCACCAGCACGATCGTCAGCATCAGCGTGAATTCGACGTCCTGGACCGAGGCCTTGATGGTCGTCGTGCGGTCGATCACCTTGTCGACCTTGATGGACGTGGGAACCGCCGACAGGATCTGGGGCAGCGCGGCCTCGACGCTGGACACCACGTCGATGATGTTGGCGCCGGGCTGCTTGTAGATCAGCAGCAGGATGCCGTTCTTGCCGTTCTGCCAGGCAGTGATCTGAGTGTTTTCCGGCCCGTCGACGGCCACGCCGATATCCCGGATCCGGACCGGCGCGCCGTTCTTGTAGGCGACAATCACGTTGTTCCAGGGCGCGGCCTTGAGCAGCTGGTCGTTGTCGTAGACGACGAAACTGCGGGTCGGGCCGTTGATCGTTCCCTTGGGCGCATTGACGGTGGCGGTCGAGATCACGCCGGCCACGTCTTCGAGTTGAATGCCCAGCGACGCGATCTTGGCCGGATCGATCTGCACGCGGACCGCGGGCTTCTGCTGGCCTCCGATCGACACCTGGCCGACGCCGGAGATCTGGGACATCCGTGGAAGAATCACGTTCTCGGCGAAGTCATCCACGACGGTGAGCGGCAAGGAATCCGAATGAATGGCGAAGATCACGATCGCCGAGTCGGCCGGATTGATCTTGCGGTACGTGGGGGGCTGGGGCAGATTCTTCGGCAGAAACCCGCCGGCCGCATCGATCGCGGTTTGAATGTCCTGGGCGGCGGCGTCGATGTTGCGGTTCAGATCGAACTGGATCGTGATCTGCGAGCTGCCCAGGATGCTGGTCGAGGTCATCTGCGTGACCCCGGGGATCTGCGCAAACTGGTTCTCCAGGGGCGTCGCCACCGAGGACGCCATCGTTTCGGCGCTGGCACCCGGCAGCGTCGCGCTTACCAGGATCGTGGGGAAATCGACTTGCGGTAGCGGAGCTACCGGCAGCAACGGAAAGGCGGCCAGTCCGACCAGAAAAATGGCCGCCATCAACAGCGAGGTGGCGATCGGCCTTTCGATAAAAGGAGCGGAAATGCTCACGGAGCGGCCTTGCCCGCAACGGCCGGGGAGGCGGCCGAGGCCTGCACCACCTGCACGCGGGTGCCCGGCTGCAGCCGGTACTGGTTGCTGGTGGTGACGCGCTCGCCGTCCTGCAGGCCCTTTTCAATGACCGTGATGCCGGCCGATTCCTCGGCGACCTGCAGAGGCCTCATCTCGACGGTCGAATCGGGCTTCACGACATAGGCGTACACGCCGTCGGGCCCGCGCTGAACCGCCGTGGACGGTATCGTCAGTGCATTGCGCCGCGTCTGCAGCAGCACCCGGGCATTGACGAAATCGCCGGGCCAGAGGCGGCCGTCCTGGTTGGGGAACGTGGCCTTCAGACGCATCGTGCCCGTGGTCTGATCGATCTCGTTGTCGATCAGTCCGACCGTACCGCTGCCCAGCGGGTTCTTGCCGTCGCGGGATATCGCGGTGACCTGCAGCGGCGCCAACGCCATCGCCGTCCTGACCGCGGACAACCCATCGGCCGGCAACGTGAAAATGACCGAGATGGGCTGCATCTGGGTGACCACGACGATGCCGGTTGCCGTGGCGGCGTGCACGATGTTGCCCGGATCGGTCAGGCGTATGCCGGTGCGCCCCTGTATAGGAGACCGGATCGTCGTGTAGTCGAGCTGGGTCCGGGCGTTGTCGATCATCGCCTGATCGCCAACCACCTGCGCTTCCAGCTGGGCGACCAGCGCGCGCTGCGTCTCCAGCGTCTGCTCGCTGGTGAACTCTTCCGGTGCCAGCGTGATGTAGCGCTCCAGGTCGCGCCGCGCATTGGCGAGTTGGGCGACGTCCTTGGCCTTGGTCGCGATCGCCTGGTCCAAGGCCGCCTGAAATGGCCTGGGGTCGATCTGCGCCAGCAGATCGCCCGGCTTGACCATCTGACCCTCGACGAATCCCAGTTTCATCAATTGCCCGTCCACGCGGGGGCTGATCGTCACGGTATAAAAAGCCTGGACCGTGCCCAGGCCCTCGAAAAAGACCGGCACATCGCCGCGCGCCGCCACGGCGGTTTCGACGCTTATGGCCTGGGGCGAGGCGGGCGCAGTCGAGGCGGATTGACGCGGCGAGTCGGCCGCCCCGTACACCGCCATGATCAGCACCGCGATCAGTCCGGCGCCGATCAGCGCGACGCGCGGCCGTCGTGCCGCTCGGACGATCGAGCCGGCCAGGCTGCTCAAGCGACCGCCGGTCATTGGGCCGCCTCCTGGCGCCAACCGCCGCCGAGCGCGACGAACAGGCTCACGAGCGACTGCATCTGGGCAAAGCGGGCCTGCACCATCGCATCCTGCGCCGAAAAGAGCGCCGTTTCGGTATTCAGGACCGTCAGAATGTTGACGGTGCCCGAATGCAGCTGCGCTTGGGCGATCTGATGGGCGCGGCTGGCCTTGGCCACCGCGGTGGCCTGACGGCTTGCCTGCTCGGCCGTTTGCTGCACCGCGGCGAGGGCATCTTCGACATTGCCCAAGGCCGTCAGGATCGTTTTTCTGTAATCGGCTACCAGTTCTTCGTTGCGGGCCTTCGCAAACTCGAGCTGGCCCGAGAGCGCCCCACCCTCGAAGATCGGTTGTGTCACGCCGGCGGCCAGGGAGTAGACGTGACTGGAGGAGTTGAGCAGCGTGGCGAGCGACGAGCTGGCAAAGCCGCCCGATGCCGTCAGCTCGATGCTCGGAAAAAACGACGCCCGCGCCACCGCAATATTGGCATTGGCCGCAACGAGCTGCGCCTCCGCTTGCGCCACGTCCGGGCGCCGTGCGAGCAATTCGGACGGCAGGCCCGGCCGGACCACGGGAACCGACAGGTCGGCCAGCAAGGCGCTGGTGGTTTCCACCGATTCGGGCGGCCGCCCGACCAGGATGGCGAGCGCGTCGATCGTCTGCCGCAGCTGCTGGCGCAGCGGCGGAATGGCGGCGCTCAGCGTCGACACGGTGGTTTCCTGCTGCGCCACGTCCAGCGCAGTCGCGATACCGGCGGCCATTTGAAGACGCAAACCCCTGAGAATGGCCTCCGCCGAGGCAAGATTGCCCTCCGCCACCGCGACGCGCTCGCGCAGCTCCAGGCTCTGGAAATACGTGTCCGCGACGCTCGTCATCACCGTGAGCTCGACCACTGCACGATCGTATCGGCTCGCGGTAGCGGTCGCGAGGGCGGCGGTCTGCGTAGCCCGGTTCTTGCCCCAGAAATCGATCATGTAGCTCGCGGTGAGCTGAGGCGAGACCTGGTGAAAGTCCGAAAAACCGATGCGGGCGCCCTGCGCACGCTGCTTGAAGGTGTTCACGCTCGCCCCGAGGGCGGGCAGTAGCGCGGCGCCGGCGATCGTGGCCTGCGCGTCGGCCTCCCGCACTCGCGCCACCGCGGCCGCAATGTCGTAATTCGCGCTTCGGGCCTGCGCGATGTACCCGTCGAGCTCGGGCGATCCGAAGCCGCGCCACCAATCGGCCGAGGGCCAGCTCGCCGCTTCCGATTCGGAGCTGTCCCGCCATGCGGCCGGGGTCGCGACCTCGGGGCGGACATAGGCCGGTCCGAGGCTGCAACCCGCCAGGGTGACCGGGACTGCAACAGCCATCCACAGGGGGTGACTTCGCCGCTGCGGGCGATTGCACCGAAGACGAAACCGACAGACGGGCATCACCGCCAGTGTGCTCGCGCTTTGCGTAAAGAACCGATTATCGTAGCCATCCGAGTCGGGAGTGTTTCAGCCGCGTTCACTTGTTTGCAACATCTCGCGGCCATCGGGCGGATCGTGCAGGGCCCGTGTCGCACCGGAACGCGGATCGTTTCCGCGAGCGGGGCGGCGGACCCGCACTGCGGTCTAAGCGACCGACTTCATCGGATTGCGTTCGGCATTCACCGGGCTGCGTTCGACGTCGGCAGCATCGGGCCGGACAGCCCGCTCCGCGGGAGCGCTCGCCCCGGTGGGAAGCTCGATCACCATCTGCAGCCCGCGACCATTGTCGCCGGGAGCCGCGAAGATCCGGCCGCGGTGCAATTGCACGATGCTGCGGCAGATCGCCAGCCCGAGGCCGCTGCCTCTTTCATCCGAGCCCGGCAGATTGAAGCGGACGAAACGCTCGAAGATCTGACTGCGCTGCTCGGCATCCAGCCCGGGCCCCTCGTCATCGACGGTGATGCGCCAGCCGTCGGCGGACAGCTTCGAACGCAGCGTGATCCGGCCCTGCGGCGGAGAGACGTTGATCGCGTTGGCGAGCAGGTTCAGCAGCACCTGCCGCATCCGCTGCTCCCCGAAAGCCACCTTGCCCTCACCCTCGTGGGCGTACGAGAAACACCGTTCGTGGTGCTCGGCCAGCGCGCTAGCGTCCTGCGCGAAAACCTGCAGGAAGGCGGCCGGGTCCTGTTCCTTCATTTCGACCGTGATCGCCCGCGCATCCGCGCGCGACAAAAACAGCAGCTCGTCGATGATCCGGTTGACGCGGGCCAGCTCCTCGAGCTGCACGTGAACCGCTTCCTTCTGCGCCGGAGCAAGGCCGCCGGCGACCAGCATGCGCTCGGCGTGCAACCGGACCAGCGAAAGCGGCGTCTTCAGCTCGTGGGAAGCATCGGCGGTGAAGCGCCGTATCTCGGCGAACGAGGCTTCCAGGCGATCGAACATCTGATTCAGAAAGCGCGCCAGCTGGGAAATCTCGTCGGTCACGTCTCCGACCGGAATCCTCTCCGTCAGGTTGTCCGAGCGGATACGGTTTGCAGTGGCCTGGATCACGCGCACCGGCCGCAGGATGAACTCGCTCAGCGCGTAACCGATCATCAGGCTCAGGATCAGCGCCGCCACCAGCAATCCGATGAACACCTTGCGGTATTCGGTCATCACGTCCAGCACCGGCGCCATCGGGGTTCCGACCGTCACCTCGAAGGGCGGCAGGAGGAATTCGCCCACCCGCAGCTCGCCGATCCCATCCACGTCCACGGTGTAGACGCGCGCACCGGGCACGTCCGGTATCGTCTGCCCGCGCAGGTTGTTGGATTTGAAAAACCGGTTGGTCATCGGCCCGTGCATGTCAGTGAAAAAGAGCGCCGACGCCGACTCGGTCACCTCTCGGATGTGCTGGTCGATCGTTTGCTTCGTTAGCGTCTTGTAGTCCGGTCCCAGCGCGAACTTGAGCTGCTTGAACTGCGCCTCGTTGAGCGCATCCAGCTGGTGAATAAGCTGTTCCTTGAGAAGGTAGTGCCCGGCTGCAAACAGGCAGGCGAGCGTCACGGTCACCGTCACCGCGTACCACAGCGTGATGCGCGAGCCGATCGATTTCATAGCAGCTGATATCCGACCCCGCGCACCGTCTTGAACAGCGGCTTGGCGGCCGAGGTCTCGAGCTTGGCGCGCAGGCGGCTCATGTAGACGTCGAGCAGGTTGGTGTCGACGTCGTAGTTCGAAGCCCAGATCTTCTCGGAGATCAGCGTCCGCGTCAGGATGCGCCCGGGATTCTGCATGAAGATCTCAAGCAGAGCGTATTCGCGGCTGGTCAGATCGATGGCCTGACCGTTGACCTGCACGGTATGGCTGAGCAGATCGACGCGCACGCCGCGGTGCTCCAGCACGACCTGTTTTACGGACGACTGGCGCCGCACCATCGAGCGCACGCGCGCCAGCAGCTCCTCGAAGCTGAACGGTTTCGGCAGGTAGTCGTCGGCGCCGACGTCCAGGCCCTTGATGCGGTCCTGCACCGAGTCGCGCGCGCTCAGGATCAGCACCGGCTCGTTGAAACCGCTCGCGCGCCAGCGCCGCAGCATCTCGATGCCGTCGCCATCGGGCAGCCCCAGGTCGAGGATCACGATATCGAAGGACTCCTCGGCCAGCGCATCGAGCGCGCCCTTGCAGGTGCCGACCCAGTTCACCGTGTACGCGCATTCCTTGAGTCCACGCTCGAGGAATTGTCCCAGGCGCTGTTGGTCTTCGACGATCAGCACTTTCATGGCGAATAAATGTTAGTCCAATTTGCAGCGCGGCAGGCTAAACGGAAGTTAATGATTCCGTCAGGATCGGTTTAGGATCGAGCCGTAGCCTGCATCACGCCGCACAAGCCGACACCGACACGGCAAGGCCGCAGGAGACATGGCATCGCGACAGCCGCTGGCAGGCGGCGCGACATGCCTTATCGGATACACGGGGAGAACACATGCGACGGATCGCGCTGCTTTGTCTGATGGCTTGCGTCTGCCTTCCGCTGCGCGCGCAGACCTCGCCGGAGCCGGGGCCGGCGAAGACTCTGGCCCAGGCCCTGGTCGATGCGGCCGTCGCGCGGCACCCGGAGTTGCTCGAGGTCGACGTGCACGCGAAGCCTCCGGGCAGCGCCCAGAGCGTGATCATCGCCGCCAAGTCCGCAAGTCGCGTCGGGCACGTCTCGGATCCCGACGATCTGCAAGTTGCCAAGACCGGCCATTCCAGAGTGGAGATCAACCGGTTCGGCGACTACAACGTCGAGATCGAGCTTCCGTTATATGACGACCAGCACCGGACTATCGGATCCATCGAGATGACGTTCCCCTATGTGGCGGGGTTCGACCAGGACGCGCTCATCAGGAAAGCCGCGGGCATCCGCAACGAGCTGAGCGCGAAGATTCCGGCGGTGGCCGCCCTGATGGAGCCGGCGCCGGCCGGAACGACGCTGGCCGAGGTACCGGCGGCGGGCAATCCGATCGAGGAGTACAACAAGCAGGAGCTGGGCAACGAACAGACCTTGCCCATGACCAAGGCGGTCGTTTCGGGCCAGGCGCTCGAAGAGACCATCCAGGAGGGCTATGCCGAAGCCATCCGGAACGTCGCCGGGGTCGCGCCCGCTAACTCCAAGGGCAGCCCCAACGATTCCGTTTACATTCGGGGCATCAAGCTCAACCTGTTTTCGAACTACCGTCTCAATGGCGGGCTGCCGATTGCCGGCGTCATCACGACCCCCAACGAGGACAAGGAAAGAATCGAGGCGCTGAAAGGAGCCAACGCGCTGATGTTCGGCGTGGCCAGCCCGGCCGGCATCATCAACGAGGTCACCAAGCGGGCCGGCGAACACGACGTTACCCAGCTCGGAATGGCCGCCAACGGCTTCGGGCAGTACGGCTGGAGCGCGGACATCGGTCGCCGCGTACTCTCGGACAAGTCGCTGGGCTTGCGCGCCAATCTGTCCGACACGCACCTGGAAAATGGCGTGCACGACCTGGGCGGACATGGAACCTTCGAAAGCCTGGGACTGGACTGGAGGGCGACCGACCGTCTGAGCTTCCAGGGCGATTTCGAGCACTACAGCAAGCGACTGCCGGAGCAGGCCGGGATCAGCCTGCTGCCCGCAGTCAACGGGGTGGTTCCGCTCACCCCGGTCCCGAGGCCGAGGAACCTGCTGTCAGGGACCTGGGCGATCTATAACCCGGAGACGACCAACTGGCAGGTGCGCGGCGATTACCAGATCGCCGAAGGCTGGAAAGTGCTTGCCGAGGAGGGACGCTCCGACTCGAATCGCTCCAGGTTCACGACCCGTATCAGCAAATACAACCGGACTACCGGAGCCGGCGGGGTCGTCACCGTTCAGCCGGTCAGCAACGATTATGCGAATACGTTCGAACGGTTCGAGCTGATCGGCAAGTTTTCGACGTGGATTTTCAAGCACGATCTGACGATCGGGCCGTCGATCACCGAGCGAGACGCGAACACCACCAACCAGAACAACGTGACGCTGCCGCAGACGCAGAACATCTTCAATCCGATCACGCTGGCCCCGCCCGTCTTCACCAGGCCGTTCACGTCCCTGCCGGAGCAGAGCAGCAAGGATACGGCGTTCTACGCGTACGACACGATCGGCGTCTTTTCCAAGCTCAGGCTGCTGGCCGGGATACGGCGCACCCGGGATGACGAGCAAACCGGGCCCCAGAGAACCGTTACGGAAGTCAATACGCCGGCCTATGGCGTGCTGTTCGACATCCTGCCCACCACGACCTTGTTTGCCAGCTACATGCAAGGCCTGGAAGCCGGCGCCACGGCGCCGGCCAACGCCGCCAACCTGAACGTGATCCTGCCGTCGGCCGTCTCGAGGCAGAGGGAAATCGGCATCCGCGACTCGTACTTCAAAGGGCTTTCGATCAGCAGCTCGTTTTTCCGGATCACGCGCGCCAATGCGGTGACGGATCCCGTCACCAACATATTCGAGAACAACGGCGATCTGCTGTACAAGGGCGTGGAGTCGACGTTCACCTGGGACATCAATCGCCACTGGACCGTCAACGGCGCTGCACAGTGGCTGTCCGCGGTGCAGAACTCGCCGCTGCAGCCCTTGATCAACGGGCTGGTCCCTGAAAACACGCCAAAGTGGCTCGGTAACCTTTCGGTGACCTACCGTCCGGCGCGAATCGAGGGGCTCGCGATCACGGTGGGGTCGAGCGGCGTTACCAGTCGCCCCATCAATCCTCAGGATCAGGGCTCCATCCCGGGATACTTCTTGTACACAGCCAGCGCCGGCTATGCGACGAGGATTTCGGGTTACCGGGCGTCCTTTCAATTGAATGTCGACAACCTCGGCAATCTGCATTACTGGAATTCGGTTCAGACCGGGACCTATGGGACAGGGATGGATCGAACGTTCAAGGTCAGCGCCAAGGTGGATTTCTAGGAGCGGCAGCCCAAGGTCGAACATGAATCCGATGATGCGCATCGCTCTGGTTTTCTTCGCGGTCGCGGTCGCGTGCCCGCTGCGCGCGGGCGAAACTACGGCTCCGGAGAAGATCTACGCGCAGGAGCTGGTGAACCGGATCGTCGAAAAGTATCCGGATCTGCTGGTCATCGCGATGCACGTGACGCCGCCCAACGAATCCGAGAATGTGATCATCGCCTCCAACATCGGGCGCATCGGTAAAAGGGCCGACGCGGATGATCTCGAGGTCATCAGGACGGGCAAGACGCTGGCGAAAGTCAACCGCAGCGGCGACCGTTTCGAGGTGGAACTCGAACTGCTCGATGCTTCCAAAAAACGGATCGGAGCGCTGGCGATCGTTTTCCCTTACCAGGCGGGCGACGACCCCGCGAAATTCAAGACGCGGGCGAAAACGATCCGGGACGAGTTGGCCGGCCAGATCCCCGAGCTGGCCAAGCTGATGGAGCCTGCCCGCAACTGGCAATGATGGCCTGGTCCGCGCTGCGCTCAATCAGATCGGCCTGACCGGACCTTGAACTCGAACAGGAATCGACCCCGCTTGATCAAATTTGCCCGGATCATCGCCGTCGCGGTGCTGTGCGCTGGTTGCGGTGCGGCATGGGCACAGGGTGGGCCGCCGCTGGTGACCGATGATCCCGAAACGCCGGGCGACGGTCACTGGGAAATCAACGTGGCGAGCATCGCGACGCACACCGCGGGTCGATGGGAGGTCACCGCCCCGGACGCGGACATCAACTACGGCTGGGGCGAACACATCCAGCTCAAGGTGGACGTCCCCTGGCTCTATGTCCACGAAGCGGGCCAGCCCTGGAAATCGGGATTGGGAGCGTCGGACGTCGGGGTCAAGTGGCGCTTCATCGACATCGAGGACAAAGGGTTCTCGATGTCGACCTACCCCCAATACACCAGGAACTGGCTGTCGTCTTCGGCCACTCGAGGAATCAGCGCGGCCGGCGGGCAACTGCTGTTGCCGGTCGAAGCCGCCACGGTCATTCACGAGTTTTCGCTCGACGCGGAATTCGGCCCCAATTTCGTGCAATACGGAACCACCCAGTGGTTCTCGGGAGTCGTCGTGGCGCACGAGTGCGGACACAACGTGGAGTGCCTTGCGGAGGTGCACCACGTGCTGGCGCCGAACGATTCGCAGACGCTGCTGAACCTGGGCTTTCACTGGAAACTGGACGAATCGATGGTCATGCTGGGCGCTGCCGGCCGCGAAGTCGGAGCGCACACCGACGACCAGCGGCGTCTGCTCGTCTATCTCGGAATTCAGTTGTTGAAATGACAGGAGTCCTTCGATGAAACCCGCCTGGATCGCCGCATTCTCCCTGGTCGCCCTTTGCTCTGCCGTCGCGCATGCGCAGGCGCCGAACCTGGACGAGATCCCGCCCTACAAACCCGAGGTGCCCGTCGCAGGGGGACTGCGCATCGCGGGCAGCGAGCTGAAAGGCAATGTCGATCTGCTGGTGGAAGGCTTCAAGAAATTCCACCCCGGCGCGGTGGTCACGACCAACTTCATGACCAGCAGCGAGGGGGCGCTCGGCATGATGTTTTCCGGGACTTCGGATGTGGCGCCGATGGGAGACGACGCCAAGATCTCCGATCAGATGCCGTTTTACAACACGTTCCGGTACGTGCCGACCGAAATATCGATCGCCACCGGGGGCTACGACAAGCGGGGAACGCTGTTCGCGTGGGCCATTATCGTCAACAAGGACAATCCGATCAGCAAGCTCTCGATGGACCAGCTGGATGGCATCTTCGGCTCCGAGCGCAGCGGGGGCTGGGAAGTCGGCGCCAACGCCGACAACAACCTGCTGTTCACCGCCAAATATGCGCGCGGACCCGAAAAGAACATCCGCACCTGGAGCCAGCTCGGTCTTTCCGGCGACTGGGCGCACAGGGAAATCCAGACCTACGGCTATGTCGCGCCGGGCTTTGCGACCAATTTCGAGCGCCTGGTGATGCACTGGTCGGTGAAGTGGAACCCCAACTTCAAGGAGTACGTGGAGGCCAAGGAGGCCACGGCTGACGCCGCCGGCAGCGCGGTGGTCAGCCAGCGCATGTACGAGGCCCTCGAGAAGGACAAGTACGGCATCGGCTGGGGCGCGCTGATGCACGTCAACGGCACCTGCGTGAATCCGGACGGCTCCAAGTGTCCCGGCTATCACGGCCTGAAAGTGATTGCGCTGTCGAAAACTGCCGACGGCCCGGCCGTTGCGCTGACCGCCGACAACGTCAGGAACCGCAGCTATCCGCTGATTCGCGACGCGTATATCTATGTCAACAAGGCACCGGGCCGCCCGCTGGACCCCAAGGTGCGCGAATTCATGCGCTTCGTGCTGAGCCGCGAGGGCCAGCAGATTATCCAGAGGGCCGGGATCTATTCGCCGCTGCCGGCCCAGACGATCGCAGAGCAGCTCAAAAAGCTCGACTGACGACGATGAGAATCGATAAAAATGGCTTTGGCGCGATGACGCTCGCATCGCTGATGGTGCTGGCCTCCAGCCAGGCCGCGGCGCAGCAGTCGCAGCCGACCGAGGAGTCGAAGAAGCTGCCTGCCGGGTCCGCCGCCGAGCGCAAGGCGCGCATGGCGGCGCGGGCAAGCCAGCCGGCCTATACGAAGCCGTTCGATCTGAGCGGCCTTCCGCACTACATGCCGCAGGACAAACCCCAGGGCACGCTGCGGATCGCCGGCAACAACTACGTCGGCGACGCGCCCCTGGGCGGGTGGTGGAAGGAGGCCTTCGAGAAATTGCAGCCCGGCATCAGGATCGAGTACTACCTGCCCTCGGCCGCCATCGCGATTCCCCGGCTGTACTTCGATCTGGCGGACATCGGCATCAACCACGAGCCCAGCTTTTACGACAGCCTGGGGCATCTGCGCCTGAAGGGCTACGAGCCCATTGGATTTTCGGTGTTCACCGGCTCGTACGACTATGTCGGCTGGCAGAACAACCTGGTGATCATCGTGAACAAGGACAATCCCATCACCGGGATCACGATGAAGCAGCTCGACGGGGTGTTCGGCTCCGCCCGCGACGGCGGCTGGGTTGGAACCACCTGGCATCCCGAGTTCAGCCGTGGCCCCGAGGGCGACATTCGCAAATGGGGCCAGCTGGGGCTTTCCGGCGACTGGGCCGACAAGCCGATCCACGTGCACGGCTACAGCCTGCGCTACGCGACTGCCATCGAGTTCTCCAACAAGGTCCTGCAGGCCAGCGACAAGTGGAATGGAGACCTGCACACCTACGCGAACTACAAAAGAGGCGACGCAACCACCTACCTGGAGGCGGACCAGATCACCGACCACGTCAGAAAAGATCCATACGCGATCGGCTATGCGCGCTATCACCAGGGCTTCCCCAAGGACATCAAGGTCCTCGCGGTGGCCAGGCAGGACGGCGGCCCTTATGTCGAATACAGCATCGACACGCTGCAAAGCCGCGCCTATCCGCTGTGGGGCGACCAATCCTTCTGGGTCAGCGTGAAACCCGGCACCAAAATGGACCCGAAGGTGCGCGAGTTCATCCGCTTCGTTCTGTCCCGGGAAGGTCAGGAGCTCGTGCAGAAAGACGGCAAGTACCTGCCGCTGACCGCCGAGGTCGTGCGCGACGAACTGAAAAGACTTCAGTAGAAGGGAACCGATCATGATCCGACACGCTGCCCTCGCCCTCATTGGCTCCGCGCTGTTCGTGTGCGCCGCCCAACAGGCCTTTGCTCAGGAAAAGAAGGAGTCGACGGAGGGGCTCGACATGCAGGCCGCGCGCGCCAAGATGATGAGCGTGCGCGGCAGGAAGATCGCCTACACCCGGAAATGGGACCTGAGCGGCTTGCCGAAATACGAGGCCAAACAGCAGGTCACCGGGACGATCCGCGTGTGGGGCAGCAACTACATCACGGACGGCTTTCTGGGCGGTTACTGGGAGGCGGCCTTCAAGAAATACCATCCCGATGCCAGGTTCGACTACCGGATGAAAACGACGCTGGCCGCGGTCCCATCGTTGATCTTCGGCGTCAGCGACATCGGCATCGGGCGCAAGATCACCTTTTCGGAGCAGGAGCTGTTCGAACGCTACAGTGACCGGCCTCCGATCGAAATCGAGGTGGCCACCGGTTCCTACGACGTGCCGGGCTGGAACCCCGGTTTCGGCGTGGTCGTGCACAAGGACAACCCGCTCGCGCAAGTCACGCTCAAGCAACTCGACGGCATCTTCGGCTCCGAGCGCGCCGGCGGCTGGGAAGGCACCAGCTGGCGGCCCAATTGGGCCCGCGGACCCGAGGCAAACATCCGCACCTGGGGCGAGCTCGGCCTGACCGGGGACTGGAAAGACAAGCCCATTCACGTCTATGGCCTGAACCTTCGCTACCACCAGGCGACCGAAATCTCGGACATGGTCCTGAAGGGCAGCGACAAGTGGAACGAGCACCTGAAGATCTATGCCAATTATGTGTCGGCGGCGGGCAAGCTCGAGCGCGGCATGAACGAGGACCTGGCCAATGACCGTTACGCAATCGGCATCGTTGCGGCGCCGACCACAAATCTGGGCAGTACTTCACAGCCGGCCCTGAAAGTTCTGCCGCTGGCCGAATCGGACGCCGGCCCGTACGTCCCTTACACCCTGGAGACCGTGCACGATCGAACGTATCTGCTCTACGACCGGATCTACGCCTACGCCGATCACGTGCCGGGCAAGCCGATGGACCCCAAGGTGCTGGAATTCCTGCGCTTCGTGCTGAGCCGGGAAGGTCAGGCCGAGGTGATGCGTGACGGCAAGTACCTGCCGCTCACCGCCGAAGTCGTCGCGGCTCAGCTGAAAAAACTCGAGCAGGTGGCCAAATGACCCGCACGCTCGCACTGTGGGCCGGCGCGTTCGGCCTTGCCGCGTCGGCCCATGCGCAGCGGGTCGATACCCGCTCGATGGTCGAATGGGTCGTCCCGGCGCTGACCACTCATCTGCCCCAGACGGAGGAAGAAGCCAAGGAAGGGCAGAAATCGGGCCGCAAGCTGCCGCCGCCCGAGATCCTGCAGCCGGCTCTGGACCCGGCGCTTCCCGCATTCCAGCCACGCAAGGAAAGGCTGACGGGAAGCTTCAAGGGCGCTGCCTCCGACGTGCTGAAGGTGCTGGTCGAAAAGTGGTTCGAGAAATTCAAGGCGTACCACCCCGATGTAACGCTGTCCATCTCGCCGCCGTACGCTGGAAGTCTCGGCGCCAAAGAGCTGGTCAAGGGCGACCTGGACTTCGTCTTCGTCTCCCGCGAGCTTAAGCCCGACGACATCAAGGACTTCCGGGCCCGGTTCGGCTACGACCCGCTGAGCGTGCCGGTTTCCGGCGGCTCCTACCGGCATTTCGGCGCGCTGGACGCGATCGCGTTTTACGTCAACAAGAGCAATCCGATCGAAAAAATCAGTTTCGAGCAGCTCGACGCGATGTTTTCGAGCACGCGCCATCGCGGCGGCGGGCCGATCACCCGCTGGGGCGAGCTCGGGCTGACCGGCGAGTGGGCGAACAAGCCGATCCACCTGGTCGGCATCAAGCCGTGGAACGGCTTCGAGGAGTTCGTTCGGCAGCGCGTGCTGAGCGTGGGCGACCAGCGCGGCGAGTGGCGCGACGACATCGCTTTCGAGAAGGTCGTGTTCCCGGTGGCCAGGAAGGTCTCCGAGGATCCGACCGCCATCGGCTACTCCGGCATCGCGTATATCGATGCGGGCGTCAAGGTGCTCCCGGTGTCCGAGCGTGCCGGCGGGCCTGCGCAGGCGGCCACTTACGAGAATGTGGCGCTGGCCGTCTATCCCTTGAGCCGCCTGACGTTCTTCAACACCAATAAGGTCCCCGGCAAGCCGCTCGATTCCGCGCTCGAGGAGTTCCTGCGCTTCATTCTGAGCCGCGAGGGTCAGCAGGTCGTGCTCGAACATGCAATTTACATGCCCCTGCGGTCCCACCAGGTCCAGAGCAGCCGCGTGCTGCTTGGTGAGTGAAACGCTCGCTGGAAGCCTGAATCCGAATTCAGCACCCATTCACATCGCGTTAAGGCGCCCAACCTAGGATGGCGCTGCTCTGTCCGCCAATTCCAAATCGCTCGAGGAGAACCCGTGAGAAGACTCGCGAAACTTGTTTGCACGACAGCCGTGGGCGCCTGCGCCGCCCTGGCCGGCACGAGCCCGTGGGCCGCCGATGCGCCGGCCAAGAACTGGACGCCGCCTGCGCACAAGATCTACGCGCAGAAGCTGTCCGACGAGACGATGGCCAAGCATCCCGAGTTGCTCAGCATCACGCTGCATGGCGTCCCGCCCGGACAGGAGAATGTCTACACGATGTTCGCCGGCTCGTACCCCGAGCGCATCGGCAATCCGGACGACCCGGACGATATCGACGTGAGCAGGAAAGGCATCACCATTGTCGACCCGCGCTGGCACCGGACCAAGGACACCGTCAGGAAATTCGTCGTGCTGATGCCGATGCGCGATCAGTCCGGCGAAAACGTCGGCCTAGTCGTGTACGCGTTCAAAAATCCGGAAAATCCCAACACCAGCGCGGCGGAGAAGGACTACTTGGCGAAGGCGGCCGCTCTGCGGGACGGCCTGGCCAAGCAAATCCCGAGCTACAAAGCGTTGTTCGATCCGGCCAAGTGACATGGCAGCAGACCAGCGAGAGGGGCCCATGACTCGAACACTTCGGATGGCTGCTTTGTTTTCCGCGCTGTCGGCCTTCGCCGCGACACCGGCTTTCGCGCTGAAGTACGCCGAACCCGAGCACAATCTGAAGGTCGACCCGTCCCTTCCGAGCTGGCAACCGGGCGAGGTGAAGAGCGAGCCGGAAGAGGAGCTCAACATCGTCGGCGCCGACATCATGGACGAGATCGTGCTCGGCTGGGTCAGGATCTACCGCAAGCAGTATCCGCGGCTGAGCCTGACCGAGGACCTGCGTGCGTCCGGCGCGGGGGCTCCGGCGCTGGTCTCCGGCAAGGGCGACCTGGCTCCGGTAGGCCGCGAGATGTTCCCGAAGGAGGAGCAGTCCTTTGTCGAGAAGTATGGCTACAAGCCGTTCGCGATCCGGGTCGCGACGGGCAGCGTCGGCTCGCTGGGCAAGACCGCGTCGAGCGTGATCCTGGTCGACAAGGACAACCCGATCGACTGCCTGAGCCTGCCGCAGCTCGATGCGATCTACTCGAAAACGCGCAAGCTCGGCTACAAGGAGGTCAACACCTGGGGCGATCTGGGCGCCAAGGGCGAGTGGGCCAACCGCCCGATCCACCTGTACGGGTTAAAGCCGGTCAACGGCATCGAGCAGTACTTCAAGAGGGTGGCGATGGATGGCGGAGAGTACAAGGACAACATCGAGTTCGTGAAAGGCAAGGGCTTCACGCATGCCTTCACGGTCGCCGCCGAGGACATGGCCACCCACCCGGGCGGCCTGACTTACGCGCTGCTGGCCAACGTCCGGCCCAACGTGAAAGTGCTCAGCGTCTCCTGGAAGGACGGCGGGACGTGCTACCAGCCGACCGTCGAGAATGTCTACACGCACAAGTACCCGTTCAGCCGCTACGTCTATATCTACGTGAACAGGGAACCGGGCAAGCCGCTGGCGCCGAAGGTCAAGGAATTTCTCAAGCTGGTGCTGAGCAAGGAGGGCCAGCAGGTGGTCGCCGACGAGCGGGTTTTCATTCCGCTGCTGCCCGAAGTAGTGCAGGAAGAGTTGCGCAAACTGGAATGACGGATCGCCGGTTTTCCTCCCCTCTCCCACGGCGTGGGAGAGGGGCCGGGGGAGAGGGTCCCCGTAGAGGCGTCTTGCCGTTGCACACGCCCTCACCCTACCCTCTCCCGCAAGCGGGAGAGGGGACTTCCAGTGTTCAACAGCTGGGCCCCATTTGCAGGGGCCCTTTTTTGCGCGGACACTTCCCGTCGTGCTCTGCCGACGGGAGATGACGTGAAAACGGGTGGGATTGCCGCAGCGGCCAGGTGCGGCCTGATCGCGATGGCGTTTGTGGCGCTGCCGGTGCGCGCCGCGGTTACGGTTTCGTACGGCGATCCGGATCACTTCACCGACGCGGGCGACCGCAACAGCGATCCGCGCCAGGTGATGCAATCGCTCGAACAGCATTTCAAGAAGCTGGGCGATCGTTACCTGCCACCGCAAACCAATCTGAAGATCCAGGTGCTCGACCTGGACCGGGCCGGACGCCCGTACATGAACCTGCCGACGGAAATCCGCATCATCACCGGGCAGGCCGACATGCCGTGCATCGAGCTGGCCTACACGCTCGAAGCAGCCAACAAGGAACCGCAATCGGGGCACGACCGCGTCTGCGACCCCGGCTACCTGCGGACCCTGGAGCCGCAATACGACGAGCACGATCCGCTGGTGTACGAGAAGAGGATGCTGGAGGTCTGGTTCCGGAAAAAGTTCGGCAAGCCCGAGCCCGGCAGGTGATCACGCCTGCCGGGGGCTTGCCCGCGCGAACGGGAATCAGAGCGACTCTAGAAACGTAATCAGCTGACTCTGTCCGTCCTGATCCAGTTCGCCGAATGCTTCGCTTGCCTTGGCCGCCTCGCCACCGTGGCGCTCGATGGCGTTGCGCAGCGACAGCGATTTCAAGTCGTGCATGAAGCGGGGGCGCATGCGCAAACCCCAAAGGGGAGCCGTGCGCAGTTTGTCGGCCGTGTCCTGCGGCCCGCCTTGTACGATTCCGTCGCCCGTTCCGATGTCGTGAAGCAGGAAATCGCTGTACGGATGGATGACCTTGTCGCCTAGAGCGGCGGGCACGACGAAGGTGCCGCCATTGATGACGGTTCCGGCGTGTGCTGTTGCGAGTGACGGGACGTGGCAGCTGCTGCAGCCCGTGGTGTCGAACAGGCGCTGGCCGGCCAGAGCTGGCGCGGTCGCGGCCAGCACGGCGTCACGCGGCGGCACCTTCGTGCCGCGGACGAACTGCGCAAAATGGTCAATGTCGGCCATCCCGATGCGGTCGGGAACGTCCTCCGGGTCCGCCGTCACCTTGCCGATGGTCGTGGTGTCCTTGGGCCGCAGCCGGCTGGTCACGCCCATTTCGTTCAAGTAGGCGTCCGCGGCGAACGAGAGCAAACTGCCGTGCTGATCCTTCCAGCCGAAGCGGCCGACCCGCGTCTTGCCCGGAGCCTCGAAGACTGCGACCTGGACGGCTTCTCCGTGTATCAGGCCGCCGCTGACGACGGCCTGCCTGGCGGCAATCGCCAGCAGCGTGCTGTCATCGACCGCTTCGACAAAGCCGTCCCCCAGCGCGCTGAGCGTCGCGCGCAGCGCGCGGATATCCTCGGTGGCCGGAATGTGCTCCTGCGCCTCTGGAACGACCGCGCGGTCGTTCACGATGGAGCGGCCAGTCACTGTCGCGGCACCCCCGTTGATGGGTATCACGGGATTGACGAAGTTTCCGTTCGCGTCGTGATGTCCCACCCGCAGCTCGGTGATCTGGCTGGCCGCGCCGCTGACCGGGTTCTGATGACATTCCGCGCACGCTCGCGCGTTGTAAAGCGGGCCCAGCCCGCTGTTGACGTCGTGCACCGTCTCGTAGACCTGTTGGTCGAGAACGAAGCTGTCGCCCGGCGGTTCCACGATCCCGTTACTGGAGCTTTTCGAACCCGGATCCTGAGCCAGGGTCGGGGTGTCGAAGCCGGCCGGAGCCTCGGTGGGTGACAGCGATGCCTGGGCCCAGGCGGGCGCCTGCAAGCCGAGGAGACAGAATAGAAAACCGATGGGTTTGCGCATGATGACTTCAACCTCCTGAAGGATCGACTCGATCGGTTGTGTCGTGGAAACGTGAAGCGGCCCTGCCGCTTGCACGCTGCCGATACCGCCGGCGCGCGGGGTTTATTCCGCGCGCCGGCGCATCCGTCCGGCTCTCGGATCGTCATCAGGCAGTCACTGCCCTGTGTCCCGCATTGGCTGAACGCCGATTCAGACTGAAGTCAGCTTGATTTCAGGCCGCAAAACTAAGCTGCCCTCCTAGAACACAACGAGGGGAACCCGATATGCGTGCAGCCCTTTGCCTGCTTGCCCTGACGCTGGGCTTGCCGCTGCACGCGCAGCTTCCGGTCAAAAGTTACGGCCAGGAGCTGGTCGACCAGGTGGTCGCGGCCAATCCCGGGCTGCTGGTGATCGTGTTTCACGTGTCGCCGCCCGGGATTGCGAATTTCCCGATCATCGCGTCGAACATCGGGCGCATCGGCAAGCTGGCCGATGAAGACGACATGCGGGTGATCACGACGGAGAAGACCAACCTGGAAATCGCTCACGGCGGCACCCGCTTCGAGGTCGAGCTGGTGCTGCGCGACGCCGCCGGCGCGAACATCGGCGCCCTGGGGCTGGTCTTTCCGTACAAGACCGGCGACGACAAGGACGCGCTGGAGAAAAAGGCGGTCGCGATCCGCGACGCACTGGCCAGACGAATCCTGGATGCAGCCAGCCTGGTCGCGCACCATCCCTACGAGGCGCTTGCGACGACCAAAACCCACGCGCAAAAGCTCGTCGACGAAATGCTTTCGACGCATGCGGAGGTCATTGCGCTTGCCATGCATGTGACCCCGCCCAAGGGCAGGAACAACATCATTCTGGCCTCCAGCTTCGGGCGCATCGGCAAGAAGGCCGACGATGACGACCTGAAGGTGATCGGCTCGGGCGAGCCGATTGCCGGCATCTACGCACAGGGCAGGCGGTACGGCGTGGAGCTTGCGTTGCGCGACGTCGCGAACAGGGCGATCGGCGCCCTGAGCGTCGGCTTCCGCTTCAAGACCGGCGACGACGCAAAGGGTTTGCTGTCGAAGGCCGAAGCGCTGCGCGACGAGCTGCAAAAACACATTCCCTCGCTCGAGAGCCTGGTCGAGCTCGACCCGTGAATCGGCCCGGTCTGGAGCGGCCAACATTCTCCGAAGGATTCAGGATGACCCCAAGACTTGCTTCGATCATCGGCTGCGCGATTTTCTGGTCAACCGGCATGGCCGCGCTGGCCGCCGACAACGCGCTGCGGCTGGCCGACCGGCGCGACCTGCCCGGCTACACGGGCGACTTCGATCATTTCGAATACGATCTGAAGGGCAGGCGCCTGTGGCTTGCGGCCGAGGACCACGGCACGCTCGACGTCTTCGATCTGGACACGCTGAAGATGCAAAAGAGCGTCTCGGGCGTGGTCGCGACGCCGCACGGCATCCTGTACCTGCCGCAGAAGAACCGGCTGGTGGTGACCGACAGCGGTGGAGACATGCTGACCCGCGTGATCGACGCCAGCAGCTACAAAGTCACGGACACCATCAAGCTGGCAGCGCCGGGCGCCGATGCGCTCGGCTACGACGCCGGCAGCAACCGCCTCTATGTGGTCAACGGCGGGCGCGATGCCAAGATGCAGGAAACCTACCTGTCGGTCGTGGATCCGATCACGCTGCGGCGGCATGGCGACCTGAAGTTCGACTCCGACAAGGTCGAAGCGATGGCGATCGAGAGCAAAGGCAACAAGCTCTATGTCAACGTGACCGGAAAGAACTATGTGGCCGTGGTCGACAAGGCCACGCTGGCCGTGCTCGCGACCTGGCCGATCAAGGAAGCACAGCAGAACGCGCCGGCCGCCTTCGACGAGCCGAACCGGCGCCTGTTCGTCATCGCGCGCAAGCCCGGCACGCTGATCATCCTGAATGCCGACACGGGCGCCTCCATCGCGAGCTTCAAAGCTCCAGAGCGTTGCGATCAGTTGATCTGGGATGCCGCCAATCGCCGCATCTACGCGCTCGGGGGCGAAGGCTACATCGGCGTGTTTCAGCAAAACGACCCGGACCACTACGCCGAGCTGACACGCGTCAAATCGGCCACGGGCGCCAAGACGGGGATCCTGGTGCCGGAGCTCAGGCGCCTCTACGTCGCGGTCTCGCCCGGTGAAGGCAAGACCGGAGGCGCCCTGCTTCGCTATGACCTCGTGTCGGCCCCCTGATAAGCCTGGAGAAGCCATGAGACGACTTGCCACCTGCGCCGCGCTTGCCATCGGCGCGATCGGCGCCGCGGCCCAAGCGCAGCCGTTCTACCAGCTCGAGTCGGCCGTCACGCTCAAAGGCGCCTCGCCGGACTGGGACTATGTGACGCTCGACGCGGCGCGAGGGTACCTGTTCATCGGGCGCCGCGGCGATGGCGTGACCGTATTCGACGTCAACACCAAGGCGATCGTCCGCACCATCGACGAGTCGCAGGACGCCAACGCCACCATACTGGTGCCCGAGTTCGATCGCGGCTACACGATCAACGAGGATGGCACGACCACGGTCTTCCAGCTTTCGACATTGAAGACGATCGACCGCATCAAGATCGGCGCCGATGCCGATTCGGCGTTCTATGACCCGGCAACGAAGCAGCTGGCGTTCACGATGGGCGACAGCAGCAAGATCGCCTTCGTCGACGCTCAAACGGGCAAACCGCTCGGCGAGCTGCCGGTCGACAGCAAGAAGCTGGATGGCACCGTGGCCGATGGCGACGGCAACCTGTACATGGCGCTGCGCGATCGCGATCTGGTGATCAAGATCGAGGTCGCGCAACGCAAGGTCGCCGCGCAATGGAAGACGGCGCCGTGCGAGCAGCCGACTGGCATCGCCTTCGACAAGGCCGGCAAGCGCCTTTTCGTGGGGTGCCGCGGCAAAAATCCCGTGCTTGCGGTGCTCGCTTCGGATTCCGGCCAGGTCGTCACCGCCCAGCCGATCGGACACGGCAACGACGGCGTCGTCTATGACGGCACCGCGCACAAGGTGTATACGTCCAACGGCGTCGACGCCAACCTCGTCATTTACGACCAGGTCAACGCGGACACCTACAAGCTTTCCGAGGCCGTCACCACCCGCCCCTACGCGCGCACGATGGCGCTGGACCCCGGGACAAAGAAGATCTATATGGTCACCGCCGAAGGCACGGTCGACCCCGCCAGGAAGATCAACAAGGCGGTCGCGCCGTTCTATCCGAACCGCTACTTCCCGGACACGTTCACCGTGCTCACGTATTCGCAGAAATAGGCTCTCAGGAGGAGACACTGATGCATGCGATGTCGATCGGAATTGGACAGGCAGGAAACGGCCGCAGGCAGTCGAAGCTGGCGACCGTGCTGCGCGTTACGAGCGGCAATTTCCTGGAGATGTTCGATTTCTTCCTGTATGGGTTCTACGCGACCTATATCGCCAAGGCCTTCTTTCCGACCGGGGAGGAATACGCATCGCTGATGCTGACCTTCGTGACGTTCGGCGCGGGATTCCTGATGCGGCCGCTCGGCGCGATCGTGCTCGGCTCCTACATCGACCGCATCGGCCGACGCAAGGGCCTGATTCTGACACTGGCGATCATGGCCTGCGGCACGTTGATGATCGCGTTCGTCCCGACCTACGCCACGATCGGAATCGTCGCGCCGCTGCTGGTGCTGCTCGGCCGGCTGCTGCAGGGCTTCTCGGCCGGCGTGGAGCTCGGCGGGGTTTCGGTGTACCTGTCCGAGATGGCGACGCCCGGGCACAAGGGCTTTTACGTGAGCTGGCAGTCCGCAAGCCAGCAGGTCGCCATCATCGTCGCCGCCGCGATCGGCTACGGGCTGAACGTTGCCCTGTCGCCGCTGGAAATTTCCGGCTGGGGCTGGCGTATCCCGTTCGTGATCGGCAGTCTGATCGTCCCGTTCATTTTCATCATCCGGCGCTCGCTGCAGGAAACGGGCGAATTTCTCGCGCGGACCCATCATCCGAGCGTCGGCGAGGTCTACCGCTCGATGATCCGCAACTGGGGTGTGGTGCTGGCCGGCATGATGCTGGTGGTGATGACCACCGTGTCGTTCTATCTGATCACCGTCTACACGCCGACCTTCGGCAGGAGCGTGCTGAAGCTTTCGATCACCGACAGCCTGATCGTGACGTTTTGCGTGGGAATCTCCAACTTCTTCTGGCTGCCGGTGATGGGATCGCTGTCGGACCGCATCGGGCGCCGCCCGATTTTGATCGGCTTCACGGTGCTGACGATATTGACCGCGTATCCGGTTCTCGCCTGGCTGGTCGTGGAGCCGACGTTTGCCAAGATGCTGGCGGCCGAGCTGTGGCTGTCGTTCCTTTATGGAAGCTACAACGGCGCGATGGTCGTCGCGCTCACCGAGGTGATGCCGGTCAACGTGCGCACGGCCGGCTTTTCGCTCGCCTACAGCCTGGCGACGGCGATCTTCGGCGGCTTCACCCCGGTCGTTTCGACCTGGCTGATCCACGTCACCGGCGACAAGGCCGCGCCGGGCTACTGGATGTCGGCGGCCGGTGCCAGCGGGCTGGTGGCGACCCTGCTGCTATACCGCGGCATCGTGCGCGCGCGCGACTGAGCGGGGCGTCCGATGCAGGTCACCGGCATGCTGTACGGGTCGAAGCTGCTTCGCTTCGTCGGCTTTCCGACCTCCGAGGTGCTCGGCCCGGATGCGGGCGAGGACCAGATCAAGGCGCTGATCGACCAGCACGGCGAGATCATCGTCAAGCCGGTCTTCAAGGGCGGGGTGGGCAAGAAGGGCAAGGCGGGACTGGTGGCGCGGGCCAAGGACTTGAAAACCGCGCTGCAGGAAAAAGAAAGGCTCTACTTCGTCGAGCACCGTTACGGCAACCAGACAGCGAAGGCCAACGGCGTCACGTTCGAAGGGGCCGTGCCCGCAAAGCACGAGGTCTATTTCTCGATTACCGACTCGACGCATTTTCGTGCGCCGACCATGACCCTGACCCACCGCGGCGGGGTGGACATCGAAGAGCTCGACAAGAGCGAGGTCGCGCAGATCCCTTTCGATTCGCTGACCGGCCTGAAGGCCTTCGTGGTTGCCAACGCGCTGTCGGAGCTGAATGCCCCCAAGGAGCTGATCTCGCCGCTGGTACAGCAGCTTCCCAAGCTCTGGGAGCTGTATCACGACTTCGGCATGACCACGCTCGAGCTCAATCCGATCCGCATGCGACCCGACCTGCAGGGGCGCCTGTCTCCGGTGGCATGCGATTTCAAGTGCGGCTTCGATCGCGACGATGCGCGCTGGCTGCGGCTGGGCCTGCCGGCGCACCTGTTCGCGGCGGACTATTCGGACTTCGAGCAGGAGATCAACCAGCTGCGTACCCATCAGGGGCAAAGCGACGTGTTCGTGATCAACGCGCAGGGCACGATCCTGGCGCCGACCTTCGGCGGCGGCGCCAATTCGCTGGTGACCCAGATGCTGGGTGACGACGCGATCATCTCCTCCGATTTCGGCGGCAATCCGCCGTACGAGAAGATGAAGGAAGTGGCCGGAATCTGCTTCAAGCACTGGCTCAGGCAAGCCAACGTGCTGTTCATCATCGGAGGCAAGTCCAACAACACCGACATCTTCGAGACCTTCCGCGCCATGGCCGACGCGCTGCGCGAGCATTTCAGCCGGCGCGGACCCTCCCCCGTCCACGTCGTGATCGGCCGCGGAGGCCCGAACCTGGTGCGCGGGATGAGTGCGATGCGCGACACCTTGGAAGCGCTCGGCCTGCCCTACCGGATGTTCGGCTTCGATTCGGACATGAGCGAGGTGGTGCAATACGCCCGCCGGGTCAACGACTGGATGAAGGCGGGCGGGCGCGAGCAGCTGGCGGCGCGGCTGGCAATCGCACCTCGCGCCGGCGCTGCCTGACGTGGTCCGGAGCCCGACATGTACAAGCAAGGCATAGCCGACTTCAAGTATTACGTGGGGATCAGCTCGCTGGCGCAGATTGCCACCTGCCAGGATCGCGTGTGCGTGCTGAACATCCTGGGCGGCGAGTCGAGCGAGGTCACGCCGGTCGGGCACGAGTATTCCGGCGGCAACGTCGTGTTCGGAACGTCGCCGGGGCGACGCGGCCAGGTCCTGGAGACGAAGGTCGGCGGCATCCCCGTGTACAACAATGTCCGCGAGGGACTCAACGACGGGCATCGCTTCAATTGCGGAGTGGTGTATCTGCCGCCGCCGGCCGCGCGCGACGGCGTGGCCGAGCTGATCCGGGTCAATCCCGACCTGAAGAAGATCTTCATCGTGACCGAGAAGGTGTCGGTCCACGATGCGCGCGAGATACGCGCGATGGGGCAATCGAACGGCATCGACATATTCGGCGGCAACAGCCTGGGCGTGGCCGACGCGTGGAGCCGGGTTCGCATCGGGGGAGCGCTCGGCGGCGACTCGCCCGCCGAAGCGCTCAAGAAGGGCTCGATCGCGGTCTTTTCCAACTCGGGCAATTTCACCACGACGATCGCAACGTACCTGCGAATGGCCGGCTGGGGCACGACCCTGCTGATGTCCAGTGGCAAGGACGTCTACATCCATTACGCCGCCCCCGAGTTCGCATTTGCGCTGGCCAACGACGCGCGAAGCAAAGCCGCGGTGCTTTATGTCGAGCCGGGCGGCTACTACGAGCTCGACGCCGAGTTCACCAAGCCGGTCGTGGCCTGCGTCGTGGGTCGCTGGAAGGCCAAGCTCACCCGGGCGGTCGGGCACGCGGGCGCGATGGCCGGAGGTTCCGACGACGCCGCCAGCAAAGAACGCTGGTTCATGGACAAGTTCGGCGTCGACGGCCTGTTCACGCCCGAGCGGCCGATCCTGTCGCCCCGGGGCGCGGTGGTCGCCAACATCGCCCACATACCGATGGCGCTGACCGCCGTGATGCGCGAGAACGCCACCCGGCCGGACTTCGCGGCCGAAGGCAGCCTGGCCCTGAAGCCCTGGTTCGCATCGAGCCAGGGACTTGCGTTGCCCGCGGATCTGGATATCCCGGTGGTCGAGGCCGCGCCCCCATACAACCAGCAGATCGCCGCGTTGACCGGCCAGATCGGCGTCGCGCTGCCCCGGCAGCCGATGAAGGATTGCTCCGGTGCCTCCCAGATGGACGCCCGCACCCAGATAAGCAGCCTGTATCGCGTGTCGATGCTGGAGGCTGCGCAATACCCGCTGGAGGCGAACGTCAATCTGGCCCTGCTGCACGAGCTGGGGGGCGAGAACGACCGCAAGCTGATCAACGTCGCCATCGGTTCGGAGCTCAATCTGCACAGCAGCCCGGCGCTGGCGGCCGCGCAGGCCGCGCGCGAGGCCGGCAACGCGCCCAACAGCGTGCTGGCGGCCGCGGCCAGCATCGTCGGGCCGCTGCGTGCGCGCTGCGCGCGCCAGGCGTGCTCGACGCTGATCGACCGCTTCGCGGCGGCCGGGCTCAGAAGCGCGTTGGACGATGGCTTCGATGTCGCGTCCATCGCCACCGACCCGCCGCTGCGCGATCTGCTGGTGGCGGGCGAGCGCGATCCGAAGGCGCGGGCGATGCTGGAGGGCCTGAAGGCGCGCTCAGCCAGGTCCGTGTTCGTGCGCTATCTCGAAAGCCTGGGCGGGCATCCGACCGCCGATGCCGTGCTGGCAGCCATCTCGGCGACACTTGCGTGGGGACCTCTGATGCGCAAGCGCGTCTCCAGGACGACTGCCGAGTCTCTGCCCTGGTGGATAAAGCTCTTCGGCACGCTGATCGGCGCTTCAGTGCGGGCCGATCGCCACGAACCAGACCGCTTCTGCGGCATGACGGCGGAAGACGTGTTGGGCCAACGCTCGCTGACCGAGATCGCCTATGTCGCGCTGCTGGGCCTTGCGCCCGAACCGGCCAACCTGTTCGCGTTTCAGACGCTGGTCGGGTTGCTGCTGACCAATGGTCCCGGTGCCATTTCGGCCCAGGGCGCCAAGGGCGCGGTGTCGGCCGACGGGCCCGAATCGCCCGAACGGGTTCAGCTGAACAAGGCCCTGGTCGGGTTTCTGACGCACTCCGGATTCGCTCACGGCGGCAACGGCTACGAAGGCATCGCCTTTCTGCTATGCCAGTTCCGCAACGCGGGCCTGCTTGACCCGACCGACCCGAAGCACGGCATCGACCTGACCGCGCTCGCCAGGCGTTACACCGACGAGTACGCGAGCTACAAATCGAACGCAAGGA
>DATBCD010000125.1:0-7599 GCA_036270655.1 Burkholderiaceae bacterium
AAGCTGCGCGCGCGTTCGAAGGCCGTTGCGGCGTCGCCGGCCTCACCAACGACCTCGATGTCCGGCTCCTTGGCGAGCGTATCGCGCAATGCTTCGCGCACCAGCCGGTGACCAAGAACCAGGAGCACCGAGATCGTCACGAAGCGTCTCCCGGCCAGCCGAAGTCGCGCAGAGCGCAACGGACTTCGACCGCTACTGGGATGTTACTCGTGCTTCCACGCGAAAAAAAACAAACTACTGAAGGATTTGCGTGATCAGGGAGATAGGGCCGCAGGTTGGTGTGTTCAGACCCACCTTCTCGGCTCTGACGGCAGGGCGTACGGAACCATGTACGGCCTGGGGCCGGCGAGCGCCAGCGACCCGCGCTTGGCTGATCCGCGGTTCTACATGGCCTCAGTTTCCCTGCGAACAATATCCGGCTCCATTCAGCGCTTGATTGCTCCACAGCGACTGCACCGGATACGCGCGTCCGTCGTTGCCCACCATGTTGAATGGCGAGCCGGGAACCTGAAGTCCGTCGCCGACCCAGGCGCACTTGTCGCCAATCTCCCAGCCTTGGTAGTCGAACCAGGCTCCATACTGGACCTGCCCAGCCGATTCCTCGGCACCTGGGTCGGTCAGGGTCTCGGCGACTTCGTGTCCCAGCACGCTCCTTCGAGAGGGGGTTGTTATCGATGCTTTCCTGTATTCTGAACCCCTCCAGGCCCTTAGCAGGCATCGGGTGTTTCCTGTATCCGCCGCCCGGCGAATACCCTACTAAACGATTCGTCCCGCAAGCCGGCCGAAACAGATGATGCGAGTTTCGCCGTAGCCCCTTGAGTCTCAGTGTTTCGCGCTTCTCAACACAACAACGGCCGCGGGCTCAGTGACCTGAGAGAGCCTCGCCACATTTCAGTACCCGAATACGACCATCAACTCGGCCCAATCCCAGCCGGGCGCCCCCTATGTGGCGCCCGACGCCTGGCATCTCGCCTTCACGAACCGTTGCGGGCGCGGTGTCCGCCGGAACGTGTCGCAGAAATTCGGTTTTTGCGCCACATTTTCTTGACGTGTCGTTGCCCGCGACATACGCAAGATTGCCGGCCGCCAGGCAGCTTCCCGTTATCTTCAAGCGCTCGCGTCGATCGGGGTGCTGCGCGCAAAGGCCTATGGCCGGGAAAACCTCTTCGTGAATACGAAGCTGATGAGTCTGCTCACGCGCGACAAATCACCTGCGTCCAACCATTAATTGATGATGGCGGAGAGGGTGGGATTCGAACCCACGGTACGGTAAAACCGTACACCGGATTTCGAGTCCGGCGCATTCGACCACTCTGCCACCTCTCCACGGCGGGCGCGCAGTTTACCAAACCACCCGACCAGCGCTAATGCGTTCGGCTCCCCGCGTCAATGCGGACGGGTTTCGCGGACACGCGGTCAGGCTGTTCCCTACTCCGCTGACGGCCTGCTGCTCCGCCTCCGCCATTTGCTCCCTCTTCGTACCACTTATCGGGCAACAACTCGCTGCAGGAAGATGCGATGCTCGCTCCATGCATCCAGCACACCAGCAAAAGCACACGCCCCATCGTTACGTCGACAGCGACGGCGTCCAGGTCGACGTCATCGCCATCAGCGTTCTCCAAACCGAGACCTGGGTCGAGTTTGTGCGCGAAGGCGGCCGCCTGGTTTACCGGATGCGGCGCCCGCAGTTCGAAGCGACGTTTTCCGCGGTCGGTGCACCTCGTACTTCCAGGGCGGCGAACCAGGACGCCGCTCACGCTGACGTTTTCGCGTTCCTCGATCTGCAAGCAGCCTGACTGCCGAGGCCGAGGCAACGAGCTCGGCCCCGAGGCCGGCGCGTTGCGAACAACGCGCCTGAACTTAACGCCTCAGTATTTCTTCGGCAGATTGTCGCTGCGGTCAGGCATCGGCGCGTCCGACTGTGCCGCCGTGCCGCCCGGACCGGCGTAGCGGACCTCCAGCCGCCAGTCGTCGCCAACCTTGCCCCACACGTCGACCACGAACAGGCTCGCCGCATCGGAGTCGTGGCGCAGCACAAAGCTGACGACCGCCGTTGCGCCGAAGTCGTGAACCGCCATCTGCTCGGTTCGCGCGGGGGCAGCCGGTTGGGCCTGCATCCGTTCGATGAAGCGGGCGCGCGGCAGCGGCACGCCGGGCCGCGCCGCATTGCGCAACTCGAAATCGGCCGCCAGCAGGCGGTCGAGCGTCTGCGCGTCGCCCGCCCGGGCCGCAGCATCCAGCCGGCTTTCAAGCTCGCCGAACGCCTGCACCAGCCGCGTGACGGTTGGCGTGCGCGCCAGGCCGGCGTCCGACTGTGCCGACGCCGGCCCGGCCGCACCTGCCAGCACAATGACGCAGCACGCCGACCTGAGCCCCCCGGATAAAAACAGTCGAAATGCGCGGCCGGCCCGATCGCCCATCGTCAATAAGCGAGCGCGCAGCCCCCCGAGCCGGCATTGACCCAGTTTCGCTGGATCAGGTACTGGCGCGAACCGAGCGTCATGTTGTACTGGGACCCGTTGGACGCAGTCCTGGTCGTGCCGAAGGTCCACGCGCATTTGTCGGCGTTCTCGTAGCCCCGGTTGTCGTACCACGCATTCAAATCCGGGTCCGTCACGGCTTCTTCGAGCTCGTGGGCGATGACGCTGGCCATCCCGTCGGCGCCGGAATTTCCGTTCGGGCCGGTACTCTGCGCCTCGCACGCGCTGGGACACCGATCCGGGTTGCCGACGAACGCGAACTTGATGTCGTTGCCCGCGATCGAGGCGCTCGTGTGCCAGCCGCAGTACTGCGTGCAGAAGCCGGACGTCTCGTTGACGTCCGACGACGTCAGCACGAAGTAGACGCCATTGGAGTCGTTCGGCAGCGCACCGCCCGAAATTGCGCGCGAAACGACCGCTTCCACACCCGAATCGGAGAGCTGGGTTCCCTGCGAATAGTTGTCGCTCGTCGTACCAACGGAGTTCACGACGTTGACGACGTGGCGGCTGGCGCCGTCGTAGTAGGTCGTGTTGATGTTGAAGTACGGCGATCCGCCGATGTGAGTCAGCATGTCCGCCAGGATCGTGGTCGCGCTGTTGCCGCTCCAGTTGCCGTACCAGATCGTGTAGACGTTGGCACCGGTCGACCTGTTCAACAAGGGGCCGCCGTGATAGTAGATGCCCGTGCCCCCGCGTGAACGGGCGGCCAGTGCGCGTTCCGCCGCGCCGGGCGAGTCGTCGACCTCGCCCCAACCCTTGCCGGTCGGTTTATACACGGTGTTGTCGTCGACCTTGACGCCGGCGGCGTGCGCGAGTGAAAAAACAAAAAAACCCGAAGTCAACAGCAGAGCTTGTTTGCGTCGCTGCATCGTGGTTCTCCCCCAACAAGTTGAGAACGCGCCGACACGAGTTGCATAAGACTTGTTTCGCGTCGCCGCGCGCCGTCCGAGGCGCACCGCGTGCGCCCACGGCTGCGAGGCACGTTACGCGGCCCGCGCAATGAACTCAACGCCGGTCACCCGAATGCGCGTGAGCCGAATGCTCCCGCAGGAGCGCAAATGCGATCAGGCGATGCGTGAACGCGCGGCAGCCGAGTGAATAAATGCAATCATCGCGTGGAATTGTGATGCCGGCAGGCGGTCGCGTGCCGTGCCCGTCCCTCGTTTTGCTCGGGCGTGTTAACCAGGGCGCAGCTCGGTCAGCCCGGCCATGTACGGCCGCAGCACCGCCGGGATCGCGATTGACCCATCAGCCCGCTGGTTATTCTCCATCAGTGCGACCAGCGCCCGCCCGACCGCCAGCCCCGAGCCGTTCAGTGTATGCACCAGCTCGTTGCGCCCCTGCGCGTTGCGAAAGCGCGCCTGCATGCGCCGCGCCTGGAACGCCTCGCAGTTGGAACACGACGAGATCTCCCGGTACGCGTCCTGTGCCGGCAGCCACACTTCCAGGTCGTAGGTCTTGGCCGCGCCGAACCCCATGTCGCCCGTGCACAGCGTGATCACCCGGTACGGCAGCTCGAGCTTGCGCAGGATGTTCTCCGCGTGGCCGACCATCTGCTCGAGCGCCTCGTACGAATGCGCCGGATGCGCGATCTGCACCATCTCGACCTTGTCGAACTGGTGCTGGCGGATCATTCCGCGCGTGTCCTTGCCGTACGAGCCTGCCTCGGAGCGGAAACACGGCGTATGGGCCGTCAGCCGCAGCGGCAGATCCGCCTCGCGCAGGATCTGATCGCGCACGAAGTTCGTCATGGACACTTCCGAGGTCGGAATCAGGTACATCGCCTCGCTGCTGCCTTCCTGCCCCCCCTTGCGCGCAGCGAACAGGTCCTGCTCGAACTTCGGCAGCTGGCCGGTACCGGTCAGCGTGGCCGCGTTGACGATGTACGGGGTATAGCACTCGGTGTATCCGTGCTCGCCCGTCTGCACGTCGAGCATGAACTGGGCCAGCGCCCGGTGCAGCCGCGCCAGCGCGCCTTTGAGCACGACGAAGCGCGCCCCGGAAAGCTTGGCCGCGGTTTCGAAGTCCATCCCCAGCGCCGCGCCCAGGTCGACGTGATCCTTGACCGAAAAGTCGAAGCGCGGCGGCGCTCCCCAACGGCGCACCTCCACGTTGTCGTCGGAGGAGCGCCCCACCGGCACCGACTCGTGGGGCAGGTTGGGCACCTCCATCAGCATTGCCTGCTGCCTGGCCTGCACGTCCGCCAGCCGCTGCTCGAGCTGCCCGAGCTCGCCCGGAATGCGCGCCGCCTCCGCCATCACGCCCGAGGCGTCCTCGCCGCGCGACTTGAGCTGCCCGACCTGTTTGGACAGCGCATTGCGCAGCGCCTGCAGCTCCTCGGTGCGCGTCTGCACCGACTTGCGCTCCGCCTCCAGGGCTGCGAAGGCCCCGACATCCAGCTCGAAGCCGCGCGTGCGCAGCCGCGCCGCCACCGCAGCCGGATCCTTCCTGACCAGCGCGATATCAAGCATCGTTCTTCCTGCCCGTTTCGTTCAACTGCCGCAACTCTTCCATCCGCTGCGCGATCTTCGCCTCCAGTCCTCGATCGGTCGGACGATACCAGCCCGGCGTCTGCACGCCCTCGGGAAGGTAGCTTTCGCCGGCGGCGAACGCGCCCGGCTCGTCGTGCGCGTAGCGGTAGTTGCGCCCGTAGCCGAGCTCCTTCATCAGCCGCGTCGGCGCGTTGCGCAGGTGGATCGGAACCGGCCGCGTGCCGTCGTGCTCGACGAATTCGCGCACCTGGCCGAACGCCGTATACAGCGCGTTCGACTTGGGCGCGACCGCCAGGTAGACGATGGCCTGCGCCAGCGCCAGCTCGCCTTCGGGCGAGCCGAGCCGCTCATACGCCTGAGCCGCTTCCAACGCCATCGACAGCGCGCGCGGATCGGCCAGCCCGATATCCTCCGAAGCCATCCGGATGGCGCGCCGGGCGATGTACAGCGGATCGGTGCCGCCATCGAGCATCCGCACCATCCAGTACAGCGCCGCGTCCGGGTCGGACCCGCGCACCGCCTTGTGCAGCGCCGAGATCTGGTCGTAGAAATTCTCGCCGCCCTTGTCGAAGCGGCGCAGCGTCGCCGGCAGCGTGGCGCGCAGGAACGGCACATCGATCGGGCTGCCCGCTCGCTTGGCCGCCTCGCACACCACCTCCAGCGCATTGAGCAGCCGGCGCGCGTCGCCGTCGGCCAGCTCGATCAGCATCTGGCGCGCGCCCGCGTCGATCGCCACATCGCCCAGGTAATCGCGCCGCGCCCGCTCCAGAAGCTCGCCCAGCTCCTGGCCCGTCAGCGGCTCCAGCACATACACCGATGCCCTGGACAGCAGCGCGCCGACCACTTCGAACGACGGGTTCTCCGTGGTGGCACCGACAAACACGAAAAGACCCGACTCCACATGCGGCAGGAACGCATCCTGCTGCGCCTTGTTGAAGCGGTGCACCTCGTCGACAAACACCATGGTGGGCCGTCCGCTGCGCGCCAGCGTCACCTGGGCCCGCTCCACTGCGTCGCGGATGTCCTTCACGCCGCCCAGCACCGCCGAGATCGCGATGAAGTCCAGCCCGAACGCGTCGGCCATCAGCCGCGCCAGCGTGGTCTTGCCCACGCCCGGCGGCCCCCACAGGATCATCGAGTGCGGATGGCGCGACTCGAACGCGATCCGCAACGGCTTGCCCGGCCCGAGCAGATGCGCCTGGCCGATCACCTCGTCGAACCGGCGCGGCCGCATCCGCTCGGCCAGCGGTGCCGCCGCCCCCGCTGTGCCTGCGGGCGGTGGGCTTTCGAACAGATCGTTCACTGGTCTTCCAGCACGTCCGCCCCCTTGGGCGGATCGAAATGGAACTGGGCCGGATCGATCTTCGGGTTGCGCTGCAGTCCCGAAAAGCGCAGCTCGGTGGTCTGTCCGAAACTGTCGGCCAGCTCCATCGCCACCGGCAAGCCGTCGCGAAAGCCGATCCGGATGCGCTCGAACGAGGAGTCCTGCGAGCGCGGCGTGGCCAGGATCCACTCGATGCCGTCGCGCTCGCCGTCGCTCTTGACCTGGAAATCACGCTCGAAATCGTTGGAGCCGAACAGGATCGAGGCGGGAGAAGCGGGAATCGCGCCCTTGAGCGTCTTGACCGTGACCTGGTTCAAGTCCGGGTCGTATACGATCAATTTGGACCCGTCGCTGACGATCGTCTGCTGATACGGCTTCGTGTAAACCCATCGAAAGCGTCCGGGCCGCGCGAACTCGAACGTCCCGCCGCTCTGCTGCGATCCGTGCGAAGCGTGTCCCTTGGCCGAGGTCTGCGAAAACTCCCCGCGCGCGCTGGTCGTCTGCGTCAAAAACTCGCGCAACTGCGGCAGCGAATCGGCGCGCGCCGGCGACAGGCCGCAGGCCAGCAGCAACGCGAGCAACGCGCCAAGAGCGCGAAGCGGAATCACGCGTCGCCCCGAGCCGGCGTCAGAATCTCGCGGTTCCCGTTGGATTGCATCGCGGACACCAGCCCGGCGCGCTCCATATCCTCCAGCAGCCGCGCCGCGCGGTTGTAGCCGATCCGCAGATGGCGCTGCACCAGCGAGATCGAGGCGCGCCGGTTGCGCACGACGATCTCGACCGCCTGGTCGTACAGCGGATCGGCCTCGCCGACGGCACCCTCCTCGCCCGCGCCCGGCAACTCCTCGGGCGCTTCCAGCACGCCCTCGACGTAGTTCGGCGTGCCGATCGACTTGAGCCATTCGACCACCCGGTGCACCTCCGCGTCGGACACGAAGGCCCCGTGCACGCGGGTCGGATAGCCGGCTCCGGCCGGCATGTAAAGCATGTCGCCCTGCCCGAGCAACGCTTCGGCCCCCATCTGATCCAGGATCGTGCGTGAATCGACGCGGCTGGACACCTGGAACGCGATGCGGGTCGGGATGTTGGCCTTGATCAGTCCGGTGATCACGTCCACCGACGGCCGCTGGGTCGCCAGGATCAGGTGCATTCCGGCCGCACGCGCCTTCTGCGCGATGCGCGCGATCAGCTCTTCGACTTTCTTGCCGGTCACCATCATCAGGTCGGCCAGCTCGTCGATCACGACCACGATCACCGGCAGCTGCTCCAGCGGCGCGGCCGTGAACGGATCGAGCGCGAACGG
>DATBCD010000126.1:0-5193 GCA_036270655.1 Burkholderiaceae bacterium
GAGAAGACCGGCCTCTATTCGTTCTTCGTGATGTTCACGATCGGGATCACCAAGGGCCGCTGGAACACCCTGGTCACCGAACTGCAGCAGTTCAAGGACGATTACGACAGCAACCAGCCCCTTTGGCGGGTGATGCCCGACTTCCTGCGCAAGCAGCCAATTTACGAGCGACTCGGACTGCGCGACCTGTGCGATGCAATCCATAAGCTTTACCGCGCCAACGATATCGCCCGCCTCACCACCGAGATGTACCTTTCCGAAATGGAACCGGTCATGATCCCGGCCGAGGCCCGCGCCCGCATGACCCACAACGAGGTCGACCGGGTGCCGATCGACGAACTGGACGGGCGGATCTCCGCAGTGCTGCTGACGCCCTACCCTCCTGGGATCCCATTGTTGATCCCGGGCGAGCGCATCAATGCCCGGATCGTCAACTACCTGCGGTTCGCCCGCTCGTTCAACGCGAGCTTCCCGGGATTCGAGAATGAGATCCACGGTCTGGTGAAGTCCGAAAATGGCCGCGGCATCGAGTATTTTGTCGACTGCGTCCGCAGATAGCGTCCGAAATGGGCCGCGCGAAATCTTGCTCCGGGAGCAAGCGAGTTACCGTATGTTTCTAAATTTCGTCGGGTAAGTATGGCCGACTTACCCGACATTTCCAAATTTTGTCGGGTAACTGATCTCTGGCGCGGTTCTAGATGAGTTTGACGCGGCAGGTCAATGCCCCGCTGCGCCCTTTTGTGAATTCTCGTGCCAACATCTGCTGGGATCTCGGGGTCTGGAACGGCGCGGAAAGCTGCCTTACGATGCCGATGGATGCGGACCCTTGCCGAGTTCGGCGCGCGGCCAGATGAAAAGTCGAACGGAAAGAGGAGATGGCGCATTGAAACCGATGCGATGGCGAGCGCGAGTTGGGCCTTTGGCCGCGATTTTTATCCTTCTATCGACCCAATTGGGCTTTGCATCTTCTGGTGCCGCATTGGCTGCCCCATGCCAATTGGAGACCTGGGGCGCATTGGATGTGCATCTGCGTGGTCGGGCCCCGATGATCCAAGGGTCGCTCAACGGGCATGCGTTTGAGGGGCTTCTTGATACCGGCGCATTTGAGACCACGCTATTTCGTGGTTTCGCCGAGCGCGCTTCGTTGGACGTTCATCAAATCCGGGGAGCAGCCATAGTGGGTGTCGGCGGAAAGTCGGCTGTATATCGCACCCGCGCCAATCATTTGGAGCTTGGCTCCTCTATGGTCGCCGAAAATATCGACCTGGACATCACGTGGGACAGCAAAACAAACGCCAACATCGATGCCGTAATCGGAGCGGACCTGCTTTTTTCCCACGATCTCGAACTCGCCCTGTCCTCGGGCAAGGCTCGCCTTTTTCGTCCGGTCGGCTGCGGCGACTCCTTTTTAGCGTATTGGGACAAGCAGGCATCCATGGTTCCGATGGAGCGCGTTTCCAGTCAAGACCAACGGCAAATGATTATTGTGCAGGTCAATGGCACGGATCTGCGGGCCCTTATCGATAGCGGCGCGTCTCGGTCGCTAATCGATGCGAAGGTGGCTGCACGCATTGGTATCCGCGATGATGCTGCCGAACCGGCCGACGCAGGCAAACTTGGCGGGGCCGGCCCGCGGACCGTCGATTACACGGTCGTTGCGATAACCCAGGTGACCATCGGAAGGGAGGAAATTCGCGATACGAAAATAGCGATGGCCAGCATTTTTAGAGCTGCTTTTGAGGACATTCCCGCTCCGACGGGAACACGTATCCAGAAAAGGCCTTACGACATGGTCCTTGGCCAGGACTTTCTGATGTCGCACCGCGTCTTGTGTTCGATTACGCAGAAGCGCTTGTATTTTTCGTATATTGGTGGGAAGGTCTTCGCCGTCGATTGACGTGTTCCGCCTGGACGAAGTCTGCCCCGGCAGGTGATGCCAGGGTTGATTGTGCGAAATCCCTCGCCTCTTAAATTTCGTCGCTGAACCACTCCAGCACACCGTCCAACCCGCTGTAGTCGAGCGCGTGAGCGGCGCTTTGCCGCACCATCGGCTTGGCGTGGTAGGCGACGCCGATCCCGGCCAGCGCCAGCATCGGCAGGTCGTTGGCGCCGTCGCCGATGGCGATCGCTTGAGCGGGGGTGCAACCGGCTTCGATGCAGGTCTGCTTCAGTGCGTTCGCCTTGCCCTGTGCGTCGATCAGTTGGTCGGAGCTCCCGCCCGGCCCGCGCACGAGGCCGGTCAGGCGTCCGTCCTGGACCTGCACTTCGTTGGCCCACACCCGATCGATGCCGAGGCGCTGCTGCAGGAGCCTGGCAAAAAACCCGAAGCCGCCGGTCACGAGCAGGGTCCGAAGCCCCGCTTCGCGCACGGCCGCGAGCAGGCGTTCGGCGCCCGGGGACAGCTCCATCCGCTGCGCAACCGCTTGCAGCAGCGATGCGCCGGTCCCGGCCAGCAGGGCAACGCGCCGCCGCAAGCTGTCCGAGTAGTCGCCGATCTGTCCGCGCATTGCGGCGTCGGTGATCGCGGCCACTTCGGGACCGAGTCCAGCCAGCCGCGCCACCTCGTCGATGCCTTCGATGCGGATCAACGTCGAGTCCATGTCCACCGCGAGCACCCGAAAATCCGACAGCCGCAGTGCAGGCGAAACGACCGAAGCGTCACAACGCCAGCGGGTTGCGAGCTCGGCCGCGGGCGCAGCCGCCGCGGCGGCGGGCCCCACGGCGGTCAAACGAATCGAGGCGGTCTGACGGCGCAGCCCGGCTGCGGGGAAACGCTGCCGGAACGCCTCGATCGCTTCAGCCGGCAGGCTCGGACCCTGGATCACGAGGTCCGCCGCCGCCTGCGGCGCGGCCCCCGATTCGGGAATCACGCCAGCTCCTTGAGCAGACCGTGCAACTGCTGCAGGCGGTTTTCGACTTGAGGGGTGGCCACGTTCAGCCGCAACCGGTCCGACGCGGCGAGCTTGAGCCGCTTGTCGCGCTGCAATAGCTGGATCACGCGGGCCGGATCGACCGGGGTATCGGCGCTGAATTGCAGTGCGATCGATTCGGACGAGGCATCGATCTTGCGAACGCCCAGGCGCGCGGCCACCAGCCGCAGCCGGTGGGTCTCGATCAAGGCGCGCGCCGCCGGCGGAAGCCTTCCGAACCGGTCGACCAGCTCCTCCCGCACCGCGTCCAGGCTGGCTTCGTCCTCGCACGAGGCCAGCTTCTTGTACAGCGAAAGGCGCTGATGAACGTCGCCGACGTAGTCGGCCGGCAGCAGCGCGGGCGTATGCAGGTTGATTTCGGTCACCGCTGCCAGCGGCTGCATCAGGTCCGGCTCGCGGCCGTTGCGCAGCGCGCGCACGGCTGCGTTCAGCATCTGGGTGTACAGATCGAACCCGACTTCCTGCAGGTTGCCGGACTGCGACTCGCCCAGAACCTCGCCGGCGCCCCGGATCTCCAGGTCGTGCATCGCCAGGTAAAAGCCGCTTCCGAGCTCCTCCAGGTTCTGGATCGCTTCCAGGCGCTTCTCGGCGTTGCGGGTCAGGCCGTCTTCGGTGGGAACCATCAGGTAGGCGTAGGCCTGATGATGGGACCGGCCGACCCGGCCGCGCAGCTGATGCAGCTGGGCCAGCCCGAAGCGGTCGGCGCGGTGAATCAGGATCGTATTGGCAGTGGGCACGTCGATCCCGGTTTCGATGATCGTCGTGCACAGCAGCAGGTTGAAACGCTGCTGGTAGAAATCCCGCATCACGTGCTCCAGCTCCCGCTCGGGCATCTGTCCGTGCGCGATCTGGATGCGCGCTTCCGGGATCAGTTCCTCCAGCAACCTGCGACGCTGCTCGATCGTTTCCACCGCGTTGTGCAGGAAATAAATCTGCCCGCCGCGCTTGAGCTCGCGCAGGCAGGCCTCGCGGATCAGGCTGCGGCTTTCGGCGACCACGAAGGTCTTGATGGCCAGGCGTCGCTGCGGCGCGGTCGCGATCACCGAGAAGTCGCGGATTCCCTCCAGCGACAGCGCCAGCGTGCGGGGAATCGGCGTCGCGGTCAGCGTCAGCACGTCGACTTCGGCGCGCAGCGCCTTGAGCCGCTCCTTCTGGCGCACCCCGAACCGGTGCTCCTCGTCGATGATCGCCAGCCCCAGCCGCGCGAACCGGACCTCGGGCGAGAGCAGCTTGTGGGTGCCGATCGCGATGTCGACGCGGCCGTCGGCCAGCCCTTCGAGTGTCTGGGCCACCTCGCGGGTGGAACGGAAGCGCGACAGCTCGCCAATGTTCACCGGCCATTGCGAGAAGCGGTCGCGAAACGTCTGCATGTGCTGCTCGGCCAGCAGCGTGGTCGGGCACAAGACCGCGACCTGCTGGCCGCCGGCCACCGCGGCAAACGCCGCGCGCAGCGCCACTTCGGTCTTGCCGAACCCAACGTCGCCGCACACCAGGCGGTCCATCGGAAAGCCGGCGCGCATGTCTTTCAGCACGGCCTCGATGGCCGCGTGCTGGTCGGGCGTTTCCTCGAAGCCGAACCCATCGGCGAACGCCTGATAGTCCCGCTCGGAAAACTGGAACGCGTGTCCCTTGCGGGCGGCCCGCGTCGCATACAGGTTCAGCAACTCGGCCGCCGTGTCCCGCACCTGCCGCGCCGTACGGCGCCGCGCCCGGTCCCATTCGCCGCCGCCCAGCGTGTGCAGGGGGGCCGCGTCCGGATCGGCGCCGATATAGCGTCCGATCAGGTGCAACTGCGCGACCGGCACGTACAGCTTGGCCTCGCTCGCGTATTGCAGATGCAGGAACTCGGTCGGCCCCTCTCCCAGATCCAGCGTCTCCAGCCCCAGGTAGCGCCCGATGCCATGCTCGACGTGCACGACCGGATCGCCCGCGCGCAGCTCGGCCAGGTCGCGAACGACGGCGTCGACGTTGGTCGCCCGGTCACGCTGCGTGCGGCGCTGACGGCGCGGGCTTGCGGCATACAGCTCGGCCTCGGTGACCACGGCCAGCCGAGCGGTCGGGGAGGCGAATCCCTGGTGCAGCGGCGCGGTCCCCAGCATCAGGCGCGCGTCGGAGAGCGTGAAATCCTCGAAGCGCTCGCACTCCGAAAACGCCAACTGCGATTCGGACAGCATCTGCGACATCGTGTCGCGGCGTCCGGCCGAATCGGCCGCCAGCAGCACGCGGCCGGGGAATTGATTGCACCATTGACGCAGTCGCTCCA
>DATBCD010000127.1:0-14152 GCA_036270655.1 Burkholderiaceae bacterium
AGCCTGGGCACGGTGCCCAACCTGTACGCGACGCTGGCCCATTCCGAGGATGCCTTGGGCAGCTACCTGGCTTTCCAGAACGCCAAGAGCAGCATCAGCGGCAAGGCCCGCGAAGTGGTCAACCTCGCCGTCAGCCAGGTCAACGGCTGCCAATACTGCCTGGCGGCTCACACCGTCATCGGCAAGATGCACGGCTTCACCGACGCGCAGATCCTCGAGATCCGCGGCGGGCGAGCACGCTTCGATGCCAAGCTCGACGCGCTGGCACGGCTGGTCAGGAACATCACGAGCGAACGCGGTCACGCCGACCCGGCGCTGGTCGATGCCTTCTTCGCCGCCGGCTGGAACAAGGCGAACCTGGTCGATGCCGTCGTCGCCATCGGCGACAAGACGGTGACCAACTACCTGCACGGGACCACGCGCGTGCCGGTGGACTTCCCCGCCGCTCCGAAGCTCTCTGTCTGACCACCGGCCACTCGAGGAGGGCGCCGCAGATGGCAGCACGAATGCTTCGATCTTGGCCGAAGCGATACCGCAGCAAGCTTCGTTAGAGTAGCTTAGGTAATCGGATGCCCGGATCCGGGAGTCCGGGCAATACGGAGACCGTCAAGAGAGGAGGTCGCCTTGGCAAGAGAAATCATCCGCGTGGAGCCGCTGTCCACCTATCTGGAAAAATGGAAGGCGCCCACCTCCGCCGTCACGCGGCACGGCGACACGATCTACGTGTCGGGCTTTCCTCCATTCGACCCGGCGACGGGCGAGGTCGTCGACGCGCCGATCGAGCGCCAGACCGAGCTCGTTCTCGAACAGATGAAGCTCTGCCTTGAGACAGCAGGGTCGTCGCTCGACAAGGTCCTCAAGTGCAATGTCTACTGCACCTCGGTCGAGAAGTTCGCCGCCGTGAACGCGATCTATTCCCGATATTTTCCCAAGGATCCGCCTGCGCGAATCTTCGTAAATGTGCCGGCCTGGCCAGGGCACTTCGATATCGAAATCGACTGCATTGCGGCGGCTTAGCCGAGCGGACTGCGCTGACACGCCGATAGCCGATCGCAGGCTTCGTCCAACCGAAGCGGCCGCGCACCCGCAGGAGATCGAGAACGAGCTCATCAGGTCGGACCCTGATTTGGGGCGCGTGATCACTGCTGTGATCGCAAGGGTCGGACGCCAGCGAATTGCGCGTGCACTTACCTCCTATTAATTTAGTTTGCCCGGGCGTGGCTGATCGCCGACAGCCGATCCTCGGTGTTCTCGATGCGCTCCAGATGCGGGTAGTTGACGCCGCCGTGATAGTCGAGCTTCAGGGTCACGAACGTGCCGGAGTGCTCGACCAGCAGTTCGATCGGACGGGTGCCGGCTTTTGCGGACTTGATGGCATCTTTCAGAACGTCGGCCTTGAATTTGTCCTGATCGACGGCGATCAGCTTCATGCCCGGAGCGACGCCCGCTTCGAAAGCCGGGCCGCTCCACAGCACGTCGGTGACGGTGTTCATCTGCCCGGTGTCGAACGGGTCACCGATTACAAGGCCCAGCGAGGAGGTCAGATCGACCATCCTGGCCACCCTCTCGAGCGCCTTGGAGTAAGCGCTCGGCTCCTCGCTGTACACGAGCTTCCAGCCGGCGCGGGTCAGCCCATCCAGCGGCGCGGCCTCGTCGGTGGCCTGCAGCCGCTTGCTCAGAAAGGCGCGCCAGTCGTGCTTCTGCACCTGATTCAGGGCCGCCACCAGGTCGTCGAACGAGTAGGGCAGCGGCACGAAGTGCGTGTCGTCGACCCCGAAGAAAGCGCGTGCGAAGTCGTCCAGTGAGCGGGCGCCGCCACTGGCCTCGCGGATCGTCGTGTCCACGTCGAGCCACAGCAGCAGGCCTTCTTCGTAGAAGTCGGCGCCGCGGCGCCAGTTGCGCCACGCGCCCGGGGCCCGATAGAGCACCGGCGCCGCGTCCGCGGTGTCCTGCAGCGGACGCCATGAACGGCCAGGCACGTGGCTCATCCGCGACGCAAGGACGGCCATCCGGTCGCGGAACTGCTGGGGATTCAACATGCCGGAACGCGCGGTGAGGACCTCGCCGTAGTAGGTGGTCAGCCCCTCGTAGACCCAAAGCAGATCGTCCTGGCCCGTCACGTTGAAATTCGGGGTCAGCAGGCCCGCTGGCCGCCGGAACTTGCCGTTCCACGAGTGCACGTATTCGTGCGGGAGCAACCCGCTGCCGACCTGATAGTGCTCGGGGCTCGTGAAAAAATCCGGAAAGTTGCGGTTGTTGCTCGACTGATGGTGTTCGAGGCCGCCTCGCGGGGTGTGATCGGAAAGCGTGAGAAGGAAGTCGTAGTGACGGTAGTGGCGTGCTCCGAACAGGGCGTAGGCCTCCCGCACAAGCGCCTCATGCTGTTTCAACTGTTCCGGCGAGGCTGCGAGATTCTCAGGACGATCGGCCACGAGGTCCAGGTACACGGGCGGAGACACGGGGCCGATATCGAGCCGCTTGAAATACCTGCCGGCCATCACCGGCGAGTCCACCAGCGTCTCCAGGTCGACCGGCTTGAATCGCGCCGCCGGGCCACCCGCGCCGACCGGCTCCAGCGCAGAGGCGAAACTCCAGGCATCGGGCAGCGTCACCGAGGGTTGCACCATGATCTGCCGCGAGTAAAAGCCGGCCGGATACAGCACAACATCGTTCCATTCGAGCTGGACCAGATTGTCGGTCACGCAAACGCGCGGGCCGCCCGGGACAGCGGTCGTTGGTGACAGGTACTGGAATTCCATGTCGACCCGGTCGACGCCCGGCGGAACCTGCACGTTCAGCGCGAACATGTCTTCAAGGTCGCGCCGCCACGAAATCCGCTGGCCCCCGGCCGTGATCTTCAGCCCCGCGATGCCCTCCAGCGGCCCCGTCGGTCCATGCTCGCCGGGTATCCATTTCGGATAAAGCAGCACCAGCGTTCCCGGTTTGGCCGGAAGCGACTCATGGACTCGGAAGACGCGGTGCCGTACGTCGGTCAAATCGACGACCAGGTCGATGGTGCCCGAATACGGCTTGTCCTCGGGCGTTGGCTGATCCGGGCTCCTGGCCGCCTGTGCACAGGCCACGGTAAACACCAGGCCCGCGACCATTGTCAACCGCACGCCGGATTGTGCACACATACGCTCCCCTCCTGATCGGCGTACTGTGGGTTGGACGGGATTGTTCTTGAGGCGGCATCCTAACCGAACACCCGGTCCGGCTGGCTCTTCGCCGTATCCGCCGTGTGGTGATGAGCCGGGACTTCAAGGCGTTGCGTGACCGGCGCAAGACGGACGATGCTTGCGCCGGTTCCCGTCCAGCGTCCTTACGGATGGGTCTTGGCCGCTTCGACCGCTTCGTGGAGCTTCTTTTCGGCACCACGCAGCAACTGCTCGGCTCTGGTGCCGTGGCCTTGCGTACACGACTGCGCGCCAGACGGCTAGACTTCGATCGATGCTCGCCGCTCAGGCGCGCGAGCCGCTCGCCAACCTGCGCCCGGAAAACCGGTGATGAACGGCACAGCCGCCGTCGAATTCCGTCGAGGTCCCGGGGAAAGCGTCGTTGCGCTGACCGGGGCCCTGGACGCAAGATCGCTGCCCCCGATATGGCCCGGCGCGCGTGCCGCCGTCATTGAAAACGGCGCGGCGCCGCTGCGGGTCGACGCCGCCGGCGTTACCTATTGCGATGGGTCCGGCATCGCCTTCCTGCTCGATCTGCTGCGCGAAGGCTCGCGCCACGGCAGCCGGATCACGATCACGAACCTGGCTCCCCGCTTTGCCGAGCTGCTTGGCCAGTTCGATGGCGCGAACCTGGACGATGAGGTTGCGCCGACGCGCGCGCCCCGGCTGCGCATGACCGAGCAGCTGGGCCGCGCGCTGCTGCAGCTGGCCGCCGATTTGAGGCGCCAGGGCAAATATGTGCGTCGCGTGACCGTCTGCCTGTTCTACGAATTGCGACACCCCTTGCGGGTGCGCTGGAAGGAAGTGGTCGGCGTGGCCGAGCAGATGGGAGTCAACGGCCTGCCGGTGGTCACGCTGATCGCTTTCCTGATGGGGGTGATTCTCGCGTATCAGTCGGCCGTGCCGATGCGGCAATTCGGAGCGCAGATATTCGTGGCCAACCTGATCGGCCTGTCGCTGCTGCGCGAGCTGGCACCCCTGATGACCGCGATCGTGCTGGCCGGGCGCACCGGCGCTGCGTTCGCGGCCGAGATCGGTACGATGAAAGTCAACGAGGAGATCGACGCGCTCACGACGATGGCGCTCGATCCGGTGCGTTTCCTGGTGGTGCCACGCTTGATTGCGACGCTGTCGGTGACTCCGCTGCTGACGATCTACGCCGGCGTGGTGGGACTGATCGGCGGCGGCCTGGTGATGATCACGTTCGACATCCCGCTGGTGACGTATTTCAGACAGATTGTCAGTGTCGTGTCGATCGGCGACTTCACCGGAGGATTATTCAAGTCGGCCGTGTTCGCCTATCTGGTCGTCGCCGTCGGTTGCCTGCGCGGGCTGGAGACGCAGGGCGGGCCGCGGGCGGTCGGACAGGCCGCTACGCGCGCGGTAGTCTCGGGCATCGTGCTGATCGTCGTTTTCGACGGAATTTTTGCCGTGATATTCAATCTTCTCGGAATCTGAGCGCAGTGCCGGCCGAACCCATCATCGAGGTCGAGCACCTGACGGTCGGGTATGCGCGGGACGGCGAGGAGGCGGTGCTGCTGCGGGACGTGTCATTCAAGGTGCTGCGGGGCGAGGTCTTCGCGATTCTCGGAGGCTCGGGCTCGGGCAAGACCACGTTGCTCAAGCACATGATCGGCCTGGAAAAGCCTCTGGCCGGCCGGATCGTGATCGATGGCGACGACATCGTCGCGGCCAGAGGCGCGGCGCGGCGCTCGATCATGCGCAAATTCGGGGTGATGTACCAGATGGGGGCCTTGTTCGGCTCGATGAGCACGCTGGAAAACGTCCGGCTGCCGCTGGAGGAATTCACCGAATTCGACGACGACGCGATCGACCTGATCGCGCGTACGAAGCTGTATCTGGTCGGCTTGTTGCCCGCCGTGCACCGCCCGCCCGACGAGCTCAGTGGCGGCATGCAAAAGCGTGCGGCGATCGCCCGCGCGATGGCGCTGGACCCTGCGATCGTGTTTCTCGACGAGCCGTCCGCGGGGCTTGATCCGATCACATCGGCCGACCTGGACCGGCTGATCGTGCGGCTGGCGCGCACGCTCGGGATCACTTTCGTCGTCGTGACCCACGAGCTGCCCAGCATTTTCGCGATCGCCGACCGGGTGATCATGCTCGATCAGCGCACACGCAGCATCATCGCCACCGGCACGCCCGTGCAATTGCGCGACCACAGCGACAATCCGTGGGTGCACCGGTTTTTCAACCGCGAACCCGAGGAGGCCATGCCATGAGCGTGCCCAGTGATCGCGCCGGCCGTGTCGCGCGCCCCGATCCACGCCTGTTCCGCGTCGGCAGCTTTGCGCTGGTGGCGCTGGCTTTGTGCATCGGGGTGATCCTTGCGCTGGGCGGTTCGCGCTGGTTCAGGCGGTCCGCCATCATCGAGACCTACTTCGACGAAAGCGTCCAGGGGCTCGATATCGGCTCCAAGCTCAAGTACCGCGGCGTTGTGCTGGGGCACGTGACGCACATCGGCTTTACCTACGAGAGATACGAGCTGGACAACCCGTCGGCCAGTCCGAAGCGTTATGTGCTGGTCGAGGCGGCGGTGCGGCCGGAGCGGATCGGCATCCGCAAGACGTGGGACGAGGAGGTTCGCCAGAAGGAGATTGCCAAGGGCCTGCGGATCCGTCTCGCATCGCAAGGCCTGACCGGCACCAATTACCTGGAAATGGACTATGTCGACCCGGCCGCCAATCCGCCTTTGCCGATCAGCTGGGAGCCGGAGCACTTCTACGTGCCGTCGGCGCGCAGCGCGGTGACGCAAATCGTCGATGCGGCCGAGCAGACGCTGAACAAGGTGCAGCGGCTGGATCTGGAGGCGACGGTCGCGAACCTGAATCGACTGCTGGCGTCCTTGAACCGTGCCGTCGACGCATTCGACGCCGCCGGGCTGTCCAATCACGCCAACGCAACGCTGCAGCACGTCGAGGCGATACCGTTTGCCCAGATCGGCCAGCAGGTAAGCGCGCTGGTGACCGAGCTGCGCGATACGAATCGGGCGCTGCAACAGACGCTCGCCAACCCGGCCTGGGCCGGTATCTCGCGGGATCTGCAGGCCACCGCGGCCCAGGCGCGCAAGCTGGCGGAGGATCCGGCATTGCCAGCGCTGCTTGCGCGGGCCGACCAGGTCACCCGGCGCATCGACCGGCTGGTGGCCAGCCGCGACAACGAGCTCGGCGAGGCGGTCGACAACCTGCTGGAGCTCAGCGAGAACCTCAGGGAGCTGTCCGAGGTGCTCAAGCATGACCCGTCGGCCGTCCTGTTTTCGAGACCGGCGCCTGCCTTGCAAAGATAGCGATGCCCGGTTACCGGAACGCCGCGGCCCGACTCGCATCGATGCGGGTGCTGATGCTGGTGCTGATCCCGCTTGCAGGCTGCGGCACGGTGTCCGACCCGCTCCCGCGCAGGACCTTCCTGATCCAGCTCGATCCCGCGGCAGGCGGCGCCCATCCTGAGCACAAGCCCGCCCCGCCCGTGTATGTGGCACCCGTTGTGGTGGCAGCGCCATTTTCCGGCCGCCGGCTGGTGGTCAGGCAATCGGACCTCATATTCGAACAGGATCCGTATGCCGAGTTCGCCGCCGGCCCGGTGTCCATGTGGACCGACGCCATCCGAAGCTGGCTCGACGCCCGGCGGCTGTTCGAGCGCGTGCTGCCGTTTAGCACCAGTGCCGACGCGCCGTTGACGCTCGAGACCAACGTGCTGCAGACTGTGATCGACCGGCGTCCGGGGCAAACTGCAAACTCGCGGGTGACGATCCGCTTTCTGCTGGTGCGCAACGCTGCGCCGTACCAGGTCCTGCTGGACCAGACTTTCACGCGGGCAGAGCCCGTCAAGGGCCCGGGCGCCGAAAGCGAGGTGGCCGCACTATCGCACGCGGCCGATGACGTCCTGAGCGACTTCGAATCGGCGCTGCTGCGTATGCCGTGAAGAAGGCACGGACGGTCTGCCGCCTGCCTCTAAGATACGTTCTGGAACCTCACCGCCCCATTTTGGAGAGCGGGGGCCCCCGGTGCCTTTCTTCTAATTAAAACACCATGCAAGTGCTGCTCGAGCTGGTACAGCGGTACGGACTCGGACTCGTGTTCGCCACCGTGTTGGTCGAGCAGATCGGCCTTCCGATCCCGGCCTATCCGATCCTGGTCGTCACCGCGGCACTGGCGGCCAAGGCCCATTACACCGTTCCGTTCGTGGTTGCGGTCGCCGTGCTGGCCTGCCTGCTGGCCGACTTCGCCTGGTACCGCGCCGGGGCGCGATTCGGCCGGCGGGTGCTGACCCTGATGTGCCGGATCTCGATGTCGCCGGACAGCTGCGTGCGGCAGACCGAAAGCATTTATGCCCATTGGGGCGCCCCTTCGCTGATGGTCGCGAAGTTCGTCCCGGGTTTCGGCGCCGTGGCGACCGCGATGGCCGGAGTGGTCGGCGTGAGCGCGCTGGGATTCGTTTTCTTCGACATGATCGGCGCGACGCTATGGACCGGCCTGGCTGCTACGCTCGGCTGGGTTTTTCGGGATGCGGTCGACGACATCCTGAATGTGATCGAGTCGGCCGGCCGCCTCGGGCTGGCGGCGATCCTGTTCGCGTTTGCGCTGTACCTGCTGGTCAAGTTCGTTCAACGTCAGCGCCTGCTGCGTCAGCTGCGGATGGCGCGCGTGTCGGTGGACGAATTGCATTCGATGCTGAAGGCCGAGCCCCCGCCACTGCTGATCGACGTGCGCTCCGCTGGCAGTCGCGAAAGCGGCTTCATTCCGGGCTCGCTCTGGATCGAGCCGCGCGCGCCGGATGCGGACCTGCTCAATCTGCCGCAGTCGGAAGAGGTCATCATTTACTGCGCCTGCCCGAACGAGGCGACGGCCGCGGTTGTCGCAAAGCGGCTGATGAAGGCCGGATTTCAGCGGGTGCGGCCGCTGAAAGGAGGAATCGACGCCTGGGTTGCCTCGGGCTTGCCGCTCGAGTTGACCAGCCCGGTTTCGTAATTGCGAGGTTCGAGCCTTGGTCTCATGGGTCACCCGATACGGCCTGCTGACCGTTCTGCTTGGAGCGCACCCGATGGCACAACCGCAGGAAGATACCGGCGTCGTTCAGATCCCTTCGCAACACAGCGTGGTCGAGACGGTCGACCGGCTGGAGCGCCTGCTGAAGGAACGCGGACTGATCGTGTTTGCCCGCATCGACTTCAGCGGGGATGCCGCGAAGGCCGGGCTGACGATGCGTGCCGAGCAGATGCTGATCTTCGGCAATCCGAAGGCCGGCACGCCGCTGATGCAGGCGGCCCCGGCCTCGGGGCTGGACCTGCCGATCAAGGCGCTCGTATGGGAAGACGCGGACGGTAAGACCTGGCTTGCCTACAACGATCCGCAGTACATCGTGCGTCGGCACGGCCTGCCACCGGGCCTGGCAGCCAACCTGGCCGCCCCGGTTCCCCTTCTGGAGGCTGCCACCCGGTGATCCGGGAGCCACTGCCGGGTGGACCCGCTCTCAGGCGCTCACCGCCGCGTCGCGATGATCACGTCCCACGCGGTCTGCGCGGTCGGGTGCACGGTCGTCTCGTAGTAGTCCTTCAGGCCGGCGATCTCGAGGGCCACCTCGAACGGAAATCCCTGCCGGCCCCCGCGCCGATCGATCAGCAGATCATCGAGGTACTCCAGGCACCGGCGGGGGTCCCCCCAGACGCGGGCCAGGGCATTGGCGATCCGCACAAACTGGATCGGGAGCGACGTGGGGCGCACATCGGCCGGCAGTCCGGCGAGCCACTTGATCGTGTCGCTGACCAGCGCTTCCGGCGGCTGCGGGCGGCGCCGGGCGATCACGTCCTCGAGCGATTCCTGCGCTGTCGCAACCATCGTGCTCTCCTCCGAAGGCGCGGCGCGCCCAGGGTCAAGTCAAGGGAGTGTGACAGCCGGTTGACCCCTTCGCAATCGGGGGCCCCCTCCCAATCGAGGGGAGTAATGCCCTGGACAATCAATAGCTTAAGCGGGTCTGCCGCACTTAAGCGGCATTGCTGGCACAGCCGGCCGCCGGCTCATTCAACCTTCACCCCGATCAGCGAGGCCGGCCCCGGCGGATAGGCGGGAGCAAGTTCGCTCAGAACGCTGAGCAGGATCTCCGTCACCATCAGGTTGCGGTGGGTCTTGCTGTCGGCAGGCACGATGTACCAGGGCGCCTGGGCGGTCGCGGTCGCCCCCAGCGCCAGCTCGTAGGCGCGCTGGTAATTGCTCCAGAGCGCGCGCGATTTCAGGTCCGATTCGTCGATTTTCCAGCGCTTGTCCGGATCGTCGATGCGCTGCTGCAACCGGCGCTTCTGCTCGTCCTTGCTGATGTGCAGGAAGCATTTGATCAGCGTGGTGCCGCTGTCGACCAGCAGTTGCTCGAAGGCCCGGATGTGCCCGTAGCGGCGCTCCCGCTCGGCGTCGTTGATGGTGCCGGTGACATACTCGACCAGGACCGCTTCGTAGTGCGATCGGTTGAAGATCACGATCTCGCCCGCCGCCGGCACGTCGCGGTGGTGTCGCCACAGGAAATCGTGCTCGGCTTCCAGCAGGGTCGGCACCTTGTAGGAAATGGCACGCACGCCGAGCGGATCGACTGCCTGGAACACCGAACGGATCGTGCCGTTCTTGCCGGACGTGTCCATCCCCTGCAGCACCAGCAACAGCTTGTGGCGCCGGGCCGCGTACAACCTGTCCTGCAGCTCGGCCAGGCGCAGCGACAGCTCGGCCTGCCGCGTCCTGTCGGCGTCCTTGTCGCCGACCGAAAACGGCTTGTGCGCCGGATCGAAACGCGCCAGGCTCACCTTGCCCGACTCTCGCAGGCGCAGGCTCTTGAACGGATCGGCCATGGAGACGTCCTCGCATCACCGCAGGTCGCAAATCGGTCCGCGCAACCGCCTTTCGGCCGCCTGTCACGCGGCGCGCGGATGGATCGGGATGACCTGCGCCTGCTGCTGCCCGCGCAGGCGCGCCAGCAGCTGCACTTGCTGCTCGCGCGCCGCCTGGATGCTGGCCGCCTTCACGTGCCCGAATCCGCGGATACGCTCCGGAAGCGAGGCCAGCTCGATCGCAAGCGCGTGATTGCGCGCATCCAGCCGCGTCAGCACCTCGTCGACCAGCGCTTCGTACTCCGCGATCAAGGCGCGCTCGGTGCGCCGCTCGAGCGTATAGCCGAAAGGATCGAGCAGCGTGCCCCGCAGGAACTTGAAAGCGGCCAGTACGGAAAACACGGTGCCGATCCACGGTCCGAAGCGACGCTTGCGAGGCAGGCCGGTGCGCGGGTCGCGGCGCGCGATCAGCGGCGGCGCCAGGTGGTAGTTCAACCGGTACGGGCCCTCGAACTGCGCGGCGATACTCTGCCGGAAGCCGGTGTCGGCGTGAAGGCGCGCGACCTCGTACTCGTCCTTGTAGGCCAGCAGCTTGAAGTAGGTGCGGGCCACGGCCTCGGCCAGCCGCGTGGAGCCGTTCAGCCGGTCGGACTCGACCCGGCGCACCCGCTCGACCAGCTCGGCGTACCGGCGTGCGTACGTCGCGTTCTGGTAGGCGGTCAGGAACTCGATCCGGCGAGTGGTCATTTCCGCCAGCGAGCCGGACGTGCGCTTGAACTCGATCACCTGGGCCGGAAACGCGGCGCGTCTGACTGTCGCCGCATCGTGTGCCGCGGCCCGTCCCCAGTCGAAGGCCCGCTGGTTGGCGCCGACCGCCGCGCCGTTCAGTTCGATCGCGCGCATCAGGCTCTCGTGCCGCACCGGCAGCCAGCCGCGCTGCCAGGCAAAGCCCAGCATGAACGGGTTGGTGAAGATCGCGTCACCCATCAAGGCCGTGGCAAGCGCCTGCGCATCGACCAGAGCGCAATCGGACTCGGCGCCGATCGCCTCGGCGATCCGCTGTTCCAGATCCGCCGCGCGGCACTGCCAGTCGGGATTGCTGACGAACTCGGCAGTGGGCGACTCGGCGGTGTTGATCACGGCGCGTGTTCGCCCGGGCCGCAGCTTGGAGAGCGCCTCGTGGCCGGCGCTGACGATCAGATCGCATCCGAGCAGAAGGTCCGCCTCTCCGGTTGCGATCCGCGTCGCAAACAGGTCATCGTGGGTGGCGGCCAGCCGCACGTGCGAATACACGGCGCCGCCTTTTTGCGCCAGGCCCGCCATGTCGAGCACGGACACGCCGCGCCCCTCCAGGTGCGCCGCCGTGCCGATCAGCTGGCCGACCGTGACGACGCCGGTGCCTCCGACCCCGGTGATCAGGATTCCGTACGACTTGCCCATCGGCAGCGGCGGCACCTGCGGCTGCGGAGCCTGCGGCGGAGCAGCCTCGGCGGCACGCGGCTTGCGCAGGGCGCCGCCCTCGACCGTCACGAAGCTCGGGCAGAACCCGTTCACACAGGAAAAGTCCTTGTTGCAGGACGACTGGTTGATTCTGCGCTTGCGCCCGTATTCGGTCTCGACCGGTTCGACCGACAGGCAGTTGGACTGCACGCTGCAGTCGCCGCAGCCTTCGCACACCAGCTCGTTGATCACGACCCGGCGCGCGGGATCAGGGTAGGCGCCACGCTTGCGGCGCCGGCGCTTCTCGTTGGCGCAGGTCTGGTCGTACACCAGCACCGAGACCGCCGGATATTCGCGCAACTCGCGCTGAACGGCATCGAGCTCCTCGCGAGGCCGGATCGACACGCCTTGCGCAAATGCCGCGCGCGGGCCGTACTTGCCGGGCTCATCCGTGACAACGACGATCCGCTCGACTCCCTCGGCCGCGACCTGGCGGGTCAGCTGGGGCACATCGAGCGTGCCATCGACGTGCTGTCCGCCCGTCATCGCCACCGCGTCGTTGTACAGCAGCTTGTACGTGATCGGCACTTTGGCAGCGACCGCGGCGCGGATCGCCAGGATGCCGGAGTGAAAGTAGGTGCCGTCGCCCAGATTGGCGAAAATGTGCCGCTCGCTGGTAAAGGGCGCCTGCCCGATCCACGGCACGCCTTCGCCCCCCATCTGGGTGAACGTCGAGGTGTCGCGGTCCATCCAGACCACCATGTAATGGCAGCCGATTCCAGCCACCGCCCGCGAGCCTTCCGGCACGCGGGTGGATGTGTTGTGCGGGCAGCCGGAACAGAAGTAGGGCAGGCGCTGCGGCGTCGGGTCGACGTGCTGCGCCGCCCGCTCGCTGGCTGCGATCACCGCGAGGCGCGCCTGAATGCCCGCCCGCACGTCCGGCGGCAGCTCGAGCTTGCCGATGCGGGTCGCGATCGCTTTGGCCACGATCGCCGGGGAGAACTCGTCGGCGGCCGGCAGGATCCAGTTTCCCTGTGGCACCGCCCATTCGCCCCCGTCCTTCTCGTCGAACTTGCCGATCACGCGTGGCACGCGCTTGCCCGCGGCGATCCATTGGAACAGCTCCTCCTTCAGCTGGTACTCGATCACCTGGCGCTTTTCCTCGACCACCAGGATCTCGGTCAGGCCTTCGGCGAATTCGCGGATCGTCTGCGCTTCTAAGGGCCACACCATCGCGCACTTGAACAGCCGAATGCCGACGCGCCGGCAGGCCTGCTCGTCCAGTCCCAGGTCGATCAGCGCCTGGCGCGTATCCAGATACGCCTTGCCGCTGGCGACGATGCCGAAGCGCGCGTCGGGCGAATCGATCTCGGTCCGATTCAGGCTGTTGCGCCGGCAGTAGGCGAGCGCCGCATACAGCTTGTAATCGAGCAGGCGCGCTTCCTGGGCCAGCGGCGTATCGGGCCAGCGGATGTTCAGGCCTCCGGCCGGCATGGCGAAATCCTCCGGCAGGCGGATGTCGACCCGCTCCGGATCGACGATCACCGAGCTGGACGCCTCGACCACCTCGGTGACGCACTTGAACCCGACCCACACGCCGGCGTACCGGCTCATCGCGTAGGCGTGCAGCCCCAGGTCCAGATACTCCTGGATGGAAGCCGGAAACAGCACCGGGATCAGGCACGCCTTCAGAATGTGATCGGATTGATGCGCCAGGGTCGAGCTCTTGGCTCCGTGATCGTCACCGACCGCGACCAGCACGCCGCCCCTCGGGCTGGTGCCCGCCGCGTTGCCGTGCTTGAACACGTCGCCGCAGCGATCCACGCCCGGGCCCTTGCCGTACCACATCGAGAACACGCCGTCGTACCTGGCGCCGGGGAACATATTGACCTGCTGCGTGCCCCACACGGCGGTGGCCGCCAGGTCCTCGTTCACGCCGGGCTGAAATCGCACGTGGTGCCGTTCCAGATGAGCGCGCGCCCGGGCGGCGGTCATATCGACGCCCCCCAGGGGTGATCCGCGATAACCGGTCAGGAAGCCGGCCGTATTCAGGCCGCCGGCCAGATCGCGCTGGCGCTGCAGCATCAGAAGGCGCACCAGCGCCTGAGTTCCGCTCAGATAGATCGGACCGCGCTCGCGCGTCCACCGATCTTCGAGGCTCGCCTGCTCCAGCGCCTGGCGCAGGTTTGGGTCCAGCGGTGCATTCATCGATCGACTCTATTCCGACAGGGATGTTGATCGGAACTGCATCGGCGCGATCGGATCGTCGCACCGGCCTCGCCGCGCCTTGTGAGCGCGGCGTCTCAGGGTGCGCAGAATACTCCCCCGGAGCACTGTCTGCCCCTTCCGGGCCATGGGCGTGGCAGCGGTGTCATGTCCGTCGTTCCGTCGGCCTGAGGCGCCTGCACCAGTTGCGTGCGGCCTCCTGGCGCGGCTATCGCAGGTATTGGGCCGCCCGACCGTCGCGATCGGCCCGTTTGGCGTCCGGGGCCGTTGGACTGCCGGGCCTACCGTCGGCACTCGCCGCTGCGCGCGGCTCCGGGCATTCCGTCGTCACAATTGCATAGACCGCGCGGCGGAAACGTCGCAGCCCTTTGGAGCGCCTCAGCCGGCCATGCGATGACCTCCAACATTGCGCTGGAGCCGTGGCACTGCGGCGTCGGTATTCCGTTGGACTGACGGGAGACCGTTGGCGCTCGACGAGAGCACG
>DATBCD010000128.1:0-38804 GCA_036270655.1 Burkholderiaceae bacterium
GTGATCAAACGTGTTTGATCGAGTCTCATTTTCTGTTCCTCGCGCTCACAGCGTTTCGTCGATGTACCAGACCGGCGGATCGACCAGCATCATCATCAGCATGCCGCCGGGGAACACGTCGTTGGTGGTGATCTCGCGCTCGTTATGCGAGTGCCACATGAAAGCGATGCCGGATTCGCCGGGCGGATTCTGCAGCGCGCCGCCCGGCGGCAGCGGAGTCGGTCCCCGCGAACGGTTGACCGCATCCGGACCCATGTAGGGCGTGCCGTTGTACCAGAGCCCGTTGGTCACGATCAGCGGGTCGAACTGCGTGGCCGGACCGCCGCTGCCGACGTTGCCCACCGGGTTGGTCTCGAGCGGGTGGTTGTGGTCCGCGCACCACTCGTAGTAGTTCGGCGAGTTGACGTTCGCGCCGCTGGCCACCGTGTAGTAGCCGTTCGCATCCGGGATGCACGGCGGGTTGCCGGGATTGCCAGGCGTGTGTCCGTAGATGTCCCAGCCGAGGCCCTTGCCCGTCCAGTAGAAGATCCCGTCCTCGGCCTGCCCGGGCGTGGTGTCGGTGTTGAATTCCATGCGGCCGCCGAGCTTGGCTGCATCGGTCTGGCTCAGGATCAGGTTTCCGTCGCGCCCCAGAATCCGCACGTGGTTGCCGTGCTCGTGGAAGGGGTGCTGCCAGTGCCCCTGCCCGACGATGCGGACCAGCGTCAGGTCGCCGGGGTGCATGTGCGGGTTGGCGTTGTACGGCTGGTTGGGGTAATTGGGCGCGTAGGACGCATCCATGTTGTCCGGCATCGAGCGCCCGTTGATCAGGAAGTACGCGGGGTGGTAGGGCTCGGTCTTCAGGTCGAGCGCCGTCGCACAAGGAGCCGCTGCGGTCGGCACGCAGGTCGCGATCGCCTTCACCTGGGCTTCGGCCGCTGCGTGGATCCTCGGATCCAGCTCCATCCACTGCGTCAGGTATTCGCGGTCGTAACAGGCGGCGGCGTGGTTGTACGCCGCGGGAGCCAGCCGGAAATCGACGCCCGGGTTGCCGGTGCCCAGGCGCTGCGCGATGTCGCTGCCGATCGAGGAGCACGCGGCCGGGGAACTGGCGGGCCGGACCACGACGGCGCCGTACAGGCCCATCTCGACTTGCAGGTCCGTTTGAGTTCCGCTCAAGTAGCCGTGCGTGCCGGGGCTGGTGGCCACCAGCGTGTACGTGACCGACCCGCCGGGAGCCGCTTCCTGCGCGCGGATGCCCGCCACGCCCCCGCTGACGCTCACCAGGTTCAGGCCCGGAAACACGAGCGACGTGTTGCCGGCAGCCGGCGGCAGGTTGTTGGTCAGCGTCACAGTGAACGGGACGTTCTCCGTGACCACCAGCGTGGGCGCCGGGACCTGCATCGGTGGACAGAACGCGCCGGTGGAATAGGGCACGAACGACGGCGCGGAGCCCGTCGCGCACCCGTAACCCCAGGAGTAGATCGTCGCGCCGTCCGGCTGCGTGATGTACCCCTGTGTGGCAACCAGATTGAACGAATTCGCGCTTCCCGTGTTCGTAATGCCGGGCACGGCCGCGCGGGTCGTTGTCGAGAACAACAGGGCCAGCGCGGCACCGATCAGTACGCGAGCCGATCCTGCAAGGACACTCTTCACACTCTTCATGTTGTCGTTTGGCTGGTTCATCCCCGCTGCTCCTACTTGACGACCACTTCCGTCATCAGGCCGCCGAAGTTCTCGGCGTCGTTCGACAGGTGGTCAAGGTTCGGCGTGTAGAGGAAGTAAGTGCCCGGTGCGATTCCCGTGCTGTCGAGGATCACGTCCAGCGACTCACCGCCGCCGAGGGTGATCGAGTTAGTGGTGACGTACATGTTGTTGCCCGCCTGGTCGCGCAGCAGCTTGGCGTTGAATCCCACCATCGTCATGGGGATGCCCAGCGACGCCAGCGTCTGGTACTCGGTGACGTCCAGATCGGAGATTCGCAACAGCGCGCGCTGGCCGGTCCCGCCGGGTCCCCCGTGGCTGTCCAGCGTGATCAGCGTCGGCAGCGGCTGCGAGAATCGCGTCCGGCCATCGGAGTCTTCGGTCCCTATCGCGGCAGAGGACAGGTCGGGGCTGCCGTGCGCCGTCGCGTCTGACACAGAAGGCCCACCCGCATATCCCGGCACGCCCACCGTGTCCGGATAGCTGCGCCCATTGAGCAGGAAGTACTTGTCCTTCATGTCGGCGAAGCCCTCCGGGTTGAAGGTCATGCCGACGAAGTGGAAGTTGGGATCGAAACCGTGGATCTGGATCGGAACGTCGATGTCGTAGCGCGTGGAGCCGTCACCGTCGTTGTAGGCGTACTGGTAGCCCGCCGCCTGCGTGAAGCCCGTGTTGATGGCCGGCTGGGGCGCCGAGCACAGGATGTCCGGGGGCGTCGTGCCGTTGCTGTTGCCGGTGTCGAGACACGCGGTCCGCAGGTCCTGCTGGTACCAGGTCGTGGCCGCGGTGTAGAGCGACGTGCCGGCAGGCAGGCGGTTCTGCCGCGGACGCACGTAGAGCTGCCCGACCATGCCCATCTGCAGGTGTTCGGGCGGCGTGATGTGGCAGTGCCAGAAGTACGTGCCGGCGTCCGGAGCGAGGTAGTAATACGTCGCGCTGCCGCCGATGTTGATGGCCCAGGTCGGATCCGGCACGCCGTCATAGAAGGATGACGCGTTCGGGTAGCCGTGGAAGTGGATGGTGTGCTGCTCGAACAGGTCGGGGCGCATGATCATGCCGACGTTGCTGAGGGTGAGGAAAAATTCGTCGTCCTCGTCGATGGCGAACAGCGGCGCCGGCAGGTTTCCGTTCAGCACGCCGACGGTCATGATTGCCCCGGCATCGGCGACCGCGCCGTTCAAGCTGACGGGACGGGTCGGGTCATAGGTGGGATTGGTGACGCCGGGTTTGCCGCTGATCCCTGCCGCTCCCGCGGTGGAACAGTTGCCCGGGGCTGCCGGCCCGCACACGCTGGGAAGCGTCGGGCTGTTGTAGTAATTGTTGAAATCGGCGGCGAACAGGGTGCCGGGCTGCCCGTGCTTGATCAGGTCCATGCCCGACAGCGGCCCGAAGGCGAACAGGTACGTCTGGTTGCCGTCGGCCTCTGTCATGAAGCCGTCGCCACCCGAGACTTGCATGCACTTCACGGCGCCGCCGTTGAGCACATACGTCAGCGGAACCCCGCCCACGGTCTCGCTGGTCGGCACCGGCCCCTGGTAGGGCGGCTCAGCGGCCTCGGACAGGGGCACCGCGAGATTGGGATTGCTGATGGCGTTCGGATGGAGCGGCGTGGTGCTTGGACACTGGACCATGAATGACTGGGCCCCCGCCGTCCCCGCAACCACAGCCAACAGCGCAGGCAGCGCGCGACGACCAAGAATTGGAAGCCGTGATCTGGACATGTGATCTCCCCTCAGGACTCTCGGCGACCGCAGGAATGCGAGAACTCGCTTTCCCATACAAACCCCCTTTGCTCCGGTAGCGGCGCCGGTTTTGGTACCAGACGGGGCGCTCATTCGCGGGATCCGCCTAATCCTTTTCGGGGCCACTTGCTTCTGTCCCGAATTGCGACAGAAAGTGGGGGCAGCCTATTGCGAAGGGTTCCGAGTCACAGTTAGGCCGATGCTGTAAGCAGGTGCGCGGTAGACACCTTAGGGGGTCGTCCCCTAATGCTGTGCGCCAGGAAGGTGCTTGAGATAGACGTCATGCAACTCGGCGCGCTCCCCATGCCGCGGTTTCAGCGTCGGTACACGGCCCTACTAGGGATCGATTGGATGTTGTTAATAAATTGTGCGTTTTCTATGAATTAGTTACATGTCGCTACTTAAGGTACTGGCTAAGATTTCTTAGGAATTTGCAGGGAGCGTTACCGTACCGCGCAAAAACCGCGCGAACGACAACTACTGATAAGTCCTACCTGATCAGTCCCCATTTCCTGGGTTGTTTTGGGTGCTCTACCCCGCGCGATTGGAGCAGACTTGCGGCTTTTTTTTTCGCGTCCCAGCGAATCGCGCTTATGCGGAAGATCGCGCAGGCGTCAATCGGAATGCCGGGAGGATGTGACCCCGCAGAAGTGCGAGCCGGCGCCGACGAGCCGGCCTATTTCTGTTGCGACTCGAGCTGCGCGTCGCGGCGCTCAGCGGCGTCCTGCAGCACCTTCTCGGTGCCTTTGGCTTTTTCCAGCGCCTCGCGTTGCGCCTTCAGGACGTCGGGCGGCGGCTGCGGATTCGAGCGGTCGCAACCCTGAAGCACGAGGCATGAGGCACAGAAGGCGCCGGCCAGCACGCGGCGCAACAGGGCGGGTTCCAGCACTTCCCGGATCATCGGGGCCCCTTGGAGATGGGAGCCGGCGAACGCTGCGGCGGTGACGCCAGCAGGTCCTTGAGCGGACGATACAGCGCATCGTACTGGTAGACCGGGATCTGGAAATCGAAGCCTTGCAGCCGCCCGTTGATCGCGGCCGCTTCGGACGCGGCATCGGGCGCCTTGGGCTGATCCGTTGCCTTGGCCTGATCCGGGGACGGCTCGGCCCGGTCCGGCGACTTGGCTTGATCAGGCGACTTGGCCTTATCGGCTGCCGCCTGGGTCGCCGCGAAGCGCCGGGCCGCATCCGGGTCGACGCTGGCGTCGACCCGGATCCAGGCCGTCCCGCCGTCGCGATAGCCGACCAGGTCGAGCTGCAGACCGTCGAAAGTGCGAAAGCCCGCGCGGCTTGAATGCGTCGGCATCGTGGCGGCGCGCTCCTTCACGTCCTCGGCATTGAGGCGCGTCAGCGAGCTGGCGACCGCGGCGACCACCGCGGGGCCGGCCGGCTTGCGCCCTGGCGGAACGTCATGCAGTGTCAGGTCCGCGCCGCGCTTGTCGCGACCGACCCGGTACGACGGGCCGTCGGCCGGCCGCACCGTCACTTGCTCGATGCGGTCGGCAGCCACGTCGAGCAATTCGGGCTTGATCCAGCGGGCGGGCTGGGCATCGGCGTCGATGTGCGGCTGCGCCAGCACGGCGGCCGCCTCGCCCGGCACCCGAACGTAACTTCCGTTCAGCTCGGCGGCCTTGCCGAGCAGCAGTGACCAGGTGCGCGCGCCAGCGACGACGTCGATTCGAACGCTGCGCGCCCGCGGCCCGGTGGCGTCTTCCACGTTCAACGCGGCATAGTGGGCCGGGTCGCTGGTCTTCTGCTCGATCACATGAAGACCGGACAGGCCGATCAGCAGCGACCTCAATTTGCCCGGATCGGCCGGATAGTTGCGCTGCGCCACGAACCAGCCGCTTGTGCGGCGCTGCAGGGTCGTCGCGGCGCCGTCTCCACGCGACAGGCGCACCTCGCTGATGGCGTCGATCGCTTCTGCCAGCGAGGTCAGCACGGGTCGATCGGCGGCCGCCGCGCGCTCGGGGCGACTGCGCACCGAAACCCACACGGCCGCGCCGGCGACCACCACGGTCGCCGCCGCCAGGGCGATCAATCGGCGCGCGTTCATCCGCCGGCCGCTGGCGGGGGCGGCGCCGGCATGGCCGCCGCGGCACGGCGCCGACGGCGGGCCACGACGGCGGCCAGCAGAGCCAGCAGCGCAAAGGCAGCCGGCGCCAGCACGATGTCGATCAGCTTCAGCCGGGACCCGAGGCTTTGGATATCGCGATCCAGGCCCAGCTTCACGTCGCGCAGCTCCTTGCGGATCCGCAGTCTTTCCTTCTGGAACCGCTGCAACTCGCGCTCCTGGTCGGCTGTCAGAATCGTCTGCGACGCGGCCGCGCGCGCCGGGTCGCCACGGTTCGCCTGCAGCGCCTCCAGCTTCTGCTCGGTTTGCGTCAGCTGCATCTGCAGCTCTTTCTGCTCCGCCAGGAATCGATCTTCGGCCGACGCCCGCAAAACATCGACGCGTTCGAACGGACGAAGAAAGCTGGCCCGTCCGCGCACGCTGATCAGGTCGCTGCTGCCGGCCAGGTTGTCCAGCGCGTTCCAGACGAAATCGCCGTTGTTGGCCCACGCCGACGCGGTGCGCTGGCCCAGGAAGCTCTGCCACCGCACCCACAGGAAGTCCGACAGCATGTCGACATCGGCCACCACCACCAGATTCAGCGGCTTGGCCGACGCCGTCAGCGGCGCCGGCCCGGCGGCTGGCGGTACCCCGGCCGGCGGCCCATTCGGAAAGGCCGTCTTCACCATGCCGGTGACACGCGCAGCCACCGTGTAGGCTTCACCGGTGGGCTTGAAGCCCTCGCGCAGCGTGGCCGGGTCGGTCAGCTGCACAAATCGCTGCGCCGGTATCGGCGCGGCGCGCGTGCTGGACCGGATCAAAGGCTCGAAACGAACGCCGGAATCCTTCTTCGGCCTCAGAATGCCGGCCGTGTCCATCGTGATCTGCGTCAGCCCCGACGTGATCACATCGCCGCCGGACAACACGCGCGATCCGAACCCGATAATGGCGATGTGGCGCTCGGGCGGCTCGTCTTCGCGCACCCGGACCGTCAACCCTTGCTCGAGGTCGCCGAGCACCTCGCCCGGATCGAACGAAACGCCCCAGGCCGACAGCAGCGGCTCCAGCGACGACGCGTGCGAGGCGGTGGGCAGCATCGCGCCGCGCGCGCCCGCCTCCTGCTCGGCGAGCGGGTCGACGAACACCAGCAGCCGCCCGCCGCGCAGCGCGTACTGATCGATCGCGTACATCGCCGCGGCCGGCAGATCCTTCGGGTGCACCAGCACCAGCACGTCGACGTCCGGGTCGATCTGTGTAATCGTCGGCGACAGGTTGCGCACCGAAAACAGCTGCTGGGCCTGCGTGTAAACAAGCCAGGGCGACCGTTCCTGTCCGCCGACCGGATCGAAGCCGCCGGACATCGGGATCGACGACAGCCAGCCGATCACGGGCTTCTTCGGCTGCGCCAGCTCGACCAGCAGCTTGGCCACGTCGTACTCCAGGAACGGTTCCTTGGACGGGTCCAGGAAGTCGATCACCGCACGCCCGTCGGTGCTGTTGGTGCCGGCCAGGCCCAGGTACAGGGACGTGCCCGAGTTATCGACGGGCACGGCCCGGATCCCGAATTCGGCGGCCCGATCCTCGTCTTCGGAAAACGGCTGCGGGTCGACCACGTGCAGCAGCACCTTGCCCTTGCTGCGGGCCGACACTTCCTGAAGAAATTCCCGCACCCGCTGGCCGTAGATGCGCGCCACCGGCAACTGCGCGGCGGCGCGCTCCGAGTAGAACAGGTACAGGTTCACCGGCTCGCTCAGCGTATCCAGGATATGGTGCGTGCCGGGCGTGATCGTGTACATCCGATGCTCGGTCAGGTCCAGCCGCACGCCACGCAACAGCTGATTGCTGAGCACCGTCAGTGCGACAAATAGAACGCCGAGCGCGACCAGCGCCCCGCCGCCCATCGTCAACCTGCGCCATGTCGGCGTCATCGTCGTCTCCTGCGTCCCCTGGGCTCAATCCGACTTGTGCAGATCCAGCAGGATCGCGCTGGCGGTCAGGAAGCAGACCATCGTCAGCGCGAAAAACAGCACATCGCGCAAGTCGACCACGCCCTTGGCGATCGCTTCGAAGTGGGTCAGGAACGACAGCGATGCGACCGCATCGACCACCGCCGGCGCCGCCCAGCCTCGAAACGCGTTCAAAACCATCGGAAGTCCCGCCAGCAGCAGGACGAAGCTGGCCGCCACGCCCAGGATGAACGCCACCACCGCATTGCGGGTCAGCGCCGACATGCACGAGCCGACCGCCAGAAAGGCCCCCGCCATCAGCAGGCTTCCCAGGTATCCGGTCAGGATCGCGCCATTGTCGGGATGACCGAGGTAGTTCACCGTGATCCAGAGTGGAAAAGTCAGCGCAAGCGCCAGCGCCGCGCAGGCCCACGCCGCCAGGAACTTGCCGAACACCGCCTGCCACAGCGTGATCGGCTGGGTCATCAGGAGCTCGATGCTGCCGCTGCGGCGCTCCTCCGACCATAGGCGCATCGAGATGGCCGGGATCAGGAACAGGTACAGCCAGGGATGAAAAAGGAAGAATGGCTCCAGGTCAGCCTGGCCCCGTTCGAAAAATCCGCCGAGGTAGAACGTGAACCAGGCGGCCAGCACCAGGAAGATCAGGATGAACACGTAAGCGAGCGGCGTTGCGAAATAAGCGGCCAGCTCGCGCCGGAAGATGATGGCGATGTTCCTCATGTTGTCATCGTTCGAAAAACCTCGTCGAGGCGCCCGACCTCGACCCAAAGTGCGGTCACGTGGATGCCTTCTTGCTCCAGCCGATGGTTGATCGGCTCCAGGATGGAAGCCCCATTGGACGGTAACGCGGTCAGTCTGGCGCCGCGCTCGTCGACCTCGACCGCCGCCACCTGGGCCAGCCCGGCCACGGCCTCGCGCGCTGCGCCCAGCTGTGCCGGCTGCTGCAGTTGCAGCGACACCGCGTTGTGGTAGCGCGAGCGCGCCGCCAGCCCCGCCGGCGTGTCGTCGGCGACCAGGCGCCCGCGGGCGATCACCATCGCGCGCGTGCAGACCGCATCGACTTCCTCCAGGATATGGGTCGAAATCACGATGATCTTGTCGCGCGATATCTCGTTGATCAGAGCGCGCACCTCGTGTTTCTGGTTCGGGTCCAGGCCGTCGGTCGGTTCGTCCATGATCAGAACGGCCGGGTCGTGCACGATCGCCTGCGCCAGGCCGACCCGGCGCCGGAATCCCTTGGACAGCGTCTCGATCGACTGCTGCAGGACCGGTGCCAGCTGCAGGCGCTGGATCACGGTGTCGAGGCGGGCGCGCCGCACGGCGCCGCGCAGTCCGCGCAGGTCGGCGATGAACTCCAGGAATCCGCGCGCCGTCATCTCCCCGTACGCGGGCGCGCCTTCGGGCAGGTAGCCGATGCAGGACTTGGCAGCGATCGGATCGGTCTCCACATCGTGGCCGTAAATCGAGGCACGGCCCGAGCTCGGAGCGATGAAGCCGGTCAGCATCCGCATCGTGGTCGTCTTGCCGGCGCCGTTCGGACCGAGGAAGCCAAGCACCTCGCCCGGGCGCACTTCGAAGCTCAGGTCGTCCACGGCGGTAAGCCGTCCGTAGCGCTTGGTCAGGTGCTCGGTCTTGATCATTGGGGCGTGTGGGCGGTTTCGCGGGCGAAAAGATAATGAGGGACGCGATTCTTTGCAAATCACGGCCGACCCCCCTCTCCCGCGTGCGGAAGAGGGGTGGGGGAGAGGGTCTGCCGCCGAAGTGCCTGGCAGGGATCAGCCCGCGCCTGCCTGGGTGTTCGAAATACCTCGTCGAACGCGCCCGGCGGGACGGCGTCGTCCTCGCTGTCGTGCTCGAGCAGCGCGATGCTGATGATTCGGTCTTGCTGCTGCGCGGGCAGAAAGTGCGCAACGCCGATATCGCGCCGTATGTGGCCGTTGCCGGTCAGCAGCACGACGCCGCGCTGCAAATAGGGCCGGATCGCCTGGGCCAGCGCCGCATCGCGCGCGATCTGCGCCCGCGCCAGTGCCGGCAGCATGTCCGCCGCCAGCTGGTGGCAGTGACCCTCGTCGACCGCCTCCTCTTGGGCACGCAGCAGGTCGGCGGGCAAGGAGTCGAGTCCGAGCTCTCGCTGCCGGGCAGCGTCGAAGACGGCGCCGAAGCCTTCCTTGGAGACGCGCAGCGCGTCGGTGCGCGACAGGTTGGCCGCGACGATCGGCAGGCGGTACTGCAGTGCCAGCTCCAGGAACGGGCGGTAAAGGGCCCAGTTCCACCCGCGCGCTCCCAGCGCGGCCAGCTGTTCTGCGCGGTCGACGCCGTCGGCTGGCGCCTGCGCCAGCACGCGGTCGATGTCGGCCTGGCGCTCACGGTCGAACTGCTCGAACGCCAGTGCCGGGCGCGCGCCGGCCCGAAGCAGCAGCGCGAGCGCCTGCGCGCGCACCGCGTGCTGCGCGGCGTTGTCGTGAATCTCCCCCAGCAGCACGACCGGCCGCCGTTGCATCTGCGCCGCGACCACCGGCGCGGTGAAATCGCCGGTTTCAGGCACAGGCGCAGCGCATGCGGTCACCGCGGCGGCCGCAAGCACATCACGCAGGGCGGCGCGCGGGCCGCGCATCGGCTACTGCAACAGCCGGTCCAGAGCCGGCAGTGTCACGGCGCCTTCCGCAAGCGCGCGCTCGTTAAAGCCTGACAGCGAGTAATCGCCCGGATGCCTCTGGCGGAACCGGTCCCGCACCTCGAGCCAGCCCTTGAAACCGGCGTAGTAAGTCGCCAGCTGGCACGACGACAGCTTCGCTCGCACCAGCTTGGCGCCGGCCTCCTCCGATTCCTGAAAACCTTCGTGCACCATCAGGTCCATCGCCTGCTGGTCGGTCATGCCCATCGTGTGAAGACGAATATCCAGAATCGTATTGCAGATCGATCGCAGCAACTGCTTCAGCAAGGTCAATCGCAGGGGGTCGTTGCCGTCCAGGTATCCCTGATCGACCATCATCTGCTGCGCGTAGATGGCCCATCCCTCCACGTAGGGTCCGTTGCCGTACAACGTGCGCAGCAGCCGCCGCGCCTCGGGCTGAATGCGGTTTGCGTAGTCGGCCTGCACCCAGTGACCCGGCATCGCCTCATGGATGGTCAGATGCTGGATGCCGAAATCGTTGTACTCGCGCAGCTTCGACTCGACGCGCTCGCGCGGCCAGCTGGCCGGGATCGGCGTGACGAAGTAAAAGGCCCCCAATTGCGGTTCGAGCGCCGGAGCAGGGTCGAACCCGCCGACCGAGTAGATACCTCGCAGGAATTCCGGCGTTTCGATCACCTGCAGGTTGCTTGCGCCGGGAAGCGCCACCAGTGCGCTCGCGCGCACGAACTGCGTCGCCTGTCGCAGCGAGAGTCTGGCCTGCTCAAGGTAGCCGTCCGGGGTCGGATGCTGACGTGCGATTCGATCCAGTGCCTGCGGAACCGACAGCGGCGCCGCCAGCTTCGCCATCTGGTCGCGCGTGGCCTTCAGGTCGGCCGCGGCCGACTCGAGCAGCTCTTCCGGAGTGTGTCCGACCGACAGCTCGTAACCGCATTTTTCGCGATACAACGTGGCGCCCAGCTGCCAGGCGTGCGGGCGCGCCGACAGGGTGCGCTCCATGAAGCTGTTGAATTCGCGCAGCGCATCGAGCGCCCTGCCGGCCGCCGCCGCGTAGGCGATCTTCTGCGGCGCCGGGACCTGCATTCGCAGAATCTGGTCGATCAACTTGAAATTGCCGGCATTTTCGTCGCGAGCGACCTTGATCCAGACTGGCGGTGCATCGGTCAGCTGCGATCGCGCCTGGTCGAGCAGCGCGGGCATTTTTTCCAGGCGCTTGATGATGTGCCCGAAGCGCACGCCAATGGGCGCGTAATCCAGCCTGAACGGGTCAAACAGGGCCGCGCCGATCAGCTCGACATAAACGGTCGGGTTGTGCCGGTAGGCTTGAATCGTCTCCAGGTCCAGCAGCGCGAGGCTGACCGCGTTCCTGATAATCTGGACGTCGGCTTGCTGCTCGGCGTCCAGCCCCGAGGCATCGAGGCGGTCGAGGCGCCGTTCCCAATCGCGATAGAACCGCAGCGCATGGTCCATCCCCGCCGGGCTGAAATCGCCCAGCTCTTCATCCAACAGCACCCCGCGATGGCGATGGTAGCCCTGGGCGGTGGCCGTCACTGGAGTCAGCGCAAGGCTGGAGTAGACGAATTCGGCGCTCAGCGCGTCGAATTCGGGGGAAGCGCGCGCCGACACGCCGGGCGGCAGGATCAACAGCAGCAAGGTGTAGAAAATCGGGAGCCGGCGCACGGCGGCAGCATACGCCGGAGCGATCCGTCGGTCGCCTGAACGGGGCGTGATGATGGGCAAAGGCAGACTCGAGGCGTTCAGCGACGGGGTGATCGCGGTAATCATCACGATCATGGTGCTCGAATTGAAGGTTCCGCGCGGGGCGCAGCTTGACGACCTGCTCGAGCTGGTCCCGGTATTCTTCAGTTATGTGCTGAGCTACCTGTACGTCGGCATTTACTGGAACAACCATCACCATATGCTGCACACGATCCAGCGGGTCACCGGCGGCATCCTGTGGGCCAACCTGCACTTCCTATTCTGGCTTTCACTGGTTCCGTTCACCACCGGCTGGATGGCCGAAAACCATTTTGCGACGTGGCCGACGTTCGCTTACGGTCTGGTGCTCCTGCTGTCGGCCCTGTCCTACTCGCTGCTGCAGGCCTGCGTGATTCGCACCCACGGCGCCGATTCGCTGCTGGCCAGGGCGGTGGGCACTGATTTTAAGGGCAAGGTGTCTCCGCTGTTGTACCTGGCCGCGATCGCGTTGGGATTCCTGTCAACCGGGCTGGCGCTCGCGATCTACGTGGTGGTGGCGCTGATGTGGCTGATTCCGGATCGCCGCATCGAGAAAGTGATAGGCGGCGCAGCGGACTAAATCTAGTGGCCCGGCAGCTTGTTAACGGACTGTACCGACGGTTTTGCTGCGGCCGTCATCCGGGAGCGTGACCGGAGCGCGAGGGTTCATCGGTTCGCGCATCGCGCGCTCGTCTCGGCCGTCTTGTGGCCGGCTCGTCCGGTCGATCCGGGATGGCGGCGAGCGCGCCGTCGTATAAGCTGCACCAGCCCGGTCGGAGCGGGCCCATCAACCGGACGCAATGCATGGATATGGACACGATCCACGATCGGCGCGGGCCCATGCGGGCCGAGCCAGCCCGTCCAGGCGTTTCGGCGGCGGCGCCCGCGCCCCTGCTGGACAGATTTCGCGCCGTGCGGTCCGCCTCCGTGCAACTGGCCGGCGAGTTGTCGGCCGAAGATCAGTGCGTGCAGTCGATGCCGGAGGCCAGTCCGATCAAGTGGCATCTTGCCCATACGAGCTGGTTCTTCGAGGCGCTGGTCCTGCAGGCGCACGATCCGGGCTACCGGTGCTTCGATGAGCGCTATGCGCGGCTGTTCAACTCGTACTACGAGGCGCTCGGGCCACGCCACGCGCGCGAGCTGCGCGGCCTGCTGACGCGCCCGAGCCACCGCGACGTGCTTCGCTACCGGCGACACGTCGATCGGGCGGTGGCGAAACTGGTCGGCGCCGGCGCGGCGGGCGGCCAGGCCACCCCGCTGCTGGAGCTCGGTTTGAACCACGAGCAGCAGCATCAGGAGCTGATGCTGACCGATATCAAGCACGCGTTCTATCTGAATCCCTTGAGGCCGGCCTATCGGCGCTTGGAGCCGGCCGCTGTACGCGAGCCGGCGCCGCTGCGGTGGGATGCACATCGGGGCGGGGTGCAGCAGGTCGGCCATGCGGGCAGCGGCTTTGCGTTCGACAATGAAAGCCCTCGCCATGCGGTGCTGCTCAGGCCCTTTCAGCTCGCCTCGCGCGCGGTGAGCTGCGCCGAGTATCTGGATTTCGTTCTGGACGGCGGCTACCGGCGGCCCGAGCTGTGGCTCAGCGACGGATGGGCGACGGTGAAGAAACAAGGCTGGGACGCGCCCCTTTATTGGGAGGCGGACGGCGGCGGCCGGTTCAACGTCTTCACGTTGCACGGCACGCAGCCGCTGAACCCGGGCGAGGCGGTCTGCCACCTGAGCTTCTACGAGGCGTGCGCGTACGCAAGCTGGGCGCAGGCGCGGCTGCCCACGGAGTTCGAATGGGAGGCCGCCGCCGCGGCCTGGCCAGGACTGCCGCCTGGCGCCACGTCGCCCAGACTGCACCCGGAGCCGGCCGACGCCGTGGGGGGGTCGGCATCGATGCGCGCAGCCGTCTGGCAGTGGACCCGTTCCTCGTACGACCCCTACCCTGGCTTCCGGCCAAGCGCCGATCCGGTCGGCGAGTACAACGGCAAGTTCATGGTCGGGCAATTGGTGCTCCGCGGCGGCAGCTTCGCCACCCCGCCGGGTCACATCCGCATCACTTACCGCAACTACTTTCCGCCCGGCGCCCGCTGGCAGTTCTCGGGTCTTCGGCTCGCGAGGGACGCATGAGAGGAGCGGCGCTGAATCGGCGCGAACCGGACCCGGCCGAGCCTCCCGTGCCAGCCTGCTCGGAGTTCGCGCAAGCGATGTTGGAGGCGTTGCGCAGCCGACCCCGCAGCATCGCGCCGAAGTTTTTCTATGACCGCCAGGGAGTCGCGCTGTTCGACCGGATCTGTCGGCTCGACGAGTATTACCTGACCCGTACCGAGATCGCGATCCTGCGCCAGAACGCACAGCACATCGCGCGGCTGATCGGTCCACGGGCCGACCTCGTCGAGTTCGGCGCCGGCAGCCCGATCAAGGCCGCGATCCTGCTGGAGGCGCTCCAGGACCCGGTCCGCTACGTTCCGGTCGATCTTTCGGTCGAGTATCTGGACGGCGCCAAGAACGACCTGGAGCGGGCCCATCCCGGCCTGGTGGTCGAGCCGATCGCGGCGGACTTTGCGCGACCCCTGGCTCTGCCGGGGCAGCGGCCCGGCAACGGGCATCGCGTCGGGCTGTTCCTGGGCTCGACGATCGGCAATCTGTCTCCCGACCAGGCCCAGGCCTTCCTGGCCGACGCGGCCGTGCGACTGAAAGGGGGGGCCCTGCTGATCGGGGTCGACCTGGTCAAGGAGCCGGACGTGCTGCATCGGGCTTACAACGATGGGCACGGCGTGACCGCCGCGTTCAACCGCAACCTGCTGGTGCGCGCGAACCGCGAGCTCGGGGCCGATTTCGACCCGGCGTCGTTCGACCACTATGCGTTTTACCAGCCCCAGGCGCAGCGAATCGAGATGCACCTGATCAGCGGGCGGCGGCAAACCGTGCATGCCTGCGGGTGCGCGTTCGAGTTTGCCAGGGGCGAGAGTTTGCATACCGAGAATTCGTACAAATACACGATCGAAGGCCTGCGTGATCTGGCCGCACGCGCCGGCTGGGTGCCTGCGGAGGTCTGGTGCGACCCGCAGCGCCTGTTCAGCGTGCACTGGCTGCTCGCGCCTTAGGAATCACCAGAACAGTTCGGCCGACAAGTCGACCGATACCACCAACAGAAGGGCGGCGAACACGCGCTCGAGCAACCGGACCGGCAGGTGATGGGCGAGGCTTGCGCCGAGCGGCGCCGTTGCGCTGGCCGCCAGCGAGATGGCCAGCACGGCCGGAAGGAAGACGTAGCCGATGCAGCCTGTGGTGCATTGCGCCGGGTGCCCTGCCATCAGGTATCCGGTCAGCCCGGCCGCGGCCAGAGGCAGACCCAGCGCGGCGGCCGTCCCGATGGCGCGCTTCATCGGGATGTAATGCGCCAGCAGCGGCACCGACAGCAGCCCGCCGCCGACCCCCGCCAGCGCTGACAGCAGGCCGATGGCCACGCCGTGCCGGACCAGCGCCGCCGCGCCGGGCAGCGCCGTCGCGGGAGCTGCAGCCACCTCGGGCGACCGCGCCAGCAGCTGATGGGTCGCCAGCAGGGCAAGTCCGATGAATGCCGCCAACGCCACGCGTGCGCCCAGTGCGCACGCCGCCAGCGTACCGGCCAGGGCGCCGGCTGCGATTCCGGGTGCAAGGCGTCGGAACGCGCGCCAGTCGATCGAGTCGCGCGCGGCATGCGCCCGGGCGCTCGAGATCGAGGTCGGGATCACGATGGCCAGTGACGTGGCCATTGCCACCGGCGCCAAGTCATTGGCGCCGATTCCCAGCAGCCGGCCGGCCAGAATCAACGCCGGCACGATGACGGTGCCGCCGCCAACGCCAAGCAGGCCGGCCAGGAAGCCCGAGCACAGGCCGATGCAGAGGCACAGCGCCCAGGCCATCGACGGGCTCAGAGTGGCCGAAGCGCCCGGCGGAAGCGGTCGGCCCGGGCAACATATTGCAGCGCGTTGGCCTGGATTGCCGCCAGCTCGCGATCGGTCAACGCGCGCACCACGCGCGCCGGGCTGCCGCGCAACAGAACGCCTGGCTCGAAGCGCCGGCCACCGGCCACGATCGATCCGGCCGCCACCAGCGTGTCGTGGCCGATGCTGGCGCCGTCCATCACCACTGCATTCATCCCGACCAGGCACCGATCGCCGATACAGGCGCCGTGGATGGTTGCCAGATGTCCGATCGACACGTGCGCACCGACCACGACCTCGCCGTCCGGCAGGCAGTGAATGACCGCCCCGTCCTGCACGTTGGTGTGGCGACCGATCCGGATCGAGCCGTTATCGCCGCGAATCACCGCGCAGAACCAGACGCTGGAATGGTCGTCCAGCACGACATCCCCGACCAGGAAGGCTCCGGCGGCGACATAACTGAGCCGGCTCAGGCGCGGTGCCACTCCGTCCAGCGCGAAAGCGCCTGACCCGGCCGGCCGGTGCGATGCGGACAGCGCACGGTTGGCCGCGCGCGGCCACCGGGCCTCTTGCGGGCGCTTGCCTGCACCCACCGGCAGGCTTGAGCGCGCGGGACCCTGTTTCGCGAGCAGTTTCATGGCGGCAGCGTGGGGCTTGCGCGCGATCCGGTCCAGCCGAAAATTGCGCGACCTGCCCGCCGGATGCGCCCACGCGCGCCCACGGCGATCGGGCTAGAGCGTGCGCGGCAGAGTGCCGGTCGCGGCGAGGTTTTGAAGTTCCCCCTCTCCCGCGCCAGCGGGAGAGGGCCGGGGTGAGGGTGATCGCGATGCCGCGGGGGCCGCGCCGGACCCGGCCTGTCAGGGCAGGCTAGGTCTGGGTGAGGATTCTGGTGACGCGATCGGCGTCGTCGCGCGAATCCAGCGCCAGATAGGCGATGAACTGCGTGCCGGCCACCAGCGCCGTGAAGCCGCGCAGGCCGATGCCTGCTTCCGCGATCTTCTGCGACACGATCGCGGCGATCCCCGGCCGGTCACGCCCGCTGATCCGCACCGAGTGCACCGTGTGCGCGGCGATGAAACCGACCTGCTCCGCTGCGGCGATTTCCCGATCGCCCTGCAGCGGCGTGACGAACACCACCCCCATGCCAGGATGTTCCGCATCGCGCCGGGCAATGATGCACTGCAGGTCGGCCCCGGCGTCACGCAGGGTCTTCAAGGCTTCCGCCAGCCCCCCGGGCCGGTCGGGGATCGGTGCGGCCCAGACGTCGATGGCTTCCACGAAAAGACCCATCGCGGATTCTCCTTAAGCTGGATGCGTTCCGCGCCGGCCGCCTCCGACAGAGGGCGTGACAGAAGGCGTTCCAGCTCGTGCGGGGCCGGTTAGCTTACCTCCTCCGCGGTCTTTGCGGCATCCGTTTTAGATCACGGTTTCCCAGGGCGCGGACAGCCGGTTGGCACAGTTCACGATGCCGACCATCGAATAGGTCTGGGGAAAATTGCCCCACAGCTCGCCGCTGGCGACCATCAGGTCCTCCGACAGCAGGCCGACATGATTGCGCCGTGCCAGCAGTGCATCGAACAGCTCGCGGGCCTGCTCCATGCGGCCGACCCGGGCCAGGGCGTCGATGTGCCAGAACGAGCAGGCGATGAAGGCCGCTTCGGGGCGGCCGAAGTCGTCGGGCGCCTCGTAGCGGCGCATGAAGAGGCCCTCGCGCAGGTTCTGCTCGAGCGCCTGCACGGTGCGAATGAAGCGCGCATCGCGCGCGTCGATGAATCCGACCTCGGCCATCAGCAGAACGCCGGCGTCCAGATCGCTTCCGCCGAAGCTCGCGACGAATGCCTGGCGCTTTTCGCTCCACGCCTGCTGCAGGATCCTGGCTTTGATCGCGTCGGCGCGGTCGGCCCAGTGCGCGACCCGGTCGGGCCGCCCGACCGCGCGGGCGATCTTGGAAAGCCGGTCGCACGCGGCCCAGCACATCAACGCCGAAGAGGTGTGCACGTGCGAGCGGGTGCGCAGCTCCCACATGCCGGCGTCCGGCTGGTCGTGCAGCGACCACGCGTGCCCGCCCATCCGCTCGAGCGCGGCAAAATCGCTCGCATCGACCCGCCGCAGCAGGCGGCGATCGTGGAACGCCTGCGCGGCGCCGAGCACGACGTTGCCGTACACGTCGTGCTGGGAGTGCTCGTGCGCCTGGTTGCCGATACGCACCGGCCCCATGCCGCGATATCCGCCCAGGCCCGGCACGGTCCGCTCGGGCAGGTGCGCCTCCAGCCCGATTCCGTACAACGGCTGCACGTGACCGTCGGCGGCGGCGCGCACCACATCGTGCAGCCATCGCAGGTAGTCCTCCATGGTCGACACTTCGGCCAGACTGTTCAGAGCTCGCACGACGAAAAACGCGTCGCGCAGCCAGCAATACCGGTAGTCCCAGTTGCGCTGGCTGGCGGGCGCCTCCGGGATGCTGGTGGTCATCGCGGCGACGATCGCGCCGGTTTCCTCGTACTGGCACATTTTCAGCGTGATCGCCGAGCGGATCACCGCGTCCTGCCACTGCAACGGGATCGCCAGCCGCCGCGTCCAGCGCAGCCAGTACAGCGAGGTCTGCTCTTCGAATTCGCGGGCCGTGTCCTCGATGCCGCCCGACAGCGTTTCATCGGGACCGAGCAGCAGGCTGATCGGCCCCTGCAGCGAAAACCAGGTCTCGGCGATCACGTAGCTCAACGGCGCGTTGGTGGTCAGGCGCAGCGTCCATCCCGACCCGACGAAGCGCAGGTGGTTGCTGCCGCGTGTGCTGACCGGCCGGTTGGCGCCCCAATCGCTGCGGGGACGCACGACCACGCGCACGCGCGGATGGCCCTGCAGCGGCCGCACGCGCCGCACCAGCTGCGCCGGACGGAAAAAGCGGTCGCGCTGGAAGAAGCGCGGCGCGAAGTCGACGATCTCGATGCCCTGACCCAGGCCATCGAACAGGCGCGTACGCACGATCGCGGTCCCGGCGTCGTAGCTCTGCTCGCTGCGCGACAGGCCCTCGAGCTCGATTGCGGTCGTTCCGTCCAGCCCCACGCCATCGGCCGAGTCGAGCAGCGCGCAAAACACCGGGTCGCCGTCGAAGCGCGGCATGCAGCACCACACGACCCGGGCCCTGGTATCGATCAGCGCGCTGATCGCGCAGTTGCCGACCATCGCCAGCTGCAGCGTGGCCAGCGATCCGGCCTCCATCGACGGCGATGTCGTCATAGGCTTTGCAGCACGGCCAAATGGCCTCGAGGCGCTGGCGCCAACGCGCTAATACATTTGCACCAATATAATAGGTTCGGCGTCTTTCATGATGGACCGCGGCGCCCCAACCCCCGGGCGCGCCGCGACACGCGGCCGCCGGCGCCGCCCGCCAGGCCGATGAATACATTCCGTCTTCAGCTTCGCTTCCTGGTTCCCCTCGTGGTCACGCTGGTCGCGGCGGCTTACCTGGCCCTGCCCCTGATGGACCGGCTGACGCTGCGCTGGTTTTCGCGCGACCTGGACCTGCGAGGCGCCCTGCTTGCGAACGCCTTGTCGGACTCGATCGACCAGTCCCTGGTGGACCCGGAGAGCACGCACCTGCCGGTGCTGCTCAATCGCGCGGTTCACGACGAGCGGCTGGTGGCGATCGGCCTGTGCTCGATCGACGGCCGGTTGCTGCGCCGGACTTCGGGCTATCCGGCGTCGCTGACCTGCGGCCAGGCCCGGAAGGCCTCTGAGCACGCCGAATCCATGGTGCCGATCGAGGGCGGCCCGGTTCACATCGGGGTCTATCCGGCCAGCGACGAATCGGGCCACCGGGTCGCGGACCTGGTGCTGCTGCACGACATGAGCTTCATCGCGCGCCGCAGCCAGGACACCCGCGAGTACCTGATCATCCTGATTGCCGGCCTCGGCGCGGTCATCGCGATGATCACGGTCGTGGTCGCGCAGCTGAGCTGGCGCGGCTGGGTCTCGGGCGCGCGCGCGCTGCTGCGCGGCGAGGGGCTGCTCAGGCCGCTGCTGCCGCCGACTCCCGAGCTGGCGCCGCTGGCCGCCGACCTGCGCTCGCGCCTGCGCGATCTGGACGACGAGTACCGCCGGATTCAGGTGCCGGAGGCCGAATGGAGCCCGGATCGGCTGCGCTCGCTGTTGCGCACGCAGCTGCGCGGCGACGAGATCCTGGTCGTGTCCAACCGCGAACCCTACATCCACGAGGCGGCGCCCCAGGGCGTGATCGTCCGACGGCCGGCCAGCGGCCTCGTGACGGCGATCGAACCGGTGATGCGCGCGTGCTCGGGCACCTGGATCGCGCACGGCAGCGGCAGCGCGGATTTGCAGATGGTCGACCCGCGCGATCACATGCCGGCGCCTCCCGGGCGCGGCGAGTACACGCTGCGGCGCATCTGGCTGAGCCAGCAGGAGGAACAGGGGTACTACTACGGCTTTGCCAACGAGGGCCTGTGGCCGCTGTGCCACGTGGCGCACGTGCGGCCGGTGTTCCGCGAGCCGGACTGGCAGGCGTACCGCGAGGTCAACCAGCGCTTCGCCGACGCGGTGCTCAGCGAGGCCCGCAGCGAGGATCCGGTCGTCATGGTGCAGGACTATCACTTCGCGCTGCTGCCGGCGATGATCCGCGACCGCCTGCCGCGCGCGACGATTCTGAGCTTCTGGCACATTCCGTGGCCGAACCCGGAATCCTTCGGAATCTGTCCCTGGCGGCGCGAAATCCTTCAGGGCATGCTCGGCAGCACCATTTTGGGCTTCCACACGCGTTTCCACTGCAAGAATTTCATCGAAACCGTCGATCGCAATCTGGAAGCGCGCATCGAGCACGAGCATTCGACGATTTCGTATCACGACGAGGATACGTTCATCGAGAGCTATCCGATCTCGATCGAATGGCCGACTGCCGCCGCCACCGCCGCCTGGCCTTCGATCGAGCAATGCCGGCGCAACCTGGCGCAGCGCCTCGGCCTCGCGGGCGACCAGAAGATCGCGGTGGGAATCGACCGCCTGGATTACACCAAAGGCGTCCTGGAGAGGATGCAGGCGGTCGAGCGGCTGCTCGAGCAGCATCCCGAATGGCTCGGGCGGTTCGTGCTGGTGCAGGCAGGGGCGCCGTCGCGCGGCGTGCTCGAGGAATATCGCCGGTTTCAAGAGCGCATCGGCCTGATGGCCGACCGCATCAACCAGCGCTTCGGCCGCCCTGATTATCGACCGGTCCGGCTGCTGATGGAGCACCACGAGCGCGACGCGGTGAACGAGCTTTATCGCGCCGCCGATGTCTGCCTGGTCACCAGTTTGCACGACGGGATGAACCTGGTGTGCAAGGAGTTCGTCGCGGCCCGCGACGATGAGCGCGGCGTGTTGATACTGAGCCGCTTTGCCGGCGCGGCCCGCGAGATGAGCGAAGCCCTGATCGTCAATCCGTATCACGTCGAGGAATGCGCCGCCCAGATCCAGCGTGCGTTGACGATGCCGGAGCCCGAGCAGCGCGAGCGCATGGCCAGTTTGCGGATGACGGTGCGGGAGTTCAACGTCTATCGCTGGGCCGGTCGGATGCTGACCGACGCGGGGCGCCTGCGGCTGCGCCAGCGCATCGAGGCACGCGTGCGGCGCCATCACGACGCCTGAGATGCGACACCTTTTCAAGGCCGAAGGCAGGCGCGCGCTGGATGCGGCACTGCGGGCGCGCCCGTTGCTGGCTTTCGATTTCGACGGCACGCTGGCCCCGATCGTGGAGCGGCCCGACGACGCCCGCGTGGCGCCGGAGGTTTCGGAACGCCTCGATCGCCTGGCACGCTTGCGGCCCGTCGCCGTGGTGACCGGCCGCTCGGTGGCCGACGTCTCGCGGCGACTGGGCTTCTCGCCCCGATTCGTCGTCGGCAATCACGGCGCCGAGGACCCGGCGCGGGAGCCGGGACCGGAGACGTCCTTGCTGGACGGCCTGCGGGCGCATCTGGCCGCGCATGCCGCCGGCCTTGGTGCCGCCGGCGTCCAGGTGGAGGACAAACGCTTCTCCCTCTCGCTGCATTACCGGCTCGCGCATGACCGGCGGCGGGCCGTTGCCCGCATCCGCAGCCTGCTGCGCGGCCTCGATCCGGGACTCAGGACCTTCGGCGGCAAATGCGTCATCAACGTGGTGCTGGCGAGCGCGCCCGACAAGGGTGATGCGGTCGCCGCGCTGGTGCAGCGGGCGCAGTGCGGCGCGGCCGTCTTCGTGGGCGACGATGTGAACGACGAAGCGGTGTTCGAGCGCGCTTTACCGAACTGGGTCACGGTGCGCGTGGGCCGCGACGACCCCGCAACGCTCGCCCGCTTCTTCCTGAGCGACCACTCCGAGATGGGAGCGCTGCTGGACGCGATGCTCGGGACGCTGCGAACGCCGCCCTTCGAATAGACTCACACCATGCAGTTCCGCGTCCGCTGGCGCCTGCATGACCGCCGCCCATGGTGAAGAGCGCCTCGAAAACCCGATCGAAGTCCGCGATCGCGCGCCGCCCGCCCCGCACGGCGCGACCCGAATCCGGCCGTGAGCGCGACCGCCGCCTCGCGATATCCGTGCTCGGTCAATTCCGCCTGATCTTCCGTTCCGCCAAGAAGCACTTCCAGTGGGTCCAGGACCGCACCGGCGTCAGCGGCGCCCAGCTGTGGGTGCTCGCCGAGCTGCAGCGCCGGCCGGGGATCCGCGTGACCGAGCTGGCGCGTGCCATGGGCCTTCACCAATCGACCGCCAGCAACCTGATCGATCCGCTCGAAAAGCGCGGGCTGATACAGCGCGACCGGTCCAGCCAGGACCAGCGTGTCGTGCATCTGTCGCTGACCCGGTCTGGCCGCGAAATCGTCACGCGGGCGCCGCTGCCGCTGGAGGGCGTCCTGCCCGACGCGCTGAACTCGCTGGGGCACGCCGACCTGATCGAGCTGCAGCAGCGCCTGGAGAAGCTGGCCAAGCTGATGAAGGTGCGGGACAGCGCCGGCAAGCGGATCCCGCTCGGCGAGATGTGAAAAAAAAACGGGCGACTCCGAGGTCCGGGCCGCCCGATCGTCGCTCGCTGGGGGATTATCGTCGGGACGAACTCACTTCCACTCGTGCACGAAGTCGACTCGCCGATTGACGGACCAGCACGTCTCGCTGTGACAGGTCGCGCGCGGTTTCTCCTTGCCGAAACTGATCGTCTCGATCCGTGCGTCGGGAATTCCAATCAGGACCATGCGCTGCTTGACCGCATCGGCCCGGCGCTGACCCAGGGCGAGGTTGTATTCGCGGCTGCCGCGCTCGTCGCAGTTGCCTTGCAGCGTCACGTAATCGTTCGGGTAGGTGCTGGCCACCTTGGCGTTATCCGTGATCGCGGCCAGCTGGTCGGACTTGATGACGGCCTTGTCAAAATCGAAGTAAACGCTCTCGTTCGTAACGGCCGCACGCGCCTTCTCGAATAGCTGCTGTGGCGACTCGGTCGGCGCCACAGGCGCCGGCTTGGGCGGCGGGGGAGGAGGCGGCGGCGGGGGCGGCGGGGGCGGCTCGGGCGCCCTCTCCGGCGGCGGCGGCGGGGCGGGCGGGGTCGGCGTCGAGCACGCGGCGGTCAGCGCAACCAGCAGAATGAAGGCGGTGCGTTTCATCGTGGGGTCGTTGTTTGTTGGAGTTTGAGGACGTCAAGCAATTTACATTTGCTCAAATATATTAGCATGCCTCACATTGGCGGATGTGTCGGACGTCGCTAAAGCCACACAACATTTTGCGCCGGTCGACGGGGATTCCGAATACCGCGCCGTTGGGATCAGGTGCGGCCCGCGAAGGGCAGGCGGGCTCGATGTCGAGAATGCGACCTGTTGGACCAGACTCAGACGCGGCGCGGCATCCGACGGCGGCAATTCGAGCGCGCGCAGACGTGTTGGCGGGCCCGATTCGGGTGCATGTCACGGGCGACCATCCGCCCGCCATTGACACTGTTGCGATAACGGGCGCGCAATGGGGGCGCAAATGCCGTTGAGCCACTCCGACCCGCGCGTGTACTTCGCGGCCGAACGCACGCTGCTCGCCTGGTTGCGCACCGGTTTGACGGTGATCGCGCTCGGTTTCGTGATCGCCCGCTTTGGCCTGTTCCTGCAGATCGTTTCCGCGCAGTCGCACGCTGCGCGCGTCCCGAGCGATATCCCGGCGCTGCTCGGCGTCGTGCTGGTCGGCGCCGGCGCCGCGATGATCCTCGCCGCCACGCTGCAGCACCGAAGATTCATCGCGACCCTGCCTGCCCAGGACCGCCCGCGGAACTATTCCGGAGGTGGGTTGATTTTCGTCAGCAGCCTTCTGGTCACGCTGATCGGCATCGTGCTGGCGGTGTACCTGGCGCTGTCGACCGCCCGGCCGTGAACCAGCACTACGTTGTCTCCGCCCGGAACACTCCCTCTCCCACGCCTTCACATCACATTGGCTGGGGGAGAGGGCTTCCACTCAGGAGCCGACGACCTCGAACTGCACGTCGACATTGCCGCGCGTGGCATGCGAATATGGGCAGATCTTCTCGTGCGCCTCTCGCGCCAGCGCGGACAGGTCGCCCTGCGCCAGGCTGCGGTCCTCGACCCGCATCTTCACCGCCAGGCCGAACCCGCCCAGCTCGCGCGGCCCGATCGAAACGGCACAAGTGATCTTCGCCTTGCTCGCGTCCTTTTTCTGCTGTTTCGCGACGAAGTCGAGCGCTCCGCCGAAGCAGGCGGCGTAACCGGCCGCGAACAGGTGCTCCGGGGTGGCCGCGCCCGGCCGGCCCGGACCGCCCATGTCCTTGGGCAGCGAAAGATCGGCTTTGACGATACCGTCGCTGGTTTCCGTGTGCCCGTTGCGGCCGCCGATCGCGGTGGCGGTGGTGGTGTACAGCGGCTTGATCTTGTCCATGCGTGACTCCCTGGTCGAATGATTCGACCGATGCTGCTCGTGGCCGGCGCCGCAGTCAAGGCGGTGTCATGCCGCTTTTTCGGCAACCATGCGCCGGTAGAACTCCACGGTGGCGGCCAGGCCTTCCTCGAAGCTCGTGAAACGCGGCCCGAAGCGCGCCGAGAATTTCGTCGCATCGACCCGGTACGGCCGATCGGTCTGGAATCGCATCTCGATGAGCTCGCGCACTTCCGGCACGAACAGTCCCAGCACCGGCTGAAGCCACGCGGGAAGCACGAACAGGCGCAACGGTACGCCGGCGATGCGAGCCGCCAGGGCCAGCAGCTCACGCAGCGAGCGGGTCGGTGCGTTCGGTACGTTCCAGGCCTGTCCGTACGCATCATCGGGAGCATCGGCCAACGTCACGAGCGCGCGCGCAAAGTCCGGCACATACGTGAAATCGTGCGGAAAATCGGGGCTGTATGGCACGAAAGCCGGCTTGCCGGCCACCAGGGGCGCGACACCGAAGGCCGACAGCATGGAGGTCGGAACGTCCGGGCCGTAGAAGTCGGACGCGCGCACCGCGACCGACCGCACACGACCTGCCTGGTGGGCCTGTTGCCACATGCGCGTGATTTGCGACCGCACCCTCGGCTTGCGCCCGTAGTTCGTCAACGGCATGTCTTCCGTCAACGGCTTTGTCTGCGGGCCGGCCATGTACAGGTTGTCCGCGAACACGAAGCGCGCTTTAGCCGCCTCGCACGCGTCGAGCAGGGCCTGCATCGCCATCGGCCAGGCATGCTCCCAAACGCGCGAGTCGTAGGCAAAGCCGGCGGCGCAAATCGCGATCTCGCGGCCGGCGCAAGCGGCAGCAACCAGCGCCGGCTGGGTCAGATCGCACGGCTTGAAAGCAACGCCGGCCCGCAGCGTTTTCGGCGCCGCACGCTGCGCAACGACGACGTCGTCGCCGCGCGCGACCAGCAGCGCGGCGACTTCGCGACCAACCGCGCCGTAGCCGAACACGACGATTCGTTTCATCGGTCTGTCCGCATTTGACTAGACTTGGAGCATGCCAGGTCGCACACCACGCAAGTCCGGGGCGAAGATTGCCACGAAAGCCCCAGCGCGGGGCCGCAAGACGCGCGGAAAGCTCGCGCCGGGCGCGCACAAGCGCGGGCTTTCGGCCGACCAGATCGTGCTCGAGCCCGACGCGCCGGAGCTGGCCTCGCTCCGGCAACAGGTGAGCGGCGCCGGCGGGGCCGCGGTCGGCGCTTATCGGGAGCCGCTTTCGGGACGCCCGGTATTGCTGGCGGCGCTGCCGCTGGAGGCGGTCGCGCCCACGCCGTTTCAGCGCGATCTGTCGCCCACGCACACGCAGCGGCTGGCCGCGAAAATCGAGGAGTCCGGGTCGTTTCTGGACCCGCTGATCGTCGTGCGCGGCGACGACGGCAGGCTGTGGACGCCGAACGGCCGCCATCGCCTCGCCGCCGCGAAAATGCTCGGACTGAAGCAGATCATGGCGCTGGTGTCGCCCGATGAGAGCCTGGCCTTCCGAATCCTGGCGCTCAATACGGAGAAAGCACACAACCTGAAGGATCGCGCGCTCGAAGTGATCCGGATGGCGCGCACGCTGGCCAAGCGCGACCCGCGCGCGAAGGAAGCCCGGTTTGCCGCCGAGTTCGAGGCACCCGAATTGCTGACGCTCGGGATCGTGTACGAGCGCAATGCGCGCTTCGGCGGCGGCGCCTACAACTCCTTTCTGAAGAAGGTCGACCGCTTCGACAGCCGCACCCTGCCGGTCAGCCTGCGCTTCCGGGAAGACTGGGCCGCGCGTATCGAGCAGATCGACGCCCAGGTCGGCCGCATCGTCGAGGCACTGCACGCGCGCGGCATGAAGTCGCCGTATCTTCGTAACTATGTCGTTGCGCGGATCAATCCGGTCCGTTTCGTGCGCGCCAAGAAGGGCGATACCGGAGCGGCGATGCCGATCGCTCAGGCCCTGACGCGGATGGCGGCGGCCGCCGCGAAGTTCGACCTCGCGTCGGTGTCCGCGAGCGACGTTGCGCTGGTGGCCGCGGCCGTCGCCGAGCCGGCCTGAGGCGCTGGCGACGACGATCACGGCTGGGAGAAGTAGTCCTTCACCTCGATGCCGTCGACCACGCGCTGAACGCCGGGCACGGCGGAGGCGACGATCACGGCTTTCCTCGCCTGGTCGGCGGTAATGACCCAGCCGGTCAGCCAGACGACGCCGCGCCTGGCTTCGACGTCGATGTGCCTGGCGTAGATGATGTCGTCCGACTGGAGCGCCGCCTCGACTTGAGCGGCGACAGCCTCGTCGGCGCCCCGCTCCTGCGCGGTGCGCGGGTCCGGAGCCGAACACGCGAAAGCGATCAGCGTGCCCGCGAGCACGAGCCACGCAGCGCGGGCGCGGCACGCGTGACGCTTCAGCGAATTGCCGGATGGACTGTCGGCGCCAGCGTTCACAAGGGTCAACAGCGGGGTCAACGCCGGCGCCCGCCGAACTGGATTATCTCGAGGTCGTCGACCACGCTGCGAACTCCGGGCACCGCGGCGCTGGTGCGCAATACCTCCCGCAAATCGACGTCGGTCGCAACCAGCCCGGACAATCGAACCACGCCGCGATTGGCAGCTACGTCGATGTGGTCGGCATCGACATACCGCTCGCTGGCCAGTGCCGCCTTGACGCTCCGGGTGATCGCCTCGTCGGCCCTGCGCTCCTGGTCGGTCCGGCGGTCCGGCGTCGCGCACGCCGCAAGCGCGGCCGCGGCCGCAAGCATCGCTGCCATGCCCAGGACACGCAACGCGGACCGATTCATCAGCCGCTCCTGTGATCGTGCGAGGCTGGCGCGCACGCTCGGGTCACCCAGCCCGCCTACGACCCCTTGGATTCGCGGCGCGAGCAAAAAGTTCAGCGCGCCGCGATGCGGTGCTCATCGCGTTCAGCCGCCAGACTTCGATTGCCCGTCCGGCTCGCCCGGGGCCCGCGCCCACCGGACCCAGCCCCACAGCGCGACCGCATCGAGGACGACAGCGGCCAACCCGAATACGATCCGGGCCGACGTTTCACTCGATCCGGAATGCGGCAACCACGCCCCGGCCGGAAAGCCGGCGCCGAAATAGCGCTCGCCCGGGCCGAACGCGATCCAATCGAAGGTCGAGGCCAGCGCCGTTACGAACACACCGCCGACGAAGCCGCGCAACCGGGAGCTGCTCTCCGGTATCAGCAGCAAGGCGCCGACCAGAATGAAGCACGTGCCCGCCAGGGCGGCAACCCACAGTGGCACGTGAAGGCTTGCGCGCCGGGCGGTGGCCAGACCCAGGCCGACGGCGAGCGGATACGCGCCCGCGGCCAGGAAGGCAAGGCCCATGGCGATGGCGGCGCGGCGGGAAACAGTCGGCTTCGGCGGGCCGTCAATCGCCATGGATCTGCATCAGGCGCCGATACTGCGACATGTGCCGGATGGCTTGCTTCGCCATGCCGAGCTTTTCGTAGAGCAGGCCGAGGTTGTAGTGGGTGTCGGCCATCGCAGGGTCGCCGCGCAGCGCGCCCTCGTAAGCCTCGATCGCGTCTCGCGTTCGGTTCAGGTCGCCGAGCAGCACGCCGAGGTTGTACAACAACAGCGGATCGCGGCCGCACGCCTCGACGGCCTTGCGGTAGACGCGCTCGGCCTCCTGGCGCCGTCCGGTTTCGTGCAGCAGACGGCCAAGGTTGATGCGGGCATCGAGCCGGCCGGGCTCGGCTGCGATGGCCCTGGCATAAGCTTCGATCGCCGCCTCTGGGTCTTCGCGCTCCAGCGCCACGCCGCGGGCGAACCAGTCTTCCAGGGCGGTCGGCGCTGGCGTCGGCGCGCGTTCCAATACGCTCAGCGAGCCGCTGTCAGGGTCGCCCTCGAAGGCCAGTACATATTGGCCCGACTCGACCTGCCGGTGCGCCGCGCCATCGCGCACCACGACCTGTTCGCCCACGGCGCTGATAGACAGGCCCGACAGCGGCATGGTTTCGGGCAGCTGGCGGCGCAACGCCTTCAGCGAGCGCGTGATGCGCTTGGCGGGCACCTTGGCGTTGGCCAGCGTCTGCGCCGCGCGCAGCACGATCAGGTCCTGGAAAGAGAACAGCAGGGTATTGCGCGGCCCGCGGGCGGGGGTCACAAAGCCGGCCGAGGCCAGTGCGCGGATCGTACTGCGCGGCAGGCGCAGCATCTTCTCGACGTCGCTCACGCCGTACTGCCGCATCGAGGTGGCGACCGGGTCGGCGATGCGCGCTATTTCCTGGCGCGCGCGCGCGCCGGGGGAGCGGCCTCAGCCGCCGGCGCACGTTTCGGCGGCTTGCGCGCTTCCTGCTCCGGTTCGGCCTTCTGTTCGGGGGCCTTGGCGGGCGCGGCGCCTTTGCGCTCGAGGCTGGCTCGCAGCGCTTCCATCAGGTCGATCACCTGGGCGCCCGCGCTTTCGGCCCCCTCGGCCAGCGTGATTTCCTGGCCTTCGACCTTCTTCTGGATGGCCGCCTCGATGCGGGCGCGCACATCGTCCTTGTACTGGGTGGGGTCGAAGGCTTCGGACGACTGCTGCTCGATCAACTGGTGAGCCAGCTTGAGCTCGCCTTCCTTGACCTCAATCTGGGGAATCTCGAGGTCTTTGATCGCACGGACCTCGTCGGCGTACAGCAGTTGCTGCATGATCAGCCCGTCCTCGATCGGCCGGATCATCACGATGTACTGCTTGCCCCGCGCGGCCCAGCGCCCGAGCGCGCAGCGGTTCGATTCGCGCAGCGCGCGCGTAAACAGCGCGTACGGCTTGGCGCCACCCTTGTCGGGAGCCAGGTAATAGGCTTTGTCGAAGTACACCGGATCGACCGACTGCAGCGGGACGAACTCGGTGATGTCGGCGCTGTGGGTGCCGGCTTCCTCGAGCGCCTTCAGCTCCTCAGGCGTGAAGATCACGTACTGGTCCTTGGCGAATTCATAGCCCTTGACGATGTCGTCGCGCTCGACCGGCACGCCCTCCTTGATGCACACGTACTGCTGTTTCAGGCGCGAGCCGTCCGTCTTGTGCAGCATGTTGAAGGAGATGGCACGGCTCGATTCGGTCGCCGAGTACAGCTTGACCGGAATCGACACCAGTCCGAAGGAAACCGTCAGCGAGCCGATTGAACGCGCAGCCATGGTTCACCTCTCAGCGACTGAAAGCAACTCAAGCCTTGGCGCCATTCAGGACGTTTTCAAGGCTCTGCTTGCGTTTCAGGGCGTCGCGCCAGCGATCGCCGGTTTGTGCCAGCCGCTGCGCCGCGTTGGTGAGTCGGAAATCGAGCGGGTGCGCGCTGGCGAGCTCTTCCCATGTCAGCGGCATCGACACCGGCGCCCCGGGCACGCCTCTCGGCGAGTAGGCCACGTTCAACGTCTTGCCGCGGACATTCATATTGTAATCCATGAAGATCTTGCCGGTGCGCTTGGGGATGCTCCATTCCATCGTGATGTCTTTGGGGTGCTGCCGCATCAGGTGGCGGCCGACCAGCTCGACCACGTGGCGCGCAGTGTCGAAATCGATCGTGCGCCGGATCGGCACGAAGACGTGCAGGCCGGTCTTGCCCGATGTCTTGACGATCGGTTCGAGCGACATGCTGTTGAGCAGCTCGCGCAGCCAGAACGCCACTTCCTTGCCTTTTTCGAACGCCACCGTGTTCAGCTCCGGCTCTCCGCCCGGCTGCTCCTTGCCGGAGTAGATGTACGGGTCAAGGTCGAACACCAGGTAATCCGGATAGTTCAATACCGAAGCCTCGAGTGACTCCTTGGACGTGCCGTAGTCGGTGGCCTTCGAGACGGAATCGGGCCCCACCTTCGCGCGCGAGTGCCAGACATGGAACTCGAGCGCGCCGGATTGCGCCAGCCACAGCAGCGTGGCCAGGTTGTTGCACAGGAGGTACTCCTGATTCTCGTCCTTGTGGCTGGAGAACACGGTGATCGTCTCGGCGAACTGCGGGCGCTCCTGCTCCCAGTGCTTCTGGAAAAAGCGCTGGCCGTCGATGCCGTCCGGCATGCGGATCATCGTGAGCGGGCGGTCCGCCAGGTGCGGCAGGATGCAGGGCGAGACCTGGGCGAAGTAACGCAGCAGATCCCGCTTCGTCAGCGGCGGCTGCCGCAGCGCGGGGTCCGCGGGCCAGTAGACCCGGTCCAGGTGCGTCAGCCGGATGCGATGCGACCCGATCAGCAGCGCAAATTCGGTCTTCCTGCTTTCGAGTTGTGCGAGAACCGCATCGACCTGGCTCTCCGCGTGTGCGCTGCCGTCCTTGGCGCCCGCCTCCGCGCGGCGCGCTACGGCGGGCTTGCCCGCCGAAGCACGAAGTGCGAAGGCGGGATCCACGTCATCGCGCAAGCGGACGAATATCGGGTGGCGCAGGTGACCGTCCTCGGTCCAACTGTGAAATTTCACCTCGGCGACAAGTTTCGGTTCGACCCAGGTCGTCGGATTGGGCAGCTCCGGCGTCTCGTCGAACGGGCAGGTGGTCCGCTTCAGCGGCTCCAGCCGCTTCTTCAGCTGAGCCAGGGTGGCCTCGTCGAAGCCCGATCCCACGTGGGATGCGAAGCGCAGCCGGTTCCCCTCCCGGGTGCCCACGAGCAGCGCGCCCAGCGGCGCACGCGAGCCCTGGCCCCGGGTGTAGCCGCCGATCACGAATTCGGCGCTCTGGGTTGGTTTGACCTTGAGCCACGAGGGCGAACGCCTGCCCGCCTCATAGGGGCTGTCCCTGCGCTTTCCGATCACGCCTTCGAAACCGCTGGCCAGCGCGGCCTGCTGCAACGCGATGCCGTCGTCGGCCGCATGCACGAGCTGCACCAGCGTCGAGGGCAACAGGCATTGCGCCAGGTAGCGGCGCCGGTCGCGGTAAGGCGATTTGCGCAGATCGATGCCGGCGAAATACAGCAGGTCGAAGCAGTAGAAGATCGCGGGCACGTCCCGATCGGCCGCGGTGATTTCCCGCTCGGTCTTCAACTGCACCCGATTCTGCAGGGCGTTGAACGAGGGCCGGCCGCTTGCGTCAAAGGCGACCACCTCCCCATCCAGGATCATGCGGTCCACGGCCTGGTTGCGAAGCTCGTTGGCCAGGCGCGGGAAGGTGCCGGCCAGCTCCAGGTCGCGCCGCGAACGCAGCTTGACGCCCTGCGCATCGATGAAAGCGAGCACCCGGTAGCCGTCGAGTTTGGGCTCCCACATCCACTCCGGGCGATTGAAAGGCTGATCGGCCGTCTCGGCCAGCATCGGCGAAATTTTGTCGGGCATTTTCACCGACGGGCCGCTCGGCACGAGCTGGGCGGCGGCGATCCGTTGCACCGGCACGACCTTCAGATCCTCGACCGCGACGCCGGAGAGCACCGAGCGGTTTTGCGTGGTGATGTCGACGGTCGATGCAAACCGGTCCCGGTGCTTGATCAGCAGCCAGCTCTTGGGATCCTTGGCCGTACGAACCAGCGCGAACGACCCTTTGAGTTTCTCGCCCCGCAGCAGAAAGCCGAGCTTGCCCTTCTCCAGCCCGGCGCGAACCTGGCGCTCGGCTTCCGCCCGATCGTGGAACCAGGTTCCATGCTCATCGGGCGAATACACGCCACAGTCCCATACGATCACCTCGCCGGCGCCGTACTGGCCAGGCGGGATCACGCCCTCGAAGGAGGCATAGTCGTACGGATGGTCCTCGGTCTGCACCGCCAGGCGCTTGTCGCTCAGAATCAGCGAAGGCCCCTTCGGGACGGCCCAGGACTTGAGCACGCCGTCGCATTCGAGCCGGAAGTCGTAGTGCAAGCGCCGGGCCGAATGCTGCTGCACCACGAACAGCAGCGGCCCCGATGCCGCCCCTGGCGTGGCCGGCGCGGGCTCCGGCGTCGCCTCGAACTTCCGCTTTGCAGCGTATTCGCTAAGCTTGCCCTTCTCCATCCGAAAGATTCTAGGCTGGCCGGGGTGCAGGGCGCGCGCGGCCTAATCGAGGAGCTGGGCAGATGACGGACGCGAAGATCCTGGCTGGTGCCAGCGGGTACTCCTTCAAGGAGTGGAAAGGAAGCTTCTATCCGGGCGACCTCAAGCCGGAGGCGATGCTGGCGTATTACTCGGAGCGCCTGCCCACGGTGGAGATCAACAACAGCTTCTATCAGATGCCCAAGGTGACCGTGCTGGAGAACTGGGCCAGGTCCACCCCGGCGCAGTTCCGGTTTGCGATCAAGGCGCCGCGGCGCATCACGCACGAAGCGCGCATCAAGGCGGACGAGGCCGCCGACTCGGTCGCGTTCCTGTACCGCAATCTGGAGTCCCTCGGCGGCAAGCGCGGGCCGGTGCTGTTCCAGCTGCCGCCGTTTCTAAAGAAGGATCTGCCGCGGCTCGATGAGTTCCTGCGCCTGCTGCCCGCGGGGCATGCGGCGGCTTTCGAGTTCCGCAATGACAGCTGGTTTGCCGATGAGGTTTACGACGTCCTGAAGAGTGCCGGCGCAGCGCTGTGCCTGTCCGAGCGCGAAGACAACGCGCCGCCGCCGCTGGTGGAAACGGCGCCCTGGGGCTACGTCAGGCTGCGCCTGGAGAACTACTCCGACGCCGAGTTGAAACAATGGGCCGACCGCCTGCGCGCGACCGCCTGGCGCGACATTCACGTGTACTTCATGCACGAACCGACGGCGCCGGGCTACGCCAGGTCCCTGATTCAGCTGGCGGGCACGGATCGTTGATGAGTCGGTCCCGGCGAGCGGCTCGCTCAAAGAAGGCGCCCCGGACGGGATTGAAAGGAACCGTAGGAGGAGCTCGTCGATGCGAGTCGCTTGTGTCTTTGTCGCAACGCTGTGTGTCCTGGACGGAGCAACCGCGATAGCTGTCGAGCAGACGCCGCTGATATACCCCGAGGCCGCGCGGGACGATCACGTCGATCGCTTGCATGGAGTCGAGGTTGCGGATCCCTATCGCTGGCTCGAGAACCTGGACTCCGCCCGCACCCGGACATGGGTCGATGCCGAGGCGAAACTGACGCGCACCTACCTGGATTCGATCGGCTCGCGCGACCGGATCGCGGCGGCTCTGAAGTCGATCTGGAACTACGAGCGCTGGAGTCCGCCCACGCAGCGGGGCGGGCGCTGGTTTTACACGCACAACGGCGGACTGCAGAACCAGGACGTCCTATTCGTGGCCACGGGCCCGGACCGCGGCGAGCGCGTTTTGCTCGACCCCAACACCTTGTCCGCCGACGGCACGGTCGCCTTGAAGGGCACGGACGTGACCGACGATGGCCGCCTGCTCGTTTATGGGCTGTCGGAGGCCGGCTCGGACTGGGAGGTGCTGCACGTGCGCGACGTCGCTTCGGGCCACGACCTTTCCGACGAAATCCACTGGGCCAAGTTCACCGACCCGAGCTGGATGCGCAACGGGTCAGGGTTCTACTACACCGGCTACGAGCCGCCGGTCGATCACGATCCGCTCAAGGCCGTCAACGAATACCACAAGCTCTACTTTCACCGCCTCGGCACGCCGCAGTCGCAGGACAGGCTCGTCTACGAGCGCAGGGACCGGCCCGACTGGTTCATCGGCGCGCGCGTGACGGACGACGGCCGATACCTGGTGCTGTCAGCGCAGAAGGGGACGGAGGAGAAGAACACGCTGCTGTTCCAGGATCTTGCGCGGCCGCAGGCGCCGGTGGTGGCGATCGTCGAGGAGCCGCGCGCCGCTTTCGACTTCATCGGCAACCGCGCCGACGTGTTCTATTTGAGAACCGATGACGGCGCGGCGCGCTATCGGATCATCGCCGTTTCGCTGCGCAATCCGCAGCCCAGCCACTGGAAAACCATCGTGCCGGAGACGCCCGATACGCTCGTGGGCGCGACCCTGGTGGGCGGCCAGCTGATCGCCCGCTACCTGAAGGACGCGCAGTCGAGGGTGCGGCGATTCGACCTGAAAGGCGTCGCGCTGGGCGACGTCGCTCTGCCCGGCATCGGAACCGCCGACGGCTTCGCAGGACGCGACCGCGATCGTGTCACCACCTTCCGCTTCGACAGCTTTACGACACCGCCGACGATCTACCGCCTCGACCTGCAGACTGGCGAGGTGCGACTGTGGCGCCGGGCGGCACTGGCCGGGTTCGACCCGGCCGCGTACGAGACGCGCCAGGTCTTCTGCCGCAGCAAGGACGGCACGCAGGTGCCGATTTTCATCGTTTCGCGCAAAGGCACGCCCCAGGACGGCCGGCAGACGACGATCCTGTACGGCTACGGCGGCTTCAACATTCCCCTGGTGCCGGCGTTCTCGCCGCGCATCGCAACCTGGCTCACGCTGGGCGGCGTGTACGCGGTGGCCAATCTGCGCGGAGGCGGAGAGTACGGGCGGCAATGGCACGAAGCCGGAATGAAGACGCGCAAACAGAACGTGTTCGACGACTTCATCGCGGCGGCGCAGTACCTGCAGGAGCAAAAGTGGACCGATCCGGCTCACCTTGCCATTCTCGGAGGGTCCAACGGAGGCCTGCTGGTGGCAGCGGCCGAAGAACAAAGGCCCGATCTGTTCGCCGCCGCCGTCCCGATGGTCGGTGTTCTGGACATGCTGCGTTTCCGGGATTTCACGATCGGCGCGGCGTGGGAGTCGGATTACGGCTCGGTCGACCGCGAGGACGAGTTCAAGGCGATGCTGGCTTACTCGCCCTACCAGAACGTGCGTGGCGGAGTCGACTACCCCCCGACGCTGATCGTCACCGCCGATCATGATGATCGGGTCTACCCGGCGCACAGCTTCAAGTTCGGAGCGGCCATGCAGCACGCCGATCCGGACGGAAGGCCCATTCTGCTGAGGATCGAGACGCGGGCAGGCCATGGGCAGGGCATGCCCACCGGCAAGCAGATCGAAGAGTTCGCGGACATCTACGCGTTCATTCTCCACGCGGTCTCTGCCGCTGGGCCCACGCCGAGCCCGGTGCGCGTGAAGGCGCCCTGAGTCGGCTATGGTGCGGCGAAATCCGACGCCTTGCGCGTTCCGATTCAAGGGGCTCTGACGCGTGCCGCAGTCGATCGGCCTGGTGGCGCTCCTCGTTCGCGACTACGACGAAGCCATCGCGTACTTCGTCGACATGCTCGGATTCGAGTTGATCGAGGACACCTGTCTTCCTGATCAAGACAAGAGGTGGGTTATGGTCGCGCCTCCTGGTTCAGCGCAATGTCGCTTGTTGCTCGCGCGAGCCGTCGGCGAAGAGCAACTTTCGCGCGTCGGGAACCAGACTGGAGGCCGGGTATTCCTGTTTCTCACCACGGACGACTTCTGGCGTGACTACGATTCATTCGTCGCCAAAGGCGTCGTCTTCGTGCGACCGCCTAAGGAAGAGACTTATGGAACGGTTGCGGTATTTCAAGATCTTTACGGCAACTCTTGGGATCTACTGCAGAAAAGAAGCGGCCAGCTGTGAACTTGCACTACGTTGTTCCTACCCGAGCACTCCCCTCTCCCACTAGGTGGGAGAGGGGCCGGGGGAGAGGGTCTCCATAAAGGCGCCGTGCCATTGCACGCACCCTCTCCCTACCCTCTCCCGCAGGCAGGAGAGGGACCTTGCTTACCGCCCATGCAGTCCTCTGCAGCGTTGAGCGCAGCGAAAATGCCACTTCGGTTGTGCCCGTGCGCGAGCATCCGATGGATGTGGTGTCTCGCCGCACGTGACCCGGCCTGAGGCCGCGCACATCCCGCGCCGCCAACACCATTTCACGCGGAAGCGGAGTGCATGGACACACCCGAAGTGGAGCCGATGACGAGCCCACCTGATACCGGCTCGTCCTGCCGTAGATTGTTAAAGAGCGTCCACCGAGCGCCGGTGGCGCGATCCCGAGAATCGCGGGCCAGCGCCGATGCGCAGGCCGGTTTGTAAGGCCCAAAAGCAAAAGGCCCGGATCCTTTCGGAATCCGGGCCTCTGCCTGGCAGAGCTTGGAGGGCGTGCGCCTAGGCGACTGCCCCTCCCGGATTCAACGGACCTTCGTTCCCGCCGGGCCGCTGAAGCATCGACCGGCACGTCAGGCGCCGGGTGTCTGCGCTCGCGCCGCGCACGAACGCACCCGAACCGGCCATGGTTCGAATGTTTGTGCTGGCGCGCCGGGATTTCACAATGAAGCCTTTGCTGTCGCTGACGCCCTCGCGGGCGGGTCTGTCGATCATGCCTTTGAGGGCCAGTCCGCGCCCCCTCGGGCCACCAGGATAGACGGTAAAGAATCTTTACCTGATCGTCAAGCCCCTGCGACAATATGCTCTGAAATACGTTATATGCGGCATACGACCCTTGGCCAATCCCACGATCACCCGAAGGCGCAACGCGCTGGCGCTGTTTCACACGTACGCGGAGCAAGCGCTCGCCAATGGGGCCGCGCCCAAAGGCCTCGAACAGGCCTTCGCCGCGTCTTTGCAGATCTCGCCCAGCATGTGGAGTCAGGTCAAGTCGGCCCGTCCGATCGGGGACAAGCTCGCCCGCCAGATCGAGGCCCTGACCGGAAAGCCCGTGGGCTGGATGGACGAAAGCCGTGAGCCCGCCGTACTCACTGCCGGCGAGAAAGCGTTTCTGGACCTCTCGCTGCGCGCGTGGCGGGCAACCAACAGCGCAGGCCGGAAAAATCTGCGTTCGTTGATGACCGCGGTCGCCAACGGCACGGCCGCGCCCGGCGCGCCCGCGCTGACCGACTCCCGCACTGAAGCTTGATCCCGCGGCCTTGATATAAGGCAGGTAATTTCCGTCTCCGGATCAGCCGACCACATGGCCGTGGACGAACTGGCACAACGCTGGCGGGTCAAGGCCGACGCCGATGAGGAAATCTCGGCGATTTTCGAACCCGCCCGAGCACCCGGCACTGGCGCGCTGTTCATCTGTGCCCACGGCGCAGGCGGCCACATGAACGATTCGGGGATGCTCGCCGCGAGCGAACAATTGCGCAGCCGCGGCCTGCACGTGGTCCGGTTCAATTTTCTCTATCGCGAGAAGCAATCGGCTCGCCCCGACCCGATGCCCCGCCTCAAGCAGTGCACGGTCGCCGTCGTGGAGCATGTTCGCAGGGTCGTCCGGCCCGACGCTTTGATCCTGGGCGGGCGGTCGATGGGCGGCCGGGCTGCGTCGATGCTTGCCGCCGATTCGTATCCCTGTGACGGGCTGCTGCTGCTGGCCTACCCGCTGCATCCGGCCGGTCAACCGCAGAAGCTGCGCGACGCGCACCTGGAACGGATCCAGGTTCCCGTCCTGTGCCTGAACGGCACGCGCGATGCGCTTTGCCAGCGCGACCTGATGGAGCAGGCGATCAGCCGCCTGTCCGACCGTTGGACCATGCATTGGCTGCAGGGCGCCGACCACAGCTTCCACGTCTTGAAGTCATCGGGGCGAACCGACCAGGACGTCCTGACCGAAGTGGGCGAGACCGCTGGCGCCTGGGTGGCCGGTGCGATCGCGAACAGGGTATGAAATGCGCCAGAAGGGCGGAGACCGTTTGAGGTCCGGGCCGTTGGACTGCCGGGCCCGCAGCGATCGGTCGTAGCCGTTGGGCCCTTTGCGTTCCGGGCCGTTGGACTGCCGGGCCTACCCTTGGAACTCGCCACTGCGCGTGGCTCCGGGCATTACATCGTCACAGTTGCATAGACCGCGCGGCGGAAGCGTCGCAGCAGTTCAGAGCGCCTCAGCCGTCTGCTGTTCTGTTCCGCCGCGCTGCTACCAGGCCCTGCGCCATGCTCGCGTCGAGTACCAAGGGTCTCCCGTCAGTCCAACGGAACGCCGTCGTCGCAGGGCTGCGGCTCCAGCGCAGTGTTGGATGTCATCGCAGGTTCTGTTCATAGCTTGCACTGACCTCCACAGACGCGGTGGAGGCTACGCATGCTGAGATGGTCATCCGTTGGACTGACGGGAGACCCTTGGTACTCCCTGCGAGCATGGCGCAGGGCCTGGTAGCAGCGCGGCGGAACAGAAAAGTGGCCGGCTGAGGCGTTCCGGACGGTCGTGGTGCCTCCGCCGCGCGGATCATGCAACTGTGACGACGCAATGCCCGGAGCCACGCGCAGCGGGGAGTTCCAAGGGTAGGCCCGGCAGTCCAACGGCCCCGAACCCCAAACGGCCCAACGGCTACAACCGATCGCCACGGCCCGGCAGTCCAACGGCTCAGTCCTTATGCGGGTGCTTCTCTGTCGGGAGCAGCCGCAAATTACCGAGCGCGTCCTGGCAGACAGGCTGG
>DATBCD010000129.1:0-12079 GCA_036270655.1 Burkholderiaceae bacterium
AGGTCCCGGAACGCCGCAGCCTCGCGTTCGCCGTGCAGGCCGGTCAATTGTTGATCGAACAGCAGCACCACCCGCCAATCCTCCGGAAACGGCAGCCGGCTGATCACAGGCGGTGCAGCATCGGCTTGCCCGCGACCGCCGTCGACGACAAAACCGCCCAACTCGAACACACCGCTGCCGATGCCCGAGCGGGCGCCCCGCTGAAGGGCTCGCGCCAGTTTCGGCACCGCAACGGTTCGCCCGTACAGTGCGCACAGCGCGACGGCCACGGCCAGCGTGATCTGCGTGCCCGAGCCCAGACCGGCGTGGGCTGGAATAGACTCCTCGATCTCGACCCGCGCATCCCCCTCGACGCCGTACCTCTGGCGCAGCGCGTTCAATACATGCCGGACACGCTCGGCCTCGGGGCCGACGACCTCGGTGCCGGCCGACCGCGACGCGCGCAACCGCACTGCCGGGCGATCGATTGCCAGCCCCAGGCTGCCGAAGCGGCGACCGAGCCCCCCGTGCAGATCGATGAAACCGAAGTGCAGGCGCGCCGGCGCCGTGACCCGGATTTGGGGGGGAGGGGTCGGCGCCGAGTGACGGGATGTTCCAGCCGGCACTTGCACGTGTCGATCCTGAAGCCGTTCGCTGGGAGTGGAAGCCAGCGCGAAGGATACTACCCCGGATGCGCCTCGAAGACCGGAGCCTCGCGTGGCTACAATCGGTGCATGTCGGCGAGTCCATCCAGAGGGCAGCAGCACCCGGCCGCGGTTACGACCTGCACCTGCCCATTCTGCGGATTGCTGTGCGACGACGTCATGGTCAGCGCCTCCGACAGCGGGGTGGTCAGCGTCTCGGCGCGCGGGTGCGAATCGAGCCGGGCCGGTTTCATGCGCCAGTCGGCAGCGGGGACGGACTCGCCACGGGTGAGCGGATCACCCACGACCCTCGAGCAGGCCGCTGGCGCCGCAGCCAGGATCCTGAATGGGGCGGTGCAGCCGCTGATCGCAGGCCTGGCCACCGATGTGGCTGGAATGCGGGCAGCCGTCGAGCTGGCCGATCGTTGCGGGGCCGTGCTCGACCACGCCAACTCCGCGGCCAAGTTCCGCAATCTGCTGGCATTTCAGGATCGCGGCGCGATCACGACCACCCTGGCGGAGATTCGCAATCGGGCCGACCTGCTGGTGGTCGTCGGAACCGATGTGGTCAGCCGTTTCCCGCGTTTCTTCGAGCGGATAGCAGCGCCCGGCGGAACGCTGTTCGGCTTGAAGGACAGCGATCGTCGCTCGATCTTCGTCGGCACCCGGCCGCCGCCGGATCTTGCGTGGCCCGCCGACTGGATCGCGTGCGAAAAGAAGGACCTGCCGGACGTGCTCGGGGCGCTGGCGGCATTGGCGGCCGGCGCGCGGCTGGATGCGAAGCAGGCCGGCCCGGTGCCGATCGACCGGTTGCGCGAATTGTCGAGCGCGATGCAGGCGGCCCGCTACGGGGCGCTCGTATGGGCGGCAGCCGACCTGGACTTCCCGCACGCCGAACTGAGTGTGCAGGCGATCCAGCGCACGCTCGGCGCGCTCAATGGCACGACGCGATTCTCGGGCGTACCGCTGGGCGGCACCGAAGCCGACCTGACGGCCGACGCCGTGCTGCTGTGGCAAGTCGGCTTTCCGTTCCGCACCAGCTTCGCGACCGGCCGGCCCGAATACGATCCTTACCTGTTCGATGCGCGCCGGATGCTGGCCCGACGCGAGGCCGACGCGCTGCTATGGATCTCGACGCTGTCGGATTTACCGGTGCCCGCGGATCTGCACGCACCTCTGATCCTGCTGGCCGCCCCGGGCGCGGCTGCCGTGCAACGGGCCGACGTGTACTTTCCGGTGGCGACCCCGGGCATCGATCATGGCGGTCACCTGGTGCGAACCGACAAGGTGCTGACGATGCACTTGACCGCTGCGCGTCCCAGCGAGCGAGCCTCCTGCGCGCAGGTTCTGCACGCGATCGGTCAGGAACTGGCCCGATGCTGACGCGGCTGGCCGGCGGGCGGGTGATCGATCCGGCCCATGGAATCGACGGCCAGGTGCGCGACCTTTACGTGCGCGGCGGCCGCATCATCGATGCGCCTGCCGATTCGGCGACCGCGCAGACGATCGATGTGACCGGCCGCGTCGTCATGGCAGGCGCGATCGACCTGCATACCCACATCGGCGGCGGCAAGGTCAACCTGGCGCGGCTGCTGATGCCGGAGGATCACCGGCGCGTTTGCGATGCGCGCACCGAGCTGACCCGGTCCAGCTGCGGCCACGCGACGCCCGGTACGCTGGCAACGGGTTACCGCTATGCCGAAATGGGCTACACCGCCTGCTTCGAACCGGCGATGCTGCCGACCAACGCGCGCCAGACGCACCTGGAACTTGGCGACACGCCGATCGTCGACAAGGGGTGCTACGCGCTGCTGGGCAACGACGACTTCTTCCTGCGGATGCTGGCCGGCCGGCAGCCACAGTCGCGCATCAACGACTACGTGGCCTGGATCCTGGACAGCACCCAGTCGATCGCGATCAAAGTGGTCAATCCGGGCGGAATCAGCGCATTCAAGTTCAACCAGCGCCGCCTCGACGTCGACGAGGAGCATGCCTATTACCGGGTCACCCCGCGCCAGGTGCTGCAGAGGCTGACGCGCGCGGTGCACGAGCTGCGCGTGCCGCACGGACTGCACGTGCACGGCTGCAATCTGGGCGTGCCGGGCAACGCGGACACGACGCTGGCCACGATCGAGGCGGCCGAGGGATTGCCGATTCACCTGACGCACGTCCAGTTTCACAGCTACGGCGCCGAGGGCGATCGCAAGTTCTCGTCGGCGGCGGCGCGAATCGCCGAAGCCATCAACGCGAATCCGAACGTCAGTGCCGACGTCGGGCAGATCATGTTCGGACAGACCGTGACGGCCTCCGGCGACAGCATGATGCAGTTTCGCAATGCGGAGCTTGGCTCGCCGCGCAAGGCGGTGATCATGGATATCGAGTGCGACGCCGGCTGCGGCGTGGTTCCCTTCCGCTACCGCGATCAGAGCTTCGTCAATGCGCTGCAGTGGGCCATCGGCCTGGAGATTTTTCTGTCGGTGCGCGACCCGTGGCGCATCTACCTGACGACCGACCATCCGAACGGCGCGCCGTTCACCAGCTACCCGCACCTGATCCGGCTGCTGACGGACCGGGCGTTTCGCAACGAGATGCTCGAGAAAATCGATCCGGACGCGCGCGCCGCATCGATCGTCGGCAGCCTGACGCGCGAATACTCGCTGTACGAGATCGCGATCATGACCCGCGCGGGGCCGGCCCGCACGCTAGGCCTGGCCGACCGCGGGCACCTGGGCGCCGGCGCGGCGGCCGACATCGTCGTGTACCGCGACGATGCCGATCGCGAGCGGATGTTCTCCAGCCCCGAATACGTGTTCAAGGACGGCCAGCTGATCCTGCGCGATGGCCGCCTGGTCAGGATCACCAGCGGCAGCGTGCACGCGGTCAAGCCGGAGTACGACCCCTCGATCGAGGCCGAGGTCGCCGACTACTTCGAGCGCTACCAGACCATCTCGGCGGACGGCTTGCGCATCGATCGCGACGAGCTGTGCGAATGCGGCTCCGGCCTGATCGTGCACGAATGCCGAGGGGCGTCGAAATGATCGTGAACGGCGTCTCGATCGACGACACGTTCGCGGAGGCCTTCGGCATGCGGGGCACGCGCGTGATCATCACGGCCCACACGCTGGCGTGGGCCCGTCAGGCCGCCGTCTCGATGACCGGGTTTGCCACCTCGGTGATCGGGTGCGGCGTCGAAGCCGGCATCGAAGCCGAGCTCGATCCGGCTCGGACGCCCGACGGACGGCCGGGCGTTACCGTGCTGCTGTTCGCAACCTCGAGCAGCGAGCTCGCCAAGCAGCTGGAGCGGCGCGTCGGGCAGTGCGTGCTGACTTCGCCGACCAGCGCGGTCTTCTCCGGGATTGCAAGCGGACGGCCGCTGCCGCTGGGCAAGACGCTGCGCTACTTCGGCGACGGCCACCAGATCTCCAAGGTGATGGGGGGCAAGCGCTACTGGCGCGTTCCGGTGATGGACGGCGAGTTCATCGCCGAAGACACGGCCGCGATGAGCGACGCGATCGGGGGCGGCAACTTCCTGATCCTGGCGAGCGGAACCGTCCAGGCGCTGGCGGCCGCCGAAGCGGCGATCGAGGCGATGCGCCGGGTTACCGGGGCGATCATGCCGTTTCCGGGCGGCATCGTTCGGTCCGGCTCCAAGGTTGGCTCCAAGTACAAGACGCTGATCGCTTCCACCAACGATGCGTTCTGCCCGACCCTGCGCGCCAGCGTCGATTCGCAGCTGGGTCCGGACATCGAATGCGTGCTGGAGATCGTGATCGACGGATTGACGCAAGACGCTGTGCGCAACTCGATGCAGGCCGGGCTGCGGGCGGTCTGCGCGCAGGGCGCCGCCGGCGGAATCCGGCGCCTGAGCGCGGGCAATTACGGCGGCAAGCTGGGCAAGTTTCACTTTCCGCTGCGGGACCTGCTGCCGTGAGTGGCCTGGCGTTTCGGTTGCGCGCCGAGCCGGCGTTCCGGCTGGATCTGTCGCCGCTGACGCCGGAGCAGCTGGCCGGCCAGTCGGCCGAGTCGATCGCACGACTGCCGCTCACCTATGGGCGCCGCAAGGTGCCGGTGGGCGAATGGTTCGACGTGCGGGGCAGCGCCGGACCTGACCTGCTGATCGAGGGCGACGGCACGCGGCTGGACCGGATCGGCGCGGACATGAAGGACGGCCAGATACGGATCGAAGGCAATGCCGGCGCGTATCTGGGGATCGGAATGCGCGGCGGCCGCATCGAGGTCAGCGGAAGCGCGGATGCGTACGCCGCCAGCGGGCTTTCCGGCGGCCTGGTGCGCATCAGCGGCGATGCCGGCCCCTACCTGGGCGCTGCGCTGCCCGGCGAGCACCGCGGGATGCGCGGCGGCGTCGTGGTCGTCGGCGGCCGCGTGGGCGACCGCGCGGGCGATCACATGCGTCGGGGACTGATACTGGCCGAGGGCGGATGCGGCGACTATTGCGGGTCGCGCATGCAAGGTGGCACGATCGCCACGCTGGGCCGGTGCGGCACGCGGCCCGGGTACGGGATGCGGCGGGGCACGCTGCTGTTTGCCGGACCGGCCCCGGACACGGGGCCGACCTTCAACGATGCGGGGGAGCTGGCGCTCGGATTTCTTGTCCTGCTGGTGCGCTCGTGGAAAGAGCTGCCGTCGCGGTTCGCGTCCTTTCAACGGCCATCGACCCGCGTGCGTCGCTGGATCGGCGACCTGGCGTTCGCGGGCCAGGGCGAACTGATCCACTGGCCCGGCTGAAGCCACCGACCCGTGAGATCGGCTGCGACAGCGGATCCGGATCAGGCGGGCCCGTGGCACGCCGGCCTGAATTCCGCGCACTGGCGCATCCTGACCGCCACCTTCCTCGGCTGGGTCTTCGACGGCTACGAGGCGTTCGCGCTGTTCATCGTCATCCCCTTTGTCCTGAAGACGATGCTGTCGGTCGACCAGCTCGCCAGTGGCTCGGTCTGGGCCGGCGTGGCCATCGGCGTGACGCTGCTCGGCTGGGGCATCGGCGGTCTGATCGGAGGCGTGCTGGCCGACTATGTCGGACGCAAGCGGATGATGATCGCCTCGGTGTTTTTCTACGCGCTGTTTACCGGGGTCACCGCCCTTGCGACCAGCTTTCCGCTTTTCTGCTTCCTGCGCTTCATCACGGGGCTCGCGATGGGGAGCGAATGGAGCTCGGGCGTCGCGCTGCTCGCCGAAACCTGGCCGAATCGGGCCCGGCCCAAGGGCGCGGGCTTTCTGCAGTCGGGGTTCGGATTCGGCACGCTGATCGCCGCGCTGGTCTGGCTCGTGCTGAGCCAGACCACGCCGCTGGGCGCCAATACCTGGCGCCTGGTGTTCGTGGTCGGCGCGCTGCCGGCTTTCTTCTGCCTGTATATCCGTCGCGCCGTGGACGAGTCGGACAGGTGGGCCGAGGCGGTCCGGCAGAAGCGCTGGGCCGCGACGGACGTCGAGGCGCCGCATGCGGCTGCCGCAGCGAGCGACACGCGTCCCTTTACGATCGCCGCGATCTTCCGTGAAGGCGAAAGCCGCAGGCGTGCAATTCTCGCGTTCCTGCTGTCGCTGACCACCACGACAGGATGGTGGGCGATCTCGAGCTGGCTGCCGCAGTTCGCGGCGCAGGTGGCCAAAGCCAGCGCAGCGGTAAATCCGGGGCTATGGGCGACGCGCGCGGTGCTGCTGTACACCGGCGGCGCCGTGCTGGCGTATCTGCTCTCGGGGTTTCTGGCCGATGCCCTGGGCCGCCGCGTTTATCTGTTCTCGACCTACCTGGGCGCGCTGGCCGTAACCGCGCTGACCTATTTGTGGACCGATTCGCTCGAGGGGCTGCTTTGGGCTTCCTTCGTCAACGGATTCTTCACGCTCGGGTGTGCGTATTCGTGGATGGCAATCTATGCCGCCGAGCTGTTCACGTCGAGCGTGCGTGCGACCGCGGCAGCTTTCGTGTTCAACGCGCCCCGTCTGATCGCGTGGGTTTTCCCGATCATCGCAGGGACGCTGATCCACGCCTTCGGCAGTGTGTCGCGCGCGGCGATGACGCTGGGCTCGATCTACCTGGTCGGCCTGATCGTGCCCTGGTTCATGCCTGAGACGCGCGGCAAGCCGTTGCCGGCCTGATTCAAACCGAGCCGTTGACGCGCAGATCGAGGAATGCGTTCGATTCGGGGTCGAAGACGACACCCCAGAACACGGGACCGCCATCGCATACGACCACCGGTGTCGATTTCTCGTCGAAGTGATCGAAAACGCTGGTCGGATACAAAACGTCCGCCGGATAGAAGTTGCCGTAGATCAGTCGTTTACCGTTCACGACGATGCCGACGTACTGCCGGTGATACTCCACGTTGCCGGGGATCGACGACCTCGGGTTGGCGCCGTCTCGAACGTATTTGGGCAGCAGGGACTCGAGCTTCTCGATCTGCTGGGCGGACGGGTTCCAGAACTGCGACACGTTGGCCGGGGTATCGCGCGAGCATTGCTTCAACAGGGACCGGCCGGCATCGACGGGCAGGATGAACGTGCCCGTGCCGGGCAGTTTTATCTCCAGCGATTGAGCCAGCGAGGCGTGCGCCGCTGCAAGGGCGCACACGAGCAGGATTACGGGCGGTCGTCGAGCCATGGCATCGAGCGCGGTGAGGAATCGGCGGGCTTCGACGCCCTACCTGGGAGCGCCGGCTGATTTGAAGGTCATCGTCTCGTCGATCACGGCCTGGTCGCCGGGCGAGCCGCTGGCGGCCGGAACGACCCCCCGCATCTCGTAGACCACGCCGGGAATCGTCTCGCAGATGGTGAACACGTACGACTTGTTCGCCAGGCGCTCGTAGCGGCCCCGGTCCGGATCCGACTCGTACGGCGAGATCGTGATCTGTTGCGCGCGTACGGTCCGGTCGCCCATGCGGATGTCGATGTCCTTGATCTGTGCCGAGTCGGCCAGAGCCGCGCGGATCCTGTGCCTGAAGTAGTTCGGCTTGCCGCCGGTCAGGCGCGACATTTCGCGGATTTCGCGCTCGAGGTAGAACAGCAGCACCGGGTTTTCCTCGACGTGCTCGATGTCGGGATAATTGACCTGGCGCGCTCCGGAGAAAAAACGCACCGTACTCTTCTTGCCGCCGTCCGTCTGCGCGGTGATGTCGATGTCGACCGTGTCGGAAAAGCCCTCTTCCAGCGTTCCGCTCTTGTGAAATGCATAGTGAAGCCGGCTTGGCGGCCGCACGTCCTTCAGGTGCGGCGTCATGAACAGCAGCGTCTCGGCGCGCGAGATGTTGACCGGATCGGCGCGCGCGGTGCAGAGCACGCAAAGCAGCGCGATGCACAGTGCGGCGGCCGCGCTCGAAGCGGACCGGCACGCGGCGCGGCGCCGATTGGCGCGCTCGAGGCCGGGGGCGGCTGCGGGACCGTCGAACGGCATCTGGAACCGCCTCAGTTGGCCACCTGGATCAAATTGCCCTGATCGTCCAGCAGCGGGACGCCGTACGAAAGCAGGATCGCGTCGATCTCCTTCTGGTCGCGTGCAATCAGGCCCGCAATGCGGTCGCGCCACGCCTTCTCTCCGAAGCGCACGCCCATCGCGATCTTGAAGTCGAACTGGATATCGCGGCTGGGCGGAAATGGCGCCACCAGCATCCCGGGCGGCGTGGCGTGCTTGGCGAAATAGCCCGCGATCGGACCCCAGGCGAACGCGACATCGATGTGTCCGGCGGCCAGTTCCTTGTCGATCAACTCGCCCGGGTACGCCTCGGGGTCTCCGGACTGCGGGGGGATCGCCTCGGATTGGTCGAACAGGTTGTTTTTCAGCAGCCAGTCGGTCGGAGGCGTGCGCGCCACGAGGCCAAAGCGCAGCTTTTTCAGCTTCGCCGGGTCGACTTTGAGCAGATCATCGGGCGTACGAATGTCATCCAGGCCCTTGCCCTTCGGAATCACCATGGCCCAGGTCGAGTGGTAATACGCCGGCGTGGTCAGTGTCAGCTCGTATCCGACCGGCACTCCGATCACCAGGTCGCACTTGAAGCGGTCCAGGTCCGGATCGCGCGCCCGCAGCGTGTTCCGGATGAACCCCATGCGCTGGGGAAACCACGTGTACTCCACCTTCCAGCCGCCCAGATCGCGCGCCAGCAGCTCCGCGATGCGGTTCTCGTAGCCCTCGCCGTTGCGGTTCGACAGCGGCATGTTGTTCGGGTCGGCGCACACGCGCAGCACGTTGTCGCCGGCCGGCGGGGTGTCGGCGCTGGCGCCACCCACCAACGCGAGCGCCGCCGCGGCGATCCAGCTGCGCGGTCGAAATCGGGTCATTGGATCTCCTTCAGGTGCCCGGTCGGTATCGCTCCGTCCGAACGGCCCTTCAGGAACGCGTACAGGCCGTCGAGGTTGTCGACCACAGTCTTGGTCCCGCCAAAGTTCGGCATGCCCTTGTCGATGCGACCCTCGAGCACGCACTTGTTGAAATCCTCCCGGGACATGGTCTTCAGGTCGTCCACCAGCGAGGGTCCAACCAGTCCTTCCTGGTTGGCGCCGTGGCAGCGCTCACACGCCAGAGCGCGCCACGTGCGCCAGCCCTTCATCGTATTGGCGTCGACGTGGTCGCCGTCGACGACGCGGTACAGCGGAGCGCCGCCACCAGCCGGCGGCGCAACGGTTGACGGCGCGGCTGGTGCCAGCGGCGCGGGTGCCGGCGCAGGGTTGGCCGCCTCGGGGTTGGCCGCCTCGGGCTTGGCGGCGCCAGCGTCCTGGTTGGGCGAAGCCGTCGTGCGCGTGTCGTCGGCGCGAGCCAAAGCGGCCGCTGCAAACACCGCCGCGACAAGAACCGGCCACGCACAACGCTGTAGCAAACGACTCATTCGATTCCTTTCGGATTAAACGTCACACATCCTAGCTCGGTGCACGAGCGGGTGTTGTCACAGTGTGCTGCGTCGCGGCATCGCCGCCGTCGAGCAGGCCCAACCTCAGCATCCGGTAGTCCGGTCCGACCGGAACCCCGTTGCGACGCGGTGCCGCCCTGGAGCTGCGCGATTTCGGAGCGGCGCGCCGCTCGATCGACACTCCCACGCGCACGCCTCCGCCAAGAACTCCGGGCTTGACGATCGTCACCCGTACCCAAGGCGAACCGAATTCGTCGAGCACGATGCCGGCAATGGCATGCGACATTTCCTCCAGCAGGCCGAATCGAACGCGACTCAACTCCGCCCGGATCCTCTCCGACACGTCCTTGTAGTCGATCGTGTCGCTGACGTTGCCGGAGCGGAACACCTTGTCGCCTGGAATGCCGATCTCCAGGTCGATCTCGACCGGACGCGAGGAGGTCCGCTCGTCCGGGTAGATGCCGATCATCGCTTCAGCGCGCAAACCACTCAGAAAGATCTTGTCCATTTGGCCGTCAATCCATCACGACGCGACACTTGCGCGGCCATGCCGGCCGCAGGCAAAAAAAGCGCGCGAGCCAGGCTCGCGCGCTTCTCCTTGGACGGCTTCGCTGGAGTTACTGGCCCAGCGTGAATACCGTCAACTGACCGCCCAGCTCCGTGTACTTGGCGAGCTCTTTGTAGCCGCCGACCGCACCCAGACCATCGGTGTCCTTCTCCAGACCCGCGGCCATGCCGATGCCGGCCCAGCCACCGATCCCGGACAGAACGCCGATGTACTGCTTGCCCTTGTAGGTCCAGGTGTTCACGTTGCCGATGATGCCCGACGGCGTCTTGAACTTATAGAGCTCCTTGTTGACGTCGTTGGCGTCGACACACTTCAGGTAGCCCTCGAGCGTGCCGTAGCAGGCGATGCCGCCATCGGTCGTCAGCACGCCGCTCCACACCGAGAACTTCTCGGGGTGCGACTTGACGATCTTGCCGGTGCCCGCATCCCACTCGATCAGCGACCCCATGCTGCCCTGCATGTTGTTGGCAGGGGTGGTGGGGCCCGGGAACATCGTCAGCGTGGCGCCGACATAGGGCTGGCCCGCGGTGTACTCGACCTTGAACGGCTCATAGGTCATGCACACGTGGTTGGTCGGCACATAGAAGTGGCCGGTTTGCGGATCGAACGACGCCGGCTGCTGGTCCTTGGTACCCAGCGCGGCCGGGCAGACGTCCTTGGTCGTGACGTCCTGACCGTTGTGCTCCGTCGAGTACTTCGGAACGCCGACCGGGCGGCCGCTCTTCATGTCGACGTGCGTGGCCCAGTTGACGGCCGGGTCGAACTTCTCGGCCACCAGCAGCTGCCCGGTGGTGCGATCCACCGTGTAGCCGAAGCCGTTGCGGTCGAAGTGCACCAGCGCCTTGGTCTGTTTGCCGTGCACCGGGATGTCGGCCAGGATCATCTCGTTGATGCCGTCGAAGTCCCACTCGTCGTGCGGCGTCATCTGATAGACCCATTTGACCGAGCCGTTGTCGACATCGCGAGCCCAGATCGACATGGACCACTTGTTGTCGCCGGGACGCTGCGTCGGGTTCCAGGTCGACGGGTTGCCCGAGCCGTAGAACATCAGGTTCAGCTGCGGGTCGTAGCCGTACCAGCCCCACGTCGTGCCGCCGCCGATCTTCCACTGGTCACCCTGCCAGGTCTTGAGCGACGAGTCCGCACCGACCGGCACCATCTTGCCGTCCGCGTACGTCATCGTGCCAGTCGGGCTGATCAGCATGTCCGAGTCCGGACCCATGCTGTAGCCCTTCCAGACCTGCTTGCCGGTGTTGATGTCGTACGCCGCGACATAGCCGCGAACGCCGAACTCGCCGCCCGAGATCCCGGTCATCACTTTGTCTTTCATGATGAACGGGGCGTTGGTGTTGGTCGCACCAACTTTCGGATCGCCGTTTTTCACCGACCAGATCACCTTGCCGGTCTTGGCATCGAGCGCGACCAGCGTGGTGTCAGCCTGTTGCAGGAAGACCTTGCCCTCCGCATAGGCCACGCCCCGGTTGACCGTGTCGCAGCACATCACTGGAATGACCGACGGATCCTGCTTGGGCTCGTACTTCCATTTGATCGTCTGGTCTTCCAGGTTGATGGCGAACACCTTGTTCGGGAAAGCCGAGTGCACATACATCGTATCGCCGATCACCAGAGGACCGCCTTCGTGACCGCGCAGAACACCAGTCGAGAAGGTCCAGGCCACCTGCATCTTGTGGACGTTTGTCTTGTTGATTTGAGTGAGCTTGCTGTGGCGGGTCAGAGCGAAATCCCCCGACTGTGCCGCCCAGTTGTTCGAATCGGCCTCCAACTTGGCCAGCTCCGAATTCGCCATTGCGGTACCCGCCAGTGTCGCGGCGGCCGCTCCGACTATTAGAAAGCGTATTCCCCCATGCATGAGCGTCTCCTTACGTTTGCCCTCAAAGCTGCCGCAAGTTTCTCGCGACCCATGCGGCCGCCGCTGAACGCCGATTGCAGTATCCACCTGGACGCCCTTTTAATCACCGGCGGCAAGACTGTGAGTACTGTCTCACCGGGATGAATTGTCCGTGCGTTTCGGTTTG
>DATBCD010000130.1:0-19375 GCA_036270655.1 Burkholderiaceae bacterium
AGGGGAGATGGTGGCCTCCACGTCCGCAAGCGGGAGAGGGGAGAGATCAAGTCAGCGGGCGGGAGCTAGCGGCCCGGCAGTCCAACGCTATAGCACGACGAGATTGTCGCGGTGGATCAGCTCGGGCTCCTCGATGAAGCCGAGCGTGGCGGCGATTTCGCTGCTGGGCTTGCGGGCGATCTGGCGCGCCTCGGCGCTCGAATAGTTGGTCAGCCCGCGCGCCACCTCCTGCCCGTCCGGTCCCACGCACGAGACCGCGTCGCCGCGGGCGAAATCGCCCTGCACCTGCAGCACGCCGACCGGCAGCAGGCTCTTGCCCTCGTGGCGCAGTGCGCGCGCGGCCCCGGCGTCCACCATCAGCCGACCTTTCAACTGCAGATGGTCGGCCAGCCACTGCTTGCGCGCGGTCAGCACCGGGAGCTGGGCCGTCAACTGCGTTCCGATCGGCACGCCATTGGCCAGCCTGATCAGCACATCGTCCTCGCGACCGCTGGCGATGATGGTCGAAGCTCCGCTGCGCGCGGCGCGCTTGGCCGCCAGCACTTTGGTCAGCATGCCGCCCGACCCGATCGTGCTGCCCGGACCCGCGGCGATCGCCTCCAGGGACGGGTCGCCCGCCTCGGCATGCTCGATCAGAACGGCATCCGGGTCGGCGCGCGGGTCGGCGCTGAACAGGCCCGCCTGGTCGGTCAGGATGACCAGAACATCGGCCTCGACCAGGTTCGTCACCAGTGCGGCCAGCGTGTCGTTGTCTCCAACCTTGATCTCGTCGGTCACCACCGTGTCGTTCTCGTTGATCACCGGCACGACCTGCAGGTTGAGCAGGGTCATCAGCGTGGAGCGCGCGTTCAGATAGCGCGCACGGTCGGCCAGGTCGGCGTGCGTCAGCAGCACTTGCGCGCTGCGCAGACCGCGCGCCGCCAGCCCCGATTCGTAGGCCTGCGCCAGCCCCATCTGGCCGACCGCGGCGGCCGCCTGCAGATCGTGGATCTGTTGCGGCCGGCGGCTCCAGCCGAGGCGCTGCATGCCTTCGGCGATGGCGCCGCTGGAGACCAGAATGACCTGCTTGCCCAGTTGATGCAGCGCCGAGATCTGCGAGGCCCAGCGCGCGATCGCGCCCGCGTCCAAACCCCGCCCCTCGTCCGTCACCAGGCTGCTGCCGACCTTGATGACGACGCGACGCGCCGAAGCCAGTGCCGAAGCCGAAGTGCTCATCGCGGTCTGTCCACGACGCGACGCGCCGAAGCCAGTGCCGAAGCCGAAGTGCTCATCGCGGTCTGGCCACGACGCGACGCGCCGACGCCAGCGCCGGGCGGGCGTCGCTCATCGCGCGCCCGCCGCGGCCTGCTCGAAGCGCACGTCGGCGGGCGACGAGGCCGTGGAAGCATCCACGAGGCGCCGGCGCGCCAGAAACTCGTGCACGGCCCACATCAGCTCGCGGCAGCCTTCGCCGGTCGCGGCCGATATGGCGAACACCGGCGCCTTGGTGCGCAGACGGCGGCGCAGCCGTTGCGTCAGATCGGCCAGCACCGCGGCGCGCTGCGCCTGCGGCAGCGCGTCGATCTTGTTCAGCACCAGCCAGCGGGGCTTGCGCTGCAGGCCGGCGTCGTAGCGGCGCAGCTCCGCGACGATCGCACGGGCCTGATCGACCGGATCGATCGCCTGGTCGAACGGCGCGGCATCGATCACGTGCAGCAGCAGCCGGGTGCGGGAAAGGTGCCGCAGAAACTGGTGCCCCAGGCCGGCCCCCTCGGCCGCCCCCTCGATCAGGCCGGGCAGATCCGCCAGCACGAAGCCTTTCCCATGCTCCAGACGCACCATGCCCAGATGCGGGAACAGCGTCGTGAACGGGTAGTCGGCCACCTTGGGACGCGCGTTGGATACGGCCGCAAGCAACGTCGACTTGCCGGCATTGGGGGCGCCGAGCAGGCCGACGTCGGCCAGAACTTTCAACTCGAGGCGCAACCGGCGCGTCTGCCCGGGTTGTCCCAGCGTGCGCCGGCGCGGCGCGCGGTTGATGCTGGACTTGAAATGCAGGTTGCCCAGGCCACCGCGCCCGCCGGCGGCCAGGATCGATCGCTGACCGTCGGCGGCCAGGTCCGCGATCACGCCGCCGGTGGCTTCATCGACGATCAGCGTGCCGACCGGAACGCGCAACTCGATGTCGCGCCCGCCGGCGCCGAAACAGTCCGAGCCGCGCCCGTGCTCTGCGTCGCCGGCCTGATGGCGGCGCGTGTAGCGGTAATCGAGCAGCGTGTTCAGGTTGCGGTCGGCCACCACCCACACATCGCCGCCGCGTCCGCCGTCGCCGCCATCCGGCCCGCCCTTCGGGACGAATTTCTCACGGCGGAACGACGCGCAGCCGTCGCCACCGCGTCCGCCGATCACCTCGATCCGAGCCTCGTCGACGAATTTCATCCGAACACCGACCGGCAGCAGACGAACGTTAAGGGCGCCGCGCCACACAGACGCCGGCACGGCGCGGGCCGACCCGCGGACTGCGCCGGGGCGTTACTGCAAGGGCAGGACGTCGACGCGCCGCCGGTTCTGCCGGCCGCCGACCGCGAAGCGGACGGTGCCGTCCACCAACGCGAACAAAGTATGGTCACGCCCCAGGCCGACGTTTTCGCCCGGGTGGACGCGGGTGCCGCGCTGACGCACGATGATGCTGCCGGCCCGCACCGACTCTCCGCCGTACGCCTTGACGCCGAGCATCTTCGGCTGCGAATCGCGCCCGTTGCGGGACGAGCCGCCTGCTTTTTTATGTGCCATGTCCGATCTACCCTGTCGCGTGCATCAACCGATGCGGTCGATTTGCAGCTCTGTAAAGTCCTGCCGGTGTCCGGCGTGCTTCTGGAAGTGCTTGCGGCGGCGCATCTTGAAGATGCGCACTTTCGGATGCCGCCCGTGCGACAGTACGGTCGCCGTCACCGATGCATCCGGCACCAGGGGCGTGCCCACGCGCAACTCGCTTCCCTCGCCCAGCGCCAGCACCTCGGAAAGCTGCACCTGCTGACCGACCTGGGCTGGCAGCGACTCGACCTTCAGCCGGTCGCCCGCGCTGACCCGATACTGCTTGCCGCCCGTCCTGATGACCGCGAACATCGACCCACCTCGATCGGAGCCTTCAAACTGAGCCTGATATTGTCGCATTTTGCGGCCGACGGCGTCAATGCGCGGCCCTGGCGGGCCGTCCGCGGCGGGGGCCGCTCAATATAATGACCGTTCCGCCGTGACGGCCCGTGGCCCAACCCGTGTCGATCGCCTCCGCAACCCGAGCCCCCGACCGCTCGACCCAGGATCTGGCGCTGCTGCTGGCGCCGATCGCGACCGATCTGCAGGCGGTCGATCAGGCCGTGCGCGAGCGCCTTCATTCCGAGGTGGCGCTGATCGGAACCATAGCCGACTACATCGTCGGCGCCGGCGGCAAGCGGCTGCGGCCCGCGGTGCTGCTGATGGTGTCGCGCGCGCTCGGAATCCGCGGCTCGGCGCACATCGTGCTGGCCGCGGTCATCGAGTTCATCCACACCGCAACGCTGCTGCACGACGACGTGGTCGACGAGTCCGACCTGCGGCGGGGGCGGCCGACCAGCAACGCCGCTTTCGGCAACGCCTCCAGCGTCCTGGTGGGCGACTTCCTCTATTCGCGCTCGTTCCAGATGATGGTCGACGTCGACAACATGCGCGTGATGCGCATCCTGGCCGATGCGACCAACCGGATCGCCGAGGGCGAGGTGCTGCAGTTGATGAACATCCACGATCCGACCGTCGACGAGGCACGCTATCTGCGCGTGGTCGAGTGCAAGACGGCGACGCTGTTCGAGGCCGCGGCGCGCCTGGGTGCGGTGCTGTGCGACGCCGAGGCGCCGCTGGAACAGGCATGCGCCCGCTACGGGGCGGCGCTCGGAACGGCATTCCAGATCATCGACGACGTGCTGGACTACGAGGGCGACCCGCACGAAATCGGCAAGCGGGTCGGAGACGACCTGCGCGAGGGCAAGGCCACGCTGCCGGTGATCCACGCGTTGCGGCAGGCCAACCCGGGTCAACGGGCGCAGGTCGAGCAGGCGATCCGGGACGGCCGGGGCGACTTTGCCGAGATCGCGCGCATCGTGCACGTTCACGGTTCGATCGACTACGCGCGCCGGCGCGCGCAGCTCGAATCGGCCGCCGCCACCGAGGCGGCGCGCGCCTTGCCCGCGTCGGTATTCCGGGACCGTCTGTTAGACTTGGTTTCGTTCGCAATGCGGCGCGACCGCTGAAACGCGCGTCACCGCCCGATCAGCCGGCGTGACGCTCGGGGTGACCTGTCATCGCGCGGGGTGTAGCTCAGCCTGGTAGAGTACTGCGTTCGGGACGCAGGAGTCGGAGGTTCAAATCCTCTCACCCCGACCAGCTTTCGACTGCACGCCCGGGTGCGGGCCAATCGACAGCCGGCACCCACCCCAAGTTCCTGCTTTTCCGACCCGCCTGACCTGAGCGACGCGGTGGAACACCTCCCGCTCTGGGCTCAGATCGCCGCTCTGGTCGCGCTGCTGCTGATCTCGGCCTTTTTCTCGATGGCCGAGACCGCGATGATGGCGCTCAGCCGCATCCGGTTGCGTCATCTGGTCCGCCAGGGCAGCGTCGCCGCGCGCCGCACGCAGGCGCTGCTGGACCGCACCGACCGCCTGCTCAGCGTGATCCTGATCGGCAACGCCTTCGCCAACGCGGCGGTCACGGCGCTTTTCACCGCGCTGACGCTGTTTTATTTCGGCGACCGCCATTGGAACCTGGCGATCGCGACCGTGCTGATCGCGTTCGCGATCCTGGTGTTTTCCGACGTCACGCCGAAGGTGATCGGCGCCACCTATCCGGAGCCGCTGGCGCTGCTGTCGAGCGCGTTGCTGAAATTCCTGACCTGGCTGGCCACGCCGGTGGCCTGGTTCGTCAACCTGTTCGTGCACGCGATCCTGTGGCTGCTGCGGATCCCGCAGACCGGGGCCGGCGCGTCGACTCGGCTGACGTCGGATGAAATGCGAACGGCCGTTCTCGAAAGCGGCAGCATCATCCGGGGCAAGCACCGCAGCCTGCTGCTGAACGTGTTCGACCTGGAGCAGCTGACCGTCGACGATGTGATGGCGCCGCGCTCGGCGATCGAGGCGGTCGACATCGAACAGCCGATCTCGGTGCTGATCGATCAGCTGACGTCCTGCTACCACAACAAGCTGATCGTCTACGAGGGCGACATCAGCCGGGTGGTGGGCGTGCTGCATGTGCGCAAGCTGCTGGCCGTGCTGTCGGGAGGGCCTTTGAGCCACGAGGCGATCCGCGACCTGCTGGCGGCGCCCTACTACATTCCGACCGGCACCTCGCTGCTGCAGCAGCTGCAGATGTTTCAGGAGAACCGCCAGCGGCTCGGCCTGGTCGTGGACGAGTACGGCGAGCTGGTCGGTCTGGTCACCGTCGACGACATCGTGGAGGAAATCGTCGGCGATTTCACGACGCCGGCCCCCGGCTCCGGGCAGTCCGGGCTGCGCTGGGGACCGTCGGGGCAGACCGTCGTCGACGGCGCGGTTCCGCTCAGGCTGCTGAACCGGCGCCTCGGCCTGTCGCTGCCGCTCGACGGGCCCAAGACACTGAACGGGCTGATCCTGGAGCGTCTGGAGCAGATACCCGACGGGCCGTGCTGCCTGCGCCTGCCCGGGTGCGTGCTGGAGATCGTTCAGGTTCAGGACCAGGCGGTTCGCAGCGTGCGGCTGATCCGCACCTCCGATTAGGGGGCGCCTGGCGCCGCGCCCTCTCGGACAAGCGGATTCCCCATTCTTGGGCCGGTCTACGCCCCTCTTTGTGGGATCCGAGCTTTACAATTCGGGGGCCTACCGGCACCATTTTTTTGCTTAAAGCTCGTGGGTCTACGCGCTAATCTTCGTCTGCCGCCTTACGCCCACGATGTCTGCCGTCACCCAAGGTCCGTCCACCGCCGCTGGCGCTCTAACCGGGCTTGCCCGCGCGCTGGTCCAGCAGGGCAAGCTTCGGCCTGACCGGGCCGAGGCGCTCGCGCGCAAGGCCACGCAGGCCAACACGCTGTTCGTGGACGAGCTGATCGGGATCGGGGAGACGATCGGCCTTTCTCCGACCGCAATCGCCCGCTTTGCGGCCGAGACCTTCGGGCACCCGCTGTTCGACCTGTCGGCGATCGACGCGGAACAGCTGCCCAAGGACACGATCGACAAGAAGCTGGTGTCGTCGTTGCGGGTTCTGGCGCTGCGCAAGCGCGGCAACCGGCTCGCGGTCGGCGTGTCGGATCCGACCAATTATCAGGCGCTGGACCAGATCAAGTTCCAGACGCAGCTGGCGCTGGACATCATCGTCGTCGAGCACGACAAGCTGTTGCGGCTGATCGAGGCGACCACGCAAAGCGCCACCCAGTCGCTCGAGCGGCTGATCGACGACGACGTCAGCTTCGAAGACCTGCTGGCCGAAAGTCCGGAACAAGCCGAGGAAACCACCTCGGCCGACGTCGACGATGCGCCGGTGGTGCGCTTCCTGCAGAAGCTGCTGCTGGATGCGATCGGCGAGGGGGCGTCGGACCTGCACTTCGAGCCGTACGAGAAGTTCTACCGGATCCGCTTCCGGGTGGACGGAATCCTGCGCGAGGTCGCGCAGCCGCCGCTGGCGATCCGGGAACGGCTGGTGACCAGGATCAAGGTGATCTCACGGCTGGACATCTCGGAAAAACGCGTGCCGCAGGACGGCCGGATGAAGCTTGCGCTGAGCGGCCAGCGTGCGATCGATTTCCGGGTCAGCACGCTGCCGACCCTGTACGGCGAGAAGATCGTGATGCGGATCCTGGACCCCTCGCAGGCGAAGATGGGGGTCGAGTCGCTCGGATACGAACCGGACCAGCGCGAAGCGCTGGTCAACGCGATCCAGCGCCCATACGGCATGGTGCTGGTGACTGGCCCGACCGGCAGCGGCAAGACCGTGTCGCTGTACACGTGCCTGAACATGCTGAACCAGCCGGGCGTGAACATCTCGACCGCGGAGGATCCGGCTGAAATCCAGCTGGCCGGGATCAACCAGGTCAACGTGAACGACAAGGCCGGCCTGACATTCGCCAACGCGATGCGAGCCTTCCTGCGGCAGGATCCGGACATCATCATGGTGGGCGAGATTCGCGACCTGGAAACCGCCGACATCGCGATCAAAGCCGCCCAGACCGGCCACATGGTGATGTCGACGCTGCACACCAACGACACGGCCTCCACGCTGACCCGCCTCTTGAACATGGGCGTTCCGAGCTTCAACGTCGCGTCCTCGGTGATGCTGATCACGGCGCAGCGCCTGGCGCGCCGCCTTTGCAACTGCAAGCAGCCGGCGGACCTTCCGCCCGAGGCGCTGCTGGCCGCCGGCTTCAACGAGTCCGACCTGGACGGCAGCTGGCAGCCGTTCCGGCCGGCCGGCTGCGACCGGTGCAAGGGCTCGGGCTACAAGGGCCGGGTGGGCATCTACGAGGTGATGCCGATCTCGGAGGAGATCCAGCGGATGATCCTGCGCAACGCCAGCGCGATGGAAATCGCGCATCAGGGAAAGCTTGAGGGGGTGCGCAATCTGCGCATGTCGGGATTGTGGAAGGTCAAGCAAGGAGTCACTTCGGTCGACGAGGTGCTCGGATGCACTAACGACTGAGGGTAACGGAGACGAACATGGCAACCGGCGTAATGGCGCGTCAGCGTGAGTTGGTGCGCGAGTCCCTGTACCTGTGGGAAGGGCGCGACAAGGCGGGCCGGGTGGTGCGCGGCGAAATGCGCGCCGGGGGCGAGTCGGTGGTGGCCGCTTCGCTGCGGCGGCGCGGCATCCTGGCGAGCAAGATCAAGAAGCAGACGCTGCCGCGCGGGCGCAGGATCTCGGCCAAGGACCTGGCCCTGTTCACGCGGCAACTGTCGACGATGCTGCGCGCCGGCGTGCCGCTGATGCAGTGCTTCGACATCGTCGGACGCGGGCACTCCAACCCGTCGATGGCGCGGCTGCTGAACGACATCCGCAGCGACGTCGAGACCGGCACCAGCCTGAACCAGGCTTTCCGCAAGTACCCGCTGCACTTCGACGCGCTGTTCTGCAACCTGGTGGCGGCCGGCGAGCAGGCCGGCATCCTGGAAACGCTGCTCGACCGCCTGGCGACCTACCAGGAAAAAACGATCGCGCTGAAAGGCAAGATCAAGAAAGCCCTGTTTTATCCCACCGCGATCATCCTGGTCGCGATCCTGGTCACCTCGGTGATCATGATCTTCGTGATTCCTGCGTTCAAGCAGGTGTTCACCAGCTTCGGCGCCGATCTGCCGGCGCCGACGCTGATGGTGATCGCGATGTCGGACTTCATGATCAAATACTGGTACGTGCTGCTGATCGGCGTCGTGGGCGCGCTTTATCTGGTGATCCAGTCGTGGCGACGCTCGCCGGCGGTGCAGATGGCGGTTGACCGGTTCCTGCTCAAGCCCCCGGTGGTCGGTGAGCTGATCAGAAAGGCGACCGTCGCGCGGTGGACGCGCACGCTCGCCACCACGTTCGCGGCCGGCGTGCCGCTGGTGGAAGCGCTGGACTCGGTTGGACCGGCGGCGGGCAACGCCGTGTACAAGGAAGCGACCCGCCAGATCCAGAGCGAGGTCAACATCGGCACCAGTCTGGCACAGGCGATGCAGAACTCGGGGGTCTTCCCCCCGATGGCGGTCCAGATGACCGCGATCGGAGAAGAGTCGGGCTCCCTGGACAGCATGCTTTCCAAGGTGGCCGACTACTTCGAACGCGAGGTCGACGAGACCGTCGATGCGCTGGCCAGCCTGATCGAGCCGATGATCATGGTCGTGCTCGGCGGGATCATCGGCAGCATCGTGGTGGCGATCTATCTGCCGATCTTCAAGCTCGGCCAGGTCGTCTGAACCCGGCTCTACCTCACCCCGACCCCCTCTGCCGCTTGCGGGAGAGAGGAACGTTCGAGCGGGAAATGGCTGACCGCCATATCCCGAAGACCCGGCAGCCGTGATCGCGGAGCTCCAGCCGCAGTTTCCGTGGGTCGCTGCCTTGCTGGGACTGGCGGTGGGCTCGTTCCTGAACGTCGTGATCCACCGGCTGCCGCGCATGCTGCAGGCCCAGTGGACGGCGCAGTGCGCGGAGATCGAAGGCCGGCCCGCGCCGCAGACGCCGCGCTACAACCTGTGGGTGCCAGGATCGCAGTGCCCGTCCTGCGGGCACCGGTTGCACGCGGTGCACAACATCCCGGTCGTTTCGTACCTCGCGCTGCGCGGGCGCTGCGCTTTCTGCGGCAGCCCGATTTCGGCGCGTTATCCGGTGGTCGAGGCGCTGACGGCCGCGCTGTTCGCCTGGGTTGCAGTGCACTTCGGCTGGTCGGAGGCGGCGGCCGGCGGGCTCGTGCTGACCGCGTTCCTGGTGGCGCTGGCGATGATCGATGCCGACACGACGCTGCTGCCCGACGATCTGACGCAGCCGCTGCTATGGATCGGCCTGCTGATGAACCTGCGCTCGACCTACGCTGCGCTGCCGGACGCCGTGATCGGCGCCGTCGCCGGCTATCTGGCGTTGTGGTCGGTGTACTGGGTGTTCAAGCTGGTTACCGGCAAGGAAGGGATGGGCTACGGCGATTTCAAGCTGCTGGCGGCGCTGGGCGCCTGGCTCGGCTGGAAGATGCTGCTGCCGATTGTCCTGATGTCTTCGCTGGTCGGCGCGCTGGTCGGCGTCGTGCTGATCGTGCTGGCGCGCCGGGGTCGCGAGATCCCGATTCCGTTCGGGCCTTACCTGGCGGCGGCAGGATTCCTGATATTGCTGTACGGGGACCGCGTGGCTGCGTTGATGGGATTGAGGTGAGGCGCGCAGAACCGGACAGGGGCGATTCGCGCGGACGGATGATGGTGGTCGAGGCGCTGACGATCGGGCTGACCGGCGGTATCGGGTCGGGCAAGTCGACGCTGGCCGGGATGCTGGTGGAGCGCGGCGCGGCGCTGATCGATACCGATGCCATCGCGCGCGAGCTGACCGCTGCCGGCGGCGCCGCGCTCGAGGCGATCCGCGTCGAGTTCGGTGACGAGGTCATCGGCGCCGACGGCGCCATGGATCGATCCGTCGCGCGTGCCCGGGCATTCGCCGATCCGCAATGGCGCCAGCGCCTGGAGGCGCTGCTGCACCCGATGATCTGGCAGCGCGCCACGCAATCGGCCCAGGCGCTGGCCGCGACCGCGGCCTACCTGGTGTTCGATGTGCCGCTGCTCGCCGAGAACGCAGCACGCGCGCGGCGCTTCGACCGCGTGCTGCTGGTCGATTGCCCTGAGCAGCTGCAGGTGGGGCGCGTCGTGCAGCGCGGCGGCCTGAGCAGAGCCGAAGCCGAGGCGATCGTCGCCGCGCAGGCAAGCCGCGCGCAGCGGCTGGCGCTGGCAGACGATGTCGTTTTCAACGGCGCCGGCCTGAAGGAGCTGGAGCAGCGCGCGCTTCGATTGCACGCGCTTTACAGCGAGCTGGCCGGCGGGCGCAGGGGCGTGTGATATCTTCGAATTTGCGTTGCCTCACATTCCCGATGGCGCAGGCCCTGGATGTCCAGTACGAATACCCGTTCACGGAGCGGGTGCGCACGCTGCTGCGCCTGGAAGACCTGTTCGAAAAGCTCAACTACTTCTGCGTGCAGGAGCACAGCTTCTGCCACCACACCGCGCTGCTGACGCTGTTCGAAGTGCTCGAGGTGACGTCGCGCTCCGACTTGAGGGGCGAGCTGCTGCAGGAGCTGGAGCGGCACAAGCAATCGCTGCTTGCGCTGCGCAACAATCCGCAGGTGGCCGAGAATGTCCTGACCTCGGTGCTGGCGCAGATCGACGCCGCGCAGTCCGGCCTGAACGCCAACCCGGGCCGGGCCGGCCAGTACCTGCGCGACAACGAATGGCTGATGAGCATTCGCTCGCGCGCGATCATTCCGGGCGGCACCTGCGAATTCGACCTGCCCTCTTACCATGCGTGGTTGATGCGGCCGGCATCGGAGCGCATCACCGACCTGGAGACGTGGGTGCGCCCGCTTGCGCAGTTCGGCGAGGCGCTCGGCATCGTGCTGAAGCTGCTCAGGGAAAGCGCCCAGCACAGTGCGCGCGTCGCGCAAGCGGGGTCGTTCCAGCAGATGTTGCAAGGGCGAACCTATTCGCTGCTGCAGGTGCGGCTGGACAAGTCGCTCGGCGCCATTCCCGAAATCAGCGCCAACAAGTACATGCTGTGGATCCGGTTCACGACGGCCGATCGCGATGTGAAGCCGCGCCCGATCGAGCGCGACATCGAGTTCGACCTGGCGTTGTGCTCGTTTTGACGACGACGGCGGACCGTCCAATGCGAACCGTAAAGTGTCCGGCCTGCGGCGCGCCGGTCGCCTGGGTCGAGTCGAACCGGTTCCGTCCGTTCTGCTCCGAGCGTTGCCGCACGATCGACCTTGGCGCCTGGGCAGCCGAGCGGCATCGGATCGCGGGCGAGCCCGTCGGCAGCGCGCCCGATGCGCAAGCCGGAGGCGGCGACGATGCGGCCGAGCAGAAACGCTAGGCCCTGGCGAGAGGTCATCAGCTCGGTAAATGGCAGGTTTCGATTGACGGGCCCCGATGTGCCGTGGCAGCCTTCCTGCTCCACTTTTTCACAAGCGGGGAGCGGCCCGGCACATGGCTCAGCACAGAATGGATCGCCGCCGGATGAGCACGCTGGCCGCGGTCGCGCTGAGCGCCGGTTTGACGGCGCACGCATCGGCGTCACCGCTGGCCGCGCATCCGATCGCTCTTGCGGTCAGGCACGGCGACTGCGACGCAGCGGTTGACCTCGTCAACCACGGGGCAGCGTCGAACGACTCCCGGGCCGCGTACCTGGTCGGGCGCATGCTCGACGAGGGGATCTGCGTGAAGCAGGACCTTGATGCCGCGGCCCGATTCTTTGCGCGCGGATCGGAGCTCGGCGATCGCAGCTCGTCGCTCGAGTATGCGGCCAAGGTCGGACTGGGCGAAGGAATCGAGCAGAGTTACGACCGGGCGGGCGAAATCTGCCGCAGCGCCGGATTGGACCCGCAGGCCCACATGTCGGCGTACGCGCTCGGCTACGCGTGCACGGTGCGCGGCGTGGCCGGCCGGCTGTTGCGCGAAAGACTGCCGGCGCGCGCGTTCCGACCGAACAGCGGCGATCTGCTGGTCGACTTCAATCCGGCGACGGCCGAAATGTCCATAGGCGCTGTGCCTCGCGTCGAGCGCGAAGAGGTATCCGTCGAATCGAGGGTTCGTCGTCCGTTGGTGGACGCGCCAAAAGCGATCGGGGAAGCCTGGCAGAACGCCGTGTCCCTGGTGCCCAAACCCGATCCGGCGCGGCTTGTCAGCCAGAGCGTCGAGCTGCCGCTCGACGTCGATATGACGCTGGAAGCCGGGCACGAGGTGGAGCGGCAAGGCGGGCACAAAACCCTGCTGCAAGGCGACATCGTTCCCAACTTTCGAATGCGCTGATACCGGCAGGACCGCCCGGTCAGACCCTGCGGCGCTGGGGAGCCAGCGGCGGCCTGCCCTCGACGTGGCGGAACGTGATGCGCCCCTTGCTCAGGTCATAGGGCGACAGCTCCAGCGAGACTTTATCGCCCGCCAGGATCCGGATGTGGTGCTTGCGCATTTTGCCGGCCGAGTAAGCGACCAGCACGTGGCCGTTGTCCAGCTTGACCCGGAAACGGGAGTCCGGCAGCACCTCGCTGACGACGCCGTTCATTTCGATGTGCTCTTCCTTCGCCATGGCGGACTCTCCGGAAAACAGCGGACATGAAAACGCGCCTACGCCCCGCGCGCACAAAAAAGCGCGGCGCTAGGCCGCGCTCACCCGGTCCGAGGCCGGTCAGACGATCTGGATCTCGGCCGCCTGAGGACCTTTTGCGCCCTGCTTGACGACAAACTGCACGCGCTGGCCTTCGGCGAGCGACTTGAAGCCGCCGGCCTGGATCTCGGAGAAGTGCGCGAACAGGTCTTTGCCGCCGTCTTCCGGTGTGATGAACCCGAAGCCCTTTGCGTCGTTGAACCACTTAACGGTACCAACTGCCATTTTCTCGTTCCTTGAAAGGTGAGAGAGAATCAACCGCGAGAACAGCCCCGCGGCGAGCTAACGATCAAGAAACGTGAACCTGAGGAAACCTGAGATGCGCCGCCGCGGTGCACTGCTGCGGGGTCAAGGGAAACCGGAGGAAGAACGAAACTCTAACGAAAGCCCCGACACACTACCCGCTTCAACCGCAGGTGTCGAGCGATATATTTTTCGGCGTCGGCACTGCGTTTCATGATACCGCATTCCCGTTCGGACCGCATCGCTTATGGCTGCGCGGCCATGGCTTCCGCCAGCCGGGTCCATACTGCGATGATGCAAGAGGTTCGCAGCCGCATCGATATCGAAGCCCCGGCGTCACCGGTCTGGCCGTTCCCGCGCGCGGAACGAGGCTGGGCGAGCGACGCGATGGCGGCGAACTGAGCGGTTCAAGTGAAAGGGCAGCAGATGCGCAATTCACCCGGTGCAAGCAAGCCGACCTTCCATGCGCCCGTGCGCTTCGACTGGACCGACGAAAAACTGCAGGCCCTGAGCCAGGAGCAGTTGCTCAATCTGCTGGAGAACCTTGATCACCAGCGGATGATCGGACGGGTTGGCGAAGGCGACGCGGCGACCATCGATCAGCGCATCACGTCGCTGTTGACGACCCGCAACAACACCAAGCGTCGCAAGCAGCTGGCTGAAGCAGCGGCAGGCGACGCGGACGCCGCAGATCCGCTCCGATGAGCCGGCGGCCGTCGGCAGCCAGGCTCGCTGGAGGCCCCGGATGATCGTTCGCCGCCGCACCTGGCTGTACCGCCTGGCGGGCCAACGGTACGCGCAGGCGGTTTCGTTCGACGATCGCGTCACTGCGGCCAAGGCACGAAGTTTTCTGCGGCGTACGGTCGGCAATCCGCTGGAGCTGTGGGGGCGAAGCCAGAGCGACGTCAAGCCGCTGTCGTCGTGATCGCGGGCCGATTCCGGAGTCAGTGATCCGGTGCCACGGGCCCCGCCAGGCCGTGCGCGCCCAGGTGCCGCAACCGATCCAGCGCCTGCGCGTCACCGGGGTCGGCCGCATACACGGGAATCGGCGTGGTGCAGCACAGAACGGCCAGTTCATCCTCCGGCAGCGCCGCTGCCACCGCGAAGTCGGCGCCCAGCGCCACCGCCTCGATCAGTTCCTCGGTGTTGCGCACCGTCGAGGCAAGCCAGCGCGTGCCGTCGATCCAATGCTCACGCGGCAGCGCCTGCGCCGTCTGCTGCCGCGGCCAGTGGAGCCGGTCCGGCAGCTCGAGCCAGCGCATCACCGGCCGGGCGGCCGGCAGCAGTGGCGCCGGCGCCGCGGCGCCTGGCCGATGGAACAGCACCCGCTGGCCTTCGGCCGGCGCCGGCGTGCCGCGCCAGTGCAACACGCGGCGAAATACCAGGCGCACGTAGGCGTGCGGATAGTCGAAGTCGAACGCCAGCCACGGGATCGATTCGACCCCCGTAAGACCCAGCTCCTCGGCAAGCTCGCGCGCCAGCGCGTGCTCGGCCGACTCGCCCGGCTCGATCTTGCCACCCGGAAACTCCCAGTAGCCGGCATAGGGCTTGCCGGCGGGCCGGTCGGCCAGCAGAACCGCGCGGTCGGGGCGCACCACCACGCCCACCGCGACCGGCACGATCGGGCGCACCGCGGTGTCCGTCACCGGCCCACCAGGCCGGCGCGCCCGGCGAAGTCGCGCGCGAATTGATGGGCCACGCGGCCTGAACGGGAGCCGCGTGCCAGCGCGAACTGCAGGGCCTCGGCGCGCGCCTGCGGGGCAGCGGCCGGATCGACGCCGAAGCGCGCCAGCCAGTGCCCCACGATGTCCAGGAAATCGTCCTGGCGAAACGGATAGAAAGAAAGCCACAAACCGAAGCGCTCGGACAGCGAGACCTTCTCCTCGGTCGATTCTCCCGGATGCAGCTCGCCATCGGCGTCGTAGCCCGCGTCCAGGTTCTCGCGCATGAATTCGGGCATCAAGTGCCGCCGATTGGACGTCGCGTAGATCAGCGCGTTTTCCCCCGTGCCGGCCAGCGAGCCGTCCAGCGCCGCCTTCAGCGCCTTGTACGAGGCGTCGCTCGGCTCGAACGACAGGTCGTCGCAGAACAGCACGAAGCGTTCCGGCCGCCCGTCCAGCCGCGCGACGATCTGAGGCAGATCGATCAGGTCATGGCGGTCGACCTCGATCAGGCGCAGCCCGTCGGCGGCGTAGCGCGACAGGCAGGCGCGCACCAGCGAGTACTTGCCGGTGCCGCGCGCGCCGGTGAGCAGCACGTTGTTGGCTGGAAGGCCGCGCACGAACTGTTCGGTGTTGCGCAAGATGGCCTGCTTCTGCGCGTCCACGTGCCGCAGGTCCTCGGGGCCGATGGCCGCGATGCGGCGAACCGGCTCGAGCCGGCCGACGCTGGTGCCCAGCACACTGCGCCGGCGCCACTGGAAGGCGAGCGCGTTCCAGTCGATCGATTCGACCGGCGGCAGCACAGGCTCCAGGCGGTCGAGCAGCGCTTCGATGCGCTGCCCCAGCGATTGCGCAATCGGGGGCGCGGGCGCCGGTCCGGCGGAGGCGTCCGGCTGGCGGGCTTCAGCTTCGGTAGTCGGCATTGATCGAGACGTACTGGTGCGACAGGTCGCAGGTCCAGACCGAGGCGCTCGCGCTGCCCCGGCCCACGACGATTCGCACCAGGATCTCGGCCTCGCGCATCGCGCGCTGGCCGTCCTGCTCGCGATAGTCGGGGTGGCGGGCGCCGTCGCGGGCGACCCAGACCTCGTTCAGGTACAGCTGCACCGTCGACGGGTCCAGGTCCTCGATGCCGCTGGCCCCGACCGCCGACAGGATGCGGCCCAGGTTCGGGTCGGACGCGAACATCGCGGTCTTCACCAGCGGCGAGTGCGCCACCGCGTACGCCACGGTCGATGCCTCGCGCTCGCTGCGGGCCTGCTCGACCGTGATCCGGATGAACTTGGTGGCCCCTTCGCCGTCGCGCACGACCGCCAGCGCCAGCTCCTGCGCCACGTCGCCGATCGCGCGTTCCAGCCGCGCACAGCGCGGATCTTCCAGGCTCGTGACCGGTTGCGCCGGCCCGCGGCCGGTCGCCACCACGACGAACGAATCGTTGGTCGACGTGTCGCCGTCGACCGTGATCCGGTTGAACGACTGGTCCGCGGCCCGCCGCGTCAGCTGCGGAAGAATCGCGGGCGCGACGGCCGCGTCGGTCACCACGAAGGCGAGCAGGGTCGCCATGTCGGGGCGGATCATGCCGGCGCCTTTGGCGATCCCGGTCACCGTAACCGGGGCGCCTCCCAGGTCGCAGCCGCGGGACACGGCCTTGGGCACCGTGTCCGTCGTCATGATCGTTTCGGCCGCCTCCAGCCACGCGGCCGGGTCGAGACGGGCCACCGCCTGCGGCAAGGCCTCGACGATCGCCTGCACCGGCAGCGGCTCCATGATCACACCGGTGGAAAAAGGCAGCACCTGCGCCGGTTCGCACCCGATCAAGCGGGCCACCGCCTCGCACGTGCGCAGCGCGCCGGCCATCCCGTCAGCGCCGGTGCCGGCATTGGCGCACCCTGAATTGACCAGCAGAGCCCGGATCGGAAGTCCCGCGCCCAGATGCTCACGGCAGACCTGGACCGGCGCCGCGCAAAACCGGTTGCGCGTGAAAACGCCGGCCGCCGCAGCGCCGTCGGCCAGCCGGATCAGCAACAGGTCCTTGCGGCCGGCTTTGCGGATGCCTGCCTGGGCCCACCCCAGCTCGCAGCCGGCAACCGGCCGCAGGCTGCCTGCCACCGGAGCGTGCAGTCCGACGGCCATATCAGGCCACGCGGCCGTGACACAGCTTGTATTTGCGCCCGCTGCCGCACGGACACGGGTCGTTGCGGCCCACTTTCTCGCCGAAGCGGCGGAACGGCTGCGCCGCGGGCGCCGGCGGCGCCACGGCTACCGCCACGCCCTCGCTGTCGGCCTCTTCCGCCTCGGCGGCCACCGCGGCGGCCGGTCCGAACTCGGCGTGCTGTGCCTGGGCCTGCTCGACCCGGCGCTCGGCCTCCTGCTCGATGCGCGATTCGGTGCGTTCGATCTCCTCGCGCGTCTGGATCTTCACGCTCATCAGGAAGCGGACCACGTCGGCACGGACGCGGTCCAGCAGCAAGGCGAACAGCTCGAAGGCTTCGCGCTTGTACTCCTGCTTGGGCTGCTTCTGCGCGTAACCCCGCAGATGGATCCCCTGCCGCAGGTGATCGAGCGCGGCCAGGTGCTCGCGCCAGTGCTGATCGAGCATGTTCAGCAGGATCGAGCGCTCCAGGCCGACGAACATCGCCGGATCGACCGCGGCGCGCTTGGCCTCGTAGGCCTGGTCCGTGGCCTGCAGGATGCGCTGCAGCAGGATCGCGTCGTTCAGGTCCTTTTCCTCGTCGAGCCAGCGCTTGACCGGCAGCTCGATCTGCCAGTCGTCCTTCAGCGTGCGCTCCAGCGACGCGATATCCCACTGCTCCTCGATCGTGTCTTCCGGAACGAAGCTGCGGAAAAGGTCGGTGAAGAAGCCGTGCCGCAGGTTGGTCACCATCTCGGACGGATCGGCGCTCTCCAGCACGTCGCTGCGCAGGCGGTAGATCTCCTTGCGCTGCTCGTTGGCCACGTCGTCGTACTCGAGCAGCTGCTTGCGGATGTCGAAGTTGCGTGCTTCGACCTTGCGCTGGGCCGTCTCGATCGAGCGGGTCACCATGCCCGCCTCGATGGCCTCGCCCTCCGGCATCTTCAGCCGGTCCATGATCATCCGCATCCGGTCGCCGGCGAAGATCCTCAGCAGGGGGTCTTCCATCGACAGATAGAAGCGCGATTCGCCCGGGTCGCCCTGGCGGCCGGAGCGGCCGCGCAGCTGGTTGTCGATGCGGCGGGATTCGTGCCGTTCGGAACTGACGATCTTCAGCCCCCCGGCCGCCACCACCTGCTCGTGCAGCTGCTGCCATTCGCTGCGCAGCTTCTCGATCCGCTGCTGCTTGTCCTCTTCCGGGACATTCGGATCGGCGCGCAGCAGGTCGATCTGCTTCTCGACGTTGCCGCCCAGCACGATGTCGGTGCCACGGCCGGCCATGTTGGTGGCGATGGTGATCATCGCGGGGCGGCCGGCCTGGGCCACGATCTCGGCCTCGCGCGCGTGCTGCTTGGCGTTCAACACCTGGTGCTGCAGGCCGTGCTGCGTCAGCAGCCCGGACAGCACCTCCGAGTTCTCGATCGAGGTCGTGCCCACCAGCACCGGCTGGCCCCGCGCGTGGCACTCCCGGATATCCTCCAGGATCGCCTCGTACTTTTCGCGCACGGTGCGGTAGATCTTGTCCTGCTGGTCGATGCGGACCATCGGCTTGTGGGTCGGGATCACCACCGTTTCGAGGCGGTAGATCTCCTGGAACTCGTAGGCTTCGGTATCCGCGGTGCCCGTCATTCCGGACAGCTTGTGGTACATCCGGAAATAGTTCTGGAACGTGATCGACGCCAGCGTCTGGTTCTCCCGCTGGATGTCGACGCCCTCCTTGGCTTCGACCGCCTGGTGCAGGCCTTCCGACCAGCGGCGTCCCGGCATCAGGCGGCCGGTGAACTCGTCGACGATGATGATCTCGCCGTTCTGAACCACGTAGTGCTGGTCGCGGTGAAACAGGTGGTGCGCCCGCAGCGCCGCGTTAAGATGGTGCATCAGCAGGATGTTCTGCGGCGCGTACAGGCTTTCTCCGGCCGCCAGCAGACCGCGCTGAGCCAGGATTTCCTCGATTCTCTCGTGGCCGGACTCCGATATGTGCACCTGGTGCTGCTTCTCGTCGACCCAGAAGTCGCCCTCGCCCTCCTCCTGCGTCTGGCGCTTCAAAAGCGGCGGAATCTCGTTCATTTTCCGGTACAGGTCGGTGCTGTCTTCGGCCTGTCCGGAAATGATCAGCGGCGTGCGCGCCTCATCGATCAGGATCGAGTCGACCTCGTCGACGATCGCGTAGTGCAAGCCCCGCTGGCGCCGGTCCTCGGCGCGGTATTCCATGTTGTCGCGCAGGTAGTCGAAGCCGAATTCGTTGTTGGTTCCATACGTGATGTCGGCCGCGTAGGCCGCGCGCTTGTCCTCCGTGGCCTGCTGCGAAAGGATCACGCCCACGCTCATGCCCAGGAACCGGTACACCCGTCCCATCCATTCCGCGTCGCGGCTGGCCAGGTAGTCGTTCACGGTCACGACGTGCACGCCCTTGCCGGCCAGCGCGTTCAGGTAAACGGCCAGGGTCGCCGTCAGCGTCTTGCCCTCGCCGGTTCGCATCTCGGCGATC
>DATBCD010000131.1:0-13182 GCA_036270655.1 Burkholderiaceae bacterium
GTCGCGAAAGGGGGTTCCATGACACGGCAAGCCCGGCTGGAAGATTTTCCGTTGCGCGCCTTCGACAAGCTGCGTTACGGCGATACCGATCGACAGGGGCACGTCAACAACGCGGTATTCGCCACCCTGCTCGAAACAGGCCGGGTCGAGATGGCCTATGAAGGCGACAAGCCGCTGATGGACCCGGGCTGCGCCTTCGTGATTGCGCGCCTGGAGCTGGATTACCTCGCCGAGATGCTCTGGCCCGGCCGGGTCGACATCGGCACGCGCGTGCAATCGATCGGGCGCAGCTCGCTCAAGGTGGAGCAGGCCCTGTTTCAGAGCGAGCGGCTGGTCGCCTGGGCCGAAACGGTCCTCGTCCAGGTCAATGAGACCACCCGCAAGTCACAAGCCTTGTCCGAGCAGAGCATTGCGAAACTGAAGCGGTTCATCGGCTCGCCCGCCCGGCAGGCCGAACCGGAACCCGGCGCGAAGGCCACCGTGGCCTATTCGATCCGCAAGGCGGTGCTCGATGACCGGGGCGCGCTCGAAACGCTGATCGCCCGCTCGGCCCGTGAACTGACCCTTGGCGCCTACACGCCGCGGCAGATCGAAACGGCGCTGCGTGCCGCGTTCGGAGTCGATACGCAGCTGATCCAGGACGGCACCTATCTTGTCGCCGAGGTAAACGGCAGCATCGTCGGCTGCGGCGGGTGGAGCCGGCGTCGCACGCTGTTCGGCGGCGACGCGCAAGCGCACCGCGACTCGGCCGAGCTGAATCCCGAGCGGGATGCCGCGAAGATCCGGGCCTTCTTTGTCGACCCGGCCTATGCACGAAAAGGGATCGGACACGCCATTTTGGGGCAGTGCGAAGCGCAGGCCCGCCGTGCAGGGTTCAGGCGGTTCGAGCTGATGGCGATGCTGTCCGGCGTCGACTTTTACCGGGCGCACGGATATGCGGCCGGGCCCCCCGTTCAATACGAGCTGCAGCCCGGGCTGACGATCGAGTTCGTTCCGATGAGCAAATCCGCCTAGAGCGGACCACCGCCGCGCAACGATCCGGAGAACAGGACCATGCTCAAACAGGTGGCGGCGGGTGTGCTCACGGTCGCGTACCAGGAGGCCGGGGTTTGCGGCGGCTTTCCCGTGATCCTGCTGCACGGGTTTCCGTACGACGTGAATGCGTACGCCGAGGTGATGCCGATCCTGGCCTCGAACGGATGTCGCGTGATCACTCCTTACCTGCGCGGCTTCGGAGCGACGCGCTTTGTGTCGCCGCAGACGCCGCGCTCGGGCCAGCAGGCCGCGCTCGGTTCCGATCTGCTGGCACTGATGGATGCGCTGTCCATTTCGCACGCGGTGCTGGCCGGCTACGACTGGGGCGGGCGCGCCGCCTGCATCGTCGCAGCGCTGTGGCCCCAGCGGGTGCGCGGGCTCGTGTCCGGGGGCAATGACGGCTACAACATCCAGGACATCGCCGGATCGATCAATCCGCAGGCGCCCGACTACGAGTTGCGCTACTGGTATCAGTTCTATTTTCATTCCGAGCGCGGCCGCAACGGTCTGGCCCGCAACCGCCACGCGCTGTGCAAGCTGCTGTGGAAGCTGTGGTCCCCGAACTGGCGGTTCGACGATGCCACGTACGACCGGACCGCTTCGTCCTTCGACAATCCGGATTTCGTCGATGTCGTCATTCATTCGTACCGGCATCGCTACGGCCTCGTACCGGGCGACCCGTCGCTCGAGGATGTGGAGCGACGCCTGGCGGCCCAGCCCGCCATCGCGGTGCCGACCGTCGCGCTGCACGGCGAGGCCAATTGCGTGCTGCCGGCGGGCAGCTCCGAGCCGCGTGAACGCAGGTTCAGCGGAGCGTATCGGCGCCACCTGATTCCGGTGGCCGGGCACAACGTGCCCCAGGAGGCGCCGAAGCAGTTCGCGGAGGCGGTGCTGTCGCTCGTTTAGCAGCCCTCTCCCCCACCCCTCTCCCGCAAGCGGGAGAGGGGAGTTTCGTGGTCACCCTTGCCCGGGCGTGCCAGAGGGGAGTCTGGAGTTTCCACGCGGACGGCCCTCAATTCGACCGATCGCCGGTGCGAGCTGGTCTGATACAATTGAATTCAGCGGCAATTGACCAGCGCCCGTCGTTCTTGTCGACAGGCTTTTGCCGCGGTCAATCCTGACTCGCTTTAACTTACTTCGTTCGTCTGCAATTTGCTGGTCGATGAACGCCGCGCTTCCTGTTTGAAGCGCCGGCAGACCGACTCTGGAAAGTTTTCAAAATGTCATTTGCAAGCCTCGGCTTGTCCGACGCGCTGTTGCGCGCGGTCGCCGACAACGGCTATACCCAGCCAACGCCCATCCAGCTTCAAGCCATTCCCGCAGTGCTCGCCGGCGGCGATCTGCTCGCGGGCGCACAAACCGGCACCGGCAAGACGGCCGGCTTCGTGCTGCCGATCCTGCAGCGCCTGGCGGCCAATCCGCGCGCACCCGGCCAGACCCGAGTGCGCGTGCTGATCATGACGCCGACGCGCGAGCTGGCGGCGCAGGTCGAAGAAAGCGTCCGCACCTACGGCAAGTATCTGAAATTCACCTCCACCACGGTCTTCGGTGGCGTCGGCATTCAACCGCAGGTCACCGCGCTGCGCCGCGGGGTCGACATCCTGGTGGCCACGCCTGGCCGCCTGCTCGACCATCACCGCAGCCGCACCGTCGATCTGTCCGGCATCGAAACGCTGGTGCTGGACGAGGCGGACCGGATGCTCGACATGGGGTTCATGCCCGACATCAAGCGCATCCTGGCGCTGCTGCCCAGGAAGCGTCAGAACCTGCTGTTTTCGGCGACGTTCTCCGACGAGATCCGCGAACTGGCCAAGGGCCTGCTGCATGCCCCGGCCCAGATCCAGGTCACGCCCCGCAATTCGACCGTCGACTCGGTTCAGCAGACCATGCATCCGGTCGATTCCAAGCGCAAGACCGAGTTGCTGGTGCACCTGGTCAAAGACCAGCAGTGGTTTCAGGTGCTGGTGTTCACGCGCACCAAGCACGGCGCCAACCGGCTGGCCGAGCAGCTCGGAAAGAACGGAATCACCGCACTGGCGATCCACGGCAACAAGAGCCAGGGTGCGCGCACCCGGGCGCTGGCCGAGTTCAAGAGCGCCAAGCTGCAGGTTCTGGTCGCCACCGATATCGCGGCGCGCGGCCTGGACATCGAGCAATTGCCGCACGTGGTGAACTTCGACGTTCCCAACGTGCCGGAAGACTACGTGCACCGGATCGGCCGCACAGGCCGCGCCGGCGCAAGCGGCGAGGCGGTCTCGCTCGTGAGCCCGGATGAAATGAGCTACCTGCGCGACATCGAGCGGCTGATCCGGCGTTCGATCCCGCGCGTGGTCGTCGCCGGCTTCGAGGCCGGATCACCGGCACGCATCGAACCGGCCGGCGCGGCGAAGCCTGCTCCCCGCGCGTCCAAACCGGTGCCGCGCGCAGACAATCGGCCCGCCCGCGGGCCGAAGCCGTCGCCCCGCGCACCGCGCCCGCATGCGGCAACCACTGGGCGTGCGCAGCCCAGCGCGGAACGCAAGGCCGCCGCGAAGCGGTCAGGTTCCACGCGCAAGCCCATGCCCGTCAGCGACCCCATGGTGCGATCGAATCTGCCGGCGGGCTGGACGCTGGGCCAGTCGGCGCGTCGCGGTCGTTAAGCGGGCCGCGCCCCGGGGGCCGGCTCGTCCGGTCGTTCTAACGCACGTCGGATAGGCCGTCCCCGGCGCCGTTACAAACGGATTCACGTGGGCGCGGGCGCAGGTCATCGCGCCCGCTTTTCGCGCGTTCAAGCGGATAAGCCCGGCGCACACTCACCTCGAAATGCCGGTCACAAGCTTCAGCCTTCGAGAGGGGTCTATGAAGAAGCTGTCCTTGGCCTTCGCGCTGCTGACCACCGGTTGCGTCGTCTATCAGCCGGTGCCGACTTACACGCCACTGCCGCCCGCTCCCGCCCCGACAGCCACCTACCAGCCGCCCCCGCCGCCAGAGGCTGCCCAGGTCGCCTATGAGCCACCGCCGCCACCGCCCGTGGTCAGCGTGTACGTCGAGCCGCCGATCGACGAACCGCCACCGATCGCGGTTCCGTGGGCTCCTCCGCCCATGCTGGTCGAGGAGCTTCCGCCGCCGCCCGTCATCGGTGCCGCCTGGATCGGTGGATTCTGGGTGTGGCACGGGACCTGGGTGTGGGACCATGGCCGCTGGGCCGAACCGCCTCGGCCCAACTACGTCTGGGTTCAACCCTACTACGAGCATCGCCACGGCGTTGTCGTCTTCATCACGGGACACTGGGGCGCAATCGGCGTCGCGTTTGTTCCGCCGCCGCGCGACCGCGATTTCGAGGTCGAGCGGCCGCTGCCGGGCGTGATCGCCGGGCGGCCTTGCGTCGGTCCGGAAGGGGTGTTCGTGCCCGCGCCTCCGGGTTCGCGAATCGGCATCATCGTGCCGGCGCCAGTGGGCACCGCTCCGGCCGTGGTGACCAGCGCACCGCCCGTCGTCAACGTCGGCATGCGAATCACCAACAACGTGAACAACACGACGGTGAACAACGTCACCAACGTCACTAACGTGACCAACGTGACGAACATCACGCACGTGACCATCATTGCTCCGCCGACCGCCACGGCAACCGGGCAGGCGGTGAACGCGACCGTTCCAGCCCAGGCCCATCTGGCCGCTGCACTGCCTCCTGTGGTCAAGGTGGCCGCGCCGCCACCGGCCTCGCATCAGGCGATTGCGGCGTTCGCACGCGGAGGCCCGCCGGCCGTCCTGCCACCCCCGCAGCCGGTACGCGCGATCGTGCAAGCCGCGCCCAGGCAGATGACACCCGTGCACCCGCCGGCCACGGCGCCCGCGGCCGCTGCGCCGGTCGCGCCGCACACGGTGACCATCGAGCGCCCCAGCGCACCGGAAGCCAGAGAGTCGATCGAGCGCAAGGATCTCGGGCGCGAATTGCATCCGCCACCGCCACCGCCGGCGGCTCAGCCCGCGCCGAACCCCGGCGTCGCGCCTGCGGGCCAGATGACGGCACCCGGCGAGCGTCGCGAGCGCGCCGACACGCGCTCTGTGAACGCGAACGCCGCCCAACCCGCGGCCACGCCCCAAAAGCCTGCCGGTCCGCCAGCCAAGCCGGCGTCCAAGCCGGCGGCCCCCACGAACGCACCCAAGAATCCGCAGAATGCACTGGCCGCCACGGCGCCGCGCAAGGACAAACCCGCCGTTCAGGCAGCCGCCGGCGAGAAACGCGGCGCGACCGACAATTCGAAGGACAAGCCCAAGGAAGCCGAAAAAGAACGCGCGCAGCGGTAACCGACCCACCCCCCTCAAAATACGGCGCCGGTGTCCCCGGCGCTTTTTTTTCTCCATAAAGCCCACTGGCATTTCGAGGTTGGACAACCGTACGCTTCTGACGTATGCTGGCGTTTGCAATCGTTAAGGTTTCGTTCGACCCTCTGATACCTGTGCCGGCCAAAATTCGCATCGGTCCGCGCCTCTACTCCACCGGTAAACGTACTTGACGCTCGCACGTCCTGGCACGTGCCCGGACGGAACTCTTTCATTCCCAATTCACGCATCAAGGACGACAGATGGCACAAGGCACCGTCAAGTGGTTCAACGAGTCCAAAGGCTTCGGTTTCATTACTCCTGAGGACGGCGGCAAGGACCTGTTTGCGCACTTTTCGCAGATTCAGGGCTCCGGCTTTAAGACCCTGCAGGAAGGCCAACGGGTCGAATTCGTGGTCGCGCCCGGCACCAAGGGCCCGCAGGCGACACAGATCCGAGTAATCTGAAGCGCGCCGGCCGACCTGGTCGGCTGCGCTTCACATAGGATTACTGATTGGCCAAGACCAATTACGCGTTCGAAAAACGCCAGCGCGAGCAGGCGAAGAGAAAGAAGCAGGAGGCCAAGCGGCTGCGCAAGGCAGGCTCGAATGCGCCGGCCGGCGAATCCGACGCCCCTGCGCCGCCACCAGTTCCAGCGGCGGACCCGAACAAGCCCTGACCCGCCACCAGGCGGTTGAATACCTTTGTGCGGGACCCGTCTGCACGGTCCCGGCGTAATGGCCGCAGCGCTGGGCCCTCGGTCACGGCTGGCTGAAGCCCGCTGGCGGCGCGTGCATCGCGCTGCCAGCGCCTGTTTTAAAAATACGGACGGTCCGAGGGGTGCGATCGCCTGCGCGCGCGCGGTATCACTTCATCCTTCAACGGCTTAGGATATATTCCTCGCCTGAGTTGTTCGCGACCGCCACGATTGAGACCGGCGTTGTGTGGCGCGCCGGCCGCGGGGGGCCTTGATGGATTGCGAATCGGAACCCAGCCCGGACCGGCAGCGAGCGAGCGCTCGCGTCGCAGTGGTCGACGACGATCCGCTGTCCAGCTCGATGCAGGCGCAACTGGTGTCCCTGCTCGGCCATTGCGCGATCGTCGAAACCGACCCTGAGCAGGCGATCGAGCGCGCGCTGACCGGGCAATTCGACCTGATTCTTCTGGACCTCGGAATGCCCGGCCTGAACGGCTTCGAAGCGTTGCGCCGCCTCAGGGAGCGCGAGGCGGCCGACCGGCGCACTCCCGTACCCGTCATTGCGGTGACCGGCTACACGTCGGAGCCGGACCGGCTGCGCTGCCTGATGGCCGGCTTTGCCGATCACGTGAGCAAACCGATCCACGCCGACTTGTTCGAGGCCTCGTTGCGCCGCGTGCTGAGCCGCAGCGCGGGAGAGGGTGCCGCACCGGCCGCCAGCGACCTGCAGTCCGACGTCGATCGCCTGCGCGCGACCGCCAAACGCCTGTCGGATGTCAAACCGCGGGAGCGCAGCTTCGGCCCGACCGTGATGGAAAAGTTCGCCCTGCGTTCGCAGCAGCTGATCGAGTCGATGAGAATGGCGCTGAGCGAGCGCGACCCCGAGCAGCTGGCGCAAAGCGCGCAAGCGATGAAGTCGGCGGCCGAATTCCTGGGCGTCAGCCGGCTCGCCGACATGTGTACCCGGCTCGAGCACATGATCCTGACGCAGCAGTGGGACACGGCCGAGAAGATCCTGGAAGAGATCGAGCATGGAAATCAGGCGGTGCTGACCGTACTGTTCGAGTCGGCCCGATGAGCGATGGTGCCGACGGTCTGTCCGCTTTCGATCCGCAGGCGTGCCCCAGGGGCCTCGCCGGCGCCGGGCTGATCCCCCACATCGGCCACGCGCTGCGCACGCCGCTCAATTCGATTCTCGGATACACGCAAATACTCGAGCTGGATCAGTCCCAGCCGTTGACGCCTGTACAGAAGGAGCGCGTGCAGCAGATCCAGACGGCGGGCTGGCAGCTGCTGCAGGCGATCGGCGATGCGGAGGACCTGGCGCGCATCGCGGCGGGCCGGCTGAACATTTCGCTGGCGCCGGTCGCGTTGGAGCCGCTGCTGCGTGACAGCCTCGCGCAGCTTGGCGGGCAGGCCGTGTCGGGCCGGGTTCGCCTCGACCCTGACGCGGGCCGCGACGCGACGGCGTGGGCCGATGCGGCCCGGCTCAAGCAGGCCATCGTCAGGCTCGTGCTGGGTGCGCTCGCATGCGACCGGCGCGGCGGCGGCGTTCAGATCGGCGTATGCCCGGGCGTCGATGGCAACGCAGCGATCCGGATGCGGGGCGAGGCTTTGGTGTTGGCGGCCGGCGAGCTGGAATCGATGTTCCTGCCGTTCAATGACCTTGGGCCCGAAGGCGCGCCAGGGCGCCGCTTTCAGGTCGGCCTGGCATTGGCTCAGAAGCTGATCGAGCTGATGGGCGGGCGCCTGCAGGTCCACTGCGATCCGGTCTCGGGGTCCGAGCTGCGGGTCCTGCTGCCCAAGCCCGCGGCCCAATCCGGTCCGCACCGGTCCGGGGGCGCAGCATGAGCGGCCCGGCGCCCGCGTGGACGGCCGGCAAGCCGGCCCCGCGAAATCCGGTCCGGCGGTCCGACTACCAGGCGCCGGCGTTTCGGATCGAGCGGATCCTGCTGTGGTTCGACCTGGCAATCGAATCGACCGAAGTCGAAGCACAGTTGCACGTGCAACGGGCGCCGCAGGCGCAGCGCGGGCCGCTGCAGCTGGACGGCGAGCGCCTGCAACTGCTCTCAATCAAGCTGGATGGGCGCGAGCTGAAGGACAGCGAATTTCGAGTCGACGAGTGCGGGCTGTCGGTCGATACCGGGCCAGCCGACTCGTTCGTGCTGACCGTGCGCACGCGGGTTCAGCCTCAGGCAAATTCCGAACTGCTGGGGCTGTACGCATCGTCCAACACGCTGCTCACCCAGTGTGAAGCGCGCGGATTTCGCAGGATCACCTACTTTGCGGACCGGCCCGATGTGCTGTCCCGCTACACCGTCTGCCTGCGCGCCGATCGCGACCGCTTTCCGGTGCTGCTGTCCAACGGCAACCTGATGGACGAGGGCGACCTGCCGGACGGCCGCCATTGCGCAACCTGGGACGACCCGCACCCGAAGCCGAGTTACCTGTTCGCGCTGGTGGCCGGGCGCCTTCGATGCCGCGAGTCCCGGGTGACGACCCGCTCGGGACGCAGCGTGCGGCTTCAACTGTGGGCGGCCGGGCCGGACATGGCGCGCCTCGAACATGCGCACCATTGCCTGGAGCGCGCGATCGAGTGGGACGAGCGGCGCTTCGGCCTCGAGCTGGACCTGGACCGCTACATGATCGTGGCGGTGCGCGATTTCAATTTCGGAGCGATGGAGAACAAGGGTCTGAATCTTTTCAGCACGCGCTATGTGCTGGCAGACCCTTCGATCGCAACCGATGCCGATTACGCGGAAATCGAGGCGGTGGTGGGCCACGAGTATTTCCATAACTGGACCGGCAACCGGGTGACCTGTCGCGACTGGTTCCAGCTGTGCCTGAAGGAGGGCCTGACCGTTTACCGCGAGCAGGAGTTCGTGCGCGACATGCTCGAACAGAGTTTCCTGGACCCCGCCTGCGCGCGATCGGCCTGCAGCGTGCCCCGGATCGAAGCGGTGCGCGCGCTTCGAACCAGCCAGTTCGCCGAGGACGCCGGCCCGATGGCGCACCCGGTGCGGCCCGACTCCTATCTCGAGATCAACAACTTCTATACGGCCACCGTGTACCGCAAAGGGGCCGAAGTGGTGCGGATGCTGGCCGCGCTGGCAGGCGAGGCGGCGTTTCGCCGCGGCTTCGAGCAGTTCATCGCGCGTCACGACGGCAGCTCGGTCACGTGCGAGGACTTCGTCGGCTCGATCGCCGACGCCTGCGGGCGGGACTTGGGCCAGTTCATGCGCTGGTACGGGCAGGCCGGCACACCACGGGTGGCGGTCAGCCCGCAGTACGACCACCGAAGCCGCAGCCTCGAGCTGACCATGGTCCAGAGCTGCCCGCCGACACCGGGCCAACCCGACAAGGATCCGTTCCTGATCCCGCTGGCGGTCGGGCTGCTCGCACCCGATGGGACGCAGCTGCAGGTCAGGAGCGAGCCGGGCGCTGCCACCGGCAAAACCACGCGACTGCTGGAGCTCACGGATCCGGTGCACACGTTCCGCTTCTTCGACGTGCCGCCGGGCACCGTCCCATCGCTGTTGCGCGATTTCTCGGCGCCGGTGATCGTCGAGTATCCCTATGACGACAGCGAGCTGGCGGTGCTGGCACGCCACGATGCCGACCCGTGCAATCGCTGGGACGCGCTGCAGCGGCTGCTGCTTGGGCAGCTGTCGGCAGCGGCCGACGCGATCGAGGTCGGCGAGCCGGTGAACCTGGACCCTTCGGTCGTTTCACTGGTGCGGGAGACGCTGCTGGACGCCGCGCTGGCGCCGTCCTTCCGGGAGCTGGCATTGCGCCCGCCGGCCGAATCCCTGCTGGCGGAGATCCGCTCGATCGTGATTCCGGAAGCGGTGCGCGGCGCACGGGTCGAGTTGCAGTGCCAGATCGGGCGCAAACTGCACGCGGATTGGGCGGCGATTTACGCCTCGTTGCGGTCCGAAGGCCCGTATCGTCCCGATCCGGTTGCGTCCGGACGCCGGGCCCTGAAGAACCTGGCGCTCGAGTACCTGGTGGCAAGCGCCGATCCGTCCGCGATCGAGTCGGCGCGGCGGCAGCTGCAGGACGCCAACAATCTGAGCGACCGCTACGGGGCGCTGGTCGCGCTGGTCAACAGCCCGTCGCCGGCCAAGGCCGGCCTGCTGCTGCAGTTCGCGCGCGACTGGCATGGCGAGCCCTTGCTGATGAACAAATGGTTCAACGTCCAGGCCACCGCGATCAGACAGCCGGGCGAGCCGCCCGTGGTGGAGCGCGTGCGCATCCTGCTGCGGCACAGCGCCTACAGCGAGCAGGACCCGCAGGCCGTCGATGCGCTGGTGGTGGCGTTCTGCACCGACAATCTGGCCGAGTTTCATCTGGCCGACGGGTCCGGCTACGCGTTCTGGCTCGAGCAGGTGGCGCGGCTGGACGGCATCAACCCGATCCTGGCGGCGCGCCTTGCACGCGCGCTCAACCGCTGGCGCCGCTTCGCCCCGGACCGCCAGCAGATGATGCGCCGGGCGCTGCAGGAGGTGGCCGCGCGCCCGACGCTGTCTGCCGATGTGCGGGAGGTCGTGGAGCGGGCACTGGCCGTTTGAGGGAGCTCACGGATGCCATCTCTGAAAATCCTGATCGCGCAGGGCGGCGGGCCCACCGCGGTGATCAATCAATCGCTGGCCGGCGTCGTATCCGCGGCCCGTCAGGGATGCTCCATTGAGCGCGTCTACGGTGCCCGGCACGGCGTGCGCGGCATTTTGAACGAGGATCTGCTGGATCTTTCCGGCGAGACCACCGCCAACCTGGAGGCGGTCGCGCGCACCCCCGGCTCGGCGCTCGGGTCGACCCGCGACAAGCCGGACCTCGCCTACTGCCAGGAGATCCTGAAAGTCGCAAAGGTGCACGAGATCGGGCATTTGTACTACATCGGAGGCAACGATTCGGCCGACACGGTGCGGATCGTCAGCGAGCAGGCGCGCGCATCCGGTTACCCGATGCGATGCATTCACATTCCGAAGACGATCGACAACGACCTGGTCGGCAACGACCATACGCCGGGCTTTCCATCCGCGGCGCGGTTCGTGGTGCAGGCGTTCATCGGGGCCGATCTGGACAACGCGTCGCTGCCGGGGGTGTACGTAGCCGTGGTGATGGGACGCCACGCCGGATTTCTGACCGCGGCATCGGCGCTGGCGCGCAGGTTTCCCGGCGACGGCCCGCACCTGATCTACCTGCCCGAGCGCACGTTCGATCCGGAGCGCTTCGTCGCCGACGTGAAGGCGGTTCACGACCGCCTGGGCCGCTGCGTGATCGCCGTGTCGGAAGGCGTGCATGACGCTGCCGGCGTGCCGATCATCTCGAAGCTGGCGCCCGCCGCCGAGCGCGACCCGCATGGCAACGTGCAGCTGTCCGGAACCGGCGCCCTGGCCGACGTGCTGTGCGCGCAGATCAGGGACCGCCTCGGCATCAAGCGGGTGCGCGGAGAAACCTTCGGCTACCTGCAGCGGTCGTTCGCCGGCTGCGTGTCGGATGTCGACCAGCGCGAGGCGTTCGAGGTCGGCGAGCGCGCGGTACATTTCGCGCTGGGGGCCGGCCGCGATGGATCGGTCTCGATCAAGCGGGTCGGGCACTACGCGGTCGATTACGAGCTGGCCCCGCTCGAGACGGTTGCGGCCCAGACCCGCGTGATGGAAGACGCGCTGATCGCCGAGTCCGGCACCGATGTGACCGACGCGTTTTACTCGTATCTCAGGCCCCTGCTGGGTTCGGACCTGCCCGAAGCGCACCGGCTGCGCGCGCCGGCGGTTCCGAAGCGGCTCAAGACGCGCTGACCGCTGGCGCGATCCGGACGATCACCGCATGCCTGACCCGGCCGACCACGGCCAGGTCGAACGGCTGCGGCTCGGACGAGAGCATCTGCCGCAGCGCCGGCATCTGCTCCGGAACGATCGCGACATACACGCGGGAGCCCGGCTGCAGTGTCGCCAGCCGCGCCGCCAGATCCGGCACGGCCTCGGCCGCGCCGCGCGAGTAAAAGCGCAGCGAGGCCGGCGTTTTGCGCCCCCAATACAGCAGCGCCCCGGGCCTGGTCGGCAGTTGCCGCTGCCACGCGGACACTGGCGAGGCGAACGAGCTCCCGTTGGCGCGCAGCGGCGCCCATGCGATCGCGCCGATGCAGGCCAGCGCGACGGCCGCACAGCAGAGCCAGACCACGCCGCGCCGCCACGGTCCGGCCCGCGCCGACCGCCGCGCCAGCTCCAGCCCCAGCAGCGTTGCCAGCGGAGTCAGCACCGGCAGCACGTAGGTCCAGATCAGGTTGCCGGCGAACGTGAAAACCAGCAGCGGACTTGCGACGGACAGCAGCGCGAACAGGCGCCCGTCGTCCCGGCACCAGGCGCGCGCCCGCGACAGCCAGCCGCGCGCCGGACGCACCAGCGCCAGCAGCGCAATCGTCCACAGTCCCAGGGCGCCGGCCAGGTAGGCCCAGATCGTTCCGAACGGCTCGCGGTGCGCCGTGCCGTAGCGGTCGCCGGTCCAGCCCGGCTGCAGATACCTCAGCAGATGCTCGCCGATCAGGAAATAGTTCAGGAAGCCCGGGGTGCGCACTTCGGCCCAGACGTACCAGGGCAGACTGATCGCGAGCGACAGCGCACTGCCTGCAATCCACGGCAGCGCGTGCCAGATCGCGCGCCATCGCCCTCGCCACCAGGCCCATGCCGCGATCGGCAGCGCCACATACAGGAAGGCGACCGGACCCTTGGCCAGCAGTGCCAGCCCCGCCGCCACGAAGAACCCGTAGCGCCAGATGGCGTAGCCCGAGCCGTCGATCACCACGCGCTGGAACGCGACCAGCATCCAGGCCGTGCACAGTCCCAGCGCGGGATCGGTCATCACGGCGCCGTAACCGATGAAGAACAGAACGGTTGTGGCCAGGATCAGGCTGGAAAGCAGCGGGGCAACGCCGGCGTTCTCTGCTGAGCTGCCCTCTCCCCCTCCCCTCTCCCGCTGCGCGGGCGAGGGGCGATCGGGTGAGGCAGCGCTTTTCTCTCGTCCGCTGCCCTCTCCCCCTCCCCTCTCCCGCTGCGCGGGCGAGGGGCGATCGGGCGAGGCAGCGCTTTTCTCTCTCCTTCGTAAGGAGAGGGAAGCTGTGTGACTCCCCTCTCCCGCTTGCGGGAGAG
>DATBCD010000132.1:0-54864 GCA_036270655.1 Burkholderiaceae bacterium
AGCCGATCCAGGTCGCGCAGCAGCGCCCCGCCACCGGTCAGCATCATTCCGCGATCGGCGATATCGGCCCCCAGCTCCGGGGGCGTCTGCTCCAGCGCGATCTTCACGGCCGACACGATCTGGTTCAGCGGATCGGTCAGCGCCTCCAGGATCTCGTTGCTCGAGATCGTGAAGCTGCGCGGGATGCCCTCGGACAGGTTGCGGCCCTTGACCTCCATCTCGCGCACCTCGGAGCCCGGAAAGGCCGAGCCGATCTCTTTCTTGATGGCCTCCGCGGTGGGCTCGCCCACCAGCATGCCGTAGTTGCGCCGGATGTAGTTGATGATGGCCTCGTCGAACTTGTCGCCACCGACCCGCACCGAGCCCTTGTAGACCATGCCGCCCAGCGAGATCACGCCCACCTCGGTGGTGCCGCCGCCGATGTCCACCACCATCGAGCCGGAGGCCTCCGCCACCGGCAGCCCCGCGCCCAGCGCGGCCGCCATCGGCTCCTCGATCAGGAACACCTGGCTCGCGCCCGCCGCATCGGCCGATTCCTTGATCGCGCGCCGCTCGACCTGGGTCGAGCCGCACGGCACGCAGATGATGATCCGAGGGTTCGGCGCGAGCAGGCTGGACGGGTGCACCGCCTTGATGAAGTGCTTCAGCATCTGCTCGGTGACCGTGAAGTTGGCGATTACGCCGTCCTTCATCGGGCGGATCGCCTCGATGTTGCCCGGCACCCGGCCCAGCATCTGCTTGGCCTCCAGGCCTACCGCGCGCACCACTTCCTTCCCGTTGGGCCCGCCTTCGCGGGCGATCGCCACCACCGACGGTTCGTTCAGTACGATGCCTTTGCCGCGTACGTAGATCAGCGTGTTGGCCGTGCCCAGGTCGATGGCCAGATCGCTCGAAAAATAACCGCGTAGGAAGCCAAACATGCCGCTTTGGGGCTCCGGGTGATGGAGGACCGAAAAAAGTCGGCCCGCCGGGCGGCGGGCTCATTTTCAGGTGCGCCATAATAGACGAAATGCCGCAACCGGCCGGTGCGCGGCGTCCGTCCGGATGAGCGGCGCTCACCCGGGCGACCCCCGATCAAGGCCCCACCCCCGGATCTCAGATGTCGCTGACCCTTGCCGACGTTCACCGGATCGCCCACCTCGCGCGCATCGACATTACCGAGGAGCAGGCCCGGGCCGCGGTCGCCCAGCTGAACGACATCTTCGCGATGATCGAGCAGATCGGCCGGGTCGACGCCACCGGTGTGGCGCCGATGACCCACCCGCTGGACGGGGCGCAGCGCCTGCGCGAGGACGCGGTGGACGAGACACCGCCCGACCGCGACGAGCTGCTGCGCAACGCGCCCGCGCAGCAGGATGGCCTGTTTCTGGTGCCGCGGGTCATCGAGTGAGCCAGGACCTGGCGCACACCGGGCTGGCGCAGCTTGCGCACCTGCTGGACAGCCGGCAGGTTTCGGCGGTCGAGCTGGCTGGCGTCTTCCTGGCGCGGATCGAACGGCACCGGGACCTGAACGCCTTTCTGGATGTGCGCCCGGAGCTCACCTTGCGGCAGGCTCAGGCGGCGGACGCGCGGCGCGCCCGTGGCGAGCGCGGCCCGCTGCTGGGGATGCCGATCGCTCACAAGGACATCTTCGTCACGCGCGGCTGGGCTTCGACCGCCGGCAGCAGGATGCTCCAGGGTTACATGAGCCCGTTCGATGCCGCCGTGGTCGAGCGTCTGGCCGCGGCCGGCATGGTGTGCCTGGGCAAGCTGAACTGCGACGAATTCGCGATGGGCTCGAGCAACGAGAACAGCGCCTACGGCAACGTCCTCAACCCCTGGGACCGCGCTGCCGTGCCCGGCGGCTCCTCGGGCGGGTCGGCCGCCTCCGTGGCCGCCCGCCTGGTGCCGGTCGCGAGCGGAACCGACACCGGCGGATCGATCCGGGAGCCCGCCGCCTTCTGCGGGATCACCGGTGTCAAGCCCACCTACGGCCGACCCTCGCGCTGGGGGATGATCGCCTTCGCCTCCAGCCTGGATACCGCGGGCCTGTTTACGCCCAGCGCGCAGGACTGTGCCCTGGTGTTCAATTCGATGCTGGGCTTCGATCCGCGCGATTCGACCAGCGTGCAGCGCCCCGACGAGGATTTCACGCGGGCGCTGGACATCGACCTGCGCGGGCTGAAAATCGGCGTGCCGGCGCAATTTTTCGCCCAGGGCCTGCAGCCGGACGTGGAGGCGGCCGTGCGCGCGGCGCTGGAGCAGTATCGACAGCAGGGGGCGAGCCTGGTCGAGGTCGACCTGCCCAACGCGCCGCTGGGAATCCCGGTCTACTACGTGGTGGCCCCGGCCGAGGCCTCCAGCAACCTGGCGCGCTTCGACGGCGTGCGCTACGGGCACCGCGCGCGCGCATTCGACGACCTGAACGACATGATCAAGAAGTCGCGCGCCGAGGGTTTCGGCCCCGAGCCCAAGCGCCGGATCCTGGTCGGCACCTACGTGCTGTCGCACGGCTATTACGACGCGTATTACCTGAAGGCATCTAAAGTGCGCCGGCTGATCGCCGAGGACTTCCAGCGCGCGTTCCAGCGCTGCGACATCATCGCCGGGCCTGTGACCTCCAGCGTGGCGTTCAATTTCGGCGAGAAGGCGGCCGACCCGGTTTCGATGTACCTGGCCGACCTGTTCACGGTGCCGGCCAGCCTGGCCGGTGTGCCCGGCCTGAGCATGCCATGCGGCTTCGGAGACCGGGGCCGCCCGGTCGGGCTGCAGCTGATCGCCAATCACTTCGACGAGGCGCGCCTGCTGGGCGTGGCGCATCGGTACCAGCTGGCGACCGACTGGCACCGGCGCATCCCGGCGGGCTATTGAACGCGACGGGACGCAGCCAATGACGGCGCAATGGGAAGCGGTGATCGGGCTGGAGGCGCACGTCCAGCTGCTGACGAAATCGAAGATCTTTTCGCCGGCCTCGACCGCGTTCGGAGCGCCGCCCAACGCCCAGGCGAACGCGATCGACCTGGCGCTGCCGGGTGTGCTGCCGGTGTTGAATCGGGCGGCGGTGGAGTGCGCGATCCGCTTTGGCTGCGCGGTCGGAGCGCGCATCGCGGAGCGCTCGGTGTTCGCCCGCAAGAACTACTTCTATCCGGACCTGCCGAAGGGCTATCAGATCAGCCAGTACGAACTGCCCGTGGTGCAAGGCGGCACGCTCAGCTGCCTGGTGTCGCCGCGGCCGGGCGAGCCGTACACCAAAACGGTGCGGCTGACACGCGCTCATCTGGAAGAAGACGCCGGCAAGTCGCTGCACGAGGCGTTTGCGGACCAGACAGGGATCGACCTGAACCGGGCCGGCACGCCGCTTCTGGAGATCGTCTCCGAGCCCGATATGCGCTCCAGCGCCGAGGCGGTGGCCTATGCGCGCGCGCTGCATGCGCTGGTCGTATGGCTCGGTATCTGCGACGGCAACATGCAGGAAGGCAGCTTCCGGTGCGACGCCAACGTGTCGGTGCGTCCCTCGGGCGATGACCGCCTGGGCACCCGCGTGGAGATCAAGAACCTGAACAGCTTCCGCTTTCTGCAGCAGGCGATCGACTACGAGATCAGACGCCAGATCGAGCGGATCGAGGATGGCGGACAGGTCGTGCAGGAAACGCGGCTGTACGACCCGAACCTGGACCAGACCCGGTCGATGCGGTCCAAGGAAGACGCGATGGACTATCGCTACTTCCCGGACCCGGACCTGCTGCCGCTGCAGGTTTCGGCCGAATGGGTCGAGCGCGTGCGAACGTCGCTGCCCGAGCTTCCCGATGCGATGCGCGCCCGCTTTGCCCGCCAGTACGGCCTGAGCAGCTACGACGCGGCGCTTCTGACCTCCTCGCGCCTGCTCGCGCAGTACTTCGAGACGGCCGCAGAGCACGCGCCCGATCCGAAAGCGGTGGCCAACTGGGTCAACGGCGAGGTCTCGGCCGCGCTGCATGCGGCGGGCCTGTCGATCGAGCAGTGTCCGGTTGCGCCCGCGCAGCTCGCGGCCTTGCTGTCGCGCGTCGGCGACGGCACGATCAGCCAGAAAATCGCCAAAGACGTGTTCTCGGCGCTGTGGGAGGGCAAGGCCGAGTCGGTCGACGCCTACATCGACATGCACGGGCTGCGGCAGATCTCGGACGCGGGAGCCCTCGAAGCGATCGTGGACCAGGTGCTGGCAGCCAACCCCGCGACCGTTGCGGAGTTCAAGTCTGGCAAGGAAAAGGCGTTCAACGCGCTGGTGGGACAGGCGATGAAAGCCTCGGGCGGCAAGGCCAACCCGGCCCAGGTCACGGGGATCCTGCGGCGCAAGCTCTCGGGCTGAGCGTTTTCCGCCCCTTATTTCTGTCTCGGCCTCCTCCGCTTCCGCTGCATCAACCCTCCCCTTACAAGGGAGGGGGAACATCCCACCTGATACTTCGTTCCGCTCGATTTCGCTTGCGTTAACCCCATTAAAAGCGGGGGACCATCCCACTTGATACCCTGTTTGCGTTAGCTCATATTTCGCTCATCGGATGATGTGACGGGACGGGTTTGGGATGTTACCGAACGCCGATCCGGAGGGTGGAAATATGGACACCACGCGGACGAGGGAGGCGCCGGACCGGCGGGCGCCGAGGCCACGCAAGATCAGGCTCGACTGCGACGTCTACTGCACGCATTCGATGCGTGCAAGCGCGGGCGATGCCGATTGCGATCACGATTTCGAGCCCGCCCCCACGGTGAGGGAGGCGCGGTTCGCGATCTGGAACTGCACCCGTTGCGGGCGCGAGTTCAAATACGAGATCTGGAACGCCGTGGCCGGGGCAACCCGGTAAAAGATATGAAACGCGGCGAGTTCTACTGTGGCTACGACCTGTTGCTCGCCAACTGGTTTTTTCTTTCGGCCGGGATCCAGGAGGAAATAGGTCACTTCAGAGAAGACTTGCACGATGATCTGGCCCGTTGGAGGTCCCCCGAGCCCGAGCCCGACTGGAGCGCCTACGCGCATCGTGTCGAGGCGATCTGCCGCGAAGGGGGCTATCCCCTGGTCTTCGCAGCACCGCCCTCTGCCTCTCTCAGATAGCTGCGCAGCATCTTCCCGAATTGCCTCACGCCCGCCATAGGGCGTGTCGGCGTCATTGAGGTTTTGAACCTAACAAGCTGCGGGTACGGCCCGCCTGCCGGACATCACAAGGTCTGGCTACAGTGCGCCCCGTCTGACTCAGCCTCTGAGAGACCTGCGAAGCGGAAGTCCGCCGTGCAGTGGCAATTCAATTCAATCAGTGAAGGAGAGACCATGATGGCGCGTAGCAACAAGAGTACGTTAGGCAAGGCCCTGTCCGGGGGTCTTCTGAGCGCGTTGCTTTGCTTTTCGCAGTTTCCCGTCCCGCTGCATGCGCAAGTTTTCGGGTCCGCTTCCGGGGTCGTTAGCGTAGCCGGGGGCACGACCATTGTCGGCAGCACGGTTGTGGCCGGGGCGGCAAGCGTCTCGGGCGCGACGGTGGTTTCGGCCAATAGCGTGCTGGCGGCCGGAACGGTGATCAGCGCGGGCAGCGTACTGAACGACGAGCACTGCGACTCGTACAGGATCCTGACGGAGAACACCGTCGTCGCCAGCACGACCGTGCTGGCCTCGGGCAGCACGGTCGCGGCCGGCTCCTCGCTGGCCAGCAACACGGTGCTGGCGGCGGGGTCGACCCTGGCAGCGGGCAGCGCGATCGAGAGCAGTAGCGTGCTGGCCGCCGGCAGCGTCATCGCGGCGGGCAGCGTCGTGAACAGCAATACCTATGCCTCGGCAACGGTGCTCGCGTCAGCCATGACAGTGGCCGGAACCTCGACGCTGGCAGGGGGCAGCACGATCGCGGCGGGCAGCATGATCGCGAGCGGCTCGACCCTGGCGGCAGGCTCGAGCCTGGTCAGCACGACCATGATCGCGGAGGGCAGCGTGCTCGGAGCCGGCAGCTTCGTGACCGCGGCCAGCGTGATCAACGGGATCGCCATTGCCAACGGGACCTCGATCGCTTCCAGCACCTCCATCGTCGCAGCATCCAGTCTGAGCGGCGGCAGCGTGATCGCCGCGAACACAATGCTCGCGGCCGGAAGCGCCCTCGTGTCCAACACGGCGATCGTCGGCACCACGCGGGCGGGCGGAACGGTGGCGGTGGCCAATACGGCGATCGTCGCGGGCGGCAGCGCGTTGGCTGCCGGCACGGTGGTCGCGGCGGGCAGCATCGTCAACGGAGTCAGCATCGCTCAAACGACGGTCCTGAGCTCGAGCACCGTGGTGATGGGCTCGACGGTCCTGGCGGCGGGCAGCAACCTGGCGGCCACCACCATGCTGGCAGCCGGCACGTCTGTGATTTAACAAGTAAAGCGGTTGATTCGCACCGGAGAGGTCGTCGCGCTTCAAGGCGACGGCCTCTCCAGTTTTTTTATCAAGGCCCCTAGATCGCCCGCATTCAAGGCGACGGCCTCTCCCAGCCTTTTATCAATCCCTTGGAGATCGCATACCGGGTCAGCCCGGCGACGTCGTGGATGGCCAGCTTGTCCATCAGGCGTTGCCGGTGCCGTTCGACGGTCTTGATGCTGATGCCGAGCTCCGACGCGATCTGCTTGTTGCCGTCGCCTTCGGCGATTAATTGAAGCACCTCGGTTTCGCGCGAGGTCAGCAGATCGGTCCTCTTCTTGACCGGAACGCCGCGGACCACGGTCTCCCGGTAGTGCTCGCTCAGGCGCTTGGAAATGGCGGGGCTGAAAAAGGCGTTGCCCTTTTGCACCTCGCGGATCGCGCGGAGCACGTCGGTGAAGGCCGCCTGCTTCAGCAGGTAGCCGGCGCCGCCGGCCTCGGCCAGCTGGTGCACGTATTCGTCGTCGCTGTAGGACGACAGGATCAGCACGCGCGAGGACGGAACCTGCTTGGTGATCTGGCGCGTGGCTTCCAGCCCGCCGAGCAACGGCATGGCGATATCCATCAGCACGACATCCGGCTTGAGCCTCGCGGCCAGCTGCACGGCTTCCCGGCCGGTCTGCGCTTCCCCGATGATCTCGATGTCGGTCTCCGACTGCAGAAGCGCGCGCAATCCTTCGCGCACCAGGGTGTGGTCGTCAGCGATCAATACCTTCACGTTCGGCATCCGAGGCCCTCTGAGGACGAAACAAAACGCCGGCGGAACCTGCTTGCGGCGCTAGGCGGCGGTTTCCAGCGCTTCCGCGTGCTTGGCCACGTGCAGGGGGACCTCCGCGACGACGGTGGTTCCCTCGCCCGGCGCGGACTGCACCAGGAAGCGCCCGCTCATCAAACGCACGCGCTCCTGCATTCCCAGCAGGCCGAGCCGCTTGGACTCGCCGGCCGACCCCAGCTGTTCAACTGCGAAGCCCTTCCCGTTGTCCTTGATGCGGAGCTGGACTGCACCCTTGACAAGTCGCAGCGACAGTTCCACTTCGGTAGCCTGTGCGTGCCTGGCCACGTTGTTCAGACTCTCCTGCGCCACTCGGAACAGCGCCGTGCGCTGCTCGGCGCTCAACGGCGCATCGCCGGCGCTTCGCTCGAAATGCACCAGCAGGCCGGTGCGCTGGCCGTACTCCTTAAGATAGGAGCGCAGCGCCGGCACCAGACCCAGGTCATCCAGCACGGCGGGCCGCAATTCGCGGGCAAAGCTGTGCACCCGGTTCATCGCGCCGAGCAGCACTTTTTCGATGTCGGCGATCTTGCTTCTCAACCACGAGTCCTGCGCTGCCGGCGACTCGCGTTGTGAAATCGCCAGGTAGGTGTTGATGGCGACGACCGCCTGACCGACTTCGTCATGGAGCTCGCGGCTGATGCGCTTTCGTTCCTCCTCCCGCACGTGCAGAGTCTGGATGGCCTTCTGCTGGCGGCGAATCACGCGCTCGCGCTGCTCGACGAAGCTGACCGCTACGGTATTCGCGATGCGGTTGGCAGCCGGTTCATAAGCATCGAACACGCGGTCAAGCAGCTCGAACCTGTTCCGGTATTCCTTGATAAGCGAGCGGGCCAGCACGTCGCGCAGCAGCAGGACGATGCCCAGCACTTCGTGGGTCTGAACGCCGCGCTGGATGATCCTCCTGGACAGATCCCGGGCGTACGCTTGCAGGTCGCTGACGCTGTCGGTTTCCAGCACTGCGACATACTTGTCGTACAGCGCGGTTGCCTCGCGGAACACCTCCTCCTGGGTCATCGTCGTAAGCAGCCTGGCCTCGTGAATGCGCCTGGCCCATTCCTTGCGCAGCGCCGCACGTTCGTGCCGCAGGTGCGCCACCAGCTCGCGGAACAGCCCGCGATCGGAAGCCGCCCGGGCCGGACGACTGCGTCTACTGATCGGCTTGCAGATGGGTGTCATGGGTCACGGCCGCAAAGTCGAGACACGGACTGCACACCAAAAGCTGGTACGTGTAAATCAACGATTTACCTGAACCGAAACTAACTTGAACCGGAAGGGCCGCACATCAGCAGGGTCTTGATCCGACCGTGCTTGCTCCAGAGGTTTTTCGGGTGGCCAATGCGACCGAAATGTCGCCTGCGATAACATGCCGGCGATGGGGCCGATCATCTGCGTCTCGAACCTGACCAAAACCTACGCATCGGGGCTGCAAGCCCTCAAGGGCATCGATCTTAAGATCCGCAAGGGCGAAATTTTCGCGCTGCTCGGGCCCAACGGCGCCGGCAAAACCACGCTGATCAGCATCGTCTGCGGCATCGTCACGCCCACCGGCGGCACGGTGCTGGTCGACGGCCATGACATCGCGCGCGACTACCGTGCCGCGCGCGCGACCATCGGCCTGGTGCCGCAGGAGCTGAGCATCTACGCGTTCGAGTCGGTCTGGTCGAACGTGACCTTTTCCCGCGGCCTGTTCGGGCGCGCGCCCAACCCGGCTTTCGTCGAAAAGCTGCTGCGCGACCTGTCGCTGTGGGACAAGCGCAAAGACCGCATCATGACGCTGTCGGGCGGCATGAAGCGCCGCGTGATGATCGCCAAGGCGCTGTCGCACGAGCCGCAGATCCTGTTCCTGGACGAGCCGACGGCTGGCGTCGACGTGGAACTGCGCCGCGACATGTGGGCGCTGGTGCGCGGCCTGCGGCAGGCCGGCGTCACGATCATCCTGACCACGCACTACATCAACGAAGCCGAGGAGATGGCCGACCGGATCGGGGTGATGAACAAGGGTGAGCTGATTCTGGTCGAGAGCAAGAGCGAGCTGATGAAGAAGCTCGGCAAGAAGCAGCTGACGCTGCATCTGCACCAGCCGATGGCGTCGATCCCGCCGGCGCTGGGCGACTGGGCGCTCGCGCTGAAAGACGAGGGGCGCGAAATCGAATACCGGTTCGATTCGGTCGACGAGGGAACCGGGGTGCCGGCCCTGCTGAAGCGGATGGGCGAGCTCGGCATCGCGTTCCACGACCTGAACACGCGGCAAAGCTCGCTGGAGGAGATCTTCGTCAGTCTGGTGAGCGAACGCCCCGGAGCGCGGCAGTGAGCCTGCCGGCCTTCAACCGGCACGGCGTCGCCGCCATTTACAAGCTGGAAATGGCACGCGCCCTGCGCACGCTGATGCAGAGCCTGCTGACGCCGGTAATCACGACGTCGCTGTACTTCGTTGTTTTCGGCGCCGCCATCGGCAGCCGGATGACCGAGGTGCACGGCGTGCCGTACGGCGCTTTCATCGTGCCCGGGCTGATCATGCTGACGCTGTTCACCGAAAGCCTGGCCAACGCGTCGTTCGGCATCTACTTTCCAAAGTTCACCGGCACCATGTACGAAATCCTGTCGGCGCCGGTTTCGGCGCTGGAGATCGTGCTCGCTTACGTCGGGGCCGCAACCACCAAGTCGCTCGCGCTCGGGCTGATCATCCTGATCACCGCAAGCTTCTACATTCCGATCCGGATCCAGCATCCGATGTGGATGGTCGGCTTCCTGGTGCTGACGGCCGCCAGTTTCAGCCTGTTCGGCTTCATCATCGGCATCTGGGCCAACAGCTTCGAGCAGCTGCAGTTCATTCCGATGCTGGTGATGACGCCGCTCACCTTCCTGGGTGGCGCCTTTTATTCGATCGACATGCTGCCTGCCGCCTGGCGCACCGTGACGCTGTTCAACCCGGTCGTGTACCTGATCAGCGGCTTTCGCTGGAGCTTCTACGGCAGCTCCGACGTCGGCGTTGCGATCAGCCTGGCGGCCACGCTCGGATTTTTCCTGGCGGGGCTGGTGGCCGTGGTTTGGATATTCAGGACCGGGTACCGCCTCAAGACCTGAGCCCCCCTCCTTTCTCATTCTTATTAGTTATTACATTGGCTGGGGGGAGCAACGAGGGGGCCAGCCCAGCCCCCTTGTTCTCTTCCTTTTGCTTTTCCGGCCGCAGGCCGGGAAAGCTGGGGGGAGCAACGAGGGGGCCAGCCCAGCCCTCTCGTTCTCTTCCTCCTGCCTCTTCCGGCCGCAGGCCGGTAGAGGTACCCTTGCAGCCGGCGCCCGCTCGGGCGCGCGTGGCCACGGAGAACCGGCGGTCTTTCTCCGCGTCGGCCTGTCGACCGCCGAGTCGAAATCCTGAAACGATGGAGGTAAATGATGGCGACATTCATCAGCCTGGTGAATTTCACCGATCAGGGAATCCGCAGCATCAAGGAGTCGCCTGACCGGTACGCGGCCTTCAAGGCAACCGCCGAGAAATCCGGCGTCAGTGTCAAGGGCATCTATTACACGGTCGGGCGCTACGATATGGCGATCGTTTGCGAAGGCACCGACGAAGCGGTCACGGCGGCGCTGCTGAGGCTCGGTTCGCAGGGCAACGTCCGTTCCGAGACGCTGCGCAGCTTTTCCCTGGATGAGATGAGGAAGATCGTTACCGGCATCGCGTAACGAAGAGGGACACAAGACGAGGGCCGCTGAAGCGGCCCTCGTCGCAATCCGGATCAGGTGACCCGATCGACCGCTGAAGGGGACATCGAAGCACGGTAACGTCGGTGCAAGGCATCCGAACCGAGAGGCGGCGTATGACTCAGGAAACCTGGACCGCGGTCGACCGCTACCTGGACGAGGTACTGGTCGGGCATGACGCGGCGCTGGATGGCGCGCTGCGGGCGAGCGTCGAGGCGGGGCTTCCGGCGATCAACGTGGCGCCGACCCAGGGCAAGTTGCTGAATCTGCTGGCCCGCGTACTCGGGGCCCGGACCATCCTGGAGATCGGCACGCTGGGCGGCTACAGCACGATCTGGATGGCTCGCGCGTTGCCCGCCGACGGCAGGCTGGTAACGCTCGAAATCGATCCGAAGCATGCCGACGTGGCGCGCGCCAACATTGCGCGAGCCGGCCTTGCGCGGCAGGTCGAGCTCAGGCAGGGTCGGGCGCTCGATACGCTCGCGCAACTGGGTGCCGAGGCAGCAGGACCGTTCGACCTGACCTTCATCGATGCCGACAAGCCGAACATCCCGGCCTATTTCAGGTGGGCGCTGCAGCTGTCCAGGCCGGGCAGCCTGATCGTGGTCGACAATGTGGTACGCGAGGGAGCCGTGATCGAAGACGGCAGCGCCGACGCCAGCGTGCAGGGGGTGCGCAGGTTGAACGAGCTGTTGGCGTCGGAGCCGCGCGTGAGCGCGACGACGATCCAGACCGTCGGCGCCAAGGGTTACGACGGCTTCGCGCTGGCGCTGGTGACCGGACCTTAAGGGTCGGTTTTCCCCTCTCGAATGGGGGGATTGCTCGAGGGGTGCTGGGCTTTTCGGCAGAGCGACGTCTGGCGGTCTGGGCCATCCTTGCGGTCTGCGACCAAAGCCCATGCCGAAGACCTTGGAATCGAATCTGCCCGTCCCATGGCTTGCGCGCGTCGCAGCGCAAGCGGCCGTCTTGCGGGACCGACTACTGGCGTGGACGCGGAAAGGCGGGCCTGCGCGGCGGGCCGCCGCGGGCGACGCCGGCCGGCTTCCACTCGAATTTTTCGGCATCTCGGCGCAGCAGCCACTGGACGTGCTTGCCTTGGAGCTCGGGTGCGTGTTCTGGCTGACCGGGCCGGACGGTCACCAGCTGCTGTACGTCACGCCCAGCTGCCAGCAGATGTGGGGCACACCAGCGGAGGTCCTCTACAGGAACCCGCTCGCCCTGTTGGACCGCGTCCATCCCGAGGACCGGGCACGCGTGACCCGGGCGATCACGCGCGCCAGCGGCGGCGCGCCGCTCGAATACCGGGTGGTGCGGTCCGACGGCAGTGTCCGCTGGATCATGGAACGGATGCATCAGGCGCGCGACGCCCATGGCAGGCTGCAGTTCATCGGCGGTTTCGCGTCCGACATCACCGAGATCAAGACGACCGCGGAGGCGTTGCGCAATTCGGAGTCGCGCTTCGAATCGACTTTCGAAAACGCCGGGGTCGGGTTGGTGCAGGGAGCCATGGGAGGCCGATGGGTGCATGCGAATCGGGCTGCCTGCGAGATGCTCGGCTATACGCGCGAAGAGCTGGCCCGCAAACACTACAAGCACCTTCTGCATCCCGACGATGTCGCCGTGGGCCTGGACATCGGCTCGCGCATCGCGCGCGGCCAGATCACCTCGTTCACCCACGAGCTTCGCTACTTGCGCAAGTGCGGCACGGTGCTGTGGGCCAGGACGGCCGGCGTCTACGTGCCGGCACAGGGCAGCCAGGCCGAGCATGTGATCGTCGCTCTGTCCGACATCACCCAGCGCAAGCTGGCGGAAGACGCGCTTCGCAAGAGCGAGGCGGACCTGGCGGCGGTGCTGGACAACACGCAGGATCTGGTCTGGGCCGTCGACGCCGAGTACCGATTGACCCGATGGAACGCCGCCTTCGCCCGCTCGGCCGCCGCCGCGCTCGGCGCCCAGGCCTCGGACCAGGCGCTGAAGGCCGGGCAACCCTTTCCGACCCGGTCCTTCGCCGCGTGGCGCGCCCTGTTCGACCGCGCGCTGGCCGGCGAGTCGTTCCGGATCGAAACCAATCTGACCAGGAAAGAGGGCGATTCCGGCGTCTTCGAAGTCTCGTTTGGCCCGGTGCGGGACGCCTCCGGCACCACGGTCGGTGTCGCCTGTTTCGGGCGCGAGGTGACCGAACGGATACGTTCAGCCCAGGATCTGGCGCGCCAGCGGACTTTCCTGCACGACGTGATCGACCTGAGTCGGTCGCTGATGTTCGCCAAGGACCGGCGCGGCCGCATCCTGCTGGCCAACCAGGCGTTTGCGGACCTGTGCGGAACCACCGTGCCGGCCATCATGGCGGCAGGGGCGGATCGCGAATCGATTGGTTCGGTGCTGGCCCAGTTCGAGGCCGGCGACCGTGACGTGTTCGATAAGGGTCAGGACGTCACATTGCCGGAGCTTTCGTTCACCACAGCCTCTGGCGAGGTCAGGATATTTGCCGTCGGCAAACGCCCGATCCACCCTCCCGGGACCGCAGAGACGTCCGTGCTGACGTACGCGCGCGATATCACCGACCTGAAGGTCGCCGAACAGGCGATCTGCGCGATCAACGCGGACCTGGAGGATCGGGTGCAAACGCGCACGCATGAGCTGCAGCGCGCCCTGGCCGACCTGGCGGCGCGAACCGGTGAGCTGGAAGTCGCAAAAAATGCGGCGGAAGCGGCAAGCCGCACGAAGTCCGCCTTTCTGGCCGCGATGAGTCACGAGATCCGCACGCCGATGAACGGCGTGATCGGAATGGCCGATCTGCTGCGCGACTCCCCGCTGTCGGACTCGCAACAGGATTGCGTCGAAACGATCCGCGAGTCGTCCTACGCGCTGCTGACCATCATCGACGACATCCTCGATTTCTCCAAGATCGAGGCTGGCCGCATGGAGCTCGAATTGACCCGCGTCGATCCCGGCCTGATCGTCCAGCGCGTCTGCAACACGCTGGCGGCTGCGGCCGACAAGGCCGGCGTCGAGCTGCAAACGAGGATCGGCCCCGACCTGCCCGCCGCCGTGCTGGCCGATCCGGTGCGGCTGCGCCAGGTCCTTCTGAACCTGGCCGCCAACGCGATCAAGTTCTCCGGAAAAAACGAGCAGCGTCCTGGTCGCGTCGTCGTATCGATCGGCGCCGCCGCGGCGAGCGGCGACTCGGTCGACCTGCACTTCACCGTACAGGACAACGGGATCGGAATGACGCCGCAGGAAATCGACCGGCTGTTCAAGCCGTTCACGCAGGCCGAGAGCTCGACCACCCGACGATTCGGCGGCACCGGCCTGGGCCTGTCGATCTGCAAGCAGCTGACCGATCTGATGCACGGGACGATCGGCGTGCAGATCGAACCGGGCGCGGGCTCGACCTTCAGCGTGACGGTGCCGGTTCGAATCGCGCGCGATCCGCCGGTGGGCTCCGGCGTGCCTGCCCCCCGCGCCGAGCGCGCAAGCGCCTGGCGCGAGGGCGGGGCCGCGGACGCGCAGCGCCGGATCCTGGTGGTAGAGGACAATGAGCTGAACCAGAGGGTGACCATGCGTCAGTTGCGCGCTTGCGGATTCGATGCCGACCTGGCGATCGACGGCAGGGCAGCCGTGGACCGCTGGCGCGACGGACGCTATGCGCTGATCCTGACGGACCTTCACATGCCCGAAATGGACGGTTACGACCTGGCGCGCGAGATCCGCCGCAGCGAAGGCGGAGGCAGGCGGGTGCCGATCGTCGCGTTCACCGCCAATGCCGTCAAGGGCGAGACGGAGAACTGCCTCGCCGCCGGTATGGACGACTGCCTGACCAAGCCGGTGCGCCTGCCGGATCTGAAGGCGATGCTGAAGAAATGGACCAACCTGCGGGAGTAGAGATGAAGAGAGACGGGCACCGGCCAACTGCGCCGGACGAAGGCGGCCTTACCAGGCTGCCGACCTACGACGAGACGGTTCTTATCGACCTGCTGGACGGCGATGCACAGATGGCAGCCGAGGTTCTGCAGGACTTCGAGGCTGCGCTCGCGCGCGGTGCGGACGAGATCGAAACGGCGTTTCGGGACAACCGCACCCAGGAACTGGTCGTCGCGGCCCACAAACTGAAGTCATCGTCGCGCACGGTCGGCGCGATGCGCCTCGGAGAGTTGTGCGCGCGCCTGGAGGCAGGCGCCAGATCCGCATCCTCCCAGACCGTGCAGCGGATGATCCTTGCCCTGATGGCCGAGATCGGCGCTGTAAGCCGGCGGCTGGGCTCGACCGGAAGCTGAGCGTTCGATGCCTGAGGCCAAGGCCGAGCCCGCGCGCCGCATGCGGCTGAGCGCTCCGATCCTGGTGGCGTCGGACGCGCAGGCCAATGCGAGCGTCGTGTCCAAGCTGTTGTCGGAAGAGTTCGACGGCGTTCGCGCGTCCTGGGTGTCCGACTCGTCCGTAGCCGACTTCGAGGCGTCCCGTCCGCAGGTGCTGGTGCTGGCTTTCGAGGAGCTCGAGAAGGCGGAAGCCTACTACCTGGGTCTTTACCGGCACTGCCGGCTGATCCACGAGCATCCGCACCGGACCATCGTCCTTTGTCAGAAGGACGACGTGAAGCGGGTGTTCGAACTGTGCCGGAGCGAGCACTTCGACGACTACATCCTGTTCTGGCCGATGTCCTACGACGGCTATCGGGTTCCGATGGCCATCTACTGCGCTCTGCGCCACCTGGCCGCGGCGCAGGGCTTGGTCAGACTGCCGCCGGACGTTGCCGACAGTGCCCGACGACTCGGCGCCATCGGGGAGTTTCTCGATGACCGCCTGGCCGCGGGCGCGCAGCACATCGAGTCGATTCGGGCCGCGGCCGACCGCATCGGCCGCGGCTTCGAGTCGGCGCTCGATCAGCTGCCGACCCGGCTGCAGGCGGGGGGCGCCGGCGATCCGGCCGCGGTCGAGGCGGTGCGCGGCGAGATACAGCGGATCCGCTCCGAAAACGTCGCGCCCGGTCTGCAGGCGCTGTCCGACGCGGTGACGCCGGCCGGCCGCTGGGTGACCCAGTTGCACGAGGACGCCGCGCCGTTTGTGCAGGCCGCCCAATCGATCCAGGCGGCGGCTCACAAGCTGCACCGGGTGCTGGTGGTGGACGACGACCCGTTTCAACGCAGGTTGCTGGCCAAATACCTGGGCAGTGAGCCGTACGAGCTCGCGTTTGCGGCCGACAGCTCGGAGGCGTTTGCATTGGCGATGGCGCAGCCGCCTGACCTGATCCTGATGGACGTGGTACTTCCGGATCTCGACGGAGTAGAGGCGACGCGCCGGCTGCGCACCTTCCCAGGCCTGGCGAAGGTGCCCGTGATGATGCTGACCGGGAAGAGCGGGCGCGAAACCGTCATCCAGAGCCGGCGCGCGGGCGCGGCCGATTTTCTAGTCAAGCCGATCGATCGCGCAGTACTGATCGCCAAGCTGCGCGAGACGCTGGCTGGCGTGGAGCCGAAGCCGACCTGAGCGTCAACGCTTCAGAAGAGCGAGAGCATTTCCTTGTCGCGGCCGCGCCACCAGTCTTCCTGATCGACCAGACGGGCGATCCGCTGCGTATCGCCTGGCGCTTCGGACGGCCCGACCTGGTGTTGCCGCTTCAGCATCGCGGCGCATTCGGCGCCCGGAACCGGGTGCGAAAAATAGTAGCCCTGCACCTCGTCGCAGTTGTTCGAGACCAGGAACGCCAGTTGCGCCGCGGTTTCCACCCCTTCCGCGATGACTTTCAGTTGCAGGCTGTGGGCCATCATGATGATCGCCTTCGCAATGGCGGCGTCGTCCGCATTGTCGGCGATCTGGCCGATGAACGAGCGGTCGATCTTGATCGAATCGACCGGAAAGCGCTTCAGGTAGCTCAGGCTGGAATAGCCGGTGCCGAAGTCGTCGATCGATATGCGGACCCCGAGCGCCCTCAGATCGCGCAGCGTGGCCACCATGTGTTCCGCGTGCTCCATCGCCGTGCTCTCGGTGATCTCGATCTCGAGCAGGCGCGGATCGGTCCCGCTTTCGGCCAGCACCCGCTTGACGGTCGCGGACACGTCCTGGCGCGTGAATTGGGTTGCGGACAGGTTGATCGCGATCGGCAGGGGCGTGATGCCTTCGTCCTGCCAGGCGCGAATCTGCCGGCAGGCGGCGCGCAGCACCCATTCGCCGACCGGGGCGATCAGGCCGGTCTGCTCGAGCACCGGGATGAATTTGGCCGGCGGTACCAGGGTGCCGTCCGCGGACAGCCAGCGGATCAGGGCTTCGAAACCGCACACTTGTCCGCTGTCGAGGCTGACCTTGGCCTGGAACCGCAGTACGAATTCCTCGCGGGCGAGCGCGCGCCGCAGATTGGCCTCCAGCTCCAGGCTTTCCAGCGCCTGCTCGTTCATTGCCGACGTGTAGAACTGGACGTTGTTTCGTCCCGGCTCCTTGCCCCGGCGCATCGCAGCATGGGCATTCTTCAGCAGGCCGTCGGCTTCGTTCCCATCCGGCGGAAAGACGGCGACGCCGACACTGGCGGTGATGAAGGTCTGGCCGCCGTCGATGCGGATCGGCGCGGCCAGTGCCTGCAGCAGCGCCTCGGCGATGCTGGAGCAGTCCCGTGCGTCGGCCAGGTCCGGCAGGATCAATGCGAATTCGTCGCCGCCAAGCCGCCCGATCGTGTCGTCGGCGCGAAGGCATTTGACCAGGCGTTCCGACACCTGCTGCAGCACCTGCTCGCCAGCCGCCTGGCCGAGCGTGTCGTTGACCGTCTTGAAGCGATCCAGCCCGAGCAGGACGACTGCCGCCTTCAGATCCCGACGCCGGGCGCGCGCAAGCGCCTGCTGGAGCCGATCGTAGATCAGCACGCGGCTCGGCAGCTGGGTCAGCGTGTCGTGCTGCGCCACGTGAGCCAATCGATCCTGATTGGACTTCAAGTCGACCGCCATCTGGTTGAACGCATCGCACAGCACGCCGATCTCGTCGTTCGACGTGACGAGCACTTGGGCATCGAAATCGCCCTGGGCGACGGCGACCACCCCCTGTTTCAACGCGACCAGCGGCCGCGCGATGCGCGCGGCCATGACCCACCCGAAGATCGCCGCAAACAGCACGAAGCCGAGTCCGATCGTTCCGGCAACGTAGATACCGCGAGGGGCCGCGGCCAGCAACTCCAGAACCACCGTGCCAAGCAGCACCGTCACCGCGGTCACGGTGACCGCGAGCACCGAAGCCGACAGCACCAGGAAGGCAGCGGTCAGTTTCAGGCGGATGCTGGTCTTTGCTGTCGCCACCGGTTTCCCGATGTAGGGTTTGTCTGGCCGGAACCGTTCCGAACAACGAATCGACCCGGCCGGGCTCGTCAAGGCCTCGTCACAGTCTTTATCGGAAGCCGGCGGCAATGCTGAAGTCCGACGGGCAATATGGCTTTGCATCGGCCCCTTTTCGGTCGCCGGCAGGAGCTCGGTAGGTCCTTTCGAAGCATGTCTGCGGTGAATCGAATACGGGCTCGAGGCGGCAGGCTGGCGCCGGACCGAATAGACTTTGCACGGGTGGCTCGGGAGGTTCGATGCGGGAAATCCGGTTTGCCGGGGACGTTGTTCTTCGCCCCGATGAGGCGCAGCTGCTGGTCGAAGGACGGCCCGCCCAGTTGGGCGGACGCGCGTTCGACGTGCTGTGCGCGCTCGCGGAGAAGGCCGGGCAGCTCGTGACCAAGCGCGAGCTGATGGACCGGGTCTGGCCCGACGTGGTGGTCGAAGAGAACAACCTGCAGGTCCAGATTTCGACGCTGCGCCGCCTGCTCGGTCCGGCGGCGATCGTCACGGTCGCCGGGCGCGGCTATCGCCTGGTGCCGCAACGCGATTTCGACGACTCTTCGCCGGGCGGCGAAGCGCAGGCCTTGGAACCGCGCCCGGACCAGACCCGCGCCCCGGCGCCGCTGGCCGCCCCGCTGCTGGAGCGGCAGGACGCGCTTGCTGCGTTGACCCGCGCATTGGAGTCCGCTTCGAGCGGCCGCGGTGGTGTATGCCTGGTGTACGGCGAAGCGGGCATCGGCAAGTCGTCGCTGTGCAACGCATTCGTATCGGGGCTGCAAGGCGTTCGCGTGTTGCGCGGCAGCTGCGAGGCGCTGTTTTCGCCCAGGCCGCTGGGGCCGCTGTACGACTTCGTCGGCCAGCTCGACGCGGCCACCCGCGGGTTGATGGGCCTGGCCGAAGCACGGGCCGAGCTGTTCGTGCATGTTCTGGAGAGCCTGCGCAGACAGCTTACGGTCGTGCTGCTCGAGGATCTGCACTGGGCCGACGCCGCCACCTTGGACCTGGTCAAGTACCTCGGGCGGCGCATCCAGACCGTCCCGGTGCTGATGCTGCTGACATACCGCGACGACGAACTGTCGGACCAGCACCCGCTGCGGCTGGTGCTCGGCGATCTGCAGCAGGCCGTCGTCCGGGTTCCGTTGCGGCCGCTCAGCCAGGCCGCGGTGGAAGAGCTGGCGCGCCAGGCCGGGCGATCGGCCGACGGCATTCTGGCCACGACCGGCGGCAATCCGTTCTACGTGACCGAGCTGCTCGAAGCCGGCGGGTTGCCGGCCACGGTCCGCGACGCGGTGCAGGCGCGGGTGGCGCGGCAGCCGGCGCCGGTGCGCGCGCTGCTCGAGCTGACTTCGACCGTTCCGGGCCGCATCGAGCACTGGATCGTGGAGAGCCTGGCCGATCCGAACGGAGCCAATGTTCGAGAGGCGCTTTCTTCCGGCTTGCTTCTGTCCGACGGTGAATCGCTGCGGTTCCGCCACGAGCTGGCGCGGCGCGCCGTCGAACAGGGCATCGCCCCGCACCAGTTGCGGCGGCTGCATGCGCGGATGCTCGACTGCCTGCAGGCCAATCCGGACCGCCCGGTTTCCGCAGCGCGCCTGGTGCACCATGCAGAAGCCGCCGGCCGCCCGGCCGACGTATTGAAGTACGCGCCGCAGGCAGCCGAAGAGGCGTCCAGGCGCGGAGCGCACCGCGAGGGAGCCGCGCTGTACGCCTCGGCGCTGCAAGTCGGCAATGCGGCCGCGCCGGAAGTGCGTGCGGCGCTGCTCGAGGCCTGCGGGTGGGAAAACCACATGCACAATCAGACGGTGCAGGCGCAGTCCTGCTACGAACAGGCTCTGAAGATCTGGAACGATCTGGGGCGTGTGCACGAGCGCGGCCGGATCATCTCGCATCTGGCACGAACCTACTGGTACCTGGGTCGTGGCGATGAGGCCACGCGTTTCGCGCACGAGGCGGTGGCCCTGCTCGAATCGTTTCCCGACAGCCTGGAATACCTGGAGGCCCTGTGCGAGCTGTCTCGAATCGAGATGCTGGCCTCCCGCCATGCGAACGCCATCGAAGCCGGCTCGCGCGCGCTCGCGCTGGCCGAGCAGCGCCAGAACGAGCGGATCATGGCCGAGGCGCTGAACAACATCGGAACAGCCCGGTTCGGAATCGGCGACCGGGAGCGCGGCCAGGCGATGCTCGAGCGCAGCCTGGCCATCGCGCTGAAGAGCCGGTTGGACAACGCCTCCCAGCGGGCCTACGTGAACCTGATCTGCCGGCTGGTCGAAAACCGGATGTACGAACGCGCGGAACAGCTGTTCGAGGAATCGGCCTCCGCTTTTTTTGTCCGTTACGACGCCGACTTGTGGGACAACTACAGCACCGGCTGGCGGGCCCGGACGCATTTCGAGCGGGGTCGCTGGCGCGAAGCCGAGGACGATGCGCACTACGCGCTGCACCCCGATCGTTCGACTGGGGCGCTGACGCTGCGCATGCCGCCGCTGCTGGTGATCGCGCGCCTGAAAGCGGCGCGCGGCGATCCGGGGGCGGAGGATGCGCTGCGCGAGGTGACCGGCCTGGCCATGCGAACCGGCGAGCCGCAACGCATCGTTCCGGCCGCGTCGGTCCGCTGCGAGTTGCTCTGGCTGCAAGGCAAGCGCCTCGGTCAGGCGTCGGACCAGGTGCTCGCCGAGTTCGACCGTTGCAGGCAGCTCGGGCTGCAAGACTACGTCGACGAGCTTGGGTACTGGTTGTGGCTGCACGGCGTACCCGTGGTGGACGTCGATCCGAACAGCCCGCGCGGGCTTCAGCTCGCCGGCCGCTGGCGCGAAGCGGCCGAGGCCTGGTGCCGTATCGGCTGCCCGCTCGAGCGGGGCCAGGCCTTGCTGCAGGGCGATGCCCCGGCCGTGGCGAAGGCCGAAGCAATCTTCGAGCGGCTCGGCGCCACGGCTTACCTGGCGCGGGCCCGTTCCGCCTCGCCGCGCTCGCCGGAGCTGACGACCAGCGCCTGACGGGCATGTCGTGCCTGAAACTCCTGTCTCAGGGACGGGGAATCCCGAAATCCCTCGATATTTCAAGCCTTCTGTTTGCCGGGCGCCTCGGACAATCTCCGGTGGCCCCAACCCTGACGCCAGGAAGACACCGTGGATTTCTCGAAAATGAGCATCGGCCGGCGGATCGCGCTCGGTCTCGGCTCCGTCACCGCCCTGCTCCTGGTGGTGGCGGCCACGGGGATCACCTCGCTGCGCAGCTCCAATGGCGACGGTGCCGGCCTGTGGCTGGCACTTCTTGTTTCGGGCGTCGCGTTCGTGCTCGCCGGCTCGGTTTCCTTTTTCCTCACGCGGTCGATCATGCGCCAGTTAGGCGGCGCCCCGGAGTATGCGGCTCAGATCGCGCGGGAGATCGCCGCCGGCAATCTTGCGGTCGAGGTGCGGATTCGGCCGGACGACCACGCGAGCCTGTTGGCCGGGATGAAGGACATGCGGGACAGTCTGATCAAGGTAGTCGGTGAGGTGCGTGGGGGGGTGAACTCGGTGAGCGCCGCCAGCGCCCAGATCGCCGCCGGCAACCAGGACCTGTCGTCGCGCACGGAGGAGCAGGCTTCTTCGCTGGAGCAAACGGCCGCCTCGATCGAGCAGTTGCACAGTACCGTCGGGCAAAGCGCGGAAAATGCCAGGCAGGCCAATCAGCTGGCTGCCTCCGCTTCGGATGCAGCTGAAAAGGGCGGCGCCGTCGTCGATCAGGTCGTGGCCACGATGCAGGAGATCAGCGCGGCCAGCAAGAAAATCGCCGAAATCATCACGGTGATCGACAGCATCGCATTTCAGACGAACATTTTGGCGCTGAACGCGGCGGTCGAGGCGGCGCGTGCCGGCGAGCAAGGGCGCGGCTTCGCGGTGGTGGCCGCCGAGGTCCGGAGTCTGGCTCAGAGGAGCGCACAGGCGGCGCGCGAGATCAAGAGCGTGATCGGCAAAAGCGTCGAGAAGGTCGATGCGGGCTCGGCGCTGGTGAACAACGCGGGCGCCTCGATGAGTGAAATCGTCGCGCAGGTCAAGCGCGTATCCGACCTGATCGGCGAGATCAGCGGCGCGAGCCTGGAGCAATCGGCGGGGATCGCACAGGTCAATGACGCGGTCGCCCAGATGGACCGGGCCACCCAGCAGAACGCGGCGCTGGTCGAACAGTCAGCTGCCGCGGCGCAGAGCTTGAAGGATCAGTCCGACCGCCTGGCGCGGGCGGTCTCCGCGTTCAACCTCGGCGGCCGGGAAACGCGGCAGGCCATCGAGGAGGCGCATCATCGCGCCCGCGCCGTCGAGGCCGCAGCCTGAGGTTGCGCCGACGGCGTTGACCACGGTCAGCGTCTGTCGCGCACGATCGCGCCGGTGGACTCGTCCAGGATCAGCCGCGGCGCCCTTGGGCCGGCCTCGAAGTGGAACAGGCCGTCCAGCGCTCCTGCCACGGCGTCGGCCGAGCCATGGCCGATCCTCGGAAGACCCCAGTTGTCTTCGATGAATCGGATGATCGAAGACTGGTCGGTCACCCGGTGATCGATCGTATTGCTTCTGACCCACGGTGAAATGACCAGCAAGGGCAGACGCGGGCCGTACCCGCACCGGCCGTTTTGGGCACCCCCCGCCGGGTCGTTGGGCTTGGGCGCGCCGCAACTGCCGGAGCCGAGCAGCTGGTCGTCGGCCACCTTCGACTGGAACACGACCGGCCCCATCACGTGGTCGTACCAGCCGTCGGAGTCGTCGTACGCGATGACGATCGCCGCGCTGTCCCACTGGCCCGACCTCTGCAGCGCGTTGATCGTGTGCACCAGGAAGGTCTGCTCGTCGAGCGGATCCGAGTAGCCGGCATGTCCGTCCTGATAGGCCGGGGCCTTGACGAAGCTCACGGCGGGCAGATCGTGCCGGGCGATCACGGTAAACAGGCGCTTCAAATCGTATTGGTGGTTGGCCTGGTCCTGGTGCCCGATCAGGGCGTCGGAGGCCGGCGGCAGGTGCCGGGCGTTCTGCGTGCTGTGCCAGTACTGGAAGAAGGCGTGATGCGGGATGTAGTCGGTACCGGCGCTGGCGCCCGAGACGTTGTGGTGCGTTTGCGCGCAGTCGTCGAAGCCGCCCATGAAAGCGCCCCAGGGGATGCCGGCCGCATTCAGCACGTCGCCGATATTCAGGCCCGACATCGTGATTTGCGTGCGCTTCGGGTTCGAACAGACATCGCCGTCCGGATCGGCATCGCCGATCACGGCGCCGGAGGTGGCCGCGCCGGCGATGTAGCCGTTCGGCGACAGGCCGTTGGTCACCGTCGCCTCGAACGTGGTGCCGGCCACCAGGTTGAGCAGCCCCGGGGTCGACGGACCAAAACTGGTTCCGAACGAGTTATCGCTCATCGCGTAGTGCTGCGCGTAATTCCACAGCGCGGTGACCGTGTTGCCGTCGTAGTAGCCGAGCGTGCTGTTGACTCCGAGTTTGGGGTCGTGGCAGCTGTGCACCAGGAAGCGATCCATCAGGCCGCCGTCGAAGGCGAATTGCTCGTCGCTGTAGGTGTGATCCTGATCGCAGGTCACCGGCACCGAGCGGTCGATCCGGAACGGATCGGCGCCGTTGGGATTGTTGCCCAGCAGCCCGGCGCTTTGCAGCGTGTTGGCGCGTGGCGTGCTTTGCGACGGCTTGCCGAAATAGGCGGAGCCGTCGGCGTTTGGCCGCGCCGAAGGATACGTGGCGAAGTAGTGATCGAACGAGACGTTCTCCTGGAAGATCACGATCAGGTGCTTGATCGGGGTTTGGGTGGCGAACGGCCCTTTGGCGTGCACGGGCGTCAGCCAGAATGCGGTGGCACAAACCGCCGTAGCCAGCTGCAAGACGGCGCGAGGTCGCAGGTCGGGTGGCAGCACGGTTGTCTTGCCTCCGGTGGTGGCGAATCGGTCGCGCGACGGGCCGTCGCGCGCTGAACGCGTCTGATGGTACTTAAACGCCCTGAGGACGCGCTCAACCGCCCTGTGCCGCGCCGGGCGCGGCAGAGCGGCCGGTGCCGGCGGCCTCCGGATGCAGCTTGAGAAACGCGCTGGCGGCGTCGCGCGCGCGCCGCCGGATTTCACCCGGGTCGGGCCGGGCGGCGATGCCCAGCATCAGGCCCACCATCAGGTCTTCCCATAGCAGCCCGATGAACTGAGCCGCCAGGCGGCCCGGATCGCCCGCTTCCAGCAGCGCTGCCGACTGCGCCTGCTCCAGCAGGCCTCGCAGGGCGGTAAGGCTCGCCTGGCGTCCGAACGTATTGAGCGCCTGCGCGACCTCCGGGGAGCGGTCGGCCTCGGCGATCGCGAGACGAAACACCGCGATGACGTCCGGATCGCTGATTTCGCGCAGAAGCACGGCGCCGAATTCGGTGAGAGCGGCATCCAGGTGGCCGCGATGCCGCAGCGCAGGCCAGTCCGCCGGCAGTCGCATCCGTTGCGCGCGCTCCGAGATGCACGTGACCAGCATCTGCTGCTTGCTGCCGAACAGCGCATACAGCTCCCTTTTTGAAACCCTGGCGCGGGTCGCGATCTCCAGCGTGCTGGCCTGCGCATACCCCAGCTCGGTGAACGCACCAAAGGCGGCGGCCAGAATGCGCTCGCGAGCAGGCTTTTCCGCAGCGATTTCCTCGCTCTCTTTGCCGGCTGATCCGGTACGACCCATGATGCCCCTTGACATGGTACCGGCTGGTACCGTACGATTCGTTCTGTTGGTACCCAATAGTACCGGATCCGGATCCAAAGGAGAAGGCGATGGCCAAAATGGAAACGTCGGCGTTTCAGACACTGGCCGGCACGCAACCGCCGCCCGTCGTGCGGCTGAACCAGGTGGCAAAGACGTATCGCTCGGGCGCGATCGATGTGTCCGCCCTGAAGGCCGTCAGCCTGGAAATTCCATCGCACCGCTTTTCGGTCGTGATCGGCGCATCCGGCAGCGGCAAAACGACCCTGCTGAACCTGATCGGGGGCATCGACTCGCCCAGCAGCGGTACGGTCGAAGTCTGCGGCCAGGCGATCGCCGAGCTCCCCGACGACGCACTGTCCGACTTCCGTGCTCGAAACATCGGGTTCATCTTCCAGAGCTTCAGTCTGGTGCCCGTGCTTTCGGCGTACGAGAATGTCGAGTACCCGCTGCTGCTGGTCGGCATGCCGGTTGCGCAGCGGCGCCAGCGCACGCTGGCGATGCTGGAGGCCGTGGGACTGGGCGCGCAGTCCCGTCAACGGCCCAACGAGCTTTCGGGCGGGCAGCGGCAGCGGGTGGCCATCGCCCGCGCGCTGGTCAAAGGCCCCCAGATCGTTCTGGCGGACGAGCCCACCGCCAATCTCGATTCGACCACCGGCGCGTCGATCATCGAGCTGATGCGGCAGGTCCAGGGCCAGTCGCGCACCACCTTCATCTTCGCGACCCACGATCCTCAGCTGATGTCGCACGCCGACGAGACATTCGCGATACGGGACGGACAGCTGGTTGAACACAGAACAGGGGGTGTGCGATGAAACTGCTGTTGAAAATCGCTTTCCGCAACATGCTGCGCAACCTGCGCCGCTCGGCAATGACCGGGTCGGCCGTGGCCGCCGGGGCCATGGCGATGCTGCTGTTCGGCGGCTTCACGTCCTACATCTTCTCGGGGCTGGAAACCAACAACGTGCAGCGGATCGGGCATCTGACCGTCTTTCGCGACGGGTATTTTCTGCTGGGCGCGGGCAATCCGGCCGCCTACGGAATCGAACGCTACCAGGACGTGATGAAGCTGATCGAGCGCGATCCCGTGGTCGGGCCGATGATCAACGTGCTGACGCCCACGCAATCGCTGGTCGGCATCGCCGGCAATTTCAGCGGCGAAGTCGAGGCGTCCAAGACCTTCCTTGGCGTCGGCCTGGTTCCGTCCGACCGCGAACGGATGCGCCGGTGGGACGAATTCGGCGCCAGTCGCCTCTACACGCTCGACTCGAGGCTGTCCGACGCCGATCAATCGCGCGGCCTGGTCGGCGTCGGGCTGGCTCGTGTGCTCGGTCTGTGCGCCCCTCTGGGGCTGCAAGGCTGTCCCAGGCCGGCTGCCCCCGCGTCGCCGAGCGCCCCGGTTGCAGCGGTCAAGCGGGACATCGCTGACCTGGCGGCTCACGATCTGGGCGCCGGGCGCGCCGATTCCAACCGGATGCCTCAGATCGATCTTCTGGCCGCAACGAGCGGCGGCGCTCCCAATGTGGTCAGGCTGACCGTCAGCGGCGGTGAGCCGCAGGGCGTCAAGGAGCTGGATGACAACTACATCGCGATGCACCTGGCGCTCGCCCAGCAGCTCGTCTACGGCCGGGGCGAGCACAAAGTGACCGGCATCGTGTTGCAGCTTCACCGCAGCGAGGATCTGCCGGCCGCCCGGGCCCGGCTGGTGGCGCTGTTCAAACAAAACCGCCTGGACCTGGACGTGCGGGATTTCGGAGAGCTGACACCCTTCTACGGGCAGGTGGTCCGGATGTTCAGCTCGATCTTCCTGTTCATCGCGCTGGTGATGGGAATGATCGTTCTGTTTGCGGTGGTCAACACGATGACGATGAACGTGATGGAGCGGACCAACGAGATCGGAACGATCCGCGCGATGGGAGTGCGCCGCAGCGGCATCCGCTCGCAGTTCACGGTCGAAGGGGCGCTGATCGGCGCAATCGGCGCCGCGATCGGCGCGCTGCTCGCTTGCACCATTGCCGTGCTGGTCAATCACGCCGGCCTGACGTGGATTCCGCCGGGCAACGTCACCGAGGTTCCTTTGCGCCTGGACGTGGTCGGCCGCCCCTTGCTGGTGGTCGGAGCGTGGCTCGCACTGGCGTTGGTGGCGACGGTGGCAGCGCTGCTTCCGGCCAACCGCGCGGCGCGTCTGCCGGTGGTCGATGCTTTGAGACATGTGTGAGGGCGCCATGAGCCTGCTGACCAGAATCGTTCCAGCTGCTTTGGCCCTGTTGCTCGCCGGCGCCGCCTTCGCCCAGACGGCGCAGGAAATCGTTACGGCAACCGATCGGGTCAGAAATCCCGGCAAGCCGTTTCGCACCGTGCTGGCGCTGACCGAGTATGTGGGCGGCAAGGAACGCGACCACGACACGCTCGCCGTGTTTTCGAAAGAGGATCTGGCGACGCGGCAATTTCGCAATCTGGTCCAGTACGTGGAACCGGCCCGCGACGCGGGCAAGAGGGTCCTGCTGGACGGCCACTCGCTGTGGTTCTTCGACCCGGACTCCAAGGTGAGCGTGCGCATTTCGCCGCAGCAGCGCCTGATCGGACAGGCCGCCATCGGCGACATCCTGACCGTGAACCTGGCGGTCGATTACGCCGCAACCATCGCCGGCGTCGAAAAAATCGACGATGCAACCAGACAGCCGCGGCAGTGCTGGCACCTTGAGCTGAAAGCGGCCAACGATCTGGCCACGTACAGCCGCGTCGAATACTGGGTCGAGCAGGGCAGCTTCTATCCGATCAAGGGCAAGTTCTATTCCGACAGCGGCCGCCTGCTGAAGATCCTGTATTTCCGCAATTTCGCGCAATACCTGGGCGCCGTTCGCCCCACCGAGGCGGTCATCATCGACGCGGTCGATACATCGCTCGTGACCACCGCCGCGTTTGGCCAGTATGCGTACCAGGAGATTCCCGAAGCCTGGTTCCAGCGCGACTACCTGCCGCACCTGCAGATCAAATGACGGCGCGGGCGTGCCTGACGCTGCTGGCGGGCATCGCATTGAGCTGCGCGGTGCTGGCCGACGAAAAGGGCGACGAAAACAAGGATCTGGAGCTGATCCCGCAGGCCAGGCCGGCACCTGCGGCTTCCAGCGCGGACGTTTCCACGGCGGCCGGCGCGACGCACAAGATCACCCTCGAGAACGCGTTCACCCAATCGTGGCTGCAGGGCGGCCTCGTGCCCTCTCCTGCGCCGCCGCCGCCCTGGGAGGAACGCCTGCTGCTCGACGTGCGCAAGGAATGGCGCGTGGGCCGGGACGTCACCCTGGCCTACAGCGGGCGTCTGAACCTGCGTGAATCCCAGGATCTGGACTTTCCGAGCCACCAGAACGTGACCAACGACCTGCGCGAGGCATACGCGGGCTGGGAACCGTTCGAGCGCACCTTCGTCGAGGCCGGCCGGATCAACCTGAAAAGCGGCGTCGCGCTGGGTTTCAATCCGACCGATTTTTTCAAGACCCGCGCGGTGGTCGAACCGCTCTCGGTCGATCCGGTCGTGCTGCGCGAGGATCGCCTCGGCACGCTGATGGTCCGGGCGCAGCGGATCTGGGCCGGCGGCTCGTTGACGGTGGCCTTTGCGCCGGCGGTGGCTTCGGCCAGTCCGATCTATTCGAACGTCAACCTGCCGAGCTTCGATCCGATGTTCGATCGGACCAATTCGCGCAACCGGCTTCTGGTGAAGGGCAGTGTCGACATCGGCTCGAATTTCAGTCCGGAGCTTCTGCTGTACCACGAGGGCGCGCAGACGCGCTGGGGGTTGAATCTGACCGAGGGCGTCAGCCAGAGCGTGGTCGTCTACGGTGAATGGTCGGGCGGTCGGCGTGCCAGTCTGATCGACGATGCCCTCGGTTTCGGGCGCCGCACCGGAACGCTGCCGCCCGGCGCGCCCAGCCCGCTGCCGGACGATGCGCTCAGCGGCTTTCGCAGCCAGCTCGCACTGGGCGCTTCGTACACGACGCCTCAACCGAAGATCACATTCAATCTCGAATTCAACTACAACCAGGCCGGCTTTTCGCGCGCCGACTGGAACAACTGGTTCCGGGCGGGCCAGGGCCTCGCGAACGGCTCGCCGCTTGCCGGCGAGCTCTGGACTATCCGCAACTACGCGCTCGACCAGCAGGAGCAGCTCGGTCGCAGCGCGGTGTTTCTGCGCGCCGACTGGGTGGACGCGTTCGTCCCGAAGCTGGAACTGACCGGCTTCGTCGACGCCGACCTGGCCGACGGCTCTGCGCGGGCGCAACTGTCCGCCGACTACTACGTGTCGGACCGGTGGACGGTCGGCGCCCTCGTGCTCGCAGACCTGGGCCCGCGGCGGTCGGATTTCGGCAGCCTGCCGCAGGCGGGCAGCGTGCTTTTGAAAGTTGCGCGGTACTTCTGAGACGAGGCCGTCAAATTGGCCGTCGAGCTAGCGCAGTTCCCTCCTTCGCCACATCGCCACCGATACCGCCGCCAGCGCGACCGCGCACAGCGCAAGCGGCGCGAACGCGAGCGCCGGTATCCCGGTCAGATCCCACGCCGCGCCGCCGACCACCGCGATGGCGACGGCGCCGCCGTAACTCAGCGTGAACGTGCCCGCCGACGTGCGCGCGACATCCTCCGGACGGCACAGGTGCGCAGGCAGGGTCAAGCCCAGGATCAGCGCAGCAGCGTCGGAAAACCCGAGCAGCCCGGCCCACGCGATCGTCGCGTTCCCGTCCGCGCACACGACGCCCAGGAGGCTGACGAACGAAACGAGGCCGGATGCGACGTAAGGCCAGGCGCGGCGCTCCAATCTGCCGGCGACGGCGAGCAGCAGCAGCGAGGCAGGCAGCTGGCCCAGGTTCAACGCGAGGAGCGTTCCAGCGATCAGATCCGGGCGCCCCTTGCTCGCCAGATAGATTGGGATGAACGCGTTGGCGGCGAAGTAGATCGCGTTGATGCAGCAGAACACCCCGCCCAGGCGCCAGACCAGGCCCAGGTGCCAGTCGGGAAGCCACTTGCGCGGCGCTTTCGCATGCAAGGGGTGCGGAATCGACGGACGCGGCGCGAACGCGTAGACCGCCGCCGCGATAATCGCGATCGGCAGCGACCATGCGACCAGCGACAGGCGCCAGCTGCTTTCGACGAGCGGCAGAACCACCGGAGCCGTCAGCAGAACCGCGAGAATCTCGGAGACCAGCAGGCCGTTGGTGTAGACGGCGGTGCCAAGGCCGATGCGGGCAGGCATCCACTGGCGCACCGCGGTCGGCATGATCGGCTGCATGATCGCGACCCCCGCCGACATGACGACCGTCGTCAGGAGCAGTCCGCCGTAGTTCGAGCTGATGCCGCGCAGGGCGGAGCCCGACGCGACCAGCGCGAGGCCGCCGACCAGTGCGGCCCTGACGCCGAGGTGCGCGACGAGCAGCGAGCCGGCCAGGGCGGCGATGGCGAATATCCCCGGAGGAATGCTGCTGAGCACGCCGACCTGCGTGGCGCTCAGGTGCAGATCGTCGCGGATCGTCGCGATGACCGGGGGAACCGCGAGAATCGTCAGCCGCAGACCGCTTCCAGCCAGCCAGAGCAGGACCAGCGCGGCCCACGGAATGCGGCCCGCGTTATCACGAGTGAGGACGGCCATCGCGGGTTCTGTTGCAGGAATGGAAATCTCGGCTGATTTTCAAGAATTGCCTGTTACAGACCACCCGATCATTAAGTATCAAGGCAGGCTTGGGCTGATCGATATGCCCACGCCTTGAATCGGCCCGAGCGGATTGCGAGAAACCTGCTCGGTGTTGACGTTGGGCTGCCCGCCGGCCAGCGCGAAGACCGCCACGTCGTCGACGAAGATGATCAGCCCGCTGAAGGTCCACCCGGTGGTGACGGTGTGCCGGCGGAAGTTCAGCAGGTCGAGCCAGAAGTTGCCGACGCGTCGGGTCCTGGTCTGATGCAGGTCGATCGCATAGGCGGTGCAGCGCTTGCCGGCGTTCAGACAATCGGCGATGCCGCGCTCCCGGTTCTCGGGCGCAACAGCGGCCATCGCGTTCAGGCGCTGCAGCAGGTCGGTATAGCTCAGGATCGTGATCGCGGGGTTCACGGCCGGATCGATTTTCTGCTCGCGTAGAGCCTGGCGCGTGGTGTGATAGGGCACGATGTGGTCGACCGCGCTGTAGGCGTCGTTATACGTAGACCAGGGCTGCAGCGTCCGGTCGTCCCCGTTGGGAAGCAGGGACCTGCACCCGGTGGTCGCCGCCAGCGCCGCAATCACCAGCGCCAGCGTCCGGATCCGGGGCCATGGGTTCAAAGGACTGACGCGGCCGGGCGTGGTCGACAAGGCGGGATCCATGCCGTGCAGTGCGTTTTGTGGCAGCTTAGCGTGCCGGCCGCCGGTGGGCGAGCACATCCGAATCGACTAGCACCGTAAGTCCAACATGCGTTTATCTGACGGCCGCAGAATCGGTTGCCTGGAAGTCGGCAAGGCCGACGGGTTTCCGATCTTCCATTTTCACGGCAATGGCTCTTCGCGGCTGGAGGTCATGCCGCTGGCTGATGTGGCCGCCGCGGCTGCCGTGCGGCTGATCGGACTGGATCGGCCGGGTATCGGCGATTCGGATCCGGCTCCCGCCCGCACGCTGCTCCACTGGCCGGACGACGTCGCTGAGGTGGCCGACCGGCTGCAAATCCGGCGCTTCGCGGTCGAGGGTCTTTCCGCCGGTGGTGCCTATGCACTGGCCTGCGCCCATCGGATCGCCGATCGGCTCACCGCGTGCGGACTGGTCAGCTCGATCTGCCCGCCCGAGCTGGTCGAGCGGGCGGCCCCGGGCTGGATGCGTGCCGGGTGGTGGATCGGACAGCATCATCCGGAGCTGACTCAAGCGTGGATGCGGGCGCTGCTGCCCGACTCGCCGCCCGACGAGTCGAGCGCCGAAAGGCGACTGCTTCGCATCACTTCATGGCTCGCCAAACCCGACCGCGACGTGCTGCGCCGGCCGCTGGTCAGGAAGGCGTTGGTGCGCTCGATGATGGAAAGCCGCCGCCAGGGAGCGCAGGCCAATCGTCGGGAGATACTGGCGCTGGTGCGCGGCTGGAATCTGCCGGTCGAGCAGATCGCGCTGAGAAACATCTTCATGTGGCACGGCGCGCAGGACCGCCTGACTCCGATCGGTCCAGCCCGGCTGCTTGCCGACCGGCTGCCGCACTGCACAGCGACCTTTTATGCGAACGAAGGGCACTTCTCGACGCTGGCGAACCATGCGCAGGAGGTGTTCGCCGCGCTTCGCGGACCGTCCCTCCAGTAGAAGATCAGGCCTGCTCACCCGTCTCGGCGAGCTGCAAGAGCCGATCAGCGCGTTTTTCGGTAGATTGAGAGCATGGTCCCGACCACGTCCCGGCAGGGTGCGCTCGCCGAACTGGGCAGCCTGGCCGCGCGCTGGTTGGTCGGCTGGTGGCGGGTGCTTCACCTGGGCGTGATGATCCTCGCGCTGGCGTCCTCGTCCTCCAGTTATCGCCGCGCCAACCGCTCCGCTCTGTTCCGTCACATCTATCTGAGCACCGCCTCGAACCTGGCGTGGTTCACGGTGCTGTCGGCATTGCTGAGCCTGGTGCTGATCCGCATCGTGCTGGTAACCGCTCTCAGTTACGGTCTTTCCGAGTACGCGCTGCAAATGGTGGTGCGGGTGCTGGTGCTGGAGCTGATTCCCCTGGTCACCGCGTTGTTCGTCGCGCTTCGATGCACGATCCCTTATGGCGCCGAGATTGCCGCGATGCGATCGCGCGGCGAATTCGACTCGTTGAAGATCCAGGGCCTCGACCCGCTGCAGCACGAGGTGCTGCCGCGCGTCCTGGCCGGCGCTTTCGCCGTGCTGACGCTGGCCTCGATGAGCTGCGTCGTCACGCTGGTGCTCGCCTACCTTTCCGCGTACGGCTTTACACGCTGGGGATTCGAGGGCTACACGCACACGGTCGGCCAGATCTTCACGCCCGCGGTGGCGCTGATCTTCCTGCTGAAGATCCTGCTGATGAGCCTGGCCGTTTCGTTGATTCCGGTCGCCTCGGTTCTATACGATGCGGGTCGCTCGCGCACGAGCGTGGAGATGCGGGGGCTGGTTCGCATGTTCCTGGTGATCCTGCTGATCGAAGCGGCCTCGCTGGTGGGAAACTACTACTGAACCGATCGATCCCATGGTGTCAAATCCCTCGACAGCCGCCCCGCCGGTCGCTTATCTGGAGTTCAAGGTTGCGGCGCTCTTTGTGCTGATGCTGCTTCTGGTCGGCGGCACCGTGCTGTACGTGATGTACGCGCGCGGAGTGTTCGAGCCCACTCAGCAACTGGTGCTGCTGGCGGACGACTCCGAGGGCGTGAAGGTCGGCATGGATCTGACGTTTTCCGGCTTTCCGATCGGGCGCGTGCGCCGCATCGAACTCGATGCGGACGGCAGCGCCCGCATCGTGGTCGACGTGCCCCGGAAGGACGCCCACTGGCTGCGGCAGTCGAGCGTGTTCACGCTGGTGCGAGGCATGCTGGGCAACACGAGCATCCGCGCCTACAGCGGCATCCTGACCGATCCGCCGCTTGCCGACGGCGAGGTGCGCAAGGTGCTGGTTGGCGATGCCACGGCCGAGATACCCCACCTGGTATCGGCCGCGCACGACCTGATCCAGAACCTGACCGCGTTGACCGGTCCCGGGTCGCCCCTGAGCGCCTCCCTGGCAAACCTGCAGGAGACGACTGCGAGGTTTAAAGGACAACACGGTGCCCTGGGCGTCCTGCTCGGCAACGACAAGGACGCCGGCAAGCTGGTGGCCGCGCTTGACCGGACCAATGCGCTGCTGGCCAGGATCGACGGTATCGCCGCCCACGCCGATGTGCAGGTGTTCGGCGCGGACGGCGCGGTGAGTCAGAGCCGGGCCGCCATCGCGCAGCTCGATGCGGCGCTGGGCGACGCGCGCGAAACCCTGAAGAAGGTTGACGCGGTCTTGCAGGAGGCGCAAGGCGTCGCATCGAACGTCCGCGTCGCGACCACCGACTTGGGCGCGCTGCGGGCCGAGGTCGAGGTGAGCCTGCGCAAAGTCGAGTACCTGGTCGACGAGGTCAACCGCAAATGGCCGTTTGCGCGCGACACCGAACTGAAGCTGCCATGACGCGCCTGCGACGCGGCGGGCGGGCGGCGGCCGCGGCGGTACTGCTCGCCGCTTGCGCAGGCCCGCCGGTACCCGACTGGAAATTGAGCTCGAAGGCCGCCGTCGATGGTTCGGTGGCCGCCTACCTGTCGGGCGACACGGCTCTTGCCGCCCGGCAGTTCGAGCTGGCGCGCAGTGAAGTGGCGCGAACCGGCCGGGCCGATCTGCTGGCCCGCACCGAGCTGATCCGGTGCGCGGCACGCGTGGCAAGCCTGCAGTTCGAAGCGTGCGAAGGCTTCGAAAGCCTCAGGTCGCAGGCAGACGCGCCCGAGCGCGCCTACGCCGATTTTCTGGCGGGGCGGCTGCGGCCGCAGGACATCGGGCTGCTGCCGTCGGAGCAACGGACTGCGGCGCGCTCGAGCGCGGATGCGGCGGCCGATGCGCTGCGCTCGATCGAGGATCCATTTTCGCGCCTGGTGGCCGCTGCGGTGCTGTTCGAATCGGCGCGCGCCAGCCCGGCGGCGATCTCGCTGGCCGTCGATACGGCTTCCGCGCAAGGCTGGCGACGGCCGCTGCTGGCGTGGTTGAACGTGCAGGCTCTGCGCGCCGAAAAGGCCGGCGCCCTCGACGAGGCCGAGCGGCTGCGCAGGCGCATCGGCCTGGTGCAGGAGCCGAACTGAGACGCCTGGTGATCGCTGCCGGCATCGCTGCCGTGGCCCTGCTGGGCTTTTTCGCGCTCGTCTACCTGCGCCAGGAAGCGATGATCTTCTTTCCCGAGAAGCTCCCGCCCGATTACCCGCTGGCGCGGCCGGACGTGGAGCAGGTATGGATCCGGGTCGATGGCGCGAAGCTGTCAGCGCTGCATCTGAAGCTTGCGCAGCCGAAGGGCGTCGTGTTCTTCCTTCACGGCAACGCCGGCAGCCTGGGCAGCTGGTTCGTCGACACGGATCTTTTCAGCAGCGAGAACTTCGACCTGTTCATGATCGACTACCGCGGCTACGGCAAGAGCACCGGAAGGATCGAAAGCGAGGCCCAGCTCCACGCCGATGTGGCCGTCGCCTGGGACAGCATCGCGGGGCGCTATCGGGATCTGCGCAAGGTCCTTGTCGGCCGCTCGCTGGGCAGCGCCCTGGCCGCGCGCCTGGCCGCACGGATCCAGCCCGATCTGACGATACTGGTCTCGCCGTACTGGAGCGTGGCCGAGGTGGCCCGCCTGCACTACCCGCTGCTGCCAGGGTTCCTGCTGCGTTACCCGCTGATGACGTTCCAGGACATCGGTCGCATCGAAGGTCCCGTTCTGTTGATCCATGGCGACCTCGATCCTCTGATTCCGCTGGACCACAGCGTCCGGCTGCAGGCAGCGGCCCGCAACGCGCAGCTGGTGCGCATCGCAGGCGGGGCCCACAACGATCTGCAGGACTTCGATCTCTATCGCCATGCGATCGCCGCCGCGCTGGCCCGTCTCTGAACGAGGCCGCCGCGCCGTATCGGCTCGCTTCGATCCTTCTTGATCCTCTGAACGGTCTAGGGAATTCGACCGGAGTCCGTCGAAAGGACTCCCACGAAGGAAGTAGCGTCGCGGATGCCCATCCCATCAATGCGGCGTTATAAAGGGTGCATTGGGCAGAGCGCGCGTCGCGCACCCTCGGACTGATCGAGGGCCCCGGGACGTCTACCGGAAGCGAGGCAGGCGCGATCAGTCGAATCGGCTCGCAATCCGGCCGCCTTTCGAGCGACGCCTTCAATCAGCGGGCTCTTTTTATGTTCGGCCAATTGAGAGACGTTGTGCAGCGCGCGGTCGAGGCGGTTTCGGGTCGTTCGGGCAGGCGCGCGCCGGGGGGCTGGTTGAGCCGCGAGGAAGTGATTATGGGCACCTCGGTGCGGGTTGAGTTGTGGAGCGACGATCGGGCCGCCGGCGAGTCCGCGATCGGCGCGGTGATGACTCGGATGCGTCATATCGATGAAACCATGAGTCCGTTCAAGCCCGATTCCGAGCTCACGCGCATCAACCGTGCCGCCTGCGATCGGCCGGTGCCGGTCAGCCGCCCGATGTACGACATCATCGCGCGATCGATCGAGTTCTCGCAGCTGTCCGCGGGCGCGTTCGACATCACGTTCGCCAGCGTGGGCCATCTGTACGACTACCGCCTGCGCATCCACCCCAGCGACGATGAGCTGGCGAGGGCGCGCGAGGCGATCGGCTACCGCAACCTGGTTCTGGATCCGCAGGCGTGCACGATCCGCTTCGCGCGGCCGGGCGTGCGGATCGATCTGGGCGGATTCGCCAAGGGGCTGGCGGTGGACGATGGCGCCGCGATACTCAAGAGCCGTGGCATCTGCAACGCGATCGTCACGGCGGGCGGCGACAGCCATATCCTGGGTGACCGGCGCGGACGGCCCTGGACGATCGGGATTCGCGATCCGCGCAAGGCCGGCGAAGTGGTGGCCGTGCTGCCGCTGGAAAATGTCGCGCTTTCCACTTCGGGCGATTACGAACGCTTTTTCGAGCAGGACGGCATTCGCCATCACCATCTGATCGACCCGTTCACCGGCAGATCGCCCAGCGGCGTGCGCAGCGTGACGGTGGTCGCGCCGGACGGCCTGACCAGTGAAGCGTTGACGAAGAGCATATTCGTGATGGGCCTGGACAGGGGCATGCGCCTGGTCGAGTCGCTCGACGGGGTCGATGCGGTGGTGGTCGACGCGGCCGGTGCCCTGCACTACTCGTCGGGGCTGCTGCCCGGCGGCCAGCAGGTTCGACAATAAGAATGCAATTGCGGTGGGGCTCGATCAACCGATCGGTTCGGAGGTGGGCATGAAGGTGCAATCGAAAATTACTCGGCGGGTCTTCTTGCAAGGCCTGCTGGGGTCGACCGGCGCACTGGCGGCCTGCACGACCGGCTCCAACAGCGACCCGAGCACGGTCACGGTCGCAGGCGACACTCCGATCGTCTACGCGATGCGATCCAGCACGGTCACGCTCAATCCGCTCACAGCGAACCCCTTCGCGCCGGGTGGGGACTTGATCATCCGCGAGAAATCCTCGCCCAGTGCTCCCGAGCACAACATCACGGCGCAATTCACCCAGGGCCAGGGCGACGTGACCGATCCTTCGGTGTCGTATGACGGCACGAAGATCGCGTTCGCGATGAATTGCCCCGCCTCGAATACGTCGAAGATCGGCAATCAGCCCGCCTGCACCGGCCATTGGAACATCTGGGAATACGACATGAGCACCGGCGGCCTGACCGGCGGAACGTTGCGCCGCATCACGAGCTCGGCCAGCGACGACGTCGCTCCGAGCTATCTGCCGAGCGGCGCGGGATTCGTGTTCGCTTCCAACCGCCAGACCAAGTCGTCCCCGAACCAGGCGCTTGGCCACACCTATTACGCGCTGGACGAGTACGAGCGCGAGCAGGTGTCCAATCTGCACACGATGGCCCTGGACGGCAGCAACATCCAGCAGATCTCGTTCAATCAGAGCCACGACCGCAACCCGGTCGTGCGTCCCGACGGCACGATCATGTACTCGCGCTGGGACCACGTCGGCGACCGCAACCGCTTCACGATATTCACGACCAAGCCGGACGGCACCAACCTGTTCGTGTTGTACGGTGCGCATAACGACGCCAACAGCTTCCTGCACCCGCGCGACATGGATCCGAACGGGCCGTACAAGGGATACGTCGCGAGCGACGCGATGCCGCTGGACCGGACCCAGGAAGGCGGCGCGCTGATGTTCATCAACGCCGCCGACTACTCGGAGCAGAACACTCCGGCCAACTCGACGATCCCGGCCCAGGGTGGCCAGACCCAGCCCACCATGCAGACGCTGAACTACGGCGCAGGCCTGTCCTTGTACGGGCGCATCACGACGCCGTTCCCGCTGCGCGACGGCACCAACCGCGTTCTGCTGGCCTACGCTCCGTGCGAGGTCACGAACAACGGGGTCGTCGTTTCGTGCGCCACGCTGACGGCGGCCGAAGTCGCCCGGCTGAGCATGGAAAATCGCCTGATCGCGGACATCCAGGCCGACCCCATCCAGAACAACGTTCGGCCGTCCTATGCGATCTACATGTTCGATCCGAGCGTCCAGACCTGGCTGATCGTGGCGGCGCCGCCGGCCGGCTTCATGTACAAAAGCCCGGTCCCGATCATGGCAACCCCGGAGCCCAGCGTGCAGCCGCCGACCAGCGTGGACCCGGCGTTGGCGGCGCAGGGTCTGGGCGTGATCGAAGTGCGCAGCGTGTACGACACCGACGGGCTCGGACGGATGAGTGACCCGATTCTGAGCGCGAGCGATCTGCGGCCCGGCTGCGGCACGGCGATCGCCAAGACCACTGCCCTGGATCCGCTCGACACGCGCCCGCTGGTGGCGGACCTGGTCAAGATCAAGGATCCGGCCAATGCCGCCTATGGCTGCGCGCCGGTGCGCTTCGTCCGTGCCTTGCGCGCGGTCGCGCCGCCCGCCGGCGCGACCGGCACGCGGCAGGCGATCGGAGACACGGAATTCGAGATGCAGCAGCAGCTCGGATATGCCGCGGTCGAGCCGGACGGCTCGTTCAAGCTGAACATCCCGGCCGACACGCCGATCGGCCTGCAAGCGGTCGATGCCGAGGGCCGGGCCTTCCAGGTCCACACCAACTGGATCCAGGTGAGGCCCGGCGAGCGCCGCACCTGCGACGGCTGCCACAGCCCGCGCCGCGGCGCCTCGCTCAATTCGGGCACGATCGTCAACGCGGTGCCGGCCGGCTGGCTGCCGGCCATGGCCGGCGCGCATCAATCGGGCGAGACGATGGCGTCCACGCGGACCCGGCTCGATTCCACCGTGCTGAGTCTGGGCACCGACCTCGTGTACAGCGATGTGTGGGCCGACACCAGCAAGCCGGGCGTGACGGCGCGCGCATCGATCGCGATCCGCTACACGGGCAATGCGAACAGCGCCGACGACCTGGCTACGGCCGTACCGGGCAACGGGATCATCAATTATCCGGACCACATCCAGCCGCTGTGGGCACGCAACCGCGGCGCCAGCACCTGCACCAACTGCCACAACAGCACCGATCCGATCGGGCTGGACCTGACCAGCACGACTGCCGGAACCGGGCGCATCGTCTCCTACGAATCACTGCTGGTGGGTACCCCGATGATCGACCCCGTCACCAAGCTGCCGGTGACCCAGGTGCAGGACGGCGTGCTGGTGATCCAGCGCAACCCGGCCCTGGTGTTGCCCACGGGCAGCGAGGGCGACGCAGTGGGCATTGCGCGCAAGAGCCGCCTGACCGAGATCATGTGGGGCGAGAGCCTGATGACCGACGCGGCGTCGCTGGCCGCGCATCCCAACCCGCCGGCAACCGCCCCCAACCATGCCACAATGCTGAACGCCGCCGAAAAGCGATTGCTGGCCGAATGGATGGATCTTGCCGCCAAGTACTACAACGATCCGTTCAACGGGTCGAGCGGGCTGCGGACGATCAACTCGCTCAGCCAGACGACATTTTCGGCGCAGATCGAACCGATCCTGATGAAGACCTGCGCTGCCTATTGCCATCAGGGCGTCGGAAGCAATCAGACGCCGCCGCCGGGAACGTCGTTCGTCGGTGACAAGCTGGTACTGACGGGGACCGCGGACGGGGACTTCAACGTGGTCCTGACGATGATCACCGACACCTGCCACCCGTCTTCGAACCTGCTGCTGAGCATGCCGTCGACGATTCCCCATCCGCCTGGCGCGCAAAATCAGACCGCCGCGGTGCTGCCGGCCGGCAGCGCGGACTACAACACGATCTCGAGCTGGATTCAGGCCGGCTGCACTCCGTGACGAAGACAGGCCGACGACCCCGCCGAGGTGCGCTGACCACCGCAATCTGCGCAGTCGCCGGGCTCACCGCCTGCGGGGGCGGCACCGTCAGTGACCCGCCCCTTTCCGGTGCACAGCATCTGGCGTTCGCCTATTTCCAGCAGTGCGTGAACCCGATCTTCGAGGCGCAGCTGCAGATCACGTTAAATGGCGTGACGACGACCAACACGTGCGCCGCGGGCGGCTGCCACAACAACGCCACCGGCACTGGCGGCGCATTCCGTATCATCCCCTCGGCCCAACCCGTGGACCTGGCCAATCCCGCCAACACGCCCGACGTGATCCGATCCACCGACATGTACAAGAACTTCACCTCGGCTCAGGGCGAAACGATCATCGGCACCCCTGCGCAAAGCTTTCTGGTCAGAAAGCCCCTGCTGCAAAACGTACTGCACGGCGGGGGGCTGATTTTCGCAAGCAACCAGGATCCGAACGTCCGGCTGATCGAGTACTGGATCGGCAATCCGGTACCCCAGGGGCAGGACGAATTCAGCACGGTCACCTACTCGACGATGTTCACCCCGACCTTCGACCCCGGCAGTCCGAACAGCAGCATGTGCAATAGCTTTTGACTGCTGTGGCGGCCGGCTTGATTTCCAAGGACGGGTTGCTCACATGGCTGGTCGCGGCATTGCTGGCCTTGTGGATCGCTCCGGCGGCGGCGGGCGAGAAGGTGGAGGTCACGGACCCGTACATCGAGCTGCACACGGGGCCCGGCCGCGGCTACCCGGTGTTCCATGTCGCGGCCCGTCACGAATGGATCGAGATCGAATTGCGCCACACCGACTGGTACAAGGTGCGCACCGAGGACGGCAAGGAAGGCTGGGTCACGCAGGAGCAGCTCGAGACGACGCTCACGCAGATCGGCACCAGGACCGTGCTGGGCGACGTCGGGGTGCAGGACTACCTTCGACGGCGCCTCGAGTTCGGGGCCGCTTACGGGCATTTCAAATCCGAGCCGATGCTCAAGGTGTGGACCAGCTACAACTTCACCGACACGCTGGCTGTCGAGGCCACCGGCGGCCAGGTGCAGGGGACGTTTTCCGGCACCGACCTGTGGTACGTGAACCTGCTGGTCGAGCCGTTTTCGGACTGGCGGCAGGTGCCATCGCCGTACGTGGGCGTCGGCATCGGCAGGCTGAACAACTTTCCCAATGCGAGCCTGGTTGGTCCGGCCACGAGCAACTCCCGGCTGGCGGATGCAACCGTGGGCCTGCGTTATCACCTCGGCAGGCGGTTCCTGGCCCGCCTGGATTACACGCAGTATCTGGCGTACATCGCGGACAACCGCACCGATCAGTATCGGGCTGTCACGATCGGTTTTGGCTTCTTTTTCTGAACGTTTGCGAGCTCCCCATGCGCTACCCTGCACGATTGAAAGTACTGCTGATGGCCGCGCTGGGCCTCGGCCCGATGCTGGCCGGCGCGGCCGGGCAGCAGCCGTCCGACGAGTCGGCCGGCCAGCAACCGGCCGACCGCCAGGTGATCGAGCCGGAGGTGGACCGGCGCCCGGTCAAGGTCCTGCACATTCCGTCGAACGACATCGAATTCGGACTGTTCACGGGCGGCTACTCCACTCAGTACTTCGGCACCGACCTGATCGGGGGCGCTCGGCTCGGCTATCACATCACGGAAGACTTCTTTGCCGAGGCGGTTTATGGCAACACGCGCGCCACGGATGAGGTGTTCCGCCAGATTCTGCCGGGCGGCATTTTCAAGAACCCGAAGGAGAAGCTGACCTATTACAACGTGTCGTTCGGCTTCAATGTGCTTCCGGGCGAGGTGTTCTTCTGGAAGACCAAGGCCAGGCCGACGGCGCTGTACCTGATCGCGGGCCTCGGCAGCACGGATTTTCTGGACCAGCGCCACTTTACGGTAAACGCCGGTTTCGGCACGCGCATCTGGCTGGCCGACTGGGCGGCGTTGCAGGTGGATATGCGCGATCACGTTTTCTCGCTTGACGTGTTGGGACAACAAAGGTCGACTCAGAACCTGGAATTCACCGGCGGGGTCACTTTCTTTTTCTGATGGAGATGATTCCGTGATGAGCTTACGAAACCTTGCAATCCGGCCGCGTGCGGCTGCCATCTTTGCGGCCTGGCTGGGCGCGACGGCGAGCGCTGCCGCCGCCTCGCTGACGTTCGGGTCCGCGCCCGACTTCACGCTGCACAGCGTGGCCGGCTCCAATCTGCGCCTGCAGGAGCAGCGTGGTCAGGTGGTGATGCTGAATTTCTGGGCCAGCTGGTGCGGACCTTGCCGGCAGGAAATGCCGCGCCTGGATCGGCTGTACGAGAAGTATCACGCCTCGGGGTTCCAGTTGCTCGGCGTCAACGTCGACGACGATGTTCATAACGCCACCGGCGTGTCGTCGCAGCTGGGGCTGCACTTTCCGGTTCTGCTGGATACCGAGAAGAAAGTCAGCCGGCTGTACGACCTGAACACGATGCCTTCGACCGTGCTGATCGATCGCGACGGACGGGTGCGGTACATCCACCGCGGCTACAAGGACGGCTACGAACAGACGTACGAGGAGCAGATCCGGGAGCTGCTCAGAGAATGAGAGCGGATCGGATTGTCACGGGCGCGCTGATCGTCGTCGCGCTGCTGCTGGCGGGCTGCTCGATCCAGCCCTGGGTCAAGCCGTACGAGCGTGAGAGGCTGGCCGATCCGACCATGAAGTTCTCGCGTGATCCCCTGGCCGACAAGCACCGCGAGCATGTATTCGACGTGCGGGAGGCGTCGCACGGCGCCACTGGTGTGCAGGGAGGCGGCTGTGGCTGTAACTAGAAGCCGTCTAACCAGAGGCCGTCGCCCGGATCCTGCATTCGGTCGATCCGCGCGCGTTTGGCTTCGTGGCATCTTCCTGTACTGCATTCGCGCGTTGGCGCGCGCGCGCGTTCAGCCGGCCGACGGCGCGCGCCTGGCCGGGTTGCTGGGCGGTGTGCTGGCAGCGGCACGCGCGGGTGGCGCGGAATTGCCCGAAGATCGGGCCGACACCATGTTCCACCTGTACGACGGCGGTGGGGTCACGGCGCTCGGTCCGGCGGTGTTGATCCGCAAGAGTCTGTTCGACCGCGTCTCGCTGTCGGGAGCCTATTACCTCGACATGGTCAGCAACGCGTCGATCGACGTGGTCACCACCGCAAGTCCCTATCATGAGACGCGCAAGGAAGCCACGCTGGGTATGGACTATGTTTATCACGATTCGCTGATCAGCCTGTCCGGCATCCACAGCAAGGAGCCTGACTATTCGGCCGACAGCGTGAGCGCGGATGTTGCGCAGGACGTGTTCGGCGGAATGACGACAGTGAGCGTCGGTTACACGCGCGGATGGGACACCGTGGGCAAGCACGGGTCCCCCGCGTTTTCGGCTCCCGCCAATCACTGGCAGTACCGGCTGGGGGTCACGCAGGTGCTGACCCCGCGCTGGCTGATGAGCCTGAACGTGGAGTCGGTGTCGGATGACGGCTATTTGCAAAGTCCGTACCGGGTCGCGCGCGTGTTCGGGGCGGCGGTCCCGGAGCGGGATCCAAGCACGCGAAGCGGCCGCGCGGCGCTGGTGCGGGTGGCGGGCGATATCGGGTCGCGCAGCGCGGTGCGGGTGCAGTACCGCTATTTCTGGGATACGTGGGGTATCGGTGCCCACACCGCGGAGGCGGGCTACAGCCGGCATTTTGGGGACCGGTGGCTGGTCGACGGGTACGTTCGCTATTACCGGCAGGGCCATGCGCTGTTCTACAGCGACAATTTCGCCAGTCAGATGACCTACATGTCGCGCAATCGCCAGCTTGGCACGTTCTGGGATGCCGGTCCGGGCGTCAAGGCCACCTATTCGGCCGGGCGGATCGCGTCGCGTTTCGATATCAAGGTCACGACCGCCTACCAGTGGCTGCGTTTCCAGTACAGCGACTTCACCGACATTCGCACCGGCCAGTTGTACTCGTTCAACGCGAGTGTGCTGGAATTTTTCGTGTCGGCCACGTACTGAGGAAGGGAAGGTTCGTACAGGATGGACGCGTTGTTTCGAATGGTCGCAGCCCGCCTTCGCACGTGGTGCTACGGCGGGCCTGCCCGCCGTTGGTGGCCAGCGGTGGTCGCCGCATTCCTCGTCAACATCGTGGCTGCGCCGGCCTTTGGTGCGGACGATGCGGCCAAGCAGCCGGCCGCAACGCCGGACGCAGCCCGACCCGCATCGCCCGACGCGCCTGCGGTCGCTACGCCGGTCGCACCCATGGGCACATCGCCCGCCGCGCCCGCCGCCACAACAACGGACACAACCCCGGCCGCATCACAGGCCGTATCGCCGGCGGCACCGCCGGCCAGTGAATTCAGCAACCTCGACAACCGTATCCAGGACACCAAAGGCGAAGTCATCCAGCTGAACCGCGACCTGATGGTGCTCGAGGAGGAGCTGCTGTTCCCGGCCAGCACCCAGGTGGCGGTGTTCGTTTCGATGGACGTCGGAAAGCTCTTCGATCTGGATTCGGTGCAGGTGAGGCTGGACGACAAGGAGGTCGCCAATTATCTGTACACGCCGTCCGAGGTTCAGGCACTGCATCGCGGCGGCGTGCAGCGCGTGTATTTGGGCAATCTGAAGGCGGGCAGCCACGAGCTGGTCGCGTTCTTCACCGGCGGTGGACCGCACCGGCGCGACTACAAGCGTGGCGCGACCGTGAAGTTCGACAAGGGGACAGACCCGAAATACATCGAATTGCGGATCAAGGACTCGACCGGCAAGATGCAACCGGAGTTCGACGTCAAAATCTGGCAGTGAAGTCAGGTGGAAAAGATCATGTGGGACCCTCGGCTAAGGATCCTCCGTAGAAAAAGGAGGAAGGTCCTGCCGCGCGCCTTCGGATTGCGGATTGCCTGCGTGGTCGCGGCGCTCGCTGTCTGCCTGCCGGCGATGGCGGCGAAGCCGCCGCGCCACGTGATCAAGGATCCGTATTACGGCGACAGCCTGTTCTACTTCTTCCAGCAACAGTATTTTTCGTCGGTCACCGGCCTGATGACGTCGCAGCACTTCGGCCGGTTGACGCATCACGCGGAGGAGGCCGAGCTGATGCGCGGAGGGCTGTACCTGTCGTACGGGCTGCACCGCGAGGCCGGGGAAATCTTCGCGCGCCTGATCGAAAAGGGCGCCAAGCCGGAGGTGCGCGACCGCGCCTGGTACTACCTGGCCAAGATACGTTACCAGCGCGATCTGCCTGGTCAGGCCGAAGAAGCGCTGACTCATGTGGGCAGCAACCTTCCTGCGGAGCTTGAAGAAGACCGGGCGCTGCTTCAGGCCAATCTGCTGATGGCGCGCGGCGCTTACGCGGAGGCCGCAAAAATCCTGGAGGCGCTCGCGGGCAACCCCAAGGCAGGCGTCTACGTGCGCTACAACCTGGGAGTCGCGCTGATCAAGAGCGGCGCAGTCGACAAAGGCACCGAGCTGCTGGATCAGATCGGGCAGGAGCCGGCCGGGAGCGAGGAAATGGCCAGCCTGCGCGACAAGGCGAACGTCGCGCTGGGATTCACCGCGTTGCAGAACAACAGCCCGGAGCGCGCCAGGATCTACCTGGAGCGGGTGCGGCTTTCGGGCATGCTGGCGAACAAGGCGTTGCTCGGATTTGGCTGGGCCTCGGCTGCCCTGAAGCAGCCCAAGGATGCGCTGGTGCCCTGGACCGAGCTGGCCAAGCGCGATACATCGGATGCCGCGGTGCTCGAGGCCAAGCTCGCGGTGCCCTACGCGATGGGCGAGCTGGGGGCCTACTCGCAGTCGCTCGAGCTGTACAACGACGCGATCGCGGTCTTCGAGCGCGAGCGGGCCAATCTGGATGAATCGATCGGTGCGATTCGCTCCGGCAAGTTGGTCGACGGCCTGTTGGAGCGCAACCCGGGCGAAGAAGAAATGGGCTGGTTCTGGAGCATCGACCGGCTGCCCGCATTGCCGCATCCGAACCATCTGGCGCCGGTGCTGGCGCGGCATGACTTTCAGGAGGCGTTCAAGAACTATCGTGACCTGCTGTTCCTGTCGAAGAACCTGCAGCAATGGCAGGACAAGCTGGGCATCTATGGCGACATGCTGGCCAATCGAAGCCAGGCCTTCGCCGAGCGCCTGCCCAAGGTCCGCGCGCAGGAAAGCACGAGCGGACTGGACCGCCTCGAGCAGGATCGCGACGAGCTCACGCGCGAGCTGACCTGGGCCGAGGCCCGGTCCAATGTGTATGCGTTCACGGATCGCAAGGAGCAGCCGCTTGTCGAGCGCCTGACACGAGTGCGCAAGGTGCTGGATCAGGCGGGCGACGATCCCCAGCTGGCGCAGCTGCGCGAGCGGTACCGGCGCGCCGCCGGCGCGCTGACCTGGCAGTTGACGCAGGAGTATCCGGCGCGTCTGTGGGAGGCCAAGAAGCGCCTTCGCGAGCTCGATGCGCAGCTGAGCGAGGCGCGCGAGCGCGACTCGGCGCTCGCGCAGGCGCAAAGCGACGAGCCGGCGCATTTTCAGCAGTTCGCAACGCGCATCGCGCAGCTGGACTGGCGCATCCGCGCGCTGCAGCCGCAGGTGGCGGACCTGGTGCGCGATCAGCGGCAATATCTGCAAGAGCTGGCCGTGGCCGAGCTGGAGCACCAGAAGGAACGGCTGGCCACCTACGCGACCCAGGCGCGCTTTGCGGTGGCCCGCATCTACGATCGCGCCACCGGGAAGGATACGGACCATGCGGCGGGGCAATAGAGTTGCCTGGCTGCTTGCGGCCGCGCTGTGCGGCTGCGCGGGACCGCAGAAGCCGGTCGAGGAGATGCCGACCCTCAGGACCCTGTCGGGGCGCAAGGTCGAGGTGGTCCCGGACCAGAACGTGGCCGGCAGCCAGGAACGCACGATCGCGGCCTACCAGGAATTCCTGAAGTCCGCTCCCAACGACCCGCAGCGGCCCGAGGCGATGCGCCGCCTCGGCGACCTGGAGATGGACCTGGCCGACGTGCGGTCCGCAGGCGACAAATCGAGCACGGGCGCGCCCGACTACAAAGCCGCGGTCGGGCTGTACCAGGAGTACCTGCTGCACTTTCCGAAGGATCCCGGCAACGACCGGGTGCTGTACCAGATGGCGCGCGCGTACGAGCAGGGCGGCGAGCTGGAACAGAGCCTGAAGACGCTCGACCGGCTGGTGAAGGAATACCCGAACACCCGCTATCGCGACGAGTCGCAGTTCCGCCGCGGCGAGATCCTGTTTGCGATGCGCGAGTACCCGAAGGCCGAGGTGGCCTACGAGACGGTGCTTCATGGCGACCGCAACTCGCCCTACTACGAGCGCTCGCTGTACATGCAGGGCTGGTCGATCTACAAGCAGGGCCGGCTGGACGAGGGACTGAACTCGTTTTTCGCGGTGCTCGATCTGAAACTGGCCGGCCACGGCGACGAGGCGGATCTGGACAAGGTCCAGGGCCTGAGCCGCGGGGATCGCGAGCTGATCGACGACACGTTTCGCGTGACCAGCCTGAGCCTGGAGAACCTGCAGGGCGCGGACTCGATCGCCGGCTACATGACCACGCCGGTGCGGCACGAATACGAGTTTCGCGTCTATCAGCAGCTCGGTGAGCTGTATATCAAGCAGGAGCGGTTCAAGGACGCCGCCGACACGTTCAACGCGTTTGCGCATCGCTTCCCGCTGCACGCGCAGGCCCCGCTGCTGCAGGCCCGGGTGATCGAGATCTACCAGAAGACGGGCTTTGCCACGCTCGCTCTGGGGGCCAAGAAGGAGTTCGTCGCGCAATATGGCGCGCGCAGCCAGTTCCGGAAGGCCAACCCGGCCGGCTGGGAGCAGCGCGTGCAGCCGATCGTCAAATCGGATCTGGCCGAGCTCGCGCGCCAGTATCACGCCAGCGCGCAGAAGAGCAAGAAGACCGAGGACTACCAGGAAGCGGTGCGCTGGTACCGCGACTATCTGGATTCGTTCCCGTCGGATCCGCAGGCCGCGCAGACCAACTTCCTGCTGGCTGAGCTGCTGTTCGAGGACAAGCGTTTCGCCGAAGCGGCTCCCGAGTACGAAAAGGTCGCCTACCAGTATCCGCGCCACCCGAAGAGTCCCGATGCGGGCTACGCCGCGCTGCTGTCCTACAAGGAGCTGGAAAAGAAGACGGCTCCTGGCGAACCGTTGAAGGCGATGCAGCTGACCGGGGTCGACAGCGCGCTGCGCTTCGCGCACGCCTTCCCGGAGGATCCGCGCACCGGCGCGGTGCTGGCTGACGCGGCCGACAGGCTGTACGCATTGCATGAGCTGGAGCGGGCACGAACGGTCGCGCAGCAGGTGGTCGATCTGAAGCCGCCCGCGGCCGCGGCCCAGCGGCGCGTCGCATGGACCGTGATCGCGCACAGCTCGTTCGAGCGCGGCGAATTCGACCGCGCCGAGCAGGGTTACAGCCAGGTCCTGGCGCTGGTCGCCGACAACGACCCGGCTCGCAAGGAGCTCACCGAACGCGTGGCGGCTTCGATCTACAAGCAGGCCGAGCAGGCGCGCGACAAAGGGGATCTGCGCGCGGCGGTCACCCATTTCGAGCGGGTCGCCACGGCCGCGCCGCAGTCGTCGGTGCGGGCCAACGCCGAATACGACGCGGCCGCCGGCCTGATCGCCCTGAAGGATTGGGACGCGGCGGCCCGTACCCTGGAAGGCTTCCGTCGCGACTATCCGGACAATCCCCTGCAGAGCGAGGTCAGCGGCAAGCTCGCGGCGGTATACACCGAGCAGGGCAAGTGGGCGCTGGCCGCGGCCGAGTTCGAGCGCATCGCCGCTGCCCGGAAGGATCCGCAGCTGGCGCGCGGAGCGCTCTGGCAGGCTGCCGAATTGTATGAGAAGGCCGGCTCGCGCGCGGCGGCGGCCGCCGACTACGAGCGCTACGTGAAGCAGTATCCCGAGCCGCTCGAGGCCGCCGTGGAGGCCCGTTACCGCCTGGCCAGGTTTGCCAGACAGGACGGCAGCGGCGCGCACGAGCTGGCGTTGATGAAGGAGATCCTGCAGATCGACCAGGCCGGCGGACAGGCCCGGACCGATCGCACCCGTTATCTGGGGGCCACGGCGGCGCTGATGCTGGCGGCGCCGGTCGCCGACGAGTACCGCAAGGTCGCGCTGGTCGAGCCGCTGAAGGCGCAGTTGAAGCTGAAGAAGGCGAAGATGGAAGAGGCCTTGAAAGCCTACGGGGTAGCGGCCGACTATGGCGTGGCCGACGTGGCCACCCAATCGACCTACCGCATCGCCGAGCTGTATCACGATTTCGGCCGCGCCTTGCTGGCCTCGCAGCGACCCAAGGGTCTGTCGAAAGAGGAGCTCGAGCAGTACGACGTGCTGCTGGAGGAGCAGGCCTATCCGTTCGAGGAAAAAGCGATCGAGCTGCATGAGCTGAATGCGCGCCACAGCGCCGACGGCATCTACGACGAGTGGGTCAGGAAGAGTTACGTGGCGCTCGGCGAGCTCAGGCCGGTGCGCTACGCGAAGACGGAACGCAGCGAGGTCGCGATCGATGCGATACGCTGACCGGATCTGGTGCAGCAGCTGGCTGCTGGGGGCGCTGTGCGCAGTGGTTGCCGGCTGCGCCGGGGTCGCGCCGCCCAAGCCCGCGCAAGCCCCGCAGGCCGCGCAGGCGCCCCAGCCCAAGGCCGTGGCGGCGGCCCGAGCCCGGGAGACACCCTCCGGGATCACCGCGGCGGTCCAGCGTGAATACGATGGTGCGCTCGACGCCCTGAACGCGGGCCACACCGAAGAGGCGGCGCGGGTCTTCCTGGCGCTGACCCGGTCCAACGCCGACCTGGGAGGTCCCCATGCGAACCTGGGCATCATCTATCGACAGACAGGAAAACAGGCCGAGGCGGTTTCCGAGCTCGAGCAGGCGGTGCGCCTGAATCCGCAGCAGCCGGTTTTTCTGAACCAGCTGGGCATCGCCTATCGCCAGCAGGGACAGTTCGGCAAGGCGCGCGAGGCCTACGAAAAAGCCATCACGATCGACCCGGGCTACCCGGCGCCCTATCTGAACTTAGGCATACTTTTCGACCTATATTTCTGGGACAGCAAGCACGCGCTCGAGTTCTACGATCGATACCTTGCGCTGACCCCGGGCGGTGATGACAAGGTGGTCAAATGGGTCGCCGACATCAAGAATCGCAGTCAGCAAGGCGGGAAGTTGAGCCGTCAGGAGCAGCCATGAGAAAACGACCATTCGGTGGGTTGTCGGTGCTGGCGGCCGCGTCACTGCTAAGCGCCGCCGCAAGCGGCGCCGACGACCGGGCCACGATCGACCGCACCAACATCATCGGCAACCGCGAGCTGCCGAAGGTGCTCTACATCGTGCCCTGGAAGAAGCCGGCCGCCGGCGACCTCTCGGGGCCGCCGGCCGAGAGCGTGCTGGACGAGGCGCTGGCGCCGCTCGATCGGGACGTGTTCCGGCGCCAGGTGCATTACAGCACGCTGACCAATCCGGATGCGGCGGTTCAACCGGCCGGCGGCGCCGACGTGGTCAGGCCGGCGCCGGATCGGAAGTGAGTCGAATCTTTGTTTAACCGACAGCGAGTTGCGCAATTGGAGATCAGGCAATGAATACGTTCGATACGGTCGTCAAGTTTCTTCAGGACTGCGGCTGGTTCATCTATCCCAGCCTGTTGATCATGGCCTCGGGCTTGTCGATCGCGATCGAACGGTTCATCGTTCTGGGTCGCGCCCGCGCCGAGAACCGCAGGATGTGGGACCGCATTTTCCCGATGCTGCAGGGTGGCAAGTTCCAGCAGGTGCTCGGCTACACGGCCAAGTCCGATACCGCGATCGGCAAGATCGTGAGCAACGGACTGACGCGCCTGCAGACCGCGCGGCGCCGCGAAGACATCGACGCGGCGATGGAAGAAGGCATGATGGAGATCGTGCCGCGGCTGGAAAAACGCACCCACTACATCGCGACCTTCGCCAACGTGATCACGCTGGTGGGTCTGCTGGGCACGATCTCCGGCCTGATTCGCGCTTTCACGGCGGTGGCCCAGGTCAATCCGGCGGAGAAGGCCGAGATGCTGTCGGCCAGCATCTCGATCGCGATGAACAACACCGCGTTCGCGCTGGCGGTGGCGATCCCGTTCCTGCTGATCCATTCGTTCCTCAGCGCGCGCGCCAGTGAAATCGTCGACAGCCTGGAGGCGGCCAAGATCAGCTTCCTGAACCTGGTCCAGACGACGGTCCAGAGCCATTCGCAAGAGGCCAAGGGAGCGCACTGACCATGCGTGTCCGACGCCTGCACAAGCGGCCGGCGGCGCTCGAGGTCACCGCGTTCATCAACCTGATCGTGGTGCTGGTGCCGTTCCTGCTGTCGACCGCGGTGTTCTCGCGGCTGGCGGTGGTCGAACTGACGCTGCCGGCCCAGGCAAGCGGCGTCGAGAAGCTGAAGGGCGACCTGCAGCTGGAGGTCGTGATCCGCCCCGATGGCCTGAACGTCGGAGATCGCATCGGAGGCCAGATCATGTGGATCGCCAATCAGCCGTCCGGATATGACTACCGGGCCCTGGCGCAGTTGATGCTGGAATTGAAGGGGCGCTTTCCCGACAAGACCGATGCATCGATCCTGGCCGAGCCGGGCACGCCGTACGACGTCCTGGTGGGCGTGATGGATGCGGTGCGCGAAACGCGCGTGGCGCAGGGCGCGAACGTCGTCAAGGCGGACCTGTTCCCCGAGATCTCGATCGGCGATGCGCCGGTCCGCGCTGCAGGGGCCGGATCATGAATCTGACTCCGCTGGAGAAGCGCGCCGAGCGCAAGACCCGCAATGTGTCGCTGGTCGATCTGAACCTGGTCTCGCTGATCGACATCTTCACGATCCTGATCTTCTTCCTGCTGTCGAATTCGGCCGATGTCGAGATTCTGCCCAGCAACAAGGCCGTGAAGCTGCCGGAATCGACCGCCGAGAAGAAGCCGCGCGAGACCGTGGTGGTGATGGTGACCCAGAACGACATTCTGGTGCAGGGGCGCAAGGTCGCTCAGGTGGCCGATGTGATGGGCATGGAAGGCGACCTGATCGAGCCGCTGAAGACCGAGCTGGACGCGCAGGCCAGCCGACAGGTGGTCCGCAGTGAAAACGAAGCCAAGACCCGGGTGATCACGATCATGGGCGACAAGCAGATCCCGTACCGCTTGCTGCGCAAGGTCATGGTCACGTGCGCACGCGCGAATTTCAGTGAAGTGTCGTTCGCGGTGATCAGAAAGTCCGAAGCGTAAATGGCCGCCGCAACGATCACTCTTCGCCCCATGGTTCTTCCATGGACCGGATCGTCGGCGGACGAGAAGCGCTTTCGCCGCATCCTGGGCCAGGTGATGCTTTTGTGCCTGCTGCTCGCGCTGGCGATCAGGCTGTTGCCGGTTCCGAAAGTCGACCGCGAGCAGGCCGAAGAGCTGTCGCCGCGCCTGGCGAAGATGCTGCTGGAGCACCAGCCGCCGCCTCCTGCCCCGGTCCCGGTCGCCAAGCCCCAGCCGGTGCCCCAGCCGCCGACCAAGTCGGTGCTACCCCAGCGGCATACGGCAAGGCCGGAGCCCGAGAAGATCCCTGTTCCCGAAGCGCGCCAGCCGGTCCCCGACAAGCCGCCCGGCGAAGTGCTCGAGGCCGCGCGCAAAAAGGCGGCGGGTGTCGGCCTGCTCGCGATGAAGGACGAGCTGCAGGAGTTGCACGGAGCGCCGCTGGCGATGCAACTGAAGAACAACATCAAGCAGGGTCCTGGGGTTGGTACGGGTGTCGGCGCGGGCGTCGGCTCCGGCAAGGGGCTTGGCATACCGACCCGCTCGATGATCACCTCCAACGCCACGGGCGGCAGCGGGGGCATCAACACGGCCGGCTACAGCCGCGACACCGGTGGCGGCGGCCTTGCCGGGCGCGCGACGACGCTGGTCCAGGGCGTGGCCGGGGGCGGTGGCGGTGGCGGCCCGGGCGGAGGTGGCGCCGGCGGCTCCCTGCAGCGCGGTGGCGACGGCAAGGCGTCGCGCTCGATCGAGGAGATCAAGCTGGTTTTCGAACGCAACAAGGGAGCCATTTACACGATCTACAACCGCGCGCTGCGCGAAGACCCCACCTTGCAGGGCAAGGTCGTGGTGGAGTTGAAGATCGCGCCGTCCGGGCAGGTGCTGGACTGCAAGATCGTGTCGAGCGAGCTGAAAGACACGGACCTGGAGCGTAAACTTCTGGCCAGAATCCGTCAGTTCGATTTCGGCGCCAAGGATGTGGCGCAGATGGTTGTAACCTGGCCCGTGGACTTCCTGCCGTCATGACAGCGCGAACGATCTGCGCAGCCGGGCTGCTGGCGCTGCTCACCGGCGCGCTGAATGCTCAGGATGCCAAGCCGGCCCCATCGGAAGCGGGCGGCGGCATGCGCGTCGTTCCCTACTGCATCGAACCGATGGAGTCGATGCCCGAGAAGATCCGTGCGCTGATCGAACCGCAGTTTCTCTGCGCGGCCGGAACCCACTTGAATCGCGACAGCCGCGCTGCCCGCGTGGTGCCCACCGGCGAGGAGTCCTCCGGGCGCCCGTTCGTGCTGCGGTTCGGCCCGCCCGAAACGGCCAACGCCTGGTACGTGCGCGGCTTCACGACCGAGCCGCAGCGCTGAACAGGCCTCTTTTCGCTGCCGAAGAAGGTGTGCTCATCTCTCCCCTCTCCCGCTTGCGGGAGAGGGGCGGGGGAGAGGGCAACTCCGAGTCAGCCGGGCCTTGGGCTGGATCAGCTGCATCAAGACACCTGGTTTGACGGCTGCGCTGCACGGCGCCAGTCCGCGGGGCTCATGCCCATGCGTTGCTTGAAGACACGCCTGAAGGCGGCCACGGAGTCATATCCGACCGCCTCCGCCACGGCTTCCGTGGACCGCGACGGTTTCCTCAATTCGTTGGCGGCCAGGTTCATACGGATATCCGTCAGCAGGTCACTGGCCGAGCGTCCCACTCTGTCCTGAAAATGGCGTGCCAAGGTCGCCCGCGACATATTGCAAAGGCGCGCAAGTGCAGGCAGCGTCCACGGCCGGGCCGGCTCATGAAGCATGGCCGTCAATGCGGGCGCCAGGCGTGGATGACCTGCCAAGGCCAGCAGGCCGACGGGCGCCTCGGCCGATTCGCTGGCCAGACGCAACGCCAATGTGAACAGGGCCGCTGACAGGGCATTGAGCATGGCATGGCCGCCCAGGCGGTCCACGGCCGACTCGGAGCGCAACAGCGCCACAAGGCCGGCCAATTGGGCACCGGTGGTGGACCGCGCCGCGGAGGCGTTCTGGCTGGCGGCCCGCACCACCACCGTCGACGGCAGATAGGCGCGCACCAGGCGATCGTGCGGCGGCGCGACGATGAAGCGACCGCACAGCATGTCGATGCGATCACCTTTTGCAGCGTTCTCACTGATGGTCAGGTTCAGGCCTTCGCGTGCGCGCACCAGAGCCGGCCGTTTGCCACTGCCGTCGTGCAGCACGTGCGTCGAGCCGTGAGGCATCAGCACGATGTCGCCGGCCACCAAGTGCTGCGCCGGGCCGCCCGACGGGTCTTCCAGGATGGCCGACCCGCCGAGCATCACGTGATACGGGATCTCGCCCGGTTTCGAGCGGGCGTAGGCCACCTGCCACGGAGCGCCGTAGAGGCAGCGGACTTCGAGGCGACCGCTGACGGGCGTCATGTCGAGAAGACGGCTCAACCAGTCCATGGATCGCAATGTGAACCATCAGGATGAGATGAATGGGCATGATATTGAGACAAATCGGCCTTATCAAGCTCAGATTCGTTCCCTACAGTCCGGTTACACGGCGCAGTGACGCGCCGGCAATTCGACAACCTCCACTCACCCACCTTCATTCAACCCAGGAAAACATCATGACCACCATCAACGTCCCCACCCGCGACGAAGTGTCCCCCGCCAACCAGGCCATCTTCGACAATCTGAAGAAAAGCCTGGGCACGGTGCCCAACCTGTACGCGACGCTGGCCCATTCCGAGGATGCCTTGGGCAGCTACCTGGCTTTCCAGAACGCCAAGAGCAGCATCAGCGGCAAGGCCCGCGAAGTGGTCAACCTCGCCGTCAGCCAGGTC
>DATBCD010000133.1:0-20967 GCA_036270655.1 Burkholderiaceae bacterium
TGGTGCGAAGGGGGGGACTCGAACCCCCACGCCGGTGAAGGCGTCAGGACCTAAACCTGGTGCGTCTACCAATTTCGCCACCTTCGCACCGGCATTAGGATTCTAATCGAACGCCATGAGCCCGGACCAATACTGTCGGGAAAAGCTCGCCTCCACCGCATCCAGTGCCTACTACAGCCTGCTGTTTCTGCCGGTTGCACGCAGGCGCGCGGCCACCGCGCTGTACGCGCTGCGCCGCGAGCTCGACGAAGCAGTCGAAAATGCCTCCGATCCGACCGTGGCGCGCGCGGGGCTAAGCTGGTGGGCGCAGGAAATCCAGCGCCTGTTCGAGCAAACGCCCCAGCACCCGGTCACCCGCGCACTGGCGCCTCACGTGCCGGTCTACGGGCTGTCGCCCGCGCCGTTCGCATTGTCGCTGCAGGCGCGGCTGCGGCAGCTGGAGCCGGAGCCGTTCGACGACTTCGACGCGCTGGCGCAACACTGCTATCTTCTGGCCGCGCCGTTCGGCGAAATGGCGGCCATGACGTTCGGTGCCGTCGAGCCGGCTACGCGGGCCCACGCGCGCGAGCTGGCACTCGCGATCCAGATGATCCTGATGGTGCGCGATGCGGGCCGCTGCGCCCGCAAGGGGCGGATCGTGTTCCCGCTGCGGGACCTGCGAGACTTCGACGTGAAACCGCAAGACCTGTCCTCGGCCCGCTACGTGGAGGGATTCGGACCGCTGGCAAGCCGGCAGGCGCAGCGGGCACGCGCCGCGCTGCGCTCGGCTGCCGCGCAGCTGCCGGCAACCCAGCGGCGCGACCAGGCGCCAGGCATCATCCTGGGCGCACTGTACGAGACGCTGCTCGACGAGCTGGAGCGAAGCGACTTTCGCGTGCTGCACCAGCGCATCGCGCTGACGCCGGTTCGCAAACTGCTGATCGCCTGGCGCACCTGGATGTTCGGGCCGCCGGGGCGGGGCGCGCTGGCGCAATGACGGCCCAGTCGCGTCGCCCCGCCCGCTGGGTCGTCGTCGGGGCGGGCTGGTCGGGCCTGGCGTGCGCGGTCGAAGCGGCGCGACAGGGAGTCGCGGTGACGCTGGTGGATGCCGCGCCGACCCTCGGCGGCCGGGCCCGGCGCGTCGACCTGCAAATCGGCGACCGCGAATTCACCGTCGACAACGGCCAGCATCTGCTGCTGGGTGCGTGCACCGAGACGATCGGGCTGATGCGCCGGCTGGGGGTCGACCCGGACCAGGCGCTGCTGTCACAGCCATTCACGGTCCGGTACCCGGACGGGTGGCGTTTCGGAGCCGCCGGCGCGCCCGCCCCGCTGCATCTGGCGCTCGGGCTGCTGGGCGCGCGCCGCGTGCCGTGGCGCGATCGCATTGCACTGGCGGCCTGGGTCGCGCAGCAGCAGCGCAACCGATGGCAGGTGAGCGCCGATCGGCCGGTTGCGACGCTGCTGCAGACGCAATCGGAAGCGCTGGTGCGCAGGCTGTGGCGGCCGCTGTGCATCGCCGCGATGAACGCCGAGCCCGCGCAGACCTCCGCGTCGATGTTCCTGAACCTGCTGCGACTGACGCTGGGAGCCTCCGAGCCCGACAGCCGCCTGCTGCTGACCCGCCGCGATCTGTCCTCCACCATGCCCGAAGCGGCACGCCGATACCTCGAGCAGGCAGGCGCCACGGTGCTTGTCCGGCAGCTCGCGACCGCGCTGGCGCGATCCGATCGCGGCTGGAGCGTGTCGCTGCGCGAGCAGCGTCTGGAGGCCGACCGCGTTGTTCTGGCGCTGCCGGCCGAGCCGGCCGCGCGCTTGCTCGAGTCGGCTTCGATCGAGGCGCTCGGTCCCGCGATTGCGGGGCTGCGCAACCTGCAATACGAGCCGATCGCCACCGTCTACCTGCGGTATCCGGGCGGCACGCGCCTGCCGGAACCCGTGTATGCGCTGCTCGACGAGCCCGCGCAAGGCCGACCCGGTCAATGGGTATTCGATCGCGGCCGCATCGACCCGGTGCACCAGGGGATCTTCAGCGTCGTGATCGGTGCTCCCGCGCTACGGGTCGAGAGCGACCGCAGCGCACTGTGCGCCGCCGCTGACCGACAGCTGTCCAGTGACTTCGGTTTGCCGCTGTCGATCGCGCAGAACATCGTGATCGAGCGGCGCGCCACGCTACGGCCCGACGTCGGGCTGCAGCGGCCTGCCTCGCGCCTGCCGGCCGAGGGCCTGTACCTGGCCGGCGACATCGCCGACAGCCCGTTTCCGTCGACGCTCGAGGGCTCGGTGCGGTCCGGGCTGGAGGCGGCCCGCCTGGCGATGGCCGATGCCACGAGTGATCCGTTCCGAAGCGGAGGCCGCCGCGGCAACCGCAACTGAGCCGGCCTACCGCAGGAATTCGCCTATTTGAAATCACAGTCTGTGATATCAAGTGGTCGCCACGGTGCCCGACGCACGGCGCCCTATGCCTTTCGATCGGCTTGCGCGAGCCGCGGGACGGCCCGGTGTTCAAAAACGCCGGGCGCTTGTCAGTTCATTGCCGAGCTTGCGCACTTCCCGCGCGAGCAGGTCGAAATCTTCCAGTGTGCTGCGATGGTTGGCGATCGCGATCCGCAGGCAGTACGTTCCGTTCAGGGTTGTATAGGAGGGCACGGCGATCCCGCGCTCGTGCAGCTGCAACAGGATCTCCCGGTTGATCGCGTCGAGCACCTCATCGGCAAGCCCGCCCGGGTTGAAGCGAAAGCAGACGATGTCGAGCCCGATCGGCGCGACCAGTTCCATGTCGGGCGAATTCTCGACGAGCCGGCCGAAGTAGCGCGCTTGTTCGATGTTGCGGGCGACCATGCGGCCGAAACGGTCCAGCCCGTGCTCCTTGATCGACATCCATACCTTCAGGGCGCGGAACTGGCGCGACAGTTGCAACCCGTAGTCGCTGAACCAATGCGCCCCGGCCGCCAGTCCGCGCGTTTCGTGCGCCAGGTACGCGGGCGTCAACGAAAAGGCCCTGCGGTGTGCTTCCTCGTTTCGCACCAGCACGCACCCGGCCTCGAACGGCATGTGCATCCACTTATGCAGGTCGAGCGCAACCGAATCGGCGCGCTCGATCCCGGCCAGCAGCGGCTTGACACCTGGCGCAAGCACGGCGATCGCCCCGATCGCGCCGTCCACGTGGAACCAAAGATCCTCGCGCCGGCACAGGTCCGCGATGGCGTTCAGGTCGTCGATCGCACCGGTGTTGATCGTGCCCGCGTTGGCGACGACACAGATCGGTCGACAGCCCGCTCGCCGGTCCTCGTCAACGGCCGTGCGAAGCGCCTCCAGGTCGATCGTGTAGTCCGCTTCGACGGGAACCTTGCGCAGGCCCAGGTTGCCCATTCCGAGCAACTCGATGCCCTTCTGAACCGAGCTATGCACTTCGCTCGAGGCATAGACAGTCAAGCGATTGCCTGCCCCCTGCATGCCCAGTTCCCGCACATCGAACCCGGCCTTCGTGTTGCGGGCCACAGCCAGGCCGACGAAGTTCGCCATGGAGCCGCCACTGACCAGCAGGCCGCTGGACTCGCGCGGCAGGCCGACTACCTCCTTCATCCAGTTCACTACCTGTCCTTCGACGAGATTGGCAACATGGTTGCCGCCGCCGAGGTTCGGATTCATGATGGCCGCCATCAATTCCGCCAGGGCGCCGAAGACGGTACCGTTTCCCATGTACCAGCCCCAGAAGCGCGGGTGGATGTTGCCCATGGGGTACGGCAGGATGGTTTCGGCAAATTCCCGATAGGTCGCTTCCGCCCCGGCCGGCTGGCGAGGGGCCAACGCGTCAAACCGGGCAGCGATCTCGTCAGGCAGCGGCCGCCATACCGGACGCTCGCCCACCGTTTGTAGATACGTAATCGCGTCGTCCACCATGCGGTGCGCCAACGCACGCATCTCGTCCCAGTTGCCCGGATCCAGCGACTCCTGTTTGGTCGAGAGGGTCATACAAGTCCTTTGTGTTTCGATTTCGAGCCGCCCGGCTGCTTTTGCTTCTCGTCCGGGAAGAGGCGATGCCTCGCCCAATCTAACGGAGTCTCAGCTCGCTGATCGCTTCGGTCAGCGACTCGACTGCGATCACCTCGAGCCCCTCGATCGGCTTGCGTGGCGCGTTGGCTTTGGGAATCAGCGCGGTCGAAAATCCGATCTTGGCCGCTTCGCGCAAACGCTCCTGGCCGCGCGTGGCGGGCCGGATTTCGCCCGCCAGACCCACCTCGCCGAACACTGCCAGTGCGCGCGGCAGCGGGCGGTTGCGGATCGAGGACAGCACGGCCAGTACCACCGCCAGGTCCGACGCCGGCTCGTCGATGCGCACGCCGCCCACTGCGTTGACGAACACATCCTGGTCGTAGCTGGCGACCCCGGCGTGGCGGCTGAGCACGGCCAGCAGCATCGCCAGCCGCTGCGGATCGACCCCGACGCACAGGCGGCGCGGATTGGGCACATGCGCGGCATCCACCAGCGCCTGGATCTCCACCAGCATCGGGCGGCTGCCTTCCTGCGTCACCATCACGCAGGATCCCGCAACCAGCCCTCCCTTGCCGTCGCCCTGCTGCGACAGGAACAGCGCCGACGGATTGCTCACGCCCCGCAGGCCGCGGTCGGTCATCGCGAACACGCCGAGCTCGTGGATCGCCCCGAAGCGGTTCTTGAATGCGCGCACCAGCCGGTAGGCCGAGTGCGTGTCGCCCTCGAAGTACAGCACCGTGTCGACCATGTGTTCCAGCACGCGCGGGCCGGCCAGTGCGCCTTCCTTGGTCACATGGCCGACCAGGACCACGGTCACGCCGCTTCGCTTGGCCAGGCGCGTCAGGCTGGCCGCGCATTCGCGCACCTGCGACACCGAGCCCGGCGCCGAGGTCAGAGCCGGGGTGAACAGCGTCTGGATCGAGTCGACCACGACCACCCTTGGCCTTTCCGCCTCGATGGTCGCGACGACGGTTTCCAACTCGATTTCGGCCAGCACCCGCAGGCGGGGCAGGCCGTCGGCCTCGATCCCGAGGCGCTGTGCGCGCAACGCCACCTGCGCGGCCGATTCCTCTCCGCTCACATACAACACCGCCTCGGACGCCGCCAGCTTCGCCAGCGCCTGCAACAGCAGCGTCGATTTGCCGATTCCCGGGTCGCCCCCGATCAGCACCACGCCGCCATCGACCAGCCCGCCGCCGAGCACCCGATCGAACTCCTCGATGCCGCACGACAGTCGCCGCGCTTCGGCCGCAGTCACCTCGCCGATCGCCACTGCGCTGGTCGACTCCGGGCTGGCCGGCCGCCGCCGGTTTGCGCCGGCTTCGGAGCGTGTCTCGATCAACGCATTCCACGCGCCGCAATGCGGGCACTGGCCCTGCCACTTGACGGTCGAGCCGCCGCAGGCGCTGCAGACGAATTGAGTTCGCGGGTTCGACACGTTGCGGGCATCAGTCCGCGTCACTGACCCGGACCCGCGGATTGAGTCCGCACATCAACTCGTACGCGACCCGCTCCGAGTGCCGCGCCACCTCGTCGATACTGACGTGCTCGCCCCAGAGCTGCACCGCACTGCCGATTGCCGCCTCGTCGACCCCGGTCAAATCGACCGTCAGCATGTCCATCGACACGCGGCCAGCCAGCGTCGCGCGCTGGCTCCCCACCCACACCGGGGTGCCGTCCGGCGCGCTGCGCGGATAGCCGTCCGCATAACCGCAGGCCACCACGCCCAGGCGGGTCGGCCGCACCGCGGTCCATCGGCTGCCGTAGCCGACCTGGCCGCCGGCGGGCACGGTGCGAACCGCGATCAGCGCGGAATTCAAGGCCATCGCCGATCGCAAGCCGAGCGCCGACGCGGTCGACGAGCTGGCCGGCGAAGAACCGTACAGGGCGATGCCTGGCCTGACCCACCGATCGCCCAGGTCCGGGTGAAGGAACAACGCGGCCGAATTGCAAAGGCTCGTATCCGCCTGGAACCCTTTGCACAGCCGCTCGAACGTGCGCCGCTGCGCCTGAACGCCGCACGGGCCCGGATCGCGCCGGTCGGCGTTGGCCAGATGGCTCATCAAGGCGGCCACCCGGACCCCCGCAATCGCCTCCAGGCGCTGGCGCATCGAAGCGGCGTCCTGCTGCGCGAAACCGAGGCGGTTCATTCCGCTGTCCAGCTTCAAATACACATTCAGCGGGCTGTGATCGGGCCGATGCTCGATCATCTCGATCTGCTCCAGGCAGTGGACCACGCACGTCAGGTCGAGCCGGGCCGCCTCGATCAGTTCGCGCGCGTCGAACACCCCTTCCAGCAGCAGGATCGGCTTGCGCCATCCCCACTGGCGCGCCCGCTGCGCTTCCTCCAATTCGAGCAGCGCCAGCCCGTCCGCATCGGCAAAGGCGCGCACTGCCCGTTCCAGCCCGTGGCCGTAGGCGTTGGCCTTGGCCACCGCCCAGATTCGGCGCTGTCCGGCGCGCGCGCGCGCCACCGACAGGTTGTGACTCAACGCGCGGGAATCGATGCGGGCGATCAGCGGTCTGGGCACGTGCTTTGTGCTCGGTCCGGGACGAATTTCCAAGAATACCGGCACCCGGTGCGGGCTCGCAGGCGCCCTCGTGCTATAAACCGCGCCGCCCTGCCTGCCGAGCCGACTGTCATTCTTGGCCTCCACCCCCGTTCCCGCTGCCGTCATCTCGCGCGGCTTTTTCCTCGTGATGGCGGCTCAGTTCTGGTCGTCGCTGGCCGACAACGCCTTGTTGATCGCGGCCATCTCCCTGCTGGGCGAAATGCACGCCCCGCCGTGGATGACGCCGATGCTCAAGCTGTTCTTCTTCATTTCGTACGTGCTGCTGGCGGCCTTTGTCGGCGCTTTCGCCGATTCGATGCCGAAAGCCCGCGTGATGTTGATCACGAACGGCATCAAGCTGATCGGCACGCTGCTGATGCTGGCCGGAATCCACCCGCTGCTCGCCTACGCGGTGGTCGGGTTCGGCGCCGCCGCGTATTCGCCGGCCAAATACGGGATCGTGACCGAGATGCTGCCGCCGGAGCGGCTCGTGGCAGCCAACGGATGGATCGAAGGGCTGACCGTTGCGTCGATCATTCTGGGTTTCGTGGTCGGAGGCGTGCTGGTCTCACCGTCGGTCAGCGCGATCGTGCTGGCGCTCGGCTCCCCCTACATCGAGCCCAGCCCGGGCAAGGTCGGCGAGGCGGCCATCGCGGTGATCTGCGGCATCTATGCGGTCGCGGCGATCATCAACATCTGGGTGCCGGACACGCAGGTCCGCTACGCGAAGCAGGAACACAGGCTGTGGCGCCTGATGGCCGACTTCGGGCACTGCATGGTCACGCTGTGGAAAGACCCGCTCGGGCAGATCTCGCTGGCGGTCACCACGCTGTTCTGGGGGGCTGGCGCGACGCTGCAATTCATCCTGCTGCGCTGGTCGGCCGACATGCTCGGGATGGACCTTTCCCAGGGCGCCGTGCTGCAGGCGCTGGCTGCTCTGGGCATCGCGATCGGCGCGATGCTGGCCGCAGCCCGCGTTTCGCTGAAGCAATCGCTCAGCGTGCTGCCGGTCGGCGTCGCCATGGGGGCGACAGTGGCGTTCCTGTCGCTGCTCAACTTCGCCCACCTGGCGCATTCCGGGCTCGTCGTATGCGGCCATTTGGTGACGTGGGCTTTGCTGGCCGCGGCGGTCGTGATGATTTTGATCGGGGCGATGGCCGGCTATTTCGTTGTCCCGATGAACGCCTTGCTGCAGCACCGCGGCTACGTGCTGCTGTCCTCGGGCCATTCGATCGCGGTTCAGAACTTCAACGAGAACCTGGGGATCCTGATCATGCTGGGTGTGTACGCGCTGCTGATCGTGGCGGGTCTGTCGGCCGCCCTCACGATGAGCCTGTTCGGCGCGTTCGTCGCGATCACGATGACGCTGGTGATCCTGAAGCACCGCGCCAATCAGCGCAAGTTCGATGCGGTCTCGCAGATCGGGGACACCCGTCACGGATCCTGACGGGCTTGTGAGGCCGTCGCCGGCTGGCCTGGCGCGGCTTTCTTTCAGGCAGCCTGGCGGCGAGGCGCGGGCGTCTGCTCGAACACCTCGCGCGCCATGCACAGGTCGGCCCAGACCTTGGCCTTGTCGGCCAGATTGCGCAACAGGTAGGCGGGGTGGTAGGTGACGATCACGGGCACCGGGGCGCCGGCCACATCGATCCGATGAGCGTGGCCCCGCAGCGCAGCAATGCTCGCGTCGGTGCCGAGTATCGCTTGAGCCGCCACGCGCCCCATCACCAGGATCACGCGCGGCCGAAGCAGCTCGATCTGCCGCCTGAGGAATGGCTCGCATTGGGCGGACTCAGCCGGCTCCGGGTTGCGGTTTCCGGGCGGCCTGCACTTCACCACGTTGGCAATGTACACGGCCGCGCGCCCCGATGCCGCTCGACCCAGCCCGGCGGCGGCCAGGATGCTATCGAGCAGCCGGCCGGCCTGCCCGACGAAAGGCTCGCCTCGCAGGTCCTCCTCCGCGCCCGGCGCCTCCCCGATCAGCATCCATTCGGACTCGTGGCTGCCGACGCCGAACACGGTGTTGGTCCGCGCCTTGCACAGCCCGCACGCGGTGCAGGCGGCCACGGTCTGCTTGAGCTCGTCCCAGCCCATCGCCTCGAGCGCGCTGGCGGCCGGCGGCGGCGCTTCGACCATCCCGTCGGCCGCGCCGGGGGCGCCGCCCGACGCCGGCCGCCCGGTCCATACGGGGCCGAGCCCGAGGTGGTTCCACAGCCTTGCGCGACGCGCATCCAGCACTAAAGGGGCACCCTCATCACAATCGCATCCTCGCGGCCGCCCACCGCCGGGTAATAGCCCGGCCGCACGCCGATCCGTTCGAAGCCGTAACGCTTGTACAGGCGCAGCGCAGCGTCGTTGCTCGGACGCACCTCCAGCATCAGGCTGCGCGCGCCGTAGTCGCGCGTGCATTGCGCGATCCATTCCAGCATCTTCCAACCGTAGCCCTGCCGCTGAAACGACCGCGCCACGCTCAGGTTCAGCAGGTGCGCCTCCTCCACGGCCAGCATCGCGATCGCGTAGGCAATCATCAACCCGGCCGAGTCGACCATCGCCCAGGACGTATAGCCCGCCCGCAGCGCGTCTTCGAAATTGCCACGCGTCCACGGAAACGGATACACGTCGGTTTCGACGTGCATCACCTGGTCCAGGTCAGCCTGAAGCAGCGGCTTGACGAGCGGCTCTTCGGGCCTGCGAACGGCGCTCACGGCACCGGCCCGCTTCGGGTCGAGCGTTGCGCCACCGTCAGCGCGACCTGGTCACGCACGTAGTCCGGTGCCGCGTCGCGGGCCGCGACCGTGCGGCCGGACGCCAGATCGACGCGGGCCAGCTCGGCGATCATCGATGCGTCGACACCAAAATCCGGTAACCGGATCGCTTCGTACGATGACGGCCAGGCCGTGTCGAACGCGCGCAGCGCATTTCCGGCGATCACGTGCGGCTGCCACTGCGCCAGCAGCTCGGCCAGACGTCCGGGCGCCGTGAGCTGCGCCGCGGCGACCTCACGCGCCGCCGGCTCGCCGTCGTACATGGCCCAATAGACCTGACCCATGCGGGCGTCGGTCGCCGCCATCACCCGCATCGCGGCATCCGCGGCGAACTGCTGCTGGTGCCGCGCCGCCCGGGCCGCGCCGAACGCCAGCGCCCTCAAGCTTCCCACCGGAACGACCGGCCGATCATGCGCGAACGCGAGCCCTTGGACCAGTGCACAAGCCACCCGCAGCCCGGTGAAGGCGCCGGGCCCGCTGCCGAAGGCGAATGCATCGATCCGACTCAGCGTGACCGATTGTTCGGCAAGCAGCTCGGCAATCATCGACAGAGCCCGCTCGGCGACCCCCTGGCCGGCCGTCTGGTGCCGCAGTTGCACGCCCGAGGAGCGCGCCAGCGCGACCGAACAGCGTTCGGCCGACGTTTCGATCGCAAGGATGTGCACGGGGTGGCATTGTATTCAGAAGCGCGCCGCCGCGGTCGCGCGGCGCGCGGGTGATCGATTACCGGTGGCCTGGCGGGCGCCTGAGCTGCTGGTGCGCGTTGCGGATCTCATCGCGCAGCTGGCGGCGTTCCTCCGGGCTCAGCCTGCCCGGCGCTGGACCCGGAGCGGGCCGCCGCTCGGGGAAATCACCGGGCCCAAGCCCGCGATTCGGTTGGCGTTGTTCGAGGCGCTCGCGGATCGCCCTTTGCTGTTCCGGCGGCAGCCGTCGCCAGATCTCCTGGCGTTCGGCGGGCGTGAGCTGCTGCCACAGCTGCTTGCGCTGCTCCCCGGTGAGATGGCCCCAGATGTCGGCGGTCGCATCGCCCTGTGGCGAGGGCGCAACCGGGGGTCCCGTTTGCGCCGTGGCGACGCCCCAGGACAGAACCGCTGCGGCAATCGCGACGATCGGGACTCTCATCGAATTCTGTACGGACTCCGTAACACCGATCTTGTCATCCGGCGGCGCCTGGCGCCAGCGGGCATCTCCAAAAGTCCGCCCGAGGCGCGTAAATTCTGTAACACTTTGTGCCCCAAGCGGGCTTGCTCCGCACGCGGCGATACGATCGGCGCGGCCCGCGAGTCTCCGACATGTCCAAAGCGCCCACTCACAAAGTTCTGGTCGTCGACGACGATCAGCGGCTGCGCGATTTGCTGCGCCGCTACCTCACGGAAAACGGCTTCACCGTCTATACGGCCGACGGCGCCGCAGCGATGAACAAGCTGTGGCTGCGCGAGCGCTTCGATCTGCTGATCCTGGACCTGATGATGCCCGGCGAGGACGGTCTTTCGGTACTGCGCCGGCTGCGCGGCGGCAACGACCCGACTCCGGTTCTGATGCTGACCGCCAAGGGCGAAGACGTCGATCGCATCGTCGGCCTGGAGATGGGCGCAGACGACTACCTGCCCAAGCCGTTCAATCCGCGCGAATTGCTGGCCCGCATCAATGCGATATTCCGCCGCAAGGCGCCTCCCGAGCTGCCGGGGGCGCCTTCGCAGGAAGCCACCAGCGTCGTCTTCGGCGAATTCGTCCTCGACCTGGCAACCCGCACGCTGACCCGCTCCGGTGAGCCCGTAGCCCTGACGACCGGGGAATTTGCCGTACTGAAAGTCTTCGCGCGCTTTCCCAAAGTGCCGCTGTCGCGCGAGAAGCTGATGGAGATGGCGCGCGGGCGAGAATACGAGGCGTTCGACCGGAGCCTGGACGTGCAGATCTCGCGCCTGCGCAAGCTGATCGAACCGGATCCGTCCAAGCCGCGCTTCATCCAGACGGTCTGGGGCCTGGGATACGTCTTCATACCGGACGGGACGGCTTGAGGCTTCGTTCGCCGCCACTGTTCTGGCGGACGTTCCTGCTGATCCTGTTGTTGTTTGCGGCCTGTCTTGCGGCGTGGTGGCCGACGGTGCGGGCGTTCGAGCGCGAACCGCGCGCCCGCCAGATCGCCCAGCAGGTCGTCTCGATCGTCAACACGACACGCAGCGCGCTCGTCTATTCGGATCCGGAGCGACGCCGCTACCTGCTGAGCGACCTGGCCGAAAACGAGGGGATCCGGGTCGTTCCGCTCGAGCCGGGCGACCAGATCGTTCCGCTGCCGAACGATTCGCTGGTCGCCCTGGTCATCCGCAACGTCCATGCAAAGCTGGGGCCCACGACGCGCCTGGCCTCCGAGGTCAACGGCGTGACCGGGGTCTGGGTCAGTTTCTCGATCGACGACGATGCCTATTGGGCCTTTATCGACCGCGACCTGCTGACTGGCGACGCCGGCCAGGAGTGGGTCGACTGGGCCGCGCTGGCCGCGATCATCTCCTTGCTGATTGCCGCGGCGATCGCCAATCTGGTGAACCGGCCCCTGGCGGAGCTGTCCAGGGCCGCAGCCGAGCTCGGCGCCGGCCGCACCCCGCGCAATCTGCCCGATCTGGGGGCGCCCGAGATTCGAATGGTCAACCGCAGCTTCAATCGGATGGTCGACAGCCTCGACCGTCTCGAGCGCGAGCGGGCCATCCTGCTGGCCGGCATCTCGCACGACCTGCGCACGCCGCTGACCCGTCTGCGGCTCGACCTGGAAATGAGCGAGCTGCCCGAAAACGTGCGCGCCGGAATGGCCGGAGACCTCGATCAGCTCGACTCGATCGTCCGCCAGTTCCTCGATTACGCGCGCCCGGTCGCCGCGCGGCCGCCCCAGGAAATCGACCTGTCCGCCCTCACGCTGGATGCGCTCTCGCGCAGCCGCGTCGGCGCCGCGACGCGCTGCCATGTCCAGCAGCAGCTCGAGCCAGGCGTGCGGGTGCTGGCCTATCCGACCGAGCTGGCGCGCGCGCTCGACAACATGTTCAACAATGCGGTGCAGTATGGACGCGATATATCCGGCGACCTGAACCTGCAGGTGCAAGTGCGTCGCGACGGCACCGAAGCCGTCGTCGCGGTGTCCGATTCGGGGCCCGGGATCGAACCGGACCAGGTCGACCGGCTGCTGCGACCGTTCGAGCGGGGCGACGCGTCCCGCTCCGGTTCAGGCGGCGCTGGCCTGGGGTTGGCCATCGTCGATCGGATCGCCCGCGCCCACCTGGGGCGGGTGCAGCTGTCGGCCAACACGCCGACCGGCCTGCGGGCGGAGCTGCGGATACCCGCAATGGTTCAGGACGATTGAGATCGCATCGGGTCAGTCCCAGCGAACCGTCGACGCCAGCGGCGGATTGCAGCTTCCGCTAGCCGGTCGGGACCTTCAGAGTCCGCCGCGCCTTTTCGGCCTGCTCCAGCGCGTGGGCCGCATCCGGAGGCATGTAGTTCTCGTTGTGTTTGGCCAGCACCTGGGAGGCGTGGAACAAGCCGCCCGGTTCGATCCGCCCCTCGGCGACCACGCCCTTGCCCTCGCGAAACAGATCCGGAAGGATGCCGTCGTACGCCACCGTGATCGTGTTGGCGGTGTCGGTCACCCGAAAGACCACGCGCACCCCGGTCGGTTCGCGGTGCAGACTGCCGGCCTCGACCAGACCGCCGACCCGGAACAGCTGACCCGTCGGCACCTTGTTCGCCACCACGTCGCTCGGCGTGTAAAAGAACACCAGGTTCTGCCGGAACGCGGACAGGATAAGCGCGGTGGCGATTCCGAGTACCGCGACGCCGGCGACGATCAGCGCCGCGCGGCGATGTCTGGGTTTCATGACTGCGGCTCCTTGCTGGACCAGTTCGAGGCACGGCGCACCGTTTCGCGCGCGCGCCGTACGCGCGCCCGCAACGACCAGATCTCGGCGGCAAACGCCAGCCCGACCAGCCCGTACGCCCCCCACACGTAGCGGCCGGCGCCGCCCATGGCCCAGAAATCCTGCCAGCTGGCCCAGTGCATCGTCACTCCTGCGCCACGGCCTGGACCCACGTCGAGCGCTTTTCCCGTTCCAGCAGGATCGCGCGTGCGCGGGCCAGCGAAGTGGCGATGCTGTACATCCAGAACGCGAACGTCATCACGAGCATCGCCTCCAGCATCGTCGTCACCATGCTCGGGGCCCGCGTCATGCTGATCGTGGCACCCTGGTGCAGGGTATTCCACCATTGCACCGAAAAATAAATGATTGGCAGATTCACGACGCCGACCAGCGCCAGCACTCCGGCGGCACGATCGGCGCGGCGCGGATCGTCGATCGCCCCATGTAGCGCCATGAATCCGACGTACAGGAACAGCAGAATCAGCGTCGAAGTCATCCGGGCGTCCCAAACCCAATAGGCGCCCCAGGTGGGACGACCCCACAGCGCGCCGGTCCAAAGCGCCAGAAACGCCATCAAGGCGCCCGTCGGGGCCATCGCGCAGGCCCATATGGACGACATCCGCGTATTGAAGGCCAGCCCGAGGCCGGCCCAGAACGCCATCACCGCGTAGATGAACATCGCCATCCACGCAGCCGGTACATGAATAAAGATGATCCGGTATGCCTCACCCTGCTGAAAGTCGGTCGGCGCCACGAAAAACCCCAGGTACAGGCCGAGTACTGTCAGCACCGCCGCGGCCGAACCGAACCACGGGATCAGCCGGCCCGCCAGCCGATAGAACTCCGGCGGCGCGGCAAAGCGGTGAACCCCGAATTTCACGGGACGTATCGCCTCGGATTGCATGAGTCTGGTCGGAAGCAGCAGATCGTGGAAAACCAAGCCGGCGCCGCGCAACGCGACAGGATCCTGGCGCGCGAAAAAGCAAAGCGAACCTGTGCGCTGGCCCCATTTTGGCACAACGACCGGCAGGGGATGGATCCTACGACAATTGCCGTACGGTTGAAGCCCAACGGATGAAGCGCTCACCCGCCACGACACTGCCATTGGCCAAAAAGATGGGACGCCGGGGTCTGGCATTTTTTTCGCTCTTATCGGCTGTGGCGGCGCACGCGGCCGATATCGACCCCGGGTTGCCGCTTTTTCAGCCCACCGCGGTGGCGACGCCGAAGAAAGCCGGCTATCTCACGCCCGATGGAGCGATCGCCATCGTCGGCTATAACGACATGCGCGATATGCTCGAGGCGCTCGTTGCGCTCTACACCAAAGCGCATCCGGGTGCGCGATTCTCGCTCGAGCTGAAAAGCACGCGTTCGGCGCCGATCGCGCTTGCCGCAGGAACGTCCCTGTTCGCGCCGATGGGAGCCAGATTCACGCCGCCGCAGCTTGCCGGGTATCGGGCGGCTACCGGCGCCGATCCGCTGCAAATCCGCGTCGCGCACGATTCGCTCGATCCTCGAGCGCTGAGCGGGCCGCTGGCGATCTTCGTGAATATCGACAACCCCCTGCCCTCGCTGACTGTCGACCAGATCCGACAGACCTTCACCGGCCAGGCACGGCGCTGGGGCGATCTCGGACTGCGCGGCCAGTGGGCCGAGCGTCCCATCCATTTGTACGGCGTCGAGGCCGATCGGCCCCTCGCGCTGGAGCTTCGAGAAGCGGCTTTTCCGGGACGCGCATTCTCGAACGCGATGGCCGGCTTCAGATCTTCGGCGCAAGTCGTGGAGAAGGTTTCCGCGGACCCGGCGGCGCTGGGTTTTGCCGCGGCGATCAGAACGCAGCCGTCGGTTCGGGCGTTGGCGATAGCCACACGCGCCGGCGAAACGCCGGTCGAATTGAGCGCGGCAAGCGTCAGCGCGGGGCGCTATCCGCTTGACCGCTTTCTACTCATTTATGTCCGACCGCCGATGGATCCCGTCGCTCGCGAGTTTCTGCGACTCGTCCTGTCCCGCGAAGGCCAGCAGGCGATCGCGGACGGACCCCTGGGCTACCTGCCGCTGACGGCCGCAGAAGCAGCCGTCGAAAGAGCCAAGCTGCAATGACCGCCGGATTATTCGATCGATATCCGCAGCGCTGCCCCGATCGCCCACGGAGCCAGCACGGCAGCGCTCAGCGACAACGCCCCCAGGACCATCAGCAGCGGGGCCGGTGACAGGCCTCCGACCGATCTTTCGACGGCCAGCGCGCCGCAAATCAGGACCGGAACGTACAACGGAAGAACCAGCAATGTGACCAGCACGCCCGCCCCTCGCAGGCCGAGCGTCAGCGCCGCGCCCACCGCTCCGATCAGGCTCAGAGACGGGGTGCCCAGCAGCAGCGAGACAACCAGCGTCGCTCCGGGACCGACCGCCAGGTCGAACACCATCGCCAGCGCGCCCGACAGCAGCGTGATCGGCGCGCCGGTCATCAGCCAGTGGGCCGCGATTTTGCCCAGCACCGTCAGCGACAGCGGCTGCCCCGACAACATGATCTGTTCCAGGGTGCCATCCGCATGGTCGAGCGCGAACAGTCGACCCAGCGACAGGATGGCCGACAGCAGCGCCGCCACCCAGACGACACCCGGCGCGATCAGCCGCAGCGTGTCCTTGTCCGGCCCGACCCCGAGCGGAAACATCGTGACCACGATCACGAAAAACAGCAGCACATTGACCACGTCGCCCTTCTGCCGCATCGCCAGCAGCAGATCGCGGCGCACGACGGCCAGCAGCGCCTGGATCACGCTTCGGCCTCTGCGGCCAGGGCCAGCCGGACGACCGGCACCGGTGCCTGCCACGACTGATGGGTCGTCAGCGCCACGGCGCCGCCGCCGGCGACATGCCGCTCGATCAGCCGGTTCAGGATCGCGACACCGCCCTGGTCGAGCGCGTTGAACGGCTCGTCCAGGATCCAGATCCGCGCGCCAGACGCCAGCGTCAGCCGAGCCAGTGCGATGCGCCGCTTCTGCCCCTGCGACAGCTGCCCCGCCGGCCAGTGGGCGAAGCGCTCGATCGTCAGCAGTCGCAGCGCACGCATCAGGTCGTCGGCTCCGATGTTCAGTGCGGCCATCGCGGCCCAGACCCGCAGGTTCTCCGCGGCGGTCAGGTCGTCCTTCACACCGTTCAGGTGACCGACGTAGACCAGGTCGGCGCCGTACTCGTCGCGCACGCGATGGATCGGCCGCCCGTTCCAGCGCACTTCACCGGACGTCGGACTCAGCAGGCCGCACAGGATCCGCAGCAGGCTGGTCTTGCCGGCCCCGTTGTCGCCGGCGATGTGCATGCACTGGCCGGCCTCGAGCTGGAACGACAGCCGCTCGAACAGCCGCCGGTGACCGCGCTCGCACTGCAGCTCGATCGCCTGGATCAACGCCGGCTGGGTCATGAACCGAGCAGGAGAACCACGGCGCTGGCCGCGATCGCTTCGCCGCGCCCGATGAACCCGAGGCGCTCGTTCGTCTTGCCTTTGACGTTGATCCTGGCCGGGTCGGCGTTCAGCAACTGCCCGATCGAACGGCGGATGGCGTCGGCATAAGGAGCGATCCTGGGCCGCTCGGCCAGCACGGTGCAGTCCAGGTTGCCGACGCGCCAGCCGGCCTGCTGCACGCGCTGCGCCACTTCGGCGAGCAGGACGCGGCTGTCGGCACCACGATAGCGCGGGTCGGAGTCCGGATAGAGTCGTCCGATGTCGCCCAGGCCGGCGGCGCCCAGCAGCGCGTCGGTGATCGCGTGCAGCAGCACATCGGCATCGGAATGTCCCAGCAGGCCCTGCTCGTGTTCGATCGCGACGCCCCCCAGCACCAGTGGCCGTCCTGGCACCAGGGCGTGAACGTCGAATCCCTGCCCGATCCGGATCGGATCTACCATCGCCCGCCTGCCTTTAACACCGCTTCCGCCAGCGGCCAATCGGCCGGTGTCGTGACCTTCAAATTGACTGCGGTCGCGCCCACAAGCCGCGGGCGGATGCCGAGCTGCTCCACCACGCTGGACTCGTCGGTGACCGCATCCAGGTCCTGGCACTGTTCCAGCGCGCGCAGCAGGATACCGAAAGGGAAAAGCTGTGGCGTCTGCGCACGCCACAGGCCCGTGCGCTCGACCGTTTCGACCACGGCCGCGCCGTCGACCCGCTTCAACGTGTCCGACAGCGGTTCGGCCAGCAATCCGCCAGCGTCCTGCGTGCCGACCGCGTCGATCAGGGACGACAAATCCGTCGCCGAAAGGCAGGGCCGGGCCGCGTCATGCACCAGCACCCGATCGGCCGCCCCGATCCGGTCCGCCAGCACGCGCAAGCCGTTTCGAACGGTCTCGGCGCGGCAGGAGCCGCCGACCGGCGCCACCGTCACGCCGCTCGGAAACGACAGGGCGGCCGCGTGCCGGTCGGCTGCGGCGACCACGATCAGGACTTGCCCGACGCGGCGGTCCGACATCAACGCCCGCACCGAATGCTCCAGCAGGGTGAGCGAGCCAAGGCGCAGATACTGCTTCGGAATATCGACTCCCATCCGGGAACCTTGTCCGGCGGCCGGAATCAGACCGAAGAAGCGGATGGACACGGGCGGGCTCGGATTGCGGTGTTATCGTGCGTGCCGCCGCGTTACCTGAGCCGGAAATCACAGGGCTGGCGGCGTTATCGGATGAATTCTCGCACGCTATGAGCGAGTGCCTATCGACCACTGCGACCGGACTCGATCTGCCGCCGCTCAGACCGGCTGAGCGTTTTGTGATCGGGCGACCTGCCGGCTCGGCCGACTCGCTGCTGCTGGCCAGGCTGGCGGCTCGGGAGCGGCAAGACGGCAACCTGACCGTGGTCGTGTGCGCGGACGCCCTGGACGTGTATCGGCTGTCCGAGGAATTGCCCTACTTCGAGCCGTCGCTGACGGTGCGGGCGTTCCCCGACTGGGAGACGCTTCCGTACGACATTCTGTCGCCGCACCCGGACCTGGTTTCGGAGCGGATCGAAACGCTGTATCGGCTGATGACGCGCAAGCCGGCCGCCGACGCCACCGGCAGCGACGTGCTGTTGGTGGCCGCCACCACCGCCATGCAGCGGGTCGCTCCGCCGTCTTTTGTTGCGGGCCGCACGTTCTGGCTGCGCCAGGGGCAGCGCATCGACGTCGAGCAGTTGCGCTCGCAACTGACGCTGGCCGGCTACCACGCCGTATCCCAGGTGGTCGGGCCGGGCGAGTTCTCGCTGCGTGGCGGGTTGATCGACTTCTTCCCGACCGGCGCGACGTTGCCCTTGCGCCTGGATCTGCTCGACGACGTGGTCGAAACGATCCGTGCGTTCGACCCCGACAGCCAACGAAGCGTCTACCCGGTGCCGGAAGTGCGCCTGCTGCCGGGACGCGAGTTCCCGTTCGAGGAGGAGGCGCGCACCGCCTTCCGCGGCCGCTGGCGCGATGCGTTCGAGGGCGATCCGAGCCGCGCGCCGCTGTACCGGGACGTGGGCAACGGGATCGCCGGGGCCGGAATCGAGTACTACCTGCCGCTGTTCTTCGACCAGACCGCGACGCTGGTCGATTACCTGCCGCGCCAGTCGCGAATCGTCCTGCACGGTGCGGTGGAAGCGTCGATGCGACGCTTCTGGAACGAGACCAACGAGCGCTACGCGTTCCTGTCGCGCGACGCCCAGCGGCCCTGCCTGCCCACCGCGCGCCTTTACCTGTCGGCCGAGGAGCTGTTCCTCCAGCTGAAGCCGCTGGCCCGCCTGGTGCTGTCCGATTCGAGTCATCCGGACTTCGAACCGCTGCCTGCGCTCGCGGTGGACCGCAAGAGCGCCGATCCGCTGCAGTTGCTGCGCCAATGGTGCGGCGGGTTTGCGGGCCGGGTGCTGCTGGTGGCCGACTCGCCCGGGCGCCGCGACACGATGTCGCAGATGCTGTCGGAGTCTGAGCTGCCGTTTGCCGATTGCGAAAGCTTCGCGGACTTCGTCGGCTCCGATGCGCCGCTGATGCTCGGAGCCGCGCCGCTGCACCAGGGATTCGCCTCGCCGCCCGCGCGTCTGGCGGTGGTCACCGAGGCCGAGCTGTACGCGGCCAGCCCGCGCCGCCAACGGCGCACCCAACGCGACCGGGCCACCAACGTCGATGCGGTCGTACGCGATCTGGCCGAGCTTCGGGCCGGCGATCCGGTCGTGCACGTCGAGCACGGCATCGGGCGCTACCTGGGCCTGGAGACGCTCGACCTGGGGGAGGGACCGACCGAGTTCCTGCACTTGCAGTACGCGAACGACGCCAAGCTGTACGTGCCGGTCGCGCAGTTGCATCTGATCGGGCGCTACATCGGTGCGGATCCGGACGCTGCGCCGCTGCACGCGCTGGGCGCCGGCGAATGGGACCGGGCGAAGCGCCGCGCGGCCCGCCAGGTGCGCGACACCGCGGCCGAACTGCTGAACCTGTATGAGACACGGGCCGCGCGCAAGGGCCACGCGTTTCAGTTCTCCGACCGCGACTACCAGGCTTTTGCCGACGGATTCGGATTCGAGGAAACACCCGACCAGGGTGCCGCCATCGAAGCCGTACTGAAGGATATGCGCGCCGGCTTTCCGATGGATCGGCTGGTGTGCGGCGACGTGGGTTTCGGCAAGACGGAGGTCGCCCTGCGCGCAGCATTTGCCGCCGTGGCCGGGAGCCGCCAGGTCGCCGTACTGTGTCCGACCACGCTGCTGGCCGAACAGCATGTTCAGACGTTTCGCGACCGCTTTTCGCAATGGCCGGTGACAATCGGCGAGCTGTCACGCTTCCGTTCCGTGCGTGAAGTGGGCCAGATCCTCGAAGGCCTGGCCGACGGCAGCGTCGACATCGCGATCGGTACGCACAAGCTGCTGTCGGCCAATGTCCGCTTCGCCCGGCTTGGACTGGCGATCATCGACGAGGAACACCGCTTCGGAGTGCGTCAGAAGGAGCGCCTGAAGTCGCTGCGCGCCGAGGTCGACGTGCTGACGTTGACGGCGACGCCGATTCCACGCACGCTGGCTCTGTCGCTGGAGGGAATCCGGGATTTTTCGGTGATCGCCACGGCCCCGCAGCGGCGCCTGGCGATCAAGACCTTCGTATGCCCGGAAAGCGGCGGCCTGATGCGCGAGGCTTGCCTGCGCGAGCTGAAACGGGGCGGGCAGATCTATTTCCTGCACAACGCCGTCGAGACGATCGAACAGCGCCGACGCCTCCTCGGCGAGCTGATCCCCGAAGCGCGCATCCAGGTCGCCCACGGACAGATGCCCGAGCGCGAATTGGAGCACGTGATGAGAGATTTCTACCAGCAGCGCTTCAACCTGCTGCTGTGCACGACGATCATCGAGACCGGGATCGACGTGCCGACCGCGAACACGATCCTGATCCATCGCGCCGACCGTTTCGGGCTGGCGCAGCTGCACCAGCTGCGCGGCCGGGTCGGACGGTCGCATCACCAGGCCTACGCCTACCTGATGGTGCCTTCCGAGGACGGGCTGACCCGCAACGCCGAGAAGCGGTTGGAAGCGATTCAGAACCTGGAGGAACTGGGCAGCGGCTTTTACCTGGCGATGCACGACCTGGAGATCCGGGGCGCCGGCGAAGTGCTGGGCGAGGCGCAGTCGGGCAATCTGCAGGAAGTCGGATTCGACCTGTACACGCAGATGCTGAATGCCGCCGTGCGCTCGCTGCGCAACGGCCGTGAGCCCGATTTGCTGCAGCCGCTGGCGGCAGTGACCGAAATCAACCTGCATACGCCGGCGCTGCTGCCGGCCGATTACGTCGGCGACGT
>DATBCD010000134.1:0-13637 GCA_036270655.1 Burkholderiaceae bacterium
GATGCGCTGATGTTCGACTTCGTGGCGCGCCACGGCCTGCCGGCCCGCGTGCTGAACATCGGCGTCGAGGGCGGCTATCGCTTCGAGCTGGGCACCCGCGCCGAGCTGCACGAGCAGGTCGGAATCGGACTGCAGGCGGCCGCCGGCCGCATCCAGGACTTCACGCGCTCGCTCGCGGCTCGGGCCGCAGGCGGGATCGTGCGAGCTGCGTTGAACCCGGTTTGAGGACAGATCACATGGACTACGCGGCCATCCTGAAGGAGAACCTCGTCGCATCGATCGCGGCCAAGCGGCAGCTCCTCGACAACCATCACGAGGTCGAGAATTTCGCGAAGGCGATCGATGTCGTGGTGCGACGCTACCGTCAGGGCGGCCGCATCTACATTGCGGGCAACGGAGGCTCCGCCGCCGATGCCCAGCACCTGGCGGCCGAATTCGTCAGCAAGCTGGCGCGCGAGCGCGCGCCCCTGCCGGCCGAGGCGCTGACCGTGGACAGCTCGATCCTGACCGCGATCGGCAACGACTACGGTTACGAGCACGTGTTCTCGCGCCAGCTCGCCGGCAAGGCCAGCAGCAAGGATGTCTTCCTCGGCATCACCACGTCGGGCCAATCGCCGAACATTCTGAAAGCGCTGCAGCAGTGCCGCGTGCAGCAGATTGCCAGCATCGTGTTTTGCGGCCGCGATGGCGGCTCGGCCCGGATGCTCGCCGACCACTGCGTGATCGCCCCCGGCGCCGCGACCAGCACGATCCAGGAGTTGCACATCGTGCTGGCGCATTCGCTGTGCGAATGCGTCGAGCGCGCGCTTTTCCCCTGAAATACGAAGCCATCCGAAAGGCAGTCAGGCCATGAGCCATCGCATCCTCGTGACCGGTGGAGCCGGATACCTCGGCTCCACGATGGTCCCCGATCTGTTGAATGCCGGTCACCAGGTGACGGTGCTGGACAACTTCCTGTTCAAGCAGACCAGCTTGAATCACGCCTGCCACCACCCGAATTTCAGCGTCGTCAAAGGCGACATCCGCGTCGAAGCCACCGTGCTGCCGCTGTTGAGGCAGGCCGACGTGGTCATTCCGCTGGCGGCGCTGGTCGGAGCCCCGTTGTGCAACCAGGACCCGGTGGGCGCCACCACCGTGAACCACGACGCCATCGCGATGATGCTGCGGCATCTGTCGAACAATCAGATCGTGCTGATGCCCACGACCAACAGCGCCTACGGCACCGGCGACCGCAACAACTTCTGCACCGAGGAATCGCCGCTGCGGCCGATTTCGCAGTACGCGAAGGAGAAGGTCGAGATCGAAAAGGCGCTGATGCAGCACCCGAACGCGATCAGCTTCCGGCTGGCGACCGTGTTCGGGATGTCGCCGCGCATGCGGATCGATCTGCTGGTGAACGACTTCACGTACCGCGCCGTGCACGACCGCTTCGTCGTGCTGTTCGAAAGCTCGTTCAAGCGCAATTACGTGCACGTGCGCGACGTCTCGCGCGCCTTTCAGCACGCGCTGAAGAATTTCGAGCGGATGAGAGGAAACATCTACAACGTCGGCCTGACCGAGGCCAACGTATCCAAGCGGGAGCTGTGCGAGCACATCCAGCGCCAGATACCGGAGTTCGTCGTGCTGGAGGCGCCCACGGGCAAGGACCCGGACCAGCGCAATTACATCGTTTCGAACGCCAAGATCGAGGCGACCGGCTTCAAGACGGCATTCTCGCTCGATGCCGGCATCGCCGAGCTGATCAAGGGCTATACGATGCTGAAGAACTCCATGTACGGCAACGTCTGAGCGCCACCCGGACGAGAAGCGCACATGATCAGGCTTTACCCCAAAGCGGTCGTGCTCACCAACAGCCATCCTTTCGGCGGCACCGACATGATGGCGCGAAGCCTGGCCGCTGCGCTGCAAGCCAACGGTTACGAGGCGCACGTCGTCAACATCAGCGACCCGGACCTGAAGCGGCACCTGGCGGTTCTGCAGGACCCGGACGTGGAATTGATGATCACGACGGGAACCCTGCCGCTGACGCTTCAGATCGACCACACGCCGCTGTGGCGGCTGATCCCCACGCATACCGATTTCATCACCTACATCATCGATGCGTGGCCGTACGACCACGTCCGGGTGCCGCCGTGCCGCGATTTCCTGCACGACTGGACCCGGATGCCCAACCTGCACCTGGCCAGCCTGGAGCGCAACGACGCGCAATTAATCGGCGCGCGCGCCCACTATTTCCCGACCGGCGCCTACTCGGCCCCCTGGCGGCGCGGACCGAAAGCGCACCCCGATCGGCTGATGATCTGGGCTTCGGCCAACAAGGAGCTGGCGGTCTCGCCGCTGCATGACGAATTCGAGAAAACCATCGGCGACAACAACCCCTGGGGGCTGGCTGCGGGCCGCATCGCCAGGATCTCGGAGGCGCTGCGCCACACCACGATCATCCACGGCCTGAGCGCGATCGCGCAGGCGTTCGACGAGCCGGTGCAGTCGCTGGTTCAGCCGCAGGCCATGACCGCCCTGTGCGCGATCGATTCCTGCCTGAAGCGCTACCGGCGGGTCAAGGTGGCGCGGGCCTTGCGCGGCATGCCGGTCGATTTCTACGGCGAAAACTGGCAGCAGCACGTGGGCGACACCGCCTCGTTCCGGTTCTGCAAGCCCGATCCGGACCACAACCACGCGTTCAGCCACATCTGCCAGCACTATGCGGGCCTGGTGAATTTCGATCCCAATTTCGGTCACGGCACCAACGAGCGTGCAGTCAGCGCGCTGGCCATGGGCGTGCCCATCGCCAACAACTTCAACATTCGAACCGACCGCGCGACCGGCTGCTTTCCGTATCACTTCAGCGACGAATCGATCCGGTTCGCCGCCGAACGCGTGCTGGCCTTCGAGGGGACGGTCACCCCGCAGGCGGAGCACACCTGGGAGTACCTGATCCGCAACCTGCTGGCCGACATTTCGAGGAATCGATGAGCAACCCTTACCTGGTCGTGGTCCGTGCCGGCGACACCTCGCTGCACCCCCTATGGCTTGCCACCGGCGGCCAGCGCAACTGGGACCTGGTGGTCAATTACAGCGGCGACAACGCCCTGCGCTATCCGACCTCCGGCGAGGCCATGGTGCGCATCGACAGCAAGGGTCCGAAGTGGCCCGCGCTGCATGCGCTGTTGAGTGAAACCAGCGACGCGTGGCGCCACTACGAATACGTCTGGCTGCCGGATGACGATCTGATCGCCAGCTGCGGCGACATCAACCGCATGTTCGAGCTGATGGCGGCCCTGGACCTGCACCTGGCGCAGCCGTCGATGTCCTGGGACAGCCAGGCTGCCTCGCTGCTGATGGTCCACAACCCAAATTTCGCGCTGCGCTACACCAGCTTCTTCGAGCCGATCGCACCGGTGTTCTCGCGCTCGCTGCTGCGCAAAGCCGCCCCCACGTTTCGCGAATCGCTGCACGGGTCGGCTCTGGGCTACGTGTGGCCGAAGTTCCTGGACAACCCTGCCCGGCAATGCGCGATCCTGGACCGCATGCAGGTGACCGCCACCCGGCGCCATGCCGCTGACAACAGCGCGTCACTGCCGCGCGGAAGCGCGAGCCCGGCCCAGGAAATGGATCAGCTGCTGGGAAAGCACGGCGTGCCGGCCCCGCTCCAGGTGGCCTATGGCGGAATGGATTCCAACGGCAAGGTGACGACCCTGTTCGACGAGCAGGGCGATCGGTTCATCTACAAGCTGTGCGAAGGCTATCTGGGCTGCGCGATGGCCAGCCCGGGCCTGCTGGGAGAGATGTTCGCCGAACATACCAGGGCGCGGCGTGAATTCCTGCGCGAAGTCCAAAAGCCCGTATCCGTCGCCACTGCCAGAGCCGCGCCGGCCGCAGCGGCTGTGCAGGTCGGGACCATTGTTTCTACCGAACCGAGACCGGCGCCACAAGACACTATTGCCGTCCCGCTCCCGGCGACGCAAGCTGCGCACATTTCCCGTCCCATCTGGGGGAACCACGAACAGGCATTCAAGATTTAGGAGCCGGCCATGTGGTTCAACTTCGTCATGAAGAACCATGGCGCGACCGCCGCCACGGAGTATCTTGCGCCGCTTACCGACTATATGCGCGCCGCACTGGGCAGGTGCGGCCATGAAACGACGCTCGAACAGGATCAGATATATCGAAACGCGATCAACGTGTTCTTCGAGTACTTTCCGGACGCCGGCTTCATCGATCGTATTCTTGAGCTCAAGCAGCGTCATTCGCTGAAAGTTGGCGTGATCGCGACCGAGCTGATGGTCGGAGGCACCATCCCCTATGGAAAGCACGGCATGCTCTGGGATGGGGACAAAGAAACTTTCTTTCGTAATCGCGTGGCCGGGTTTGCCAGGTTCGCGCGCAGCGTGGATTTCGTGTGGTCGTGGCTCGAGCGAACGGCGCACGAGTACCGCGATTGCGCGTCGGTATCCAGGTTCTTTCCGGTTGGCCACGTCTCCGAGATTCCCAGGTTCGTGCGGCACGCGCCCAAGGACATCGACGTCGTTTTCTTCGGCATGCGGACTCCGCATCGCACCGCTGTCCTCGAAACCTTCCAGGCTCACGGCATCGAAGTACGGTGCGTCGGGCGCGGCTTTCCGGTCGGGTACGTGGCGAAAAGCTACCTGGCCTCGATGATGGATCGGGCAAAAATCGGGCTGAACCTGAATCTTCACTCCGAGGACGACACCGTCGACGGAATCGACCCGCGCTTTGCCTCCTGCATGCGCATCACGGAAATGCTCGATCGGGAGCTTTGCGTCCTGTCGGAAAATATTCCACTTGATAACCCATACCGCGAGTTCATGCATTCCGATCGCCCGGAGCAGCTGGCAATCAAATGCAAGCAACTCCTGTCCGATGGTGGTTGGCGGGAAGCCGGGGGGCACGCGTCGGCACGGTTTCGAAAGGAAATGAATGTGCTGGACGTGTGCAAGCCTGTGATCGACGACACGCTGGCGAAAATCGCTTAGAGAGTCGATCTTGACAAAACCCAGGGTGCTGTTCCTTCAGCACGAGCAATACAAGTGGTTCTGGGAGGAGCCCGGCCACCTCGAACTGTACTTGCCGATGGTCAATTCCGGCCTTCTGGGAGAGGTGCGCAGTCATCCGTACCAGCGGGAGGTGCGCTGGGCGATCCACAAGGCCAACCAACGGGCACAAGCGCAACCGATGACGCCCGTCGAAATCGAGACCATTGCTCAAAATGGGCTGGCGCTTGCTTTGGATGCGGTCATTGGCGAATTTCGCCCGGATCTCGTTGTCTACGCTCTTACGTGGCCCCAGGAAAGCGTGCCCGGCCGGATTCTGCAGGCGTTGAAAGATACGCACCAATTCAAGCTTTTTTCGGTGATCTGGGATTACGACGAAGCCAACCAGACGCTGATGAACTGCGACAAAAGCATCATTGCCGTCTCCGATCTGGTCGCAGTCGCCGACAGCTGGGCGCGCGCCGATCGAATCCGCCGGCGCGAGGGTCTGTACGCGGATTTCACGAACGTCGAAGCGGTCCGCTTCATGCCCATGGTCGCCGACCCGGCGATGTTTCATCCAAGCCCGATCAAGCGATTTGACGTGACCGTAGCCGGTTCGAGTGAAGGCCAGCGGGTGGAAATATATGAAAAGCTTGTTGCCGTGGGGATCAGAGTCAATCGGGTGGGCGGCCTGATGCCGGACGATATCTATCTTCCGCATGCCGAATATGCGCGAGCGCTGGCGGAGAGCCGGATTGTGGTCAACACCCAGACCCGGGGCGAACGCATTCAGCTCAAAGGACGAGTCAGTCAAGTCCTGGCTTCGGGAGCGCTGCTGATGGAACAATGGTCGCCCGAGAGCGAACGATTTCTTGGAAACCTCGGCTTATCGGCGCTGATGTGGCGCAACGTCGATGAACTTGTTTCGATGATTCGAGGTTGGCTGGAACGACCCGCCGAGTGCGACGCCTTCGCGACCGACGCAAGAGCGCGTTTTATCAGCGCGCACAATCCGCAGTCCTGGACCGCGTCCATTCTCGAGGATATCGGACTGTCCTGCGCGCAGGACGCGCTGGAGCCGCCGCCCGCCGTCTAACGGCGGGTCAGGGCAGCCTGCAACTGCGCGACCGGCGCGCTCCACTGCCCCGGCTCCCGCTGGGCGGCCGTCTGCACGCTGCGGTACCAGGGCACCCTTCCCTCGCGCAGCGACCAGCGCCAGTCGCGCACATAAGGCAGCAGCAGCGCGGCCTGCGCCCCGGTCGCACCGGCCACGTGGGCGACGGCCGTGTCGACACACACGACCGCGTCCATCGACTGCAGCACCGCGGCCGTGTCGTCGAAATCGGCCAGCGGCATGGGCAGATCCTGCAGCGCGGATGACCCGATGCGCGCCTGCTCGGCCACATGGCCCAGGTTCAGGTTGAAGGCGACCACGCCGTCCATCCGTATCAGCGGGTCCAGGTCGGCGACGCTGCAGGAGCGGCGCGTGCGCGGACTCTGCTCGGTCGAATGCGCAACCGAGGTCGCATGCACGATGCCGATCCGGCGCTTTCCCCGCGACCCGGCTTCGATCGCGCCGGCCCAGCGCGCGCAGCGCGCCGGATCGGGCGCCAGATAAGGATCCCGTTCGGCCACGGCCGCCGCACCCAGCCCGAGCACGTGCGGCAGGCTCATCAGCGGAAGGTGCGCATCGTGCTGCGGCCAGGTGCCGGCGGTGTCCGCAACGCAGGCGCGTCCCAGGCTTCGGCCCAGCAGGCCGGCCAGCGCATCCGGACAGACCAGAACCATCTGGCGCGCGCGGCCGGCCGCGTCGGCGATGAAGCGCGAGAACAGAACCGTGTCTCCCAGCCCCTGCTCGGCGACCAGCAGCAGGCGATCGACCGGCCGGCCATCCCATCGCGGTGAATCGGGAAGTTTTACGTGCACCGCGCCGGAGGCGAACCGGTACTCGAAATCACGCCAGCCCTCCTCGTACCGGCCCAGGCGCAGCAGGCACAGTCCCCGGTTGTACAGGTGGCCCGCATGGGCCGGGCGCAATCGAACCAGCTTCGAGAAGTGATCCAGAGCGCGCTGATCGTCGCATTCGAAGCCGGCGAGCCGCGCCGCAGCCAGGTTTCCGACCTCGGAGTCCGGATTGGCCTTCAGCACGCCATCCGATTCGGCCTTCGCGCCCGCCAGATCGTCCTGGGCAACCAGCGCATCGATCAATCCGGACCGCGCGGCCTCGCTGGCGGGGATTCTTTCCAGGATCGACCGGAAATGCTCCTCGGCGCCGGCCGCCTGCTGCAGACGCAGGCACAGCCGGCCCATCAGCAGCCGCGACAGCAGATCGGTCGGATCGATCCGCAGCGCGCGCTCCAGCGCGTCCAGCGAGCCGGGAAGGCGCCCGAGCTGGAGCAGCGAATAGGCCACTCCCCTGAGCGCATCGATCGATTGCGGCGCGTATTCCAGCGCCCGCGCGTACGCGAGCCAGGCTTCGTCGAAACGGCACGCTTCGACAGCGCGCTGGCCGCGTGTCAGCGATTCGGTCGGTTCGTACATCGGAGGTCCGGGTCGGGTCAGTTGGCCGGATCGACGAGCGTCGATGCGGGCGATGGGGCCTGCGCCTGGAGCTGATACGCCCAGGCCAGCACCTCGGCGATGGCGATGTACAGCGCAGGCGGAACCTGCTGATCCAGTTCGAACTGCGTCAACGCTGCGGCCAGCTCAGGCGATTCGTGGATCGGCACTCCGCTCTGGCGTGCGCGCCGCAGTATTTCCTCGGCGATCGCGCCTCGGCCCTTGGCTACCACCCGAGGCGCGCGGTCCGCGCCAGCCTCGTATCGAAGCGCGGCGGCCTGTCGCTGCCGTTCGGCCGGAAGCTCGCCGGGCGGTCCTTGCGCCATCACGGGCTCCGCGCCGGCGCGATGCCGACATGCGCCGATACCAGACCGCGGGCCGACAACCGCCGCTGCAGGGCGGCCAGCTGCTGCTCGACATCGGCTGCGCCGGCGCAATCTATCCACACGGCCACGGCGCTGCCGCACACGCGGATGTGGGCGTCGAAATGGCCCAGGTCCGGCAACTGCAGATGCAAGGTCGCGCAAACCACGCCAGATTCCGGCTCGCCGCTCGATCCGCCGCGCGCGCCATCGCGCCGCACCTCCAGGTGGGCGGCCGGGCCCAGCCAGGGCAAAGCGATCGTTTCCGACGGAGCACGCTCGCGTGCCGCCGCAGTCGGAGCCTCCCACAGGATCCCGGGCGCCGCGTGCGCCCGCTGCGGCACCGCCGGATCGGCGCCAGCCTGGTCACGAGCGGAAACGGGCGCTATCCGATTCGGCATCGCGTCGGTCTGCGATCTTCCGACCAGCGCCGCCAGCACCGAGTTGCGAGCCGCCACCGTCAGCACGTAATGACCCGATCCGGTGGCGATCTCGGCGACCTGATGGTCGGGCGACACGAACAGCCCGACCGAGCGGCCCGCCGAAGAGGCTCGCTGCAGGTCGGATAGCAGGGCGCGCGCAACCGGCATCCCACGGAGCAGTTCGAGCAGCCGGGCCGGGTCGACCGACAGCCGCAAGCCCGGCTCGGGCGCGGCCGCGTTCCAGGCATCGGACCAGCTCACCGCACCCAGTCCGAGAACTCCCGATTCCATGTCCGCGCTCCGGTCCGTGCTGTCAATCCGACGGTCCGGCGCCCGGCGTCATACCGATCAGCCGTTCCAGCTCGAGCAACCAGGGCTCGGAACGCATCCGGATCTGGGCGTCATCCTGCAGGATCTCGCGCAACAACTTCAGGCGGCGCTCCTGTTCGGCCTCGCTCAACGCCTCACTCAACGCGGCCCGCTTCAGCTGCCCGATCAGGATCCGACACCTCGCCCCCAGGCGCGCCACCTCTTCCCAGTCTTCCCGGTGCGCGGCCGCAAGCATGTCGCCGCTCACCTGAGCAACTTCCTGATAGCGTTCGATCAGCCGGCGCGACTGCTGCTCGGCGCGCCCGGGCCACGCGGCCCCGTCGTCGGGCGCCATCAGGCCCTCATCAACGAGTTGTTCACCTTCACGCCGGCAACGAGCCGTGCGTGGCAGTAACCCGCCCCGGCGGGGTCGAGGCGCCTGACTGGGCTGCCGCGGTCGCGACGTCCGGCCGCGCTGCGGTCGGGCCGATCTGAGCCCAGGCCGAACGCAGCTCGCCCAGCAACATGCCTGCCTCCTCGAGCGCCTTGCGGTCATTCTTCAGATTGGCCTGCAGCAGGCGCAGCGTGATGTAGTCGTACAGCGCAACCAGCCGTTCCGCGAGCTCCCCGCCCACTTTGCGGTCGACGCTCGCCTTCAGGCCTTCCTCGACGATCCGCACGGCCTTGCCAATGGCCTCGCACTTGGCGGCGATGCGCCGGGTTCCCATGTGAGCCTGCGCCAGGCGGATCGCCTCGATCGCACCGTCGTACAGCAACAAGGTCATCCGATGCGGGTCGGCCGAGCTGACCGCCGTCTGCACCGCGACATTTTGATACGCCTTCGCACCGAATCCCGACAACTGTGCCTCCCGGTTTGTGAGCTCCATCCCTTATTTCGGCGCCGCCTCGCGCCCGGTTTAGGGCGCGAAGCGCGCGGTCTGCACTGCAAAACCGTCAGGCGGGAAGGCTCGCGAGCGCGTTGGCCAGAGCCACTTGCTGCTGCTGGGCGACGACCAGGTTCGCGTTCAAGTGACTGTACTGAGCGATCAGCTGCGTCTGCTCCTGAGACAGCTGCCCCTGCATTTGGGTGACCTGCTGGTCCATCCGGGTGATGGTCGACTGCAGGCTGGTCTGTGCTCCCGAGAGCAGCCCGTTGGGCGACAGCATCGACGTGATCGCGGTATTCAACTGGGTCGCGAAGCCCTGCTGGCTTCCGGTCCCGGAAACCGAGGTGAACATCTGTGAAACCGCGCTCGGATTGGACGCGATCGCGTTGGCGAACGCGGTCGAGTTCAGCGTCAGCGTCCCGTCCTTGTTGAAATCGATCCCGACATTCGCCAGCCACCTGTAACCCGACGCGCCGCCGCTCAACTGGCTGCCGAGAATCGAAGCGAGCTGCGAGCTGATCTGCCGGGCCGTCGTATCCCCGGTCAGTACCGAGGCGGTTTTCGTGGTCGAATTGTACGCGGTCAGGCTCTGCTCCAGCTTCACCAGCGTGTTGTACGACTGCACGAAATTGTCCACGCTGCTCGTCACCGAGCTGCTGTCGGTGGCGACCGTGACCTGGGCCTGCAGCGTGGAGCCTGCCGCCGGCGCCTGGGTCAGATTCAGCGTCAGGCCGTTGACGGCGGTGGTGACGACGTTGGACGACGACGTCAGATTCAGCCCGTTGACGCTGTACTTCGCATCCTGCGCCGATTGCGTCAGGGTCAGGTTCTTGCCGGCGCCGGCCGTGGCGGTCGGATCGAACGCGATCTGCGACAGGCCGGTGGTATCGGTGTTGGTGCCGTCGGAGTCGGCAACGCTTAGCGAGAAGGCGTTGCTTGCACCCGTATTGGTGGAGGTCAGAACCAGCCGGCTTCCCGAATTGTCCGAGACGACCGAGGCCGCAACGCCGGCCCCCGCCGCGTTGATCGCCGCGGCGATGCCTCCGAGCGTGTTGTTGGTCGAATCGATCGTGATGTTGACCGGCGAGGAGCTCGATTGGGGGGTGAATGTGTTGCCGGTCGAGTTGTACGTGCCCAGCTGTATCGTCAGCGTCCCGGTGCCCAGGACCGTCGAAGCGTTCGCCACCGGCGCCGAGGCGGCGCTCTGGGCCGACGCGAGCTGCGAGACGCCGATCGAGTACGTGCCCGTGGGCGGCGTGCCGGTCACCGTGGCTCCGACGCCGCTGCCGGTCACCGTGGCCTGCTCGGCCGAGAACGCCGAACCCACCGCGAGCGAAGAGACGGCGGTCTGAAGACTGGACATCGCGCTCTGGATCTGCCCGTAGGCGCTGAGCTGCGACTGCACGCCGGAGACCTGCGACTTCAATTGATTCATCGGCACCGAGTCGGCCGCGATCAGTTCGGACACGAGCGTGTTGACGTCGATCGGACCGGTGCTGATCGGGCTGCCGGTAATCGAAGTGCTGCTGCCGCCCGAGCTGTTGTTGGCGTTCACGCTGTTCAGCGTGCTGGACAGCAGGGAAGCCAGCGAGTTGGAGGTCGTGCCCGCAATTGTCATGATTTGTTCCGCTCAGGCCTTGCTTTTGAGTAAGGCGCCGCGCGTGCCAGAGTCCGACAAGGCGCGCGCGGCCGCCAGCATTTCCTCGGATGGCACCTGGCGCACCACGGTATTGGTTCGCTTGTCGATGATCTTGACCAACATCCGCCCCAGCTTATCGTCGAATACGAACGAGATTTCTCGGTTACTCTGATCGAGGGCCTGGTTCGCCGCATCGACGGCAGCTTTCAGCTGGGCCGGCGTGACCGCGGTCGGAGCCTCGCCCTGGGCCGGCGCAGCAGCCGCGCCCGGACTGGCCGCATGGCGCGGGTCCTGGGGGTTCGAGACGCCGGCCGCGGAGGCCGGCCCTACTGAGCTGATGCTTTGCATGGCCCGAATTCCACGATGGAAATCCCGATCGCCCCCTTCCTTCATTTCTTCGGCATCCCGGTGAGGGACTTTAGACGCGGCCACCACCCCGCGATCGCGGGACGCAAGTCGCGCGCCTTGCCGGGCGCACCAAAAAAAGAGCGCTCTCTTTTGGAGAGCGCCCCTGATCGGCAGGCCGCGAGACGCGGCCTTCGCGCGGCTTACTTCAACAGATTCAGCACCGATTGCGGCAGCGCGTTGGCCTGCGCCAGCATCGCGGTACCGGCCTGCTGCAGAATCTGGGCGCGCGTCAGGTTGGCAGTTTCCGCCGCGTAATCCGCGTCCCGGACCCGGCTTTGGGCGGACGACTGGTTCGTGATGCCCGTGGTCAGATTCGAGATCACGCCCTGGAACTGGGATTCGGCCGATCCGTAGTTGGCGCGCTGCGTATTGATTGTCGCCAGCGCCGTGTCGATCGAGGTGATCATCGCCGACGAGGAGGTTCCGCCGGCGGCAAGCGCCGTCGAGTTACCCGTGACCGTGGTGACCGCGGATGCCGACGCCATGTTGGTGGTCGTCAGTGCGATCGTCTCACCGGCGTTGGCCCCGACCTGGTACGTGGTGCTGCCGGCGCCGGATCCGAGGATGCTGATGCCGTTGAACGTGGTCTGGGCCAGCTCGCGGCCGATTTCCGTGGCCAGCGAGTTGAACTCGGTCTGCAGGTTGGCCAGGTCGCCAGAGCCGTTGGTGCCGTTGGACGCCTGCACCGCCAGGTCGCGCATCTGCTGCAGCATGTTGCTGACCGTTCCCAGCGTGCCGTCGGCCACTTGCGCCAGCGAAATCGCGTCGTTCGAATTGCGGACCGCGACCTGCATGCCGCTGACCTGCGAGCCCATGCGCTGGGCGATCGCCAGACCGGCCGGATCGTCCATCGCGCCGTTGATCCGAAGGCCGGACGACAGGCGCTGGATCGAGGTGGCGAGCGAATTCTGCGTGCTGTTCAAATTCGCCTGCGCCGTCATCGACAGGATGTTGGTATTGATGATTTGTGGCATGTGCTGCTCCTTTTCCTCTTTATCTCGAACTGCAGCCCGAACAAGGGCTACGGACCCTTTACCCAGTCGGCTGCCCGTTCAAGTTGCTGGCGCCTGCCGGTATGTCCGCGCGCCGGATCGGCGTCGCGTTAGTAGCCTTATCGGTGCGCGCCGCAAAAGACTTTAGGCATCGGGTGTCCGGCGCCTTTGATGCGCGAGACGCAAATGCGCCGATAAGCGCGCATGATCCGCGGCAATTTGCCCGATCGCCCACGACACAAAAAAAAGCGCGCCGGAGACCGAAGTCAGCGCGGCGCGCAGGGCGGGGGAGAAACCTTGGACGTCCGGATCGACATCCCTTCCACTGGTTATCGGCGTCCGACGCGGCCGGCTTGAGGGCAGATTGAATTGGAAAGTCATCGGCGGCATGCGGGCCGAAACACGCCTAAGTGCCTGGAAAATCAGATGTAGGAAAAATTCCTACACCAGCTCGGGCCGCTTTCCGACACCTGATTTGGCGATGCCCCGCTTCAGCTACACCACCCGGGTCCCTCAGAATGGGCCCACTTCGCAACGCAATCCGGACCTTCGGCGGTCCTAATACCAGGAGGAAGTCATGAGCAACCCACCCGTCATCAACGAACAGCTGCTGCAGGAAGTGCGCGAGGTCAACCTCGCGTACCTGGTGCTGGCCCAACACATGATCCGCGCCGATCGCGCCCAGGCCCTGTACCGCCTCGGCGTGTCGGAGGAAGTAGCCGCCATCATCGACCAGCTGACGCCGGCGCAATTGATGAAAATCGCCGCCAGCAACCAGCTGATCCTGCGCTTCCGCTTCGATGACGATGTGGTCTGGAATCTGTTGACCAGCCATTCGCGCGCCAAGCTCGCTCCGGGCGCCGCCGTTGCCGGCCTGCACGCCAACATCGTGATGGCCGGCCAGTTTGCCGAGAGCAACTGAGCCCCCGCCGAGGTGATGTCATGAGAATCAAGAGCATCGTCAGCGAGAGCCGCCAGATCCAGCGCGCGATCGCCCTGATCAAGCTGGGGGCGCGCCTGCAGGTCCTGGAATCGGAGACCGATCTGTCGTACGAACGGCTGCTG
>DATBCD010000135.1:0-15008 GCA_036270655.1 Burkholderiaceae bacterium
TACATCACGTTGTCGAGCATGCTGCCGGCCCGGTTGATTTCGTGGACCTCCCGGTACTTGTCCAGCACCGCGACCACGCCCGGGAACTCGCCCCATTTGTAGGACCTGGTCGGCCGGTCGCGGATCACTTTCAGGTGGTAGGAGCAAGCCTCGAACGTGAAGCCCAGCGCGACGGTGCCGGCATAACCGGGGGAGCGCTCGAACCTCTGCCCCGATTGCCGCAGCTGCTCGATCACCTCGTTCAGGATCGCGACCTTGCCGACGTGATTGAACCCGATCGTCGAATAATGGTGACCCAGCGGGCGCCTGGGCATCAGGCTGAACAGGAACACGCACGTCTGGTAGTACAGCTGGGTGGTGACGTGGAAGTTGGCCAGCGTGGAACTGAACAGGTTGTGCACGTCGGCGATCCGGTGCAGCACGGCATCGACGGTGATGCCGGCCCGGCTGTTCAGCAGCGCCACCACGAAGGGCACGAAGCTCGCGTCGGACAGCGCCCAGCGGCCGACCACGAACGCGTAGCGGTCGCGGAAAAAACCCGCTTCGACGACGTCCAGCGCCACCGGAAGCTCGGCATCCGGTGCGTCGCTGTCAAGCAGGAAGTTGATCCTTTCGACGATTCGTTCGCAATCGCCCCGCAGGTCCCTGAACGGGACCGAGAATCCCGGCACCCGCAGCGCGGTTGCCACCAGCTCGGCGTCGATGTGGCCCTGGACCGGAATGCGCCGGAACACCGACGCCATCGAAAGAGCTCGGCGCTTGCTGGGCGGCGGAAACGAGTAGGCCACCGGCCGCCACAGCTCGCGGCAGATGTTGCGACGGAGCGAGTGGGCGAAGCTGAACGCGGTGTCGGCCTCGTATCGATCGACGATCATCGACGAGAACAGCCGGTCGATCTGGTCCCAAACGTCCGGGTTGTCGGCCAGCGCGGGAAATGCCGCGTGGATCGTCGGCCCGTGCTGCGCGATGTAGCGGCTGTACAGTCCGAGGCGCTCCTTGCTGATCCGGATCGAAGCGAGCGGATCCATCGTTTCGAACGCGCACCTGGCCCGATACGGGTATTCGCACAGCTTGCCGTAGAACTCATCGAAGATGGCCAGGATCAGCCGCGCCGCGGCGTCGATCCGGCTCCAGTCGTCGACGCAGGCCCACAGGCTGGCGTAGGCGCGGTCAACCGCGTTGCCGTCCGGCGGCGGCGCGTCGGCAGCCTCGCTGGCGGTCAGGTCCGCAATCGGCGGCGTCAGGCTCACCGTGGAAGTGTGCCCGACTTCCGTCCCCCGCTTCCATCTCAGAACGTAGCCGAAAGGCGCGCCGTCAGGACGCCGCCCGTATGGTTCGCCGCCACCGGATAGACCTGGCCCGCGCCATCGCTGAAGACACGGCCCACCTGGAGCGCGAACGGCTGCAGCCGGTACTCGACGCCGGCGAGAAAGTCGGGGTGCGGGTGGCTGCCGCCGTAGTCGTCGGTCGCGCCCGCAAAAGCCTGCACCAGGCCGCCGTGCCCGATCAGCTTGAAATGCTCGGTCAGCCGGTACGACCCGTTCAGCTCCAGGTACAGCGTGTGGATGCTCTGGCCGAAATAGTTGGGCGACAGGTACAGGCGCACGCTGACGGCATTGGCGGTGACGCCGGCATGCAGCTCCAGGTAGTTGTAGTCCTTGAATCGGGAAAAGGTCGAGTAGGCGGCGCCCGCATCGAGGCTCCAGCCGTTGCGGATGCGTCGTGCAAAGCCGGTGTAGCCGATGAACTGCAGTTCCTGCCTGGAGTGGTCGTAGAACTGGACGTTGGAGGCAAACCCTCCCGCGTACCAGCCGCTGTCATGGTCGTACGACACGTCGACCTGCCCGGCGGGACCGCCGTCAGAGATCGAAACGCCGCGCACCCGGTCATCGGACACGACGGACGCGGTCGCCGATACCTGGGCGAGCGACGCCGTGGCCACGAGTGCGGTCAGCAACGCAAGAGCCCACCGGAGCACGGGATGAGCTCAGTGTCGCGAGGTGACCTTATCGCTTGTAGCGGTGCCGCAGTTGCAGGAGCAGGCGCGGGCCGCGCGGGCAACCACCGCGCACGCGTCGATGCTTTGGGCGGCATGGCCGTCGCCCGAATCAATCCGCAGCAGCGCACGCGTCTGCTCGGGTCCCAGGGAGGGGGCCAGTTGCTGCAGCAATGCAACCAGTCCGGATACATGCGCGGCGGCAAACGAGGATCCGTCGACGAATCCCCAGCGATCCACCGGCAGCGTAGTCGGGACATCGTGCCCGGGCGCCGTGACCGCGGCCGCCGCGTCGCCCGCCTCGACCGAGCCGTCGACCGACACCGCAATGACGCCCGGATGCGATGCTGGAAAACCTCCTCCGACGGTCACCGGATCGACAGCGCCGACCACTGTGACACCACGCACCACCGCCGCGTCCAGCAGCAGGTGCAGCAGCTTGTCCTCCGGACCCGTTACGCTCAGATTGATCACCGTGGCCCCACGCTCCAAAGCGAATTGAAGTGCCTTGGCGAGTGTAAAGCTGTTGCACGCCGCCGTGGTATCGATCTGCCAGCAGGCGCGCAGTGCCATAAGCTTCGCGCTCGGGGCCACGCCCGCGATGCCGATGCCGTTGTCGGCGCGGGCCGCGATGATTCCGGCCACGGCGGTTCCATGCGCCTCGGCCGGGTAGGGGTTTGCATCCACGAAGTTTTCGGCGACCGAGATCTGCCCGACCAGATCCGGGTGGGCCAGCTCGACCCCGGTGTCCAGTTGCGCGACCGACACGTTGCGCCCGGTCGCCACCGTATGCACCTCGGCCAGATGCCAGTTGGCGGCCGCCGGCTGCAGGGCGAACAGCGGGTCGTTATGGGCCAGCGAATGGAACCTGTGCAGCGGCTGCGCCCAGGCAGTCCTCGAGTCCTGTGCCAGCTCATCCAGCACGGCCGCCAGCGGCCGCCCGTCCGCCGCCTTCATCAGAAAGCAGTCGATTCCCAGCGAAACCATCGGCCAGTCGGACTCGACGACCAGCTGATGGGCGGAAGCCAGCTCGGACGCAATCCGGTGCCGCACCGTGCGACCCGACTGCGCGTCGTAACCGCCCCCATAGCTTGCGTCAGGCCGGAAGTGGGCCGGCGGAATCCGCAGCATCACCAGCACCCGGCGGTCGTCTCCCTCCTTCGCGCCTGGCGGCGCTACGGAGGGCAGGCCCTCCGTCGCCGCATTCGCCGCTACGGAGGGCGAGCCCGCAGTCACCGCATCGGAGGGCTTGCCCTCCGTAGCGCCGTCAGGCGCGAAGGAGGGGGCTTGGGCGCGGCAGACCGCCGCCGCGATGATCATCAGGCCCACGGCCCAGGCGCGGATCACCGGCCTCTTTCCGCCTCGAGGGGCTCGGCCAGCACCACGGCCGGTTCGGCGCGCAGGTGCGTCAAAGCGGCTTGCAGCCCTCCCTGCGGGACAGCGACGACGTAGCCGTTCGACGCGGTCGGGCCGTCAACGATCCGGCCAGCCGCGAGGCGCAGTATCCGGGCGACCTCCCGTTGCGGCGCGGCCGGGTCGAATATCACCACCAGGCTGCCGGCGGCGTGCTGCGGCGCACTGGCCGAAGACAGGGTGTGGTACTCGAGCGCGGCCCGTTCCGGCCGGATCACCGCCCACCCGAGCGCGAAGATCAGCGCGAACTGCATGGCCAGCGCGAGCTTGAACCACCCTGGCATCGGGCCCGCCGGCACCCGGCCGGCTGGCGCGCCCCGCCGGTGCTCCGGCCGGCGCGGTCGTGGCGCAGGCGCCTCCGCCTCCAGCTTGGGGCGCAGCTTGGCCAGGGCGGCCGCGGCATCCGGCGGCAGGTCGCTGTCGGCGTAGGCCATTTGCAGCCGCCGCGCACTCTCGAGCTCCAAACGGCATTCCGGGCACGCCTGCAGATGCTCCTCGACCTGCGTGGCTTCCTCGGCCTCCAGTGTGCCGTTCAGAAACCAGGGCAGCAGCTCCTGGGTGCCCTGATGCAGCGATTTGCCGAAACTCAGCACCCGCCCCGCCATCAGAAATCTCCTGCGCGTTCGGACACGAACTGACGCAGCCGCCGGCGCGCATGGAACATGCGTGTTTTCACCGTGTCGACCGGACAGCCCATGATTTGAGCAATGTCCCGGTATGCGTAGCCGTGGTAGTAGGTCAGCTCGATCACCGTGCGCTGCTCGGCCGACATGCGGCCGATCTGCTGAAGCAGCAGCGCCCAGCGCTGCCTTTGCATCAACTGGCCTTCGGGCCCCGGCTGCGTCGATTCGAAATCGCGATCATCGGACTCGACCGGCTCGTCGAACCGTTTGAGTGCCTTCAGTGCCTTGCGGTACGCGATGGAGAAAATCCAGGTGGAGACCTTCGACTCGCCGTTGAAGCTGGCCGCCTTGCGCCAGACCACCAGCATCGCGTCGTTCAGGACCTCCTCGACCACATGCGGGCGCCGGATCACTCGCTCCAGGAACCGCGTCAGGCGCGGGAAATAGACCCGGTACAGCGCCTCGAATGCCAGGCGGTCACCGGCGGAAATACGCCGAAGCAGAGCGGCCTCATCGGCCGATCCCTGGTCGGTGCGGCCTTGATCCGGGGCCGTTCCGGGGACTGGACCGATCAACATCGCGACTTTTCCCATCAACCCGCGTTAATTCCCCTCCGCGGCAAACGGTTCAAGCCGTTGGTCGCCTGTGGCGCATTCGCGGGGTCCGCCCTGAAAGGGGGACCCCCACGCTCACTGCCGTTTCTTTTCCCGCTTCTCTTGCCGCTTTTCCTTGGCGGACTTCTGCGCGGGCTTCTTCTTGTCCTTCTTGGTGTCGTGTGACTTGGACATGTCCGTTACCTCGAGTTGAACGTCCCGAAATCAGGGCCGGGCCGAATCGCGAAACGGTAGACCAGTGCTATGCATCGGAATCTTATAACGAATCCGCATGATGACCGCCATGTCGGGGCGCGAAATCCCAGCCTGCGGCCATGCCATCGCTGCGGGTAGTCGGATACGATCGCGCCCGGCGACGCGCTGAACAGTCGACCGGCGCAAGCCGAGCCACCTGAGGGAGGAGTCATGCGGATTGCCCTGATTGCAAGTGTTGTTGCGTTGCTGCCCGTGGCACTGACCGCTGCGGCAGCGGCCGAACCGGTGCCGGCCAATCTGGCGCCGCCGGCGGGCTTCAAGCGTGTGCTGGAGGCCAGCGCAGTGGGCGTTCAGATCTATCGCTGCGGCCCACCGAAAGGCGCCCAGGGCGACGCAGCACCCGTGTGGAATTTCGAGGCGCCCCGCGCCACGCTGTCCGATCAGCGGGGAGGGCCGGTCGGCCGCCACTACGCCGGGCCAACCTGGGAGGCAGCCGACGGCAGCAAGATCACCGGCAAGATCGCCGCCCGCGCCGATGCAACGGAGCCGGGGGCGATCGCGTGGCTGCTGCTGACGGCCGAGTCGGCGGGGGCGCCCGGCCGTTTCGATCAGGTGCGCGCCGTGCAGCGCGTGTTCACATCGGGGGGCTCGGCGCCTGCCGGCGCTTGCAAACAGATCGGTGAGACGCTCGAGGTCCCGTACAAGGCCATGTACGTGTTCTGGGCGCCCTGATCAGCAGGATCGTCATGCGACCCGGGCTGATGCGCCCGGATCGGAAACCCGACGCGGCGCCTTAGCGCCCGTGGCCCATCCCGCCTGAACTATGTCCTGCTGTGGCGTGTCCCCCAGCGTGAACGGCCGACGCGGTACTGATGCGCGCCGAGTGCGGGCCGCCGACGGTGTGCGAGAAGTGGTGCCCATGACGGAATCCGTCGCGGTCGTGGTCGTGGTCATGGTCCCGATGACCGCGAAAGCCCCAGAAAGGCACGATGCCGGTCGAGTAGATCGGTCCGTCCCAAAGACCGCAGTCGTACTGCTCCGCGTCGCAGCCGTTGCCGTATGAATAGGCCGGCGCGTACGATGGCGGCGGCCCGTACGAGGTCGGCGCCGAAGACGGGTAGTAGGGCGGCGGAGGCGCCGACGCCTGCCAGCGGGCCTGCTGCATCTCCTGCTCCATCTGCTGCACCTTTTCGTTGAGCGCACGCATCTCGCTCTCGTGCGCCGCGGCGGCGTTTGCCAGCGCCTGCGGCGATGGCGGCGGCGCTTCCGGGATTACGTCGAACACCCGCGCACTTTTCGGTGGAGGCAGATTGCTGTAGGTGACGTCGCCCGACGGGTCGACCCAGCCGTAGATCTCCGCGCCCGCCACCGAGGGCGCAAGCATGCCGACAACACTCAACAACAACGCACAGACCCGTGTTACTTCCAACCACCCGAGGCGACCCATCGCACACCACCCTGCTTGAACTTTCGGTTCCAGTATATGCCTCAACGCGCGGCGAGGTTCAGGGTTGACGGACGAGCGGCCGGCAAGCGCTGGTTTGCCCATTGGCTCGGTCCCACATAGAGGGGGCGCGGACGCGGTCCGTTGGCGTAACGTTTGGTTACGTGCAGCAACAAAACCGCAGAGGGGGATTTGCGATGCCGATCGATCAAGCGTTTTTTTCATCGTGGACACCGCGGGCCCAGGCGCTGATGCGGCTGGTGGTCTCGTTTCTGTTTCTGCAGCACGCGACCGCGAAGTTTTTCGGAGTCCCGGCGGTCGGTTTCGACCACCTGCCACCTTTGATCGTTGCTGCGGGAGTCATTGAACTGGTCGGCGGCACGCTGCTGCTGATCGGGCTGTGGGCGCGGGCCGCCGCATTCGTGCTGTCGGGCGAAATGGCGTTCGCCTATTTCATCGGTCACGCGCCGCAGGGACACGTGCTGTCGCCCATGGTGAACCATGGGGAGTCGGCGGTGCTGTACTGCTTCATCTTCCTGTTCTTCGCCGCCGCCGGCGCCGGAGCCTGGAGCGTGGACGCTGCGCGCCGATAGCTAGCGCATGTTGCCCGTGTGCCCCAGCGAGTAGCGCCCCGGCTGGGGCCACACGGTCAGCCCGTGCGGCTCCCGGCCGACCGGGATCTGACTGACCGCGCCGGACTCGGTGTCGAACACATACACCACGTTGTCGTAGCGCCCGGACAGCCACAGCTGGCGGCCGTCGGCGCTGACGTTGCCCATGTCGGGGCTGCCGCCGCCCGGAATCGGCCAGGTCTGTACGACCTTCAGCGTGCTGAACTCGATCACCGACACGCTGCCGGGTCCGTGGCGCTTTCCGTGAATCTTGTTCGAGCCCCGGTTGGCCACGTACAGGCGGGTTCCGTCACGGCTCGGGTAAAGGCCGTGTGCGCCGATACCGGTTGCGACGAAGCCCACCTCCTTGAAATCGGCGCCGTCCACCACGAACGCGCCATTGGCCATCATGTCGGCAGTCAGGAAACGCTTGCCGTCCGGCGTGACCCGGATGTCCTGGGGCATTCCACCCTTGGAAAGCTTCAGCAGTCCCTGCACCCGGCGCTTGACCAGGTCGATCTTGGCCAGCGAACCGGAGAACTCGCAGGTGAAGATCGCGTAGCGGCCATCGATCGAGAAGTCGGCGTGATTGATGCCCTTGCAGCCGGGCACTTTCAGCGACGACCTCAGCGCCATCGAGTGCGGATCGCGAAAATCGAGCCGCTCGTGCGCCTCGGCCACCACGATGGCCTCGCTGCCGTCCGGCGTGAAATACATGTTGTACGGGTCATCGACTTCGATCGGCTTGCCCGGCTTGGCGGTCTTCGGGTCGATCGGCGTCAGGCTGCCATCGGTGCGCCCTTCCGCGTTGTTCGTGACCCACAGCGTCTGCAGATCCCACGAGGGCACGATGTGCTGCGGGTTGGTGCCGACCTTGAAACGATCGATCACTTTGCGGCTGGACGGCTCGATCACGTACACGTCGTTGGACTGCAGGTTCGGCACGTACACCCGCGCCGGCGCGCCGGCCACGGCCGCGCTCAGGTTGCCCGCGCGCGCCTCCGAGTACAGGTTGCCCGGGTCGACCACGGGCGGCATGCCGGGCACGACGTCGACTGCGGGCGCCGCCGTCTGCGGCTGCGGCAAGGCGACCGGGGCAAGGCCCAGCGCGAGGACGGCTGACAGGGTGTGGGTGAGTTTGAAGTTCATTGCGCTAGGAGCCGCGCCGCCCCACGCTGGCGCGGATCGCGGTTACGGTCTTGGAAACGATCTGTTCCACGCCGAGCTGGCCGAGTTGAGCGCTGGCGCGCCGCGGGTCTCCGCCGTACACGCCCTGAGCGGGCCCCAACGGCGTGGCCTGCTTCAGCAGTTCGGTACGCACCGCGCCCGGGTCGATGGCCAGCATCAGCGAGGTGTCGGCCAGCGCGGCGTGCGTACCGATCTCGTCGTCGCGAAAGCCGCGCTCGCGCAGCAGCCTGGCAAAGCCTTCGTCGCTGACCCGGTAGTACTCGCCCACCGCGTGCACGCGGATGGGCGAGGCGGCCCACTCGCGATTCAAGCGGTCGGCCACGGACTTCATGTCCCTCTGGTAGCCGCCGTGATCGCCCAGCAGCACGATGTCGCGGAAGCCGTGCGTTCGCAGGCTGCGCGCCGCGTACTCCAGCGTGCGTTCGAACACCTCGTCCGGGATCGAAATGGTGCCGGCGAAGCGCATGTGCGAGGAGGGCGGGTCGACGCGCCCCTCGGGAACATAGGCGATCACCGGCGCGACGATGGCATTGCCCAGCGAGGCTGCGATCCTGCCAGCCAGGTACCTGACGCGCTCGTTGTGCTTGCCCAGCACGATGGCCGGACCGCTTTGCTCGGTGCCTCCGATCGGCACGATCGCGGTGGTTTTGCCGGCGTCGATAGCGGCCCGCAGCTCGGTCCACGTCAGATCTTCCAGATAGACCGAGGCCGGCGGCTGTGCGGCTGCCGCGGTTGACAGCATCGCAACGCACACGGCAACAGAGTAAGACCGGCGCAACACGTAAAGGTTCGATTTGCGAATCGCGGAAAGCTTCGTACGATACGCGAATGTCGAACGAGGGTTCCGAGCGATTCCGCGCCACCTACCGGCTGCGGGTCGGCGCGCGCGATGCGCAGGCGCGCGCGCAGGCGCTTGCGCTCGAGCAGAGCATCGAGATGCCGCTGGAGGCGGTCACGCAGGACTTCGTGCGCGATCGCGTCGTGGCCCGCGTCGACTCGATCGAGCCGGCCGGGTCCGAGGGCGCCTTCGATGCGACGCTGTCGTTTGCGACCCGCACCACCGGCCTGGAAGCCGGTCAGCTGCTGAACATGCTGTTCGGCAATTGCTCGCTGCAGCCCGATGTCGAGCTGCTCGACTTCGAGCCGGACCCGGGTCTGCTTGCGGCGCTGCCGGGCCCGCGCTTCGGCGTGGACGGATGGCGGCGCGCGCTCGGGCTGGATCGGATGCCTGCGCGCCCGCTCACCTGCACGGCGCTCAAGCCCCAGGGGCAGTCGCCGCAGCAATTGGGTGAGCTGGCCGGGACGTTCGCGCTGGCTGGAATCGACCTGATCAAGGACGATCACGGCATCGCCGACCAGGACTATGCGCGATTCGAACCGCGCGTGGTGGCCGTGCAGCGCGCGGTCGAGCGCGCCGGCGCCGGGCGCGGGTCGGCAGGGCGCGTGCTGTATGCGCCGACGCTGTCGGGCGGGCCCAAGCGGCTGCGCGAGCAGTTGCGGGTCGTTCGCGACCAGGGCGTGGGCGCCGTGCTGATCTGCCCGATGCTGATTGGTGTTCCGACGCTGGTCGAGCTGGTGCGCGAAGAGGCGGGCGTTCCGATCCTGGCGCACCCGGCGTTCGCCGGTAGCGTGCGGATCGCGCCCGACTTGCTGCTCGGGCGGCTGTTCCGGCTGTTCGGCGCCGATGCGACAATCTTCCCGAACTTCGGCGGGCGCTTTTCGTATCCCCGTGAAACCTGCCGCGCGATCGCGCGGCGCGCGCGCGAGCCGTTGGGTCGCGCCGCCCCGAGCCTGCCGGTGCCGGCCGGCGGAATGCAAGTCGAACGGGTTGACGAGATGATCGAGGAATTCGGAACCGACGTGATGCTGTTGATCGGCGGCCACCTGCTGGCAGGTGCCACTACGCCCGGCGACTCGGTGCTGGCGCGGGCCACCGCCTTCGTCGAACGGGTTCACGGCGCGGCGGCCGGGCGCGCGCCGATCGCGGGGTCGGCGCGATGACCGAGCCGGTGTTGCGCAAAGCCACGTCGCCCGGTCGATGGGAGCGCGTGGACATCCTGCACTACAAGCGGGAGGGCGAAGCACCATTCGAAGGCGTCACGCGCCAGGTGCTGTTCGAAGATGCCGGCGGCGCGCAGTGGCGCTACTTCGAGGTTGCGCCCGCGGGGCACACGACGCTGGAGCGGCACGCCCACACGCACGCGGTGATGGTGCTGCACGGAGGCGGCCGCTGCCTGGTCGGCGACAGGATCTATGCGCTGAAGGAGCACGACCTGGTGTGCGTTCCCCCGCTGACTTGGCACCAGTTCCGTGCGCACGATGACCGCGCCCTGGGCTTCCTGTGCCTGGTAAGCCGGGAACGAGATCGCCCGCAAATCCCGTCGGATGAGCAGATCGCGCAATTGGGTAAAGATCCCCTGGTCGCCGCATTCATCCGCACTTGAATTTGGAGCAGAATCGTCTGGACACTTCAGGGAGCTTAAGTATGAATCGCCGCGCGCTGCTCGAGTTTCCGAAAGGCCAGCTCCTGATGCCCGGCTCGCGAAGCGATTACGCGTATCTGAGCCCGACCGACCCTGCGTGCGAGGCCATGACCGACTTCAGGAACGGCCCGATGATCACGACGCCGGCTTCGACCTCGATCGAGCTCGCGCTGCAGCAGATGAAGCTCTCCGGCGCCCGCTTCGCCTTCGTCGTCGACGAGCGCGGCGCCCTGGTGGGCTCGGTCACTTCCTACGACATCCAGGGCGAAAAGCCGATCCGCTACATGCAATCGCTCGACCGCTCGCATACGACCGGCGCCTGGCGCGACGTGACGGTGGAGAACATCATGGAGGCGGCGGCCGATTGGCAGGTGATCGCACACTCGGCGGTGATGCGGCTGACCATCGGCGACGTGGCTTCGCTGATGGCCGATGCCGGCCTGCGTTATCTGGTCGTCGTCGACCGGCTGAAGGACACCGAGGCGATGCAGGTGCGCGGGCTTTTCTCGGGGGCGCGCATCCAGATGCTGCTGGGAACCGCTTCGCCCGGCGTTGCGCCGGCACACACGTTCGCCCAGATCGAGCGCGAAATCGTCTAGGCTGCTTGCGAGCGCATAGACCCCCACCTTCCCCTCGCTACCTTCCCCTCTCCCGCTTGCGGGAGAGGGGCGGGGGAGAGGGTTTCAAATGCGCTGACCCTTGTCCTGTCTTTCTCCCGCTGGCGGGCAGCCGGATTGCCGCTTTGCCGGCGCCGGCTGCCCTGCCGAATGCGCGGTCCCGTTAGTTCGTGGCCTGTGAGTTCTGTGATTTCAGCAGGGCCGCTGAGCGGTTCTCGTCGATCAAATGGCGCCGGCCGTCCGCGGTCGCGGTGGCCCCGTCCTTGATCAGCTTGATCGCTCGTTCCGGCGTCAGGGACGGGTCGAGCGCAAACAGCTTGGCGGCCAGGTTGACGACGTTCGGAGCCGCCATCGAGGTGCCGGACAGCTTCAGCCTGGTGCCTCCCGGCACCACGCTTTCGACGTTGTATCCGTTGGCATGCACCACCACCGCCTCGCCATGGCTGGTGAACGATGTCTCGTCGCCGGCCTGGTTGACCGCACCCACGGTGATCAGATTGGGAAGATGGAGCGAGGCGGGCACGTCCTGAATGAAACCGACACTGCTGTCGCTGTTGCCGGCAGCCGTCACGAACAGCGTGTTCGGCGCGGCCTCGATGGCCGAAGAAATCGCGTCGCGCCAGATGTTGAACAGTTCCGCAGCCAGCTTCTGGCGTGCGGCCGGGTCGGCTCCTCCGCCGGTCTTCGACAGCCAGGTCTCGAATTCCTGCGGCTCGTCGCCCCAGCTCATGTTGACAACGCGCACATTGCGCGTGCGGAAGTAGTCCCCCATCTGCCGGAAATCGGCGCCGAGGCGGTGAGCCCACTCGGGCGTCGGCGCGAAGGGCAGGTCGGGCAACTGGTCGTTGAAGCGCGCAACGACCAGCCGCGCAAACGGGTTGCCGCGCACCGCGATGCCGGCGCAGTGCGTGCCGTGGATGTAGAAGCCGACGACCTTGTCCAGCTCGAACATGTCATGCATCTGCTCAGGCGACAGGGTCTTGAACTTCACTTGCAGCGCCTGGGCTTCGGGCGAGTCGATGCCGCCTTCAAGATCGACCAATCCCTTGATCTGGTCGCGGAACTCCGGATAGGCCTTCTGCTGCTGAGCGGTCAACGGGTACAGCCACCCCTTGGCCGGAGCGCCCTGGTCATCGAAGGCCAGTCCATGCGTGCCGCTCTCGGTGGGCTTGGGGTCGTCGAACACGCGACCCGGAAACAGCGACACATCGATCCCCGAATCCCAGATGCCGACCAGCACGGGTGCCAGCTTCTGATCTTGGTTGAGCGTCACCTCGCGGGCGGCCCAGATGTCCGGCTTTTCGACATTGTGCTCGGCGATGTAGTGGCGCAGCACGTCGGCCCGCTGGTCCTCGAGCGGAATGATCGATTTCAAGTCGTTGCGCGCGGAAATCAGATCCCACGCTTCCCGATTGTCGAGCGCCCCCGACTTCTTCACGGCAGGATCGAGCTCGGTTTTCACGTCGCCGATCACGGCCGAGCGCGTGTTGACGCGGCTGCGGGCAAACGACCGCTTGACCGGGGCCTGAACCTCTTCCCACGGCAGCGAGCGGATGGAGTCGCGGTAGTTCGCGACGAAGGCCTGCTCGTAGGCCGAGCCGCTGCTGCCATGGGCCTCGATCGCCGCCTTCAGGCGGGCCCGCGCGGGCAGGCCGGACAGCAGCTTCTGCGCCGGTTTTTCCTCCTGCTGCCGCAGCGCCTCGACGGTTTCAAGACCTGCCGCATACTCGCCCGCCAGTTCCTGAAGGTTGAGCTTGGCCTCGAGCAAAACGCGCAGCGTCGACTTGTCCTGGATGTCGAAGTCGCGCAAAACGCGATCCAGGTCGGCCCTGACGTTGGCCGCGAAGGCGTTGAACGTCGGGTCGTCGGCCTGCAGCAATTCGGACGCCGCGCCGTGAACGCTGTAGCTGAAGCGCGGCAGGTCGGCCTGGCTGGTCACTTTGACCCTCGCCGTCGGCGCGCCGTAACCGGTCGAGACAAGCAGCAACAATGCCGATGCCAGTATCGCCCGCGCAGGCAGTCGCAAATTTCTCATCCGGGTCTCCCTTGCGTTGATAAATTCGATTCTCGGGCGCTGCGTTGGGCGCCCGTGCAGCCTGATGCGTCCGTTGTTCCCTAGCTCGTCCGGCGCGCGCAGTGCTCCAGCCACTGCGCGGTGATCTTCTCCTGCAGCGCATTCTGCTTGAGCCGCTCGTTCAGCGAGCCGAAATCGACCGCATCGAGCGGCTGATCCTGATTGAAGCAGGAAAATACGACCGAGCTCTTACCGGTGCGCGGGTCGCGGTGCACCTGCAGGCACTGGGCGCAGATCTCTTTCATCATGCACTGCATCGGCGAGTTGATCGACCCGATCGCGCAGTGGTGCACCTTCAGGTGCCGTTTGAGCACGTCGTGGCGCGCCTTGCCGACGCTGGCCATCATCCGGTCCGAGCCGATCGCGATGATCCGGTCCGCGTCCTGGGTGCGGATCGTGACCTCGCCCAGGCGCCCGGTCGCATAGGCTTCCATCGCCTGCACGATATTGCCGATGAAGGCCCGATCCTGCGGGCGGCGCGGCGCAAATCCCGGCGCCTCGTCGCAGCACCATACGACCACGTCGGCGGCCGCTTCGATCTCGTCGATCTTGTAGCGGTCGATGACCTTCTTGTATCCGGCGAAGTACAGCACGCGCGAGCCGTGCGCCCGGAACGCCTGCCCGATCGAAAACAGCACCGCGTTGCCCAGGCCGCCGCCCGCCAGCAGCACGGTCTCGCCGCCTGCGATATGAGTCGGCGTGCCGGTCGGCCCCATCAGGATCACCGGTTCTCCCGGCGCCAGAGTGGCGACCAGGTTGGACGAGCCGCCCATTTCCAGCACGATGCACGACACCAGGCCTTGCTCCGGATCGACCCAGGCGCCGGTCAGCGCGAGCCCCTCGGTCAGCAGCCGGGTCCGTGCAACCTGCCTGGACAGCGACTCGAAATTCTGCAGCCGGTAGAACTGGCCCGGCCGGAATTTGCGGGCTGCCGCCGGCGCTTTCACCACCACCTCGACGATGGTCGGGGTCAGCCGATGCACGGAGTGCACGGTGGCAAGCAGGTCCCGCGACAGCGCCGCGAAGAACTCCCCGGTGCTCTGCGGGGACGCCGGCGTGCGCTGGTCCAGCAGGCGCGAGATCTTCGGGTAGCCCTGGCGGGCCGAGGCCATCGCCTTGACGACGTTGCCGAAATACGAAGGATGCAGGTCCCCGAAGAAGCTGATGAAGCGGCCGTCGTCCAGGCGCGACAGCAGCACGTCGGGGCTTTGCGGCTTCGGCGTCGCATACGCCGGCTTGACCGGCTGGCCTTGCTCGTCGCAGGCCGTGAAGTACTTACCGTCGAGCTTGAAGTGGGCGGCGTCCTCGCGCGCCAGCACGGTGTTGGGCGAGGTGCCGGCAGCTACCAGCACGGTGTGCGCCGACATCCAGTGCTCGCCGTCCGCGGTCCACTTGCCGTCCTCGCCCAGCCGCTGGCGATTGAAGTGGATCCCCTTGGCGGCGCCGAAGTTGTCGACCTCGATGCTGGCCGGCGACAGGCCTTCGACGAACGAGATGCCTTCTTCGAGCGCCTTCTCAACCTCCTCGTGGTTCAACGTGTACGAGGGGCTGTCGATCAGGCGGCGTCGGTACACGATCGTGGCCCCGCCCCATTCGCGCAGCAGCTCGGCGACGCGCGCCGGGCGATTTTCCCTGCGGGCCTGCTCGCGCTCTTCGCGCAGCGCGCGCGCGTGGGCCAGGAACTCTTCGGCGATCTCGCGGTCCAGGTCGTCCCACCGGTCGCGGATCGCGTCCTCCCCGATGTCGCCGG
>DATBCD010000136.1:0-25719 GCA_036270655.1 Burkholderiaceae bacterium
AGTGGCCGGCTGAGGCGTTCCGGACGGTCGTAGTGCCTCCGCCGCGCGGACTATGCAACTGTGACGACGCGATGCCCGGAGCCACGCGCAGTGGCGAGTTCCAAGGGTAGGCCCGGCAGTCCAACGGCCCGGGACCCCAAACGGCCCAACGGCTACGAACGCCTTCAGTGCGCTTCCGGCGCATACGCTTTGCGCTTGTCGCGCAGCAGGGCGCCGAAAGACGCCAGCACCGCACCGATGCCGCGCGCACCGCGCATCCAGCCCTGTAACGCCTCCAGGAAGGTCCATTGCCCACGCGTCACCTGCGCGCGCCGCCATTGGCCGGCCGCGTACTTGTTCGCTTCGGCCAGCGTCGGATAGACGTGGATCGTCCCCAGGATGCGGTTCAGCCCGATGTTCTGTTTCATCGCGAGCACGAATTCCGCCAGCAGCTCGCCGGCCTGCGCGCCCACGATCGTGGCGCCCAGGATGCGGTCCGTGCCGCTACGGGTCAGCACCTTCACGAACCCGGTGGTCTCGCCGTCGGTGATCGCTCGGTCCAGCTCGGCCAGGCAATAGGTCGTCACCTCAAACGCCACCTTGCCCTCGCGCGCCTCCTGCTCGTTGAGCCCGACGCGCGCCACCTCGGGGTCCACGAACGTCGTCCAGGGGATCACGCGGTAGTCGGCGCGGAAGGTCCGGAAGCGGCCGAACAGCGCGTTGACCGCCGCGTACCAGGCCTGGTGCGCTGCCGTGTGGGTGAACTGATAGGGGCCGGCCACGTCTCCGCAGGCGGTGATGTTCGGGAACCGGGTTCGAAGGAACTCGTCGGTCTGGACCGTGCCGCCGCGACCGGTGCCGATTCCGAGCGCCTCGAGGCCCAGCCCGTCGGTGCGGGCCACGCGCCCGACGGCAACCAGCAGCTGGTCGAACTCGATCCGGACCAGGGCGCCCTGATGCTCCGCGACCAGGATCTTCCGCTCGCCTTCGACCCGGAACTCACGCGCGGTATGCCCCGTCAGCACGCGGATCGCCTCGCGCTCGAAGCGCTCGGTGACGGCCTGCGACACGTCGGGATCCTCGCGCGCCAGGATGCGCGGCAGCATTTCGACTTGAGTGACCTGCGAGCCGAGGCGCGCAAAGGCCTGCGCCAGCTCGGAGCCGACCGGCCCTCCGCCCAGGACAACCAGCCGGGGCGGCAGCTCGCGCAACTCCCACAGCGTTTCCGAAGTCAGATAGCCGACCTGCTGCAGTCCGGGAATCGGCGGCACGTAGGGTCGTCCTCCGGTTGCGATCACGATCGCGCGCGTGGTCAGGGTCCGAGGGGCTAAATGGCTGTCAGGCGGGCGATCGACCTGGACCGTCCAGGGTGACGTGATGCGTGCGTTGCCGTGGATGCATTCGACGCCCAGCGCCGTGTAGCGCTGCACCGAATCGTGCGGCTCGACCGCTCGTACGACCTGTGCAACCCGCTGCATCACCTGCGCGAAGTCGACCCGGGCGCTCGCCTGCAACCCGAATTCGTGGGCGTGGGCGATCTGCGAATTGATCCGGGCAGCCCGGATCAGCGCCTTGCTGGGCACGCAGCCGGTATTCAGGCACTCGCCCCCCATCCGGTCGCGCTCGATCAGCGCGACCCGGGCCCGGGTGGCGGCTGCGATCAATGCGCTGACCAGGCCGCCCGAGCCGGCTCCGATCACGACCAGGTTGTAATCGAATCGAGCCGGGCGGGCCCACCCTGCGTACACCCGGCGCGCCTTGATCGCATCGAGCGCGCGCTTGGCCAGCAGCGGAAACAGGCCCAGCAGCGCGAACGCGAGGATCAATCCGGCCGAGATGCGGAACTGTCCGAGCTGGGTGCCGGCGACCACGTAGGCCAGAGTGCCGGGCAGCATCCCGAGCTGGCTGACCCAGTAGAAGGTGCGAACGGGCAGGGCAGTGAGCCCCATCACCAGATTGATGACGAAAAACGGAAACAGCGGCACCAGCCGCAACGCGAACAGGTAAAACGCGCCTTCGCGCCGGATTCCGTCGTCGATCGCCGCAAGCCGATCGCCGAAGCGGGACCGGACCCGGTCGCGCAGCACGAAGCGCGCCGACACGAACGCCAGCGTCGCGCCGATCGAGGAGGCGAAGGACGCCAGCACGGTGCCGATGGCCAGGCCGAACAGCGCGCCGGCGGCCAGCGTCATCAGGGCCGCGCCGGGCAGCGACAGCGCGGTGACGGCCACGTACACCGCGACGAAGGCGGCCGCTGCGCCCACGGGGTGTGCCGCGCGCCACGCTTCGATCGCGTCCCTCTGCGCCAGGAAGTAATCGAAGCGGAAAAAGCGGGCCAGATCGAACGCGAAGAAGGCGGCGATCGCCAGCACGATTGCGATGAGCAGCAGCAGCTTGGACCGGTGCATGGTTTGGCCCTCCCGGATCGCGGTGCGGTCGTTGGCCGGACGCCGGGTCGCTCATGGGCGGCCGGCGTTCTCTTATGGTGACCCGTTCCAGGTTACATCGTCACCAGGTCGGGACCATCGCCGGGGCCGTGGTGCACCTCGGAGGGCCTCCTCGGACGCCGGCTCCTTGCGTTAGATTTCCTCCTCGTGGTATCAGAAGCGAGGAAAGCCTCAACCCGATATTTGCCTGCGCGCAAGGATCAGAATGCAGATTCGTATCGATGACCTGCGAGGGCCCGAAATTGCCAGGCTTCTTCAGGCCCACCTCGAAAATTCGAAAAAGTGGTCGCCTCCCGAGAGCATTCACACGCTGGATCTGGACGCTCTAAGGTCGCCGGCTATCACGTTCTGGACCGCATGGGACGGCGCCAGCCTGCTGGGATGCGGCGCGCTCAAAGAGCTCGATCCATCGCACGGCGAGATCAAGTCGATGCACACCGCACAGGCGCATCGGCGCCGCGGCGTAGCAGCCGGCCTGCTTGCGCATATCGTCGCCGAGGCGCGGTCGCGTTCCTACCGCCGCCTGAGCCTGGAAACCGGGTCGATGGATGCCTTTGCGCCGGCCCGCGCTCTCTACGCGGGCTTCGGATTCGTCAGCACCGGACCGTTCGGCGACTATGTGCCGGATCCGCACAGCTGCTTTATGACGCTCGATCTGACTGACGGGGAAGCAGGTCGGCGACACTCCACGTAGTGTCGCCCATCGGCGTGTAGAGGTGCTAGTGGGGCAATGCCGAGCGCGCCGACCACCGATCGCCACGCCGCTCGATTTCACGCACCATGCTGGTGAACTGCTCCGCGATGCTCCGGCGCAGCATCGCATTGCGGATGAACGCGGGCAGCGGGCTGTCCGGCTCGATCATGCCGCTCCAGCTCACCTCGGTCGTGCCGTCCGGTTGAGGCTCGATCCGGTAGCTGCCTTCGAGCCGCCGCAGATTGCCCTGGAGCAGGCGGACGTCGATTTCCTCGTAGGGATGCTCGGTGGTGGCCACGGTCACCCGGATCGGGTACGAAAAGAACCACACGCGCGCGCCGCCCTTCTGCTCGATGATCAGCTGTGAGCCCTGGTGCGACACTACGTGGCTCGACACCATGCCGGGCACGAACTCGGGCAGATGATCGTAGTCGGTCAGCGTTTGCCAGATCAGCTCCGTGGGCGCGCGAACCAGGGCCCTCGCAGTCACTTGAACGCCTGCATCCTGCGGTACGGCGATGACGCTCACCTCGGCGGGCCGCGCAAACGCGGCGGCAGCTGCGCCCAGCACTAGCAGCCAGAACAAACCCGGCAGCCGGTCAATGGTCCAGCGCCATGTTTCAGAAGATCGCAGTGCCATCCAAGCGCATCCAATCGACGAGTGAGCGCGGACACACTCCGCTGCCCGCCTTCGTAAGAGTGTGGCGCGGAAGCAGAGGTTCAAACAGCGGACTCGGCCGTTCGGGGCTTGCGTATTTTTGGGATCCGGCGTCCGCTTCGCATCGGCCGCGACCTGCGGATGGTATGGATTAAGACAGGCCTACGATCCGAGCCTGCGCACGGCCTCGGACAGGACCCGGAACTGGCGCGCGACGCGCGAGCAGAAGTCGCACACGGTCAGGTGCAACCGCAAGCGCAGGGTTTCCAGCAGCCCGAGCGCCCGGTCCTGGCGCTCGGACAGCAGCACCTGCGCCTGCCTGCAAGTGATCTTCAGCCATCCGACAATCATCAGGCCGGCTCTTTCGCAAACCAGCGCTGCTCCAGGCACTCCCGCAGACGCGTGCGGGCCCGGTGCAGCATCACGAAACAGTTGGTCGTGGAGACGCCGACCTCCTTACAGATTTGCGCCGTCTCCAGCTCGAGCCACTCGCGCATCATGAAAACGCGCCCCAGCGTCGCCGGCAGCTCCTCCACGCACATCTGCAGGATCTCGAAGAACTGCACCCGCGAGTACGCCGCTTCCGGATCGCCCCAGTCGACCGGCTCATGCAGGCGATGACCGTCGGCCGCGAACAGCTCGTCGAACGTTTCGACCTGGGCCGCTTCGGTCGCGGCCTCGATCGACACCTCGCGGCCGCAACGGCGGAAGTGGTCGATGATCTTGTGCTTCAGGATGCCGACCAGCCAGGTCTTCAGCTGCGATTGGCCGCCGAAGCGCTCCGCCCCCTCGAGCGCTGAAATCAGGGTCTCCGAGACGGCATCCTCGGCCCAGGCGTCGTTGCGCAGCTGCAGGCGCGCGATTCGCAGCAGGGTCGGCCTGAGCTCGCCAACCTCCCGCCGCAGGCTGTCGACGTCCATCCGGGCGTCAGGACCGCGGTGGCCGCAGGCGGCGTATCAGCGAGGAGGTGTCCCAGCGCCCGCCGCCCATCGCCTGAATGTCGGCGTAGAACTGGTCGACCAGGGCTCCCACCGGCAGCGAGCATCCGAGGCGCCGTGCCTCGTCCAGGCAAAGACCGAGGTCCTTGCGCATCCAATCGACGGCAAAGCCGAAGTCGAACCGGTCATGCACCATCGTGACGCCGCGATTGTCCATCTGCCAGCTCTGGGCGGCGCCCTGGCCGATCACTTTCAGCACCAGCTCCATGTCCAGGTGAGCGCGGCGGCCGAATTCGATGCCCTCGGACAGCCCCTGCAGCAGCCCGGCAATGCACAGCTGATTGACCATCTTCGCGAGCTGGCCCGAGCCGCTCGGCCCGATGCGCGTGACCGCGCGCGCGTAGGCGCGGATGACCGGTTGGACCTGCTCGAAGGGCGCAAGGTCGCCGCCGGACATCACCGTCAGCTGGCCTTTTTCGGCTCCCGCCTGACCGCCCGAGACCGGCGCGTCGACGAACTGCAATCCGAGGCTGCGCGCCTTCGCGTGCAGCTGGTGAGCGATCTGAGCCGAGGCGGTCGTATGGTCGACCAGGATCGCCTCGGCCGACATGCCGGCGAACGCGCCGTCCGCTCCCAGCACCACGGCCCGCAGGTCGTCGTCGTTGCCGACGCAGCTGAACACGATGCGCGCGCCGCGCGCGGCCAGCGCCGGTGACGCTGCTCCGCTGCCCCCATATTCGGAACACCAGCGCTCGGCCTTGGCGGCCGTGCGGTTGTAGACGGTGACCCGGTAGCCGGCGCGCGCCAGGTGTCCGGCCATCGGGTAGCCCATCACGCCCAGACCGATGAAGGCGACGGCGATCCCGGCCGGTGGTGCGGAGGGCGAATCGGTGCTCATCGACGGTCGGGGCGCGCAAGAAGACAACGGATTCTATCCGCGCCGACCCTCTCCCGCGCGCTTCGCGCGCACCCTCTCCCGCTCCGCGGGAGAGGGGTTGATTTGACGGTCGGAGAGTGGGCCAATTAACTCCCCTCTCCCACGCCAGTGGGAGAGGGGCGGGGGAGAGGGCTTTCAAAACCCGCAGGCCTGCCCGTCGCGCCGGCTGTCGCTGGCCGCCACATAGCCGTCGACGCCTGGATCGCCGAGCCGCCAGATCATCTGCCCGGCGCCGAAGTCCATGTAGCTGTCCTGCCCCGACACGATGTGGTGGCCGCGCCGCTGCAGCTCGGCCACGATCGGCGGCGGCATGGCGCTTTCCACCTCCAGGTCCAGCCCCGCGTTCCATTTCCAGCGCGGCGCGTCGCACGCCGCCTGAGGCTGCTGGCGCGCCAGCAGCATCCGGGTCAACGTCTGCACGTGCCCCTGTGGCTGCATGTTGCCGCCCATCACGCCGAAGCTCATCTGGGCTTGACCGTCACGCGTCAGCATGGCCGGAATGATCGTATGGAACGGCCGCTTGCCGGGTGCCACGCAGTTCGGGTGATCCGGGTCGAGGCTGAACGCAAAGCCGCGGTTCTGCAGCGAGACGCCGAATCCGGGCACCACGATGCCGGATCCGAACCCCATGTAATTGGACTGGATCAGGCTCACCATCATCCCGCCGGCGTCGGCGGCAGCCAGGTAGATCGTTCCGCCCCGATTCTGCGTTGCCGGCGCGAACACCTGCGCACGCGCGCGGTCGATCAGACGGGCGCGCTGCCGCAGGCGGCCTGGGTCGAGCAGCTCCTCGGCGGTCACGCGCATTGCCGCCGGGTCCGCCACCTGCGCATTCACGTCGGCGAACGCGAGTTTCATCGCCTCGATCATCAAGTGGTGCCAGTCGGCGGTGTCGACCCGGCAATCGGCAAGCTCCGTGTGCGCCAGGATCCCCAGGCACATCAGCGCCGCGATGCCCTGGCCGTTGGGGGGAATTTCGTGCAATTCGCATCCGGCGAATGTCTGGCTGATCGGCTCGACCCAGACCGGACGGTACCGATCCAGGTCGCCCAGACCCAGCGTCCCGCCGCCGTCCCGGGCGAAGGAGGCGATCGCCTGGGCGATCTGACCGCGATAGAAATCCTCGCCGCAGCTTTCGGCGATCCGCTTCAATGCGCGGGCCGCGCCCGCCAGCACAAAATGCTCCCCGACCTCGGGGGCCCGGCCGCGCGGCAGGAAGTGCTGGTCGAATCCCGGCAGCCCGGCCAGCAAGGGAGCAGCCTGCCGCCACTTGTCCTGCACGATCGGGCTGACGGCAAACCCGCGCTCGGCGTATTCGATCGCCGGAGCGAGCACCTGCTCGAAGCTGAGCCGGCCAAAGCGCTGATGCAGTGCAGCCCATCCCGCGACGGCTCCCGGCACCGTCACGGTGTCCCACCCGCGCATCGGACGGGCCGCGGGGTCGGTTCCATACCGGCGATGGAAATACTCGGGCGTCCAGGTGGCAGGCGCCGTGCCGCTGGCATTCAGCCCGTGCAGCCGGCTGCCATCCCAGACGATGGCGAAATTGTCCGACCCCAGCCCGTTGGAGCAGGGCTCGGTCAGGCTGATCGCGGCGGCGCCGGCGATCGCTGCGTCCACCGCATTGCCGCCCTGGCGCATCATCGCCAACCCCGCGCTGGCCGCCAGAGGCTGTGAGGTGGCCACGATGTTGCGCGCAAACACCGGCGCGCGCGTGGTCGGGTACGGATTGGTCCAGTCGAACCAGCTTCGGGCAGACGTCGAGTCGGTCATCGGGTAAGCGTACGTCATGCGGTCGGCAGGCGGCGGAATCCGGGCTGCACGGCGGCGGCCTCGTCGGCATTGGCCGGCCGGCTGTCGACCCGTTCCACATGGGCCGCCGGCGGCCCGTGATGCGACCAGCGGATCAGCGCCTCGACGGCGCGCGCGTCGCCCTGGATTACGGCCTCGACGCTGCCGTCGCGGCGGTTGCGTACCCATCCGTCCACGCCGTGCTCCAGTGCCTGCAGGCTCAAGGCGTCGCGAAACCCGACGCCTTGCACGCGCCCGTGGATCGAAAGATGAACGGGCGCCGCCACCGGCCGATCCGGCTTGAAGCGATGCGGTGCGTTCAAGGGCATGGCACATCCTACCGATTAGCGGCCCGCGCCTGTTACAGGGCACTAAACTCGCGATCGTCTCCTGGGAATCGTCCGATGTCCGTTGTCCTGTCGCTGCCCCCGCGTGTCGCGCGCTGGGGCCTGAACCTGTGGCCGCCGCTGGTCGGGGCGGGCATCCGCGTGCGGTCGATCGCGCCGGATTTTCGCGAGTTCGTGGTCGAAATGCCGCTGCGGCGGTACAACCGCAACGCGCACGGCGCGCACTTCGGCGGGTCGCTGTTCGCGATGACTGATCCGTTTTTCGTGCTGATGCTGTTGCGCAACCTGGGGCCCGATTACGTCGTGTGGGACCGCGCAGCCTGCATCGACTACATCGCCGCCGGCCGCTCCCGGGTGCGCGCGGTGATGAAGTTGCGCGACGAGGACCTCAAATCGATCCGCACGATGACCGCGAGCGGAAGCAAGCACCTGCATCTGTTCCACGCCGACGTGGTCGACGCCGAAGACCTGCTGGTGGCGCGCGTCGAGAAGCTGGTCTACGTGCGGCGCCGTAACAAAACGACGCCCGTGCCGTGAATGCGACCGGCCCGATGATGCCTTGGCCGTACCCGCGCGTGCTGGCGCACCGCGGCGGCGGCTCCTTCGCGCCCGAGAACACGATCGCCGCGATGCGGGTCGGTTGCGAACGCGGGTTTCGCGGCGTCGAATTCGACGTGATGCTCAGCGCGGACGACGAGCCGGTCCTGATACACGACGCGACCCTGGATCGAACCACCGACGCGAAGGGCCCCGTGGCCGGGCGGTCGTGGGCCGAGCTGGCGCGGCTGGACGCCGGAGGCTGGTTTTCGTCGAGCTTCGCCGGTGAACCGATCCCGCGGCTGAGCGAGGCGGTTGCCTTTTGCCGCTCGCATCACGTGTGGATCAATGCCGAGATCAAGCCCGCCCCGGGGCAGGACCAGCGAACCGGCGAACAGGTCGCGCGCGCGATCGCGCGCGATTTCGCGGACCTGGTGGGGTCCGATGGCCTTCCCGACCCGCGAGTTCCGCTGCTGTCGTCGTTCTCGCCGGAGGCGCTGGCGGCGGCGCGCGACGCCGCCCCGTCGTTGCGGCGCGGCCTGCTGTGCGCGCGCATTCCGCGCAACTGGCGCGAGCAATTGGAACAGCTGCAGTGCGCGGCGCTGCATTGCGATCACCGCACGCTGGATGCTTCGACGGCCAGCCGGGTCCGCGCGGCGGGCTACTGGCTGTTCTGTTACACGGTCAACGATCGGCAGCGCGCCATCGAGCTGGCGACATGGGGTGTGGACGCGCTTTGCACCGATCGGCTCGATCGGATCGAGCCGACGCTGCTCGACCGGTGATTGCCTGGATTTAATCCCCTGCGGCCTCAGGGAAACTCTGCGACAGGTTTTCCCTTCAAGCGCGGTTCGACTCCCTCTCGACAAGACCCGATATCACCGCGCGGTATCAGGTTGATCGGCCTGCGGCTTTGATCCAAATCAAGAAGCGATCGCACGCGCCACCTACGCTGACTCGAGCCGATCGGACGGACCAAGGCCGCGGGGGCTGACCCGTGGTCGAGTTTGTGCCCGAAGGTAATCGAAAGGCACGGGCGATGACGCAACCCAAGGTATCGGGTCAATCCGGGTTCGGGCAGCAAGACGGCGGCGAAATTGGCGCCGTCTGCGAGCACTGTTCGGATGCGCTGGTCAGGGGTCGGGTCGTAGCGCGCGAGATCGACGGCCAGCAGCAGTCGTTTTGCTGCCAGGGCTGCGCCTTCATCGCCGAACAGATCGCGTTTGCGCGCGCGCGCCTGACGCCGCCGGTCGACGACGAGTCGACCGGCGAGCGCCCGCCCCCCGCGCGGCAGATGGAACGCAGCCAGATAAAAATCCGCGGAATGGCATGCGCCGCCTGTGCTCTTCTGATCGAAGTCCAGCTGCGCGCAACGCCCGGCGTGGCGGTGGCCAACGTCGACTTCGTCGCGCGGCGCGCCACGATCGTGTATGACCGCAATCGGATCGCTCTGCCGGCTCTGCAGCGCGCGGTCGAGGGCGCCGGCTATCGGGTCGTGTCGGGGGTGCAGCCTGAAGCCGAGCGGCGCGCAGGGCGCGTCGAGCGGCTGCGCGTGGTACTTGCCTGGCTGGCGATGGTGCAGGTGATGATGCTGGCCGTGCCCGCCTACCTGGCGCAGCCTGGGCAGATTGGACCTGCGCTGGGGCAGCTGCTGCGCGTGGCGCAGGCGGCACTGGTGATCCCGGTGCTGCTGTTTTCAGCCGCACCGCTGTGGCGGGCGGCGGTCAGCCAGTTGCGTGCGGGTCAGGTCGCCATGGACGTGCCGGTTGCCCTGAGCCTCACCGCCGCGTTCGGCGCCAGCGTTTTTTCGCTGGTCGCGGGGGCCGGCGCCGTGTATTTCGATTCGATTGCGATGTTCGTTGCACTGTTGCTGTCGGTCCGGTGGTGGCAGCAACGGGCTCTGATGCGGGCCTCCGCGTTCAACGACGCGGCCGTGGAGCGCACCGCAAGCGAGGTGCAACGGCTGCTTAATCACCCGCACTCGTCGGAGTTCGAAACGATCACCCCCGACCGACTGACCCCCGATGACCAGGTGATCGTGCCGGCTGGCGCACGGGTCCCGGCCGATGGCCGGGTGATCCAGGGCCGCTCGGCCTTGTCCCAGGCCTGGCTTACCGGCGAGTCGGCCCCGGTTGATGTCGCCCCCGGCGCGCTCGTGCTCGAGGGCAGCCTGAATCTGGACCAGCCGCTGCTGGTCGAAGTGCTTCGGAGCGGGGAGCGCACTTCGCTGTCGGCGCTGCAGCGGCTGATCGTCGAAGCAGGCAGCCAACGGCCGCGCCCGGTCGAACTGGCGAACCGGGTCGCGGCGCGTTTCGTTTTGGTGTTGCTGGGGGCCAGCGCTGGCACGGCGCTTGGGTGGGCGCTGGTCGACCCCTCCGCCGCGCTGAGCAACGCGATCGCGGTTCTGATCGCGGCGTGCCCGTGCGCCCTGTCGCTCGCTGCGCCGCTGGCGACGGCAGTGGCCCAGGCCACGCTGGCCCGGCGCGGCATCCTGCTGGCGCGTGGGTCGGCGCTGGAAGAGCTGAGCCGGGTTGACGCGGTCGCATTCGACAAGACCGGCACGCTGACCGAGGCCGAGCTGGCGGTGACCGGCATTCTGTCGATGTGTGAGCTTGACGACGGCGATTGCCTTCGGATCGCCGCCAGCCTGGAATCGCGTTCCGCCCACCCATTTGCGCGCGCCCTGGGCAGCACCGCAAGGCAGGCGCGCGTGGCGCTGGTCTCGGTGTCCAGCGTGACCGAAGTGGCCGGCGCCGGAGTCGAGGGCGTGGTCGACGGCCGGCGCTACCGCCTCGGTAAACCGGACTACGCGCTGGCACTGGTCGCCGAGGTGGGTCCGGCGCTCGACTTCGCGCTGACGCTGGCCGCGGAATGCTCCCAGGGCGGCATTGGCCTGGTACTGGCCGATCAGGACGGGCCGGTCGCGATGATCCGGTTCGGCGAGCGGATTCGAGCCGGTGCGTCGAGCGTGCTCGCGCAGCTTGCGCGCGACGGCACCGAAGTGATGGTGGTGTCCGGCGACCGTCGCGCCGCAGTCGAGGCCATGGCTGCGGATCTGCGCGACCCGACGCTGCAGATCCATGCCGGGCAGACGCCCGCCGGCAAGCAGGCGTTGCTGGCCTGCCTGCAGCGCCGGGGCCGGCGGATCGCAATGATCGGCGACGGCATCAACAACGCTCCGGTGCTGGCGCAGGCCGATGCGTCGATCGTGCTCGCACCGGGCACGGATTTGGCGCAGGCCCGCGCCGACATCATTTGCCTGCGGCCGAGCCTGGCCGACGTCGGCTTCGTGTTCGAGATGGCGCGCCGCACCACGCACGTCGTGCGGACCAACCTGGGCTGGGCGCTGGCCTGCAACGCCGCGATGGTTCCGCTGGCGATGGCGGGGTGGCTTTCTCCGCTGACCGCGTCGGTCGGCATGGCGCTCAGTTCGGCCGTCGTGCTGGCCAATTCGGTTCGGCTCGGTCTGCGCCGCACGCGCGCTGCGACGCCGACTGCGGCTTCCGCCGGGCGCCGCGAGTAAGCCGTATGGAATCGCTGTTTCTTCTGATTCCCCTGTCGGTCGGCCTGGTGCTGCTGATCGGCGGTGTCCTGACCTGGGCCGTGAAGAGCGGAAAGTTCGAGAATTTGAAGGGCGAAGGTCGGCGCGTTCCGGACGACCGCGACCCGCCTGACTGACCTCCGTCAAACTCCCCTCTCCCGCTTGCGAGAGGGGCCCTTGCCTTACTCCCCTCTCCGTTGCGAGAGGGGCCCTTGCATTACTTCCCCTCTCACGTTTGCGAGAGGGGCCCTTGCCTTACTCCCCTCTCCCGCTTGCGGGAGAGGGGCAGGGGGAGAGGGTGCTGGCGGCCATGCGCGCCCAGTATCATTGGCGCCATGAACAGCGCCGAAATCCGCGAACGCTTCCTGAAGTTCTTCGAGTCCAACGGGCACACGATCGTGCGCGCGTCCTCCCTGGTGCCCGCCAACGACCCGACGCTGCTCTTCACCAATTCGGGCATGGTGCAGTTCAAGGACGTATTCACGGGGCGTGAGACGCGCCCGTACAAGCGCGCCACCACCGCCCAGAAGTGTCTGCGCGCCGGCGGCAAGCACAACGATCTGGAAAACGTCGGCTACACGGCGCGGCATCACACCTTCTTCGAGATGCTGGGCAACTTCAGCTTCGGCGACTACTTCAAGCGCGAGGCGATCGGCTACGCCTGGCAATTGCTGACCCGCGACTACCGGCTGCCGCCCGAAAAGCTGTGGGTGACGGTGTACATCGACGATGACGAGGCCTATTCGATCTGGACCCGCGAGATCGGCGTGCCGGCTTCGCGCTGCATCCGCATCGGCGACAAGCCGGGCCAGCCGAAGTACACGTCCGACAACTTCTGGCAGATGGCCGACACCGGACCATGCGGCCCCTGCACCGAGATCTTCTACGACCACGGGCCGCAGATCGCGGGCGGCCCGCCGGGCTCGGACGATGCCGACGGCGACCGTTTCATCGAGATCTGGAACCTGGTGTTCATGCAGTTCGACCGGGACCCGTCCGGCCAGCTCACGCCGCTGCCGCGTCCGTGCGTGGACACCGGCATGGGCCTGGAGCGCCTGGCCGCCGTGCTGCAAGGCGTGCACAGCAACTACGACATCGATCTGTTCCAGCGGCTGATTCGCGCCGCCGCCCGCGAAACCGGCACCCGCGATCTGGCCGACAACTCGCTGAAGGTGATCGCCGACCACATCCGCGCCTGCGCGTTCCTGGTGGCCGATGGCGTGATCCCCGGCAACGAGGGCCGCGGCTACGTGCTGCGACGGATCGTGCGGCGGGCGCTGCGGCATGGCTACAAGCTGGGCTGCCGCAAGCCGTTCTTTTATCGGCTGGCGTCAGACGTGGCGCAGGAAATGGGAGCGGCCTATCCGGAGCTGGTCGAAGGCTTGAGCCGGATCGAGGCGGTGCTGCTGCAGGAGGAACAGCGCTTTGGCGAGACGCTGGAAAACGGGATGAAGATCCTGGACGCGGCGCTCGGGCAGCTTCGCAGCGGCGACGCCAGGATGCTCGATGGCGAAACCGCCTTCGTGCTGTATGACACGCACGGCTTTCCGGTCGATCTGACGGCCGACATCGCCCGCGAGCGCGGCTTTACCGTCGACATGGCCGGCTTCGAGCGGGCCATGGAGCGCCAGCGCGAGCAGGCACGCGCCGAAGGCCGTTTCCGGATGAGCGCCGGACTCGAGTACGAGGGCGATCGCACGCGTTTCGTCGGTTACGAGCGGCTGCGCGCCGAGGCGCGCGTGGTGGCGCTGTACGCCGAAGGGGTCGCGGTCCCGAGCCTGCGCGCGGGGCAGACCGGCGTGGTGGTGCTGGACACGACGCCGTTTTACGCCGAGGGCGGCGGCCAGGTCGGCGATCGCGGCGAGCTGGCGGGGACCCACGGTACGTTCCGGGTCGAAGACACGCAGAAAGTCCAGCCCGAAGTGTTCGGTCACCACGGAGCGCTGGCGACGGGGACGCTGCGCGTGGGCGATGCGGTGGAGGCGCGGGTCGACGCGGAGTATCGCGCTCGCACGATGCTGAACCACTCGGCCACGCACCTGATGCATGCCGCGCTGCGCACCGTGCTGGGCGGCCACGTGCAGCAGAAGGGTTCGCGGGTCGACGCCGAGCGGACCCGCTTCGACTTCTCGCACGACAAGCCGATGGATCCCGGCGAGGTGCGGCGCGTGGAGGCGATCGTCAACCGGGCGATACGCGCCAACGTCGCGGTCAGCGCCAACGTGATGAAATTCGACGAAGCGATCGACTCCGGAGCGCTGGCGTTTTTCGGCGACAAGTATGGCGACGAGGTGCGGGTCGTCGCGATGGGCGCCGACGGCGAGAACTTCTCCACCGAGCTGTGCGGCGGCACCCACGTGCGGCGCACCGGCGACATCGGCTTTTTCAAGGTTGTCGCCGAAAGCGGGATCGCCTCGGGAGTGCGCCGGATCGAGGCCGTGACGGGCGCGGGTGCGCTGGAGTACGTCCAGTGGCTGGACGCCCAGCTGGCTTCGATCGCCGCGTCGGTGCGAAGCCCCGTGGCCGAGGCAAACGATCGGGTCGTCCAGATTCTTGAGGACGTCAGGGCGAAGGACAAGGAAATCGCCCGCCTGAAGAGCAAGCTGGCCGCCGGTCAGGGCGACGAGCTGGCGACGCGGGCGGTGGTGGTGGGGTCCGGTCTGAAGGTGCTGGCGGCGACGCTGGATGGGGCCGACGCGCGCACGCTGCGCGAGACGCTCGATCAGCTGAAAAACAAGCTCAAGAGCGCGGCCATCGTGCTGGCGAGCGTCGAGGACGGCAAGGTGCAGATCGCCGCGGGCGTCACGCCCGATGCGGTGGGCCGCATCAAGGCCGGCGACCTCGCCAACTTCGTCGCCTCGCAGGTCGGCGGCAAAGGCGGAGGACGGCCCGACATGGCGATGGCCGGCGGCAACGACCCGGCCGCTCTGCCCTCGGCACTGGACAAAGTGCAGGCCTGGGTGGAGCAGCGTCTTTAGAGCCGGCAGCGGCGGTCCGAGAATACGGGAGCCTGAATGAATACGAACGCGAACCCGCCCGGGATGATCGTCGAGGAGTACGACCGCGAAGTCGACGCGCGCGGTCTGGCCTGCCCGCTGCCGATCCTGCGGGCGAAGAAGGCGCTGGCGGGGATGCAAAGCGGCCAGATCCTGAAGATCGTGTGCACCGACCCCGGATCGGTCCGCGACTTCCAGGCCTTCTCGAAACAGACCGGCAACGAGCTGCTGCGCCAGCTGACAGTCGACTCCGAATACCTGCACTTCCTGCGCCGGCGCTGATATCAACTCTCTCCTTTGAGAGGGAGTTGAGGACGTTTTTTCTCCCCTCTCCCGCTTCGCGGGACAGGGGCTGGGGGAGAGGGTCCTTGAAACGCAGGTTCTTGCTCGTTTTGCTGATTCTGATCGCCCTGCTCGGTGCCTACATCGCCTTCGTGCTGAACTGGAGCTACTCGACCGGGGAGCGCGCCGGCTGGGTCCAGAAATTCAGCCGCAAGGGCTGGTTGTGCAAGACCTGGGAAGGCGAGATGGCGATGATCACGATGCCCGGCACCGTTCCCGAGAAGTTCACATTCACCGTGTGGAACCCGTCGGTGGTGGCGCAGATCAATCAGACGATGGGCCGGCGCGTCGCGCTCAGTTACGAGCAGAAAAAGGGGCTGCCATCGAGCTGCTTCGGCGACACCGAATACTGGATCACGGGCGTGCGCCTGCTGCCGGAGGTGACTCCGATCCCGGGCGCGGTTCCGGCCCCGTCGCCGCCTGCATCACCGGCCCCGTCCGCGGCCCCATCCGGCCGGTAGTCAATGTCGTCTTGTGCGGGCGGAATGCCCGCGCGATGAGTTGCAGCGACTCGGCCGAGTCCCACTGCCGCGCGCCGTAAATCTTGTCGACCACGCGGCCATTGGCATCTACCAGCACCGTCAGGGGAATCTGCGAGGCGCCCAGCATGTTCTCCATCTGCAGGGCATGGTCGATGTAGTGCCTGATCGTCGCGTTCGAGCGATTCAGGAAGGCCAGGGCATGGTCGGAATAGTCATCGGTTGAAATGCCGATGATCGAAAACGCGATGCGGTCGTCCCGCCAGGCGAGCCTTTCGAGCGAAGCCATCTCCTCGATGCAAGGGCCGCACCAGCTGGCCCAGACGTTGATCAGCAGCGGCCGTCCGCGGTACTGCGAAAGCTGGCGCGACGGGCCGTTCAGTCCTTGCAACGTGGCCTCCCGCAGGACCTGTCCGACCTTCACCTCGCCTGGGGTGGCGAAAGCGGTCAGCGGTGAGAAGGCGAGTCCAAGGCCAAGCAGCGCGCAGCCGATCGCCCGGCTCGAAGAGAACACGGTCCGCAAGCTACTTCAATCTGTGAGGCGCCCCGAAGCGGCCCTCGCCGGGGAAGACCTCGGTCGTGCCCGTCGGGCCAAACCCGGCGATCTGGACGATCACTTCCTCGCCCTTGGCTCCATCGTAGTGAACCGCTCCGGCCGGATGCTTCATGTAGCTGCCCGGCGTCAAGGGCACGGTCCTGTCCGGGTCCCACGAATCGTCGGTGCCCGTGAACCACGTACCCCTGAGCACCACCGCATGCCGATCCTCCGGATGAAAATGGGGCGCACTCATGATTCCGGGAGGAAACTTGACCCGAATCACGTAGACGCCGGCTTTGGTCGGGTCGCCCGACACCACCGCCATCTGTACCCCGTGCCCGCCGGGCACATCCTTCCACTCGGTCTGCTCGGGTGTCAAGCGGACGAAGCCCTTGGCGTCGGTCTGCCCGCTTGCAGGCACTACCAGCGACAGGCAAAGAGCAAGCGAGCTCGCTGCGGCAAACGTTGAAACGCGCATGATCATCTCCTTGACCTTCTGGCAGCCCGGATTTTCGGATACGCGCGCTGCAGGAGCTGCGAAAACCGAGATCGGGTCGCGGTCTATGGATCAGCGCTATAAGCGTACCTCATCGACGCGGCGCGCCAGGCGCGCCGCCAGCACGCGAACCACCTCCGGGTTGTGCGGCATCGTGACGTGGCAGCCGCTCACCTCGACATTGCTTTCGGCCGGCCCCGTCTCGTCCAGACAGCTCGTCCAGCGGACGATGCCGTCGTCGCGCGAATAGATGCAGGTCGACGGCACCGGCGGCCGCAGCTGGACCTCGGCCGACAGCGCGCGCAGATCGACCCCGGGCCACAGGCCCAGAAACGCCTCGAGCGGAATCCACACGCTGCGTGCCGGCTCGCGGATCGGACTGCAGACGGTGATGACCTGCCGGACCTGTGCCGGATGGCGGGCGGCCAGAAGACGCGCAAACAGCCCACCCATGCTGAAGCCGACCAGGCTGACCGCTCCATGCCGCGTGGACAGGTCGGCAAGCCGGCGACCTGTTTCACGCACCGACCGCGCAGTCGGGCCCAGATTGACGCCGAGATTCCATCCGAAGGCGGCATACCCGAGTCCGACCAGGAAAGCTCGCAACTGCGCGGTCTGGTCGTCGCCTCGAAGGCTTGCAGGCAGCACCAGGACCGCGTGGCCATCGCCACGCGGAAGATCCCGCAAGGTCGCGGGGTCCAAGGCCGGAAAGGGGGATGCTCGCGCAAGCGCGACGGCCTCCGCGGCCAGGCGTCTGAAGTGCAGGCGAGCATGCTGCCGCGCGTTCGCAACGCTGGAAGTGGCTGCAGCGGCCTGGCTTGATGTCATTTGCACGGACTCTAGCAAGTTTGAGCACCGCAAAGGCGCTATCAACCGACGCACGGCTGTTCGCGCGATCGGCACCGACCGTCGGAGGTCGCGTACTGTCGCCCCATCGTCCCGCGTTCGTGGAATCCGGCGCGGATCCGCGAGCACTGCACCGATACCGCGCGATCTTTCACTAACGGAAACGGCGTGCGGTGCGACTCATCATGGTCGAGATGAACGAACTTGCCGTTGGGCTGCTCCGTCGAATCGGTCAAGGCGACGAACAGGCGTTTGTCGAGCTCTTTCACGTCATCAATCGGAGGGTGTTTTTGTTCGCCCGGCACCGGCTGGGCGATCGAGAGGATGCGGAAGAGGTGTTGAATGACACCGCGATGGAGCTGTGGCGGCACCCGGACCGTTTTCGCGGCGACTGCAGGTTCATGACGTATGTGCTCGGGATCGCGAATAACAAGGCGTCCGGCCTGTTGCGGCGGCGTGGGTGTGTCGAGGTGGATGACGGCGACGACCCGGAGGAGGTGCCCGATGTCGACCCCACTCCGTTCGATGCGGTGTTGGGAAAGGAAAGGCTCGCTGCCATCGACCAATGCATCAAACGGCTGCCGGAGCGCCAGCGCACAATCGTGCACCTGGCCTATTTCGAGGATCTGTCCCGAGAGCAGATCGGGCTGATCGTCGGCTGCGCGGGCAATGCGGTAAGACAGCACCTGTTTCAGGCATTGCGGAAGATGAAGCGCTGCCTGGCCACGTCGGGTTTGCAATAGCGGTCGCACTGCCGTGTTGAGCGCCAGAGATTTCGAGTCGCTTCTGCCCTGGTACGTGAACGGCACCCTGACCGATCAGGAGCGCTTGCTGGTTACCGCCTATCTGAGAGCGCACCGGGAACAGGAGGCGCGAGTTCAATGGAACGCGTCGCTCAGCGCCGCAGTCAAGCAACAGGCCGGCGGGTTGCCGCAAGACCTTGGATTGAAGCGTGCTCTAGCCACCATGCGCCCAGGAGAGATCATGCCGCTGCAAGAAACGAGGCCGATCGCCGCCACCGCCGGCGACGCGTTGCCGGAAGAGGCTGGATTGAGGCCTGTCCAGCCGTCCGCCCGCCAGGGCGAGATCACACGGCTGCTGCAAAGGACGCACGCGGGCGACGCTGCCGCGCGTAACGCGCTGTTTGCCCTGGCCTATGAGGAATTGAAAAAGCTCGCGCACGTGCGCCTGTACCACGGCGGCCGCCACGACATGCTGGATACGACCGCGCTGGTGAGCGAGGCGTACATCCGGTTCATCCAGTCCGCGGAGCTGCGCGCGGAGGACCGGCGGTCGTTTTTCGCATTCGCCTCGCAGGTGATGCGCAACGTGATCGTCGACACGGCGCGTGGGCGCCTGGCGCAGCGCAGGGGTGGCGGCGTGCCCGAGCTGACGCTGTCGACCCAATTGCTGGATCAGCTGTCCGCGGGTGAAGAAGCGATCCTGGACGTGCACGAGGCCCTGCTGGTGCTGGAGGCGGCCGAGCCGAGGCTCGCGAAGCTGGTGGAAATGCGCTATTACGGCGGGTACACCGAGGCCGAGATCGCTGAAACCTTCGCGGTCAACGAGCGAACGGTGCAGCGCGACTGGAACAAGGCCCGGCTGCTGTTGAAAGCCGTGCTGAAGCCACGCTGATGACCGTTGCCGCTATAGGGATTGCGCGGCAGCAAACGTGGACGCTATTACCTGATACACGCTAGCAATCCCTCTGATCGACGACCACTTTGCCGCTCCTTGTCATGGCATAAGACATGGAGCATTATGGTTTTGACCTCAGCGTCACCTCTAGGCCAGTCGCGAAGGCCAATGTAGAAGCCTTTGCGGGCTCGAACGAAGCAAAAAATTCCGGGAGGACTCATGACACGTTTCCCCATAACGATCGGCGCGCTCGCCTGCCTGATCGCCTTGCCCTCGTTGGCGCAGCAGGAAACCGGCACCTCGAGCACGAAGAAGACCGCCGACGTTCCCAAGCGGATCGACGTCACACAAGAGGCCCTCAACAAGGCTGCGGGCAACAAGCGGGACTGGCTGCACTCGAACGGCAACTATGCGCAGACGCGTTATTCCGATGCCACGGAGATCAACACGGGCAACGTGGCCAGGCTGCGTCCAGCCTTCCTTGTGCAGACCGAGGTGGTCGAATCGATGGAAACGGCGCCGATCGTGGTCGACGGCGTGATGTACCTCACGACTTCGTACGACCACGTCTACGCGGTGGACGCCGCCACGGGCAAGGAGTTCTGGCACTACAAGCACAAGATGGGGCCGACGACGACATTTTGCTGCGGCCCGAACAATCGCGGCGTCGCGGTGGCGGGTGGCCGGCTGTTTCTGGGCACGCTCGATGCGCGCTTGATCGCGCTGGACGCCAATACCGGAAGCGTGATCTGGGATACCAAGATCGCCGATCCCGACGATGGCTATTCGGAGACCATGGCCCCGGCCGCCGTGGACGGCGAGGTGCTGATCGGCACCAACGGCGGCGAATACGGCATCCGCGGGTTCGTCAAGGCCTTCGACCAGCAGAATGGTCAGTTGTTGTGGACGTTCTACACCATCCCGGACACAGGGCACGAGGGGGTGTGGGCGACAAAAGATGCGACGGGTCGCGACCTGCATCGCGATATAGCGCAGGAAAAAGCCGACCTCGCGGCCAAGGGCGGCGACTTCTACAAGACGTTGGGCGGCGGCGTCTGGATGACCCCGGCCATCGACCTCGAAGCGCGCACCGCCTGGTTCGTGGTCGGCAACCCCTCGCCGGACCTGTATGGTGCGATCCGCCCGGGCGACAACCTGTATACCGATTCGATCGTTGCGGTCGACCTGGACACCGGTACCGCCAAGTGCCACTTCCAGTACATCGCGCACGACGTCTGGGACCTCGATGCGGTCTCGGCCGTCATCCTGACCACGGCCGCGGGCAAGGACGGCAAGCCGATACCGGTGGCGATCCACGGCGGCAAGACCGGCCATGTGTACGTGCATGACCGCCGCGACTGCAGCCTGGTGCGCTTTTCAGAGGCGATGGTGCCGCAGGAAAACATGTGGGCGCTGCCTACGCCGGACGGCGCGCGCATGCTGCCGGGCGCCAACGGTGGCGTCGAATGGTCGCCGATGGCGGTCAATCCGAAGATGCGGCTGGCGTTCGCCGCCAATCTGCATCAGCCGATGACCTATCAGGTCGAGGCTTCGAATTACCCGGGTGGCAAATTGTGGCTGGGCGGGGCCTTCAAGACGATCCCGTCCGAGGCGCAGTCGGGTCGTCTGGTGGCGGTCAATCTGGACAGCGGCAAGGTGGCGTGGAGCGTGACCACCCCCGAACCCCTGATCGGCGGAGTGCTGGCCACCGCCGGCGGCCTGGTTTTCAACGGCGAGGGCAACGGCTGGTTCAAGGCCTTCGATGCCGCCACCGGCAAGGAACTCTGGAAGTTTCAGTGCGGCGCCGGTGTTAACGCGCCCGCGGTTTCGTATACCGTCAACGGAAAACAGTACATCGCAGTGGCCGCCGGCGGCAATACGCAGATCGACTTCAAGCGCGGCAACAGCGTGATCGTGTTCGGCCTGTGAGCCTGACAGCGTGCTGATCCGAATTGCCGTGCCGGCGCTTGCGCTGACCCTTGCCAATGCCGCCCTTGCGCAAAGCGATGCCGGTCGCAAGCTCGCAACCGAGGTCTGTGCGCCCTGTCATGGCGCCGACGGCAATTCTTCCAATCCGGAGTTCCCGATCCTCGCCGGTCAGACAGCGCGCTACCTGTATCTGGAACTTCGGGACTTCAAGGCGGGTCGCCGCACCGACCCGGTGATGTCGCCGGTGGCCGCCACGCTGAGCACCGACGATATGCACGCGGTCGCGGATTACTTCGCCGGACAGAAGATGGCTTCGATCGTCTTCAACGGGACCCCCGACCGCGTCGCACGCGGCGAGGCCAAGTCGACCGAAACGCTTTGCACCATGTGCCACCTGGGCAACTTCGTCGGTCAGAACGAGATCCCGCGCGTGGGCGGTCAGTATCCCGCCTACATCGCCAAGCAGTTACGGGCGTTCAAGGCGCATACGCGCACCAACGATGCCGGCAACATGACGGCCGTGGCGCGGACACTGTCCGACGAGGACATCGTCGACCTGTCGGAGTACATCGCGGGACTGCGCTGAAGGTCCGCCGTCGACGCCACCGATACGGCGAGCGCTCGCCTCACCGCCGCTTCTCAACCGCCGGCGAGGCGGCCAAGCTGATCGGTGAGCTTGCTCAAGGTCGACTGGAAACCCGCCAGCCGCTGGCGCATCTCTTCGACCACGGTCGCGGGCGCGCGCTCGACGAACTTGCCGTTGGCGAGCTGGCTTTCGGCCTTTTCGATTTCCCCCTGGATGCGGGCGATTTCCCGGCTCAGGCGCTCGCGTTCGGCCGCGATGTCGACCTCGATTTTCAACATCAGCCGGTATTCGCCCGCCACCGCCACCGGAGCGGCCCCCGCGCCCTCCGACCCGGCCAGCGCGTCGACCCGCTCGACCGCCGAAAGCCTGGCGAGCGCCATCAGGTACGGAACGAACGCCTCGCCGCGCGCGTCGCGGGGAGTCAGGGCGAGCGGCACGCGATCCTTCGGCGACAGGCTCATTTCGCTGCGCAGGTTGCGGCAGGCGTCGACGATGCGCTTGAGCAGCGCCAGCTCGGCGTCGGCCTGCGGATCGATCCGCGCCGGATCCGGCCGGGGGTACGGCTGCACCATCACCGAGGTTTGATCCGACGCGCCCCGACGGGCCGCCAGCACCGACACCCGCTGCCACAGCTCCTCCGTGATGAAGGGCGTGATCGGATGCAGCAGTCGCAGCGCCGCTTCCAGCACCTCCAGCAGGGTGCGGCGCGTGCCGCGCTGCTGCGCGGGGCTGCCCGCGGCCAGCTGCACCTTGGCCAGTTCCACGTACCAGTCGCAGTACTCGTCCCACACGAAGCGGTACAGCGCGTTGGCCACGTTGTCGAGGCGATAGTCGGCGAACCCGCGCTCGACTTCCGCCTCGGTGCGCTGCAATTCGCCCGCGATCCACCGGTCGGCGAACGACAGCTCCAGGGCGCCGCCGGCGAACCCGCAATCCTGCCCCTCGGTGTTCATCAGCACGAACCGGGTCGCGTTCCACAGCTTGTTGCCGAAGTTGCGGTAGCCCTCGCAGCGCTTGAAGTCGAAATTGACGTTGCGGCCCAGCGTGGCGTACGCGGCCATCGTGAAGCGCAGCGCATCTGCGCCGTAGGCCGGCATCCCGTTCGGAAACTCCTTGCGCAGCCGGGCTTCGACCTTGGGCGCGTCCTGCGGCCGGCGCAGTCCGGTCGTGTTCTTGCGGACCAGATCCTCGAGCGAAATGCCATCCAGCAGATCGACCGGGTCGATCGTGTTGCCCTCGGACTTGCTCATCTTGCGGCCCTCGGCATCTCGCACGATGCCGTGGATATAGACATCGCGGAACGGCACGCGGCCGGTGAAATGCCGCGTCATGAAGATCATCCGCGCAACCCAGAAGAAGATGATCTCGTAGCCGGTCACCAGAACCGAGGAGGGCAGATACAGTTCGTAGGCCTCGCGGTCCGCGCCCTCGGGGTGCGGCCACCCGAGCGTCGAAAACGGCACCAGCGCCGACGAGTACCAGGTGTCGAGCACGTCGGGGTCGCGGCGCAGCGCCGCGCCGCCGGCCAGGCGCTGCGCCTCGCCCTCGGAGCGGGCCACGAACACACGCCCGTCGGCGTCATACCAGGCGGGAATCTGGTGACCCCACCACAGCTGCCACGAGATGCACCAGTCCTGGATGTTCTCCAGCCACTGCCGGTACACCACGCGCCACTGGTCCGGGAAGATGCGCACCGCGCCGCTGTCGACCGCCTCCAGAGCGATCTGCGCCAATGATTGGCCGGCGTTGGGGCCCTGCGGGCAGGGCCTGCTCATCGCGACGAACCACTGGTCCGACAGCATCGGCTCCACCACCTCGCCGGTGCGGCCGCCGCGCGGAACCACCATCCGGTGAGGGCGTTCGGACACCAGAAGGCCGGCGGCCCGCAGATCCTGCAGCACCGCCTCGCGCGCCGCGTAGCGATCCAGTCCCCGGTACCTGGCCGGCGCGTTGTCGTTGATCGTCGCCGTCGGCGTCAGGATCGGCAGCGGCGCCAGGCCATGGCGCTGGCCGATCGCGAAATCGTTGAAATCGTGCGCCGGCGTGATCTTGACGCAGCCGGTGCCGAATTGCGGGTCCACATAGGAGTCCGCGATCACCGGGATCGTGCGGCCGGTCAGCGGCAGGGCCAGCTCGGTGCCGATCTTCGCCTGGTAGCGCGGATCGTCCGGATTGACCGCGACCGCGACATCCCCGAGCATCGTCTCGGGGCGCGTGGTGGCGACCACCAGGCCCTGGCTGCCGTCGGCGCCCGGATAGCGGATCTCCCAGATGCGGCCTTCCTCCTCCTCGTTTTCGACCTCCAGGTCCGACACCGCCGTCTGCAGCTTCGGATCCCAGTTGACCAGGCGCTGGCCACGGTAGATCAACCCCTGCTCGTACAGCCGCACGAAGGTTTCGACGACGACGCGCGACAGCCGCTCGTCCATCGTGAAATAGGCGCGGCTCCAGTCGCATGAGTCCCCGAGCCGTTTCATCTGCTCGAGGATCGCGTCGCCCGAATACTGCTTCCACCGCCACACCCGCTCGATGAACTGCTCGCGCGTCATCCGGCTGCGCGACAGCCCTTCCTGCTCGAGCTGCCGTTCCACCACGATCTGGGTCGCGATGCCGGCGTGATCGGTACCGGGCAGCCACAGCGTGTTGTAGCCCAGCATCCGGTGATAACGGGTCAATGCGTCCATGATGGTCTGGTTGAACGCGTGCCCCATGTGCAGGATGCCGGTCACATTGGGCGGCGGCAGCTGGATGCCGAACGCTCGACGGCCCGGCGCCAGTCCCGCGCGGAAGTAGCCGCGCGCCTGCCACACCGGATACCAGGCGCGCTCGACGGCCGCCGGCTCGAAGCTCTTGGGCAGCGCAGCAGCGGGCTCGGCGTCGCTCGACGGCATGTGCGAATAGACCGGCGGTCCGCTCAGCGCCGGCGCGTGCGCAGCCGGGCCAGCTCCGCGCGCACCGCCTGATCGACGATGTCGTGCAGCGAGGCAGCCACCGCCAGCCGTGTTTCAGCGACCAGCTGGGTGATCAGCCGTTCGATCGCGTCGTCCATCCGGTTGCGTACGATCGCGTCGATGTGCTGCGGCAATGCGTCGGCAATTGCCTGCAGCATCGACGCGCGCAGCTCCAGCTCGATGCGTGTCCAATGGGTGCCGGACGTGGGGGGCGCCGACGCGCTCGGTGCGGGGACGGGGACGGCGGCCGGCACTGGGGCGGGAGCAGGGGCCGGTCGAGTCGGGGCTGGTCGAGCCGGGGGCGGGGCCGAAGCCACGGCGCGAGGCGCCGGCTCCAAAGGCAGCGTGGTGTCGAGCGCCAGGGGCGCCCCGGGACGTCCGGCCTTCGGCGGCTCCGGTTCCGTGGGCAGCGTGGTGTCGAGCTCCAGCGGAGGCAGCGTCAGCCGTTCGGTCAGCACCGGGATCGAGGTGTCGTCCGGCGCATCCGCCTTGTGGGAAGAAGAGGTCATGGCGAGGCGATCTGGTGCGAGCGGGGCGCGAAACCCCGGTCGCGATAGGCCTTGAACCGGACGCGCGCGCGGGCGCGGTCCTCCTCTTCGTTGGAGACGATTTCGATGACCCGCTCGAAGCGCTCGAACCAGACCTCGAAAGCGGGCGCGACCTCGTCGTCCAGAAGCAGCAGGACGTCGCGGCCGCGATCGCCAGGCGCCGTCATCGACAGCCACACCGGCGTGCGGTCGGCCAGCTCCGAGTCGGCGTATACGTGCGGCAGGAAGTCCAGCGCCGAGAAGGTCCACAGCGCCGAATCGAGCCGGCTCAGCCGCTGCGCGTCACGGCTGAACACCAGGAGCGTGCGGCCGCTTCCCAGGGCCTTGCGCACCACACGGCAGGCATGGATCACCGGATGGTCGACATTGAAGTGAAAGTCGATCACGACCCGTGAGCTCCCCTCTCCCGCTTGTGGCAGGGACGCAATTGAACCCCCCTCTCCCGCAATCGAACTCCCCTCTCCCGCTTGCGGCAGGCAGCCCGCAATCGAACTCCCCTCT
>DATBCD010000137.1:0-3730 GCA_036270655.1 Burkholderiaceae bacterium
AGAGGGGAGAAGTCTATCTATGGCAGAGAGGAGAAGTCGCTCCGCTCCCTTTCCCACTGGCGTGGGAGAGGGGAGAAGTCTCTCTATGGCAGAGAGGAGAAGTCGCTCCGCCCCCTTTCCCACTGGCGTGGAGAGCGGAGAAGTCTCTCCCCTCTCCCGCTTGCGGGAGAGGGGCGGGGGAGAGGGTAATCGCCCGGGAAATGCAATGACTCTGACGGAGCTCAGGTACGTGGTCGCGGTGGCGCGCGAGCGGCACTTTGGCCGCGCCGCCGAGGTGTGCCACGTCAGTCAGCCGACGCTGTCGGTGGCGATCCGCAAGCTGGAGGAGGAGCTTGGCGTGCGCCTGTTCGAGCGGCGCGCTTCGCAGGTCGCTCTGACCGACATCGGTGAGCGGATCGTGTCGCAGGCCAAGCGGGTGCTCGATGAGGCCTCGGCGGTGCGTGAGATCGCGCGGCAGGGACGCGATCCGCTGACGGCGCCCCTGCGGCTGGGCACGATTTACACGATCGGGCCGTACCTGCTGCCCGTGCTGGTGCGCGCGTTGCAGCGCAAGGCGCCGCAGATGCAGCTGCTTCTGAGCGAGAACTTCACGCTCAAGCTGATCGAGCAGGTCCGCAACGGTGAAATCGACGTGGCGATCGTGGCATTGCCATTGCCGCCCTGCGGCCTGTCGGTGCAGGCGGTCTACGACGAGCCGTTCGTGGTTGCGGTGCCGCGCCGGCACACGTGGACCCGCCGCAAGTCGGTCGCCAGCGACGACCTGGCGAACGAGACGATGCTGCTGCTCGGCAACGGGCACTGCTTTCGCGATCAGGTGCTCGATGTGTGCCCCGAGCGGCCGCGCGATGGGGAGTCGGCCGAGGGGATGCAGCGCACATTCGAGGGTTCGTCTCTCGAGACGATCCGCCAGATGGTAGCCACCGGCATCGGCATTACTGTAATGCCGCGCACCGCGATGCCGGCACGGATCGCGCGCCATTCGCTGGTCGCGTACCTGCCGTTCAGGACCCCTGCGCCGAATCGGCGCGTGGTGCTGGCGTGGCGCCGTTCCTTCACGCGGACCGAGGCGATCGAGACGCTGCGGCAGGCGATCCTGGATTGCGCGCTGGACGGCGTCGAAAAGCTCGATTCGCCGGTGCAGACCGCTTGAGGCGCAGGCTCGGATGGACGCGATCGGCCTGACGGCGCGCCACTGGCTCGAGCGCCTGCGGCTGTACTCGAGGCTGATCCGCCTGGACCGCCCGGTCGGCGTGCTGCTCCTGTTGTGGCCGACGCTGACCGCCTTGTGGTTTGCGGCGCGCGGCTGGCCCGGCTGGCGCCTGATGGCGATTTTCGTAGCAGGCACCTGGCTGATGCGAGCGGCCGGCTGCGCCATTAACGACGTGGCCGACCGGCGCTTCGATGCCCACGTGAAGCGCACCGCGCAGCGGGTCGTGGCCACCGGCGAGGTCAGTGCCGGCGAAGCGCTGGCGGTGGCTGCGGTGCTGGCCGCGGCCGCGGCGGTGACGCTGATCTGGCTGAACGCGGCAGCGCGCCTGGCAGCGCTGGCCGCGCTGCCGGTGGCCGCTGCCTACCCGTATTTCAAGCGGTTTTTCGCGCTCCCGCAGGCAATGCTGGGGATCGCGTTCTCGTTGGGAATTCCGATGGCGTTTTGCGCGGTCCAGAGCAAGCTGCCCCTGGCTGCTTTATGGATGCTTGCGGCCAACTTCTTCTGGGTCATCGCCTACGACACCGAGTATGCGATGGTCGACCGCGACGATGACCTGAAGCTGGGCATTCATTCGTCGGCGATCCTGTTCGGCCGCGCCGACGTCGCCATCGTCGCGCTGTGTTATGCGGTGTATCTGGCCGCGATGGCGGCGCTGGCCTGGCGCGACGCGGTCGGGCCCGGATTCGCCGCCGGTTGGGCGGTGGCCGCCGCTTGCGCCGGCTATCACGTCTGGCTGATCCGGCGGCGCCAGCGCGAAGCCTGCCTGCGCGCGTTTCTGCACAACCAGTGGCTTGGGCTGGCGATGTTCGCCGCCGCGGTGGCCGGCTTCACCTGACGCCTCGTGGGCCGCTGCGGGCTTGGCCCGGTCAGCCGATCCGATCGCATGGGTCAGGTCCGCTTGCAGGTCTGCGTGCCGCCGTCGAGAACACTGCCATCGGCCTTGACCATGAATCTTCCAACCCAGAAATCCGGACGAAATTCCAGGTACACGCTGTCACCCCGGTCTTCGTATCTCATCTGCCGTCCGAGGTAGTTCACCTGTCCGCCCTTGAAGGTCAGCGTCTCTCCGTGCTCGCACGAATACGTGCCGGATACCTTGCCGCAGCCTGTGACGAGGGTAGCGCCCAGGGCCACGGCAATCGCGGTGCTGATGAGTTTCATGGATGGTTGCTCCTTACTTGGTTGATAGTCGGCAGGATGGCGGCGTCCGCGGGCAAATTGAACAGCAGACCACGCATCGCTTTGTCTGAAATACAGGTTGCAAACGGCCCCAATTGGGCCGACGTAACAAGGGTACGTGGCACTACGGAGTGCGGTCGGAAATCGGCGCCACCACGACTTGAGACATCTCGGCCGATGGCGGCGCAACGGCGTACTTGACGACCAGCCGTGCACTCGTGGCTTGTTCGCCATCCCAGGTAGAAAACGCAGCGCACTCCTGCTTCGTCCGTTCGGATTCGGCCCGCTCGGTGGTCTTGTCTGCGAAGCGTGACCGCCCCGCCTCCTGGCCGGCGGCAACCCGGCTGTCGGCCCAGGGCCGCGGCGAGTCCTCCGGACGGGCGTACAGACCGGTGTCGATCACGATGGCCGAAGAAGGCACGCTGACGCACAACGTCGCCCGCAGAGCTTCCTGTTCGGTGCACACCGGAGCCCCGTCGGCGGCCGCAGCACGCGCATGACACGGGCCGATGGTCGTGGTCGCGGTCACGTCTGCGGTCGTGCGCCGATCCCCATCGACATGCGCAGCGGCCGCGTGATCGGCTTGCGTTGCCCGCTCCAGCCGCTCCGCGGTCGCGCTGATCTGCGCAAGCTGCGTCTGCAACTGGCCGCGCACCGCCGCCGATTCGAGGTTCGATTGCGTTATCAGGTACTGGGACAGCGCGAACCCGCCCACCGCCGCGGCCACCATCAGCAGAAGCACGGCCGTGACCGGTCCGCGCCGCGATTTCTTCGTGACCGGTACACCGCGCGCGCGCTCCGACACTTCCCTGCGCCAGGCCGCGCGCAATTGGATCAAGGCGCCGATCACAGTGCCGGTAGCGGCGACAGCCGCAGCCGTCACTCGGTCGTCCAGGTCGAATAGATTCATGGTTCCCCACAGGCCGGGAGCTTACGGTCTTGGTACGGGATGCCGAATCGAACGGATGATCTAGCGCGTATGCAGATCAACGCGATGCCCGCGCGGCCAGTATGAAGGTTGGGCGCCGGTGGCCCCGGCCGGAAATAGCGCTCAAATCCGCCCAACTTTCAGCGATCGGCCTCTCCGTAGGTCCGGGCCAGCTCGCGGCTGCGCTCCAGCGCCGCGAACACCGCCTGGACGAACCGCTCATGCAGGCCGAGGGAGCGCATCCTGTCAAGAGCCGCCGCGGTCGTGCCGCCCTTGGACGTGACCCGCTCGCGCAGCAGCTCGACGGGCTCCTCGGACTGGTGCGCCAGTTGCGCGGCCCCGTTGAACGTCGCCACCGAAAGCCGGCGCGCCTGATCGGTCGTCATGCCCATCGCCTGTGCGGCCGCCTGCAT
>DATBCD010000138.1:0-19682 GCA_036270655.1 Burkholderiaceae bacterium
GCGCGCGTGAGCTGCGTGGCGGCGTCCGCCTCGTCGCCCAGCAGCTTCGCGATGCCGAAATCGAGCAGATGCGCGATCCCGTCGGGGTCGACCAGCACGTTCGATGGTTTCAGGTCCCGGTGGACCACCAGGTGCACGTGCGCGTAGGCCACCGCGCCGGCGACCTGCTTGAACAGCAGCAGGCGTTCGCGCAGATCGAACGGACGCTTCAGCAGGTACTCGTCGATGGGCAGGCCTTCGACGTACTCGAGGGCCAGGTAGGGGCGGCCCTGCTCGTCGGTGCCCGCGTCGTACAGGCGCGCGATATTCGGATGCGTCAGCCGCGCCAGGATGTCGCGCTCGCGCGCCAGGCGCGCGTTCAGATCGGGCACCCAGGACACGTAGGGCAGCTTCAGCGCGACGGCCCGCTCCAGCCCGCCGTCCACGCGGTGAGCCAGCCACACGGTCCCCATGCCGCCGGAACCGATCTGGCGTTCCAGCTGGTACGGCCCGACCCGCATGCCGGCCTGCTCGAGCTGTGGTCTGACCACGCGCAGGTGCCCGAGGTCGCGGCGCGTCAGGAACCGGTCGTCCGGCCGGTCGGCCTCGGCCAGCAACTGCTCGAGCATGTCGCGGTGTCCGGCGTCGGAGTCGCGCAACGACGCGAGCCAGCTGGCGCGCTCGGAGGGCTCCAGTGCGAGCGCCTCGTCCAGCAGGCGGCTTAGCGTTCGCAGTTGCGCAGGACCGACAGCCATCACTCCGATTTCCCGTTGCCCAAAGAAGACGCGAACCGGGCCCGGAAACCGACAAACCCGTCCGTAGGACGTCCGTATAGCCAGGAGGGTTAGGTCACGGGCGCTGCAGTGCAGCCTTCAGCAATAGGCGCGCCTTGTTCCAGTCGCGCTGCACCGTTCGCTCGGTGACCCCGAGTGTTTCAGCGATCTCGGCCTCTGTATAGCCGCCGTAGTAGCGCATTTCGACCAGCTGCGCGAGCCTCGGCTCGGCCGCCTCCAGCACCAGCAGGGCCTCGTGCACGTCCAGGATCGCTTCTTCGCCGCTGGACAGATGCTCCAGCAGCTGGGTCGACAGCGTCAGCTCGGCTGCGCCGCCGCCCCTGCGCTGCGCCAGTCGCGCGCGCGCCGTGTCGACGATCACATTGCGCATCACTTGCGAGGCGAACGCGAAAAATGAGCGCCGGTCTTCCGAGCGCAGCTCCGCCGACTGGATGAAGCGGATGTACGCCTCGTGTACCAGCGCGGTCGTATCGAGCATGTCGTTGCGGCCGCCCTGGTACAGGCGAACGTGGGCGAGCTTCTTCAGCTCCCCGTATGCCAGCGCGAACAACGCATCACGGGCAACCTTATCGCCGCTGTTGACACGGCCGAGCAGCTCCGTGATCTGTCCCATCGGCTCCCCCCGAAGCCAGCGGATTGATTTTCAACGGCATTTGACGCCGTTGAGGCCATTTTGACAACGTCTCGGCCTCTATCAGGCGCGCGCCCGGCTACCTTGGTCCGGGTGACCACAACCCAGGCGCGAACGCCTCCGCCATGCCGATTTACGTCGTGCTGACACGTCAGGGTACTTGGGATAGGGCCCGTGGGGCGGGCGAATTTCAATCGCAGTGACAACGGATCTTGATGTGAGCACCCGCCGACCCCATATCTAGTCTGGAGTATTGCGCTGCAAAATATTTAATTATTTAATAAGCTATTGATTAAAATACTTAATATAGTCTCATTTGTTAGATTATCAGGTGTTTTCCCGCTTTAGCTATTGCAGTGCGTCATGAGATAATCCCGAGTGTTTTGCTCAAGGAAGGACCCAGGATGAAACTCTTTCAAGCCTTGAACCTGTCTGCGCTTGCCCTGGTGCTGGCGCTGCCAGCCGCTCGAGCGGAGGACAGCTCGCGTCAGGCACCTCGGCTTGGAGAGCATCCCGCCGTCGTCGTGGCACGCAAGGGTCTACAGCCTGATCCGAACTCGCGCTTCTACCTGCACCCTGCGCGGCTGTCCTGGAGCCTTGAGCGACCGCTATCCGACGGTGAGCATCCGGCCGTTCTGGTGGCGCATCGCCAGCCCAGTTCGAAGATCGATCCGAACCAGTTCATCCTGGGGCACCCGGCCGGCGGCGGGCCGACGCGGTCGGTGGAGTAGCCGGGCGGGCACCCTCATCGGTTTCCCCCCTCGCCCCTTGGGGAGAGGGGGGCCGGGGGGTGAGGGGCCTCCATGATCTTTCCTACCTAACTTCTGTCCTTCTCCCGCTGGCGCCGGAGAAGGGACCTGCTGATCAGATCAGAAAGTCCCTAGGGCGACCGCCGGTCCGCAGCGTTCGGACTTCCCGGACTGTCTTCGCGTAGCGTCGCGAGGAATGCCACCACGTGTTCGCGGTCCCGCTGATCGGGCAGACCTGGGAACATCATCTTGACCCCCGGCAGGTATCTTCGAGGCTCTTTCAAGTAGGCCATCAGCCGGTCCGCCGTCCAGACGATCCCGCTGCGTTTCATCGCGGCCGAGTACGAGAAACCGGCGATGCTCCCGGCCGCGCGGCCGACGATCGAAAAAAGGGAAGGGCCGACCAGGTGCTGACCCGGTTCCTTGCTGTGACAGGCGGCGCAGTTCTGCTGGAAAAGGTCGGCCCCGCGCGCGGGATCACCCGCGGCGTGGGCCGCTGCGGACAGCGCCGAGATCACAACGAAGAATATCTCGCGCGAATGGGCACTTTGCCTCATCGCATCGTCCCCTCGCTACATGGCCATCCACACGAACAGATACAGCGTGTTGTTGTCGCTGGCGTTGCGGCCGGCTCCGTCGTAATTGCTGCTGGCGCCGTCGAACTTGTCGTAGATCGTGTACTGAAGGCCGACCCTGACGTTGGCAAACGGGCGACCCCACGAATCGGGCTTGCCGAACGGCGTGTAGTCGACCTGCAAGATGGTTCCGCTCGTGTCCGGGCTGTTGTTGGCCGAAAAGCCCGCATACTGTCCCGCGTCCGTCGTGCCTCGCTTCGAAAAGCGGCCAACCGTAAAGCCGTAAGTCTGGTCGTAGTAGTACGAGGCAGTGGCGCGGAAGTCGTACAGACGTCCGGTGAGGTTGCTGGAGCGCGCGTTGGCAAACTCGTCCGCCAGGGTCTGGTCTTCGCGCACATAGCTGATATAGGCGGCCACGTTGTGCAGACCCGTGCCGAGGAATTCATACCAGGCATCAGCGCCGATATCGCGATAGCGGTTCACCGGCCCGTTGTCCAGCCGCTCCGGCTGGCGGCTCAGATCGAAACCGAACAGACCGACCTCGAATGCGTGCGTGTTGAAGTCCGGCGTGTAGGCCAGGCGCCAGTAGATCGAGTCGTCCACGCGCCCGATGTCGCCACCGGCACCCAGCCCGAGCTTGACTTGCATCGCACCTGACAGGGCCCGGTAAGTCCCGATCTCGGCCAGGATCGAATCGTCCACGAACGCGTAGCCCGTCACTCCAACCACGGCCGGTCCGAGCCCGCCGGTGATCTGCGCGCCCGGCGCGTCGCCCATGCCAAAAGCGACGGCGGAGGTCAGGTACGGGAAGTTCCACGCAAACAGCGTGTTGAACGGATCCTGCACGGTCGGGTTGTTGTTGATCGATATGCCGGCAATCACATCGGTTTTGGCAATCACGAAGTCGTGCGCGACCCGGATGTCGGTGTTGTCGATCGACAGCCCCTCGGTGTTGCCGTTGTAGGTCACCTGCAGAAAGCTGCCCACGTCCTCGTACCAGCGCCCTGCGATGAACCCGGAGATCTGGTCCAGCGTCACGTTGTCGTTCGCGTGTTCGTCCAGCGGCGGCGGGATCTGCTCCTTCGCGGTGTGCGTGAAGCCGCCGTACGCGAACATCGCCACCGGAATCTTCAGTCCCTTGTGATCGGTCTCGGTGTAGGCCCCGATCTTGAAGCGCACGCCATACGGAGTGAGCTGCGGGCCGAACCCGCCCACGTGGCACTTGATGCACGCGTACCCCGTCTGGCGCGCATAACTTGGCAAAGCCGACGCGGATTCAGCAATACAGAGTGTTAACAAGAGGAACATGAGCAAGCGGTAAGCGTGCCAAACTGACAAATTCGTCGCTGGACGTGGGGCCACATCGGTATACCGCTTAAAGGTTTGAAGTAGCTTGCTAATAGCGCTCATTAGTCACCCTCTCGTTAAGTTTTAAGGCTTATGCCGTTCGAAACCCTTACAATGGTTGCTTCGAGGGTTCACTCCTACATAAATCGGCTATCAGGGTGACCCTCTTAGAATACCCTACGTGATGGTATGTTATGTTATCGTAAGCCTCAAGTAAATGAGAAGCGTTTACCGCTCGTCGGTTTTGCGCGAATCAGACGCGTTCCTATCGTGAATGCGTCCCGGTCATAACTCATCAGCACGAGATCGGAGCATCTTGCGCAGGGGCCACAGCGCACGAAAGCGCGGCCTTGTGCGTTGCTACGATTGGCAGCGACCGCGGATCGGAGCCGTCCCATGCTGCTGATGATCGACAACTACGACAGCTTTACCTATAACCTAGTCCAGTACTTTGGCGAGCTCGGTGAGGACGTTCGGGTCTATCGAAACGACGAGATCGGCGTCGGCGCCATCGGCGAGCTCGAGCCCGAGCGCATTTGCATCTCGCCTGGCCCCTGCACGCCGAACGAGGCCGGGGTGACCCTGGCGCTGATCGAGCGCTTTGCCGGCTCGATCCCGATCCTGGGCGTGTGCCTGGGACACCAGGCGATCGGGCAGGCGTTCGGCGGCCAGGTCGTTCGGGCCAAATCCCTGATGCACGGAAAGACATCCGTGATCGAGCACACCGGGGTTGGCGTGTTCACCGGCCTGCCGAACCCGTTTACGGCCACCCGCTACCATTCGCTCGCGGTGCGGCGCGAGACGCTGCCCGATTGCCTGGAAGTCAGCGCCTGGACCGCCGACGGCGAGATCATGGGGCTGCGCCACCGGTCGCTGCCGGTCGAGGGCGTGCAGTTTCATCCGGAGTCGATCGCAACCGAACACGGGCACGATTTGTTGCGCAATTTCCTGGCCCGCCACTGATCGCCGGGCTTCAGCTGTTGCTCCCGAGTCCCGACAGGACCGCCGTGTCGATTTCTCCCAGCGAAGCCCTGGCCCGCTGCATCGACCACCGCGAAATCTTCCACGACGAGATGCTCTCGCTGTGGCGGGGGCTGATGCGCGGCGAGCTGTCGCCGGTGCAGATCGCCGCGCTGCTGATGGGACTGCGCGTGAAGAAGGAGACGGTCGGCGAGATCGCTGCCGCGGCGCGCATCATGCGCGAATTCGCGACCAACGTGGTCGTATCGGATCGGCGCCATCTGGTCGACATCGTCGGAACCGGCGGCGATGGATCAAAGACGTTCAATATCTCGACCGCCGCGATGTTCGTGGCGGCGGCCGCCGGGGCTCGCGTGGCCAAGCACGGCAACCGCAGCGTGTCCTCCGGCTCGGGCAGCGCCGATGTGCTGGAGCAGCTGGGCGCGCAGATCGCCTTGTCGCCCGAAAAGGTGTCCGCCTGCCTGGAGGAAACCGGGATCGGTTTCATGTTCGCTCCCAACCACCATGCGGCGATGAAGCACGCGGCGCCGGTGCGCAAGGAGCTGGGCGTTCGGACCATTTTCAATATCCTGGGGCCGCTGACCAATCCGGCCTCGGCTCCGAATCAACTGATGGGGGTGTTCCATCCGGACCTGGTCGGCATCCTGGTGCGCGTGCTGCAGCAGCTGGGAAGCGAGCACGCGCTGGTGGTGTACGGCAAGGACGGGATGGACGAAGTGTCGCTGGGTGCGGCCACGCTGGTCGGAGAGCTCAGAGGCGGGCAGGTGACGGAGTACGAGATCCATCCGGAGGACTTCGGACTGGCGATGGTGTCCAACCGCTCCATCAAGGTGTCCAACCCCGCTGAGTCGCGCGCGATGGTGCTGGAGGCGCTGGACGGCGCCCTGGGCACGCCGCGCCAGATTGTCACGCTGAACGCCGGGGTGGCGTTGTACGCCTCGGGCGTGGCCAGCTCGATTGCGGACGGCATCGCGCGAGCGCACGAGGCGATCGCCAGCGGCGCGGCGCGCGGCAAGCTGGATCAGTTCGTCACCGCCACGCGCAGACTGGCTGGCGGCTGACGGGCCCGACCGGCGCGGACCCTGCGGCCCCGAGCCAACCTCGCGATGTCCGACATCCTGCCCCGGATTCTGCAGGTCAAGCGCGCCGAGGTCGCACAGGCCAGGCAGCACGAAACGCTGGCGGCGCTGCGCGCGCGCGCCGAGGCCCGCCAGGACTTGCGCGACTTTGTCGGCGCGCTGCGGGCCAGGATCGACCAGGGCCTGCCGGCCGTGATCGCCGAGGTCAAGCGCGCCTCGCCGTCGCGTGGCGTGCTGCGCGAAGACTTCGATCCGGCTCGGATCGGAACCAGCTACGCGCGCTGCGGCGCCGCCTGCATTTCGGTGCTGACCGATCGGAGCTTCTTCCAGGGCGCGCCTGCCCACCTGCACGAAGCGCGCAAGGCCAGCGGGCTGCCCGCCTTGCGCAAGGATTTCATCGTGGACGAGTACCAGCTGGCCGAGGCGCGTGCCTGGGGGGCCGATTGCGTGCTGCTGATCGTGGCCGCACTCGAGCCGGCCCTGCTGCGCGACCTGGAGGCGACGGCGCACGGCCTGGGACTTGCCGTGCTGGTCGAAGTTCACAACGCGCAAGAACTGGAGCAGGCGCTTGCGCTTTCGACGCCGCTGATCGGCATCAACAACCGCAACCTGAGAACCTTCGAAGTCTCGCTCGAGACCACGCTCGGCTTGCTGCCCGCCATCGGTCCGGAGCGGCTGGTGATCACCGAAAGCGGCGTGCTGCAGCCGGCCGATGTGGCGCGCCTGCGCACGGCGGGAGTCAATGCCTTCCTGGTCGGGGAGGCGTTCATGCGCGCGCCTGATCCGGGTGCGGAGTTGCAGCGCCTGTTCGCGTGAGACCCTCTCCCCCGGCCCCTCTCCCGCAAGCGGGAGAGGGGAGTCGAATCGCCCCTCTCGCACGAGCGGGGAGTCCGAGCGCCTCTCTCCCACGAGTGGGACGTCCAATCACCCCTCTCCCACGCGAGTGGGAGAGGGGTCGGGGGTGAGGGCATGCGGCCGGGTCCGGCGCTCTCAACGCCACGCTGCGTAGCGCCACTGGCGGCGCACTTCGAAGCGATGGCGCCCGCCTGGCGCGACGCCGCCGAGGCGTTTCTCCGCAGCGCGGCTTTCCGGGAGCTGTGCCGTTTTGTCGACGGCCGCATCGAAGCCGGAGCGATCGTCTATCCGCCTCGGCCGCTGTCCGCGCTGGACAGCGTGCCGCCTTCCGCGGTGCGCGTGGTGATCGTCGGACAGGACCCCTACCACGGGGCCGGCCAGGCGCACGGCCTGGCGTTCTCGGTGCCCGACGGCGTGCCGCCCCCGCCCAGCCTGCGCAACATCCTGGGCGAGGTGGCGCGCGACTGCGGATGCGCCGGGGCCGGCCCGGTGTTCCTGCAACGCTGGGCACGCCAGGGCGTGCTGCTGCTGAACACGGTGCTGACCGTCGAACAAGACCAGCCGGCCAGCCACGCGCGGCACGGCTGGGAGCTGTTCACGTCTGATCTGATCGAAGCGGTCGCCCGCGACCCGGAGCCCAAGGTGTTCCTGCTGTGGGGTGCGCACGCGCAGTCGTTGCAGCCGGTGATCGGGCGGCCAGGCGGGTCTCATCTGGTGCTCCAGGCCAATCACCCGTCGCCGCTGTCGGCCCGGCGCGGGCCGGTGCCTTTTGTCGGCTGCGCGCATTTCTCAGCGGCCAACGAGTTCTTGCGCTCGCACGGGCGTGGTGAGATCGACTGGTGCGCCAGTGACTGACACCCTCTCCCCCTCCCCTCTCCCGCTTGCGCGGGCGAGGGGCGAGACGGCGTGCCCTTGCGACCGACCGTGCACTTGCGGCGGCCGATCGCCCCTCGCCGCGCAGCGGGAGAGGGGAGGGGGAGAGGGCGTCAATCGGGTGAAGGCGTGTGATCAGCTTCGGCGCACGCCGCACCACGCCACGCGTCGCCGCTGCGCCACGGCACTGGCCCGCTCGTCGACCTCCAGCACGAAACGCGGCGGCGGCTGCCGGGACAGGCGCAGCTCGAAGCGCTTGAGCTCCTCGCGCCGGAATGCCAGCACCTGCACCGAATCGCCGGGCGAGTAGCGCGCCAGCAGCGCGTCCAGCCGCGCCGGCGTCACGCGCAGATCGTCCAGGGCCATCAGAACGTCGCCGGCTGCCAGGCCGGCCTGTTGCGCCGGGCCGCCGTCGAACACCTGCGCGATGCGGCAATCGCTGCCTGCGCTCTGCAGCTTCACTGCGAGCAGCGCAAAGTGCGGCGAATCCAGGGCGAGCTTGCGCTGCAGCCGGATTCCAACCGCCTGCAGCAAGGTCGCAAGGTCCGGATCGCGCGTGCCTTCGGTCCACGCGCGAATCGCGCGCTCAAGGTCCAGCCCGGTCGCCTGCGCCACCGCGGCGACGATGGCGTCTTCGGCGACGCCCCGGTAGGCAGGGCCGGCCGAGCGGACGTCGCGCCACAGCCAGCGCATCACGTCGTCGAGCGAACGGCGGCCGCCGCTTTCACCCCGGATCGCCAGATCGAGCGCCAGCGCGACCAGCGCTCCTTTCTGGTAATAGCTGACCACGCTGTTGGGCGCGTTCTCGTCCTGCCGGTAATACTTGATCCAGGCGTCGAACGAGCTTTCAGCCAGGCTCTGCTTCAGGCGCGCGGTGCCCTGCATCACCGTGGTGATGGTGCGGCCGAGCGCCGCCAGGTACTGGTCCTGCGACAGCAAGCCGGCGCGGGCCAGCGTCAGGTCATCGTAGTACGCGGTGAATCCTTCGAACACCCACAGCAGCCGCGTGTAGTTTTCGCGCGCCAGGTCGTAGGGCATGAACGCTTGCGGACGGATCCGCTTGACATTCCAGGCATGGAAGTACTCGTGGCTGACCAGGCCGAGAAAGCGCCGGTAGCCTTCGGTCGTTTCCTTCATCCCCAGATGCGGCAGGTCGTCGCGCCGGCAGATCAAAGCGGAGGAATTGCGGTGTTCCAGGCCCCCGTAGCCATCGTCCACCGCCATCGTCAGGAACGCATAGCGATCGAACGGCGGACGCGGCCGGCGCGGCTCGAACAGGCGAACGTGCGCCTCGCACAGGCGGGTCAGATCGGCCTGGAGCCGGTCCAGGTCCATCCGAGCGACGCGCCCGCTGATGGCGATCTGATGCGGCACGCCCAGCACGTTGAAGCGGCGTTGCGTCAGGTGGCCGATCTGGACGGGGCAGTCGATCAGCTCTTCGTAGTCGCGCGCCAGGTAGGTGCCGAATCGGCCGGCCTGCGAGGCACGCAGCGGCTGCAATCCCGTGATCACCTGCCAGTTGCCGGCGCGTTCACCCGCCGGGGGCAGGATGTCGAGACGGCAGTCCTCCTGTTCGCGCCCGAGAGGTGCGAGAAACAGCGCCGCTCCATTGAAGAAGGCCTGCTCCGGGTCCAGGTAGGCCGCGCGCACCGACATGTCGAACGCGTAGACCTCGTAGGCCAGCGTTACCTCATCGTCGGTGCGGGCGCAACGCCAGGTGTGCTTGTCCAGCTTTTCCACGCGCAGCTTGCGCCCGCCGGCCAGCGCGGTCATGCGTACGACGTGGCGCGCGAACTCGCGGATCATGTAGCTGCCCGGGTTCCAGGTGGGCAGCGCGAAGCTCTGCCCCTGCGGGTCGGGCCGCTCCAGGCTGACGGTCACGTGAAACAGGTGCGCGCCCGGGTCGGCCGGCCGTACGGCATAGCGGACCGTCATGGGCGCCTCATTTGCGTTTGAAACGGGCGATCACCCACGCGACCAGGCCGGCTGCCATCACGTACAAGGCGACCTGCAGTGCGTGTTGCGAGCGCGCGTAGGTCAGGCTGCTCCACAGAAGAAAGGCGCAGGTGCCGACGAAGACCAGCGGCAGCACCGGGTAAAGCGGCACCGAGAACGGGCGCTCCACGTGCGCGTACTTGAGGCGCAGTACGAACAGCGCGATGCCGGTCAGCAGGAAGAAGAACCAGAACACAGGCGCCGTGAACTCGACCATCGCGCGCACGCCGCTCGGCTCGTGCGCCGCGAACCCCACCAGACCGAGCGTGACGACTCCCTGCACCACGAACGCGGCCACCGGCACGTCGCGCGCCCGGTCCCAACGACCCATGAACGACACGATCGGCCAGTCCAGGCCGAGCGCGTAATTGGAGCGGGCCCCGACGATCATCGTGGCGTTGCTCGACGCCAGCACCGAAAGGCACACCACCGTGGTGATCAGCGTCTGCCCGAACGGGCCGAAGGCGCGCAGCGCCACGTCGGCCGCCGGCGCGTGGCTGGCCTTGAGGCCCTCGAAGCCGAGCCCGACCTCGAGCGCGGCGACGAACACCAGGTACAGCGCGGTGATCACCGCGATCGCCGCCAGCAGGGCCGTCAGGATCGCGCGCCGGCCGCCACGCAGCTCGACCGATATATAGGCGGCCTCGTTCCAGCCGCCGTAGGCGAACAGCACGAACAGCAAAGCCGAGCCCAGCACCGGCGGGGAAACCGAAGGCTGGGCCGCAGGCGCCGGCGCCTGCAAGCCGCCGAACGCCACCAGCGCCATGCCGGCGATCAGCAGCAGCGTGACCACGTTCTGGGTGCGCGACGACTCTTTCAATCCGAGAATGTTCAGCGCCGTCAGCAGCACGACCACCAGGGCCGCGTAAATCGCCGACGAGGCGCCGCCCAGCGGCAGGATCCGCGAGGCGTAATCACCGAAGATATAGGCGTGCAGAGCGGTCGAGCCGGTCGTGATGACGGCGGCCCGCGCCCATCCGAAGAAGAAGCTCAGGTCGCGGCCGAAGGCACGGGTCAGGAAGTGATAGTCGCCGCCGGCATGCGGAAACGTGGCCGAAAGCTCCGCATAGCACAGCGATCCGACCAGCGTCAGCGCGGCGCCCAGCACCCACGCCGCGAACATCCAGCCGACCGAGCCCGAGTTGGACGCCACCAGCGGCGGCAGCGCGAAAATGCCGCCGCCAATGACGATGCCGCACACGATCATCGCGGCATCGAACGTCGACAGCGCCGGCAGCGGCACCCCCGGCGCCGCGCCGGAGCCCGACGGTGTCACGCGGCGCTCAAATCGAAGGGCAGTCGCCTGAAGCGCTTTCCGGTCAGACGTGCCAGGGCGTTGGCAACGGCAGGCGCGATTGGCGGCGTGCCGGGCTCACCCAGGCCGGTCGGGTCGGCGGTGCTCGGGACGATATGGACGCTGATTTGCGGCATTTCGTTGAATCGTAACACCGGGTAATCGGGGAAGTTGCTCTGCTCGACCTTCCCGTCCTTCAGCGTGATGCGCCCGTACAGCGCCGCGGTCAGGCCGAACGCGACCGCCGAGGTCACCTGCGCCTCGACGGTCATCGGATTGACCGCCACCCCGCAGTCGATCGCGCAGGTCACCTTGTGCACCCGGATCCGCCCCTGGTCGACCGACACCTCGGCCACCTGCGCCACCGCCGAGCCGAAGCTCGTGTGCATCGCGACGCCGCGCGCGCGCCCGGACGGAAGCTTCTCGTTCCAGCCCGACGTGCGGCGCACCAGCTCCAGCGCGGCGCGCTGGCGCGTGCTCTTCGGATCGAGCACCGACAGCCGGTACTCGATCGGGTCCTTGCCGGCGGCGTGCGCCATCTCGTCGATCATCGTCTCCATCACGAAAGCCGTGTGTGTATTACCGACCGAGCGCCACCACAGGACCGGGACGTTCACATCGGGGTGCTGGGCCTCGACCCGCATGTTCGGCAGCCGATACGGCGTGTCGACGATCCCTTCGACCGAAAGCCCGTCGACCCCGTCCTTGATCATCATCTTCTCGAACAGGGTGCCCTTGGCGATCGACTGGCCAACCACCGAGTGGTGCCAGGCGAGCGGCATCGAGTGTTCGTCCAGCCCGACGCGCACCTGGTGCAGGTGCAGCGGCCGGTAATAGCCGCCATGCATGTCGTCTTCGCGCGACCAGATCACCTTGACCGGCGCTTCGATGCCGGCCTGCCGCATCGCCTTGGCGACGTTGACCGCTTCGACCATGAAATCGGAGTTCGGGTTGGCGCGCCGCCCGAAGCCGCCGCCCGCGAACAGCGTGACGATCTTGACCTGCTCTGGCTTCAGGCCCGCGGCCTTCGCGGCCGCCCCCTGGTCGACCGTCTGGAACTGGGTTCCGCTCCAGAGCGTCAGCGAATCGGCCTTCAGCTCGGCGGTCGCGTTCAGCGGCTCCATCGCCGCGTGCGCCAGGTACGGAAACTCGTAGTCCGCTTCGATCCGCTTGGCCGCGCGGTCGATCGCCTTCGCATCGCCGTCGGCGCGCGCTACGGCGCCTGGCTGCAACAGCATCGCCCGGTATTGATCGAGCTGGGTCGCGGTGGTCGGGCCGGCCGGCAGGTCCCACTGAATGTCCAGCGCGTCGCGCCCCTGGTGGGCTGGCCAGTAGCCCTTGGCGACGACCGCAACTCCGGTGCCGCCTCGATCGAGCGGAACCTGCAGCACCGCTTCGACGCCCGGCACTGCGCGCGCCCGGGCATCGTCGACCTTCGTCACCTTGCCGCCGAACACCGGCGGCCGGGCGATCATCGCGACCCGCATGTTCGGCAGCCGCACGTCCATCCCGAACTGGGCGGTACCGTTGACCTTCGCGGGCGAGTCCAGGCGGCGCGTCGGGTGTCCGATCAGCGTGAAGGTCTTCGGATTTTTCAGCGCGACACCGGTGGGAACGGGCAGGCTCATCGCTTCGCTGGCCAGCTGTCCATACGTCAGCGTGCGCTTGCCGCCCTTTTCGAACACGATTCCGCGGCGCGTCGATACGTGGTCGGCCGCAACGCCCCAGCGTTTGGCGGCTGCCGACATCAGCATCTGGCGCGCCGTCGCGCCGATGGTCCGCATCTGTGTGTAGCTCGATGCGATCGACATCGAGCCGCCGGTGAACTGCATGCCGAACGCCGGGTGGCCGTAAACGGGGTCGGCCGGCGCGTGCTCAGCGCGCACCTTGTCCCAGTCGCAGTCGAGCTCCTCGACGATCAGCATCGGCATCGAGGTATGGACGCCCTGGCCGAACTCGAGCTTGCCGACCATGACCGTGACCCGATCGTCATCGCCGATCCGGATGAACGCGGCCGGCGGATAGACCTTGGGCGCCGGCGCGGCCGGCCCTTCTTCGGCGGCGGCCAGCCGTCCGCCCAGCATGCCGCTCTCGCCCAACCCGATCGCCAGCATCAGGCCGCCACCGGCCATCCCGGTGGCTTTCAGAAACTGCCTGCGAGTGACCGCAACGGGGCGCCCGCGCGCCAATGAAGCGGCAAACGATTCGGCCAGCGGGCCGGCCCCGATCCGTGCATCGATCAGTGTTCGCATGGTTCGAGCTCCTTACGCCGCCAGGGCGTGCGCCGCATCCTTGATCGCGGCGCGGATGCGGCCATAGGTCCCGCAACGACACAGGTTGCCGGACATCGCCGCGTCGATGTCGGCATCGGTCGGGTGGCGCTTGGTCTTCAGCAGCCCGATCGCCGCCATGATCTGCCCGGACTGGCAGTAGCCGCACTGAACGACATCGTGGCGGATCCAGGCCTGCTGGACGATGTGGCCGACTTTGTCGGTCGAGACCGCCTCGATCGTGGTCACCTCCGAGCCGACCGCCGCCGAGGCGGGCAGCGAGCAGGACCGAACCGCGTTGCCGTTCAAGTGAACCGTGCAGGCCCCGCAGGCTGCGACCCCGCAACCGAACTTGGTTCCGGTCATCCCGAGCGTGTCGCGCAGCACCCACAAAAGCGGCGTGTTGGGATCGACGTCGACCGACTCCGTCTTGCCATTGATCTTCAATTGCAGCATCGATGATCTCCAAAGGGCATCGAGTTACACAACCACCCTCATCCTGTCCTTCTCCCGCTCCGCAGGAGAAGGGACCTGCTAACGAGCTCCCCTCTCTTGTTTCTCTACATTGGCTGGGGGGAGCGCGAGGGGGCCAGCCCAGCCCCCTCGTTCTCTTCCTCCTATCTTTTCCGGCCGAAGGCCGGAAAAGGGCAGGGGAGAGGGCGGTCGCGCGCAATTTGCCACAGGGAAGCGACGATTACCCCTGATGAGGGTGGAAAAGCCGTTGCGTGTCGCGGGATGAACTATTGCGCCTTACCGATTGACGTCGACCACCACCCGGCCGCGGTGGCGGCCGTCCAGGATCTCTCGCGCCACATCGAACGCGTCCGCCAGCGGCACTTCGCGCACCATTGTTTCGAGTTTGCCCGGATCGAGCGATTCGGACAGCAGCTGCCAGGCAGCCAGGCGCCGGGCGTGCGGGGCCTGCACGCTGTCGATTCCGAGCAGGCTGACGCCTCGCAGGATGAATGGCGCGACGGTGGCGGGAAGATCCATGCCTTGCGCCAGGCCGCAGGCGGCAACCGCGCCCGCGCGCTTGGTCTGAGCGCACGCGTTGGCCAGCGTATGGCTGCCGGCCGAGTCGACGACGGCAGCCCAGCGCTCCGGCTGCAGCGGCTTGCCCGGCGCCGACAGCTGCTTGCGGTCGACGATTTCGCTGGCGCCGAGTCGTTCCAGGTAGGCCGATTCGGCTGGCTTGCCGGTGGAGGCGACGACCCGGAAACCGCGCGCGGCCAGCAGCGCGATCGCAATCGAGCCGACACCGCCGGTGGCACCGGTCACCAGCACGTCGCCCTGGATCGATTGCACGCCGAACCGCTCCAGCGCCCCTACCGACAGCGCCGCGGTATATCCGGCCGTCCCGATCGCCATCGCCTGGCGCGTCGTGAAGCTGGACGGCAGCGGCACCAGCCAGTCGCCGCGCACGCGCGCCTTCTGCGCCAGGCCGCCCCAGTGCTGCTCGCCGATGCCCCATCCGTTCACAACCACCCGGTCGCCGACGCGCCAGCGCGGGTCCTGGCTGTCCGCGACCCATCCTGCCAGGTCGATTCCGGGCACCATCGGCCATCGCCGCACGATCGGCGACCGGTTGGTCAGCGCCAGCGCGTCCTTGTAATTGATGGTCGAGTACTCGATCTCCACCAGCACGTCGGCACCGGCCGTCTGCTGGGCCAGCTCGTCTTCCGTGACCGTGCGGATGGCGGCGTCGAAGTGCTCGCCGCTGCGGTTCAGAACGATGGCCTTGAACATCGCGTGCCTCGATCGCTTCTTTTGATGACGATATTCTGATACCCAGGTCGATGTTCGTGGCAAAATACCCGTCCGGTAACGTTCGCAATGCGAAAATGAATCCAACGTACCGGCGAGGGGCGAAAGCGGCTTGAGTTCTGCAGTCATCCCCCTGAGGCAATCAGCAGTCGAGTCGGCGCTGAAGAGCGAAGCGTTCGAACTGCTGCCGTGGCCGACTGTGTGCCTGAACGCGTCGGCCCAGATCCTGGCGGCCAACAAGGCCTTTGCCCTGTTCGTCGGGGCGGAGCGCCAGTCGCTGGTCGGCCGCCACCTGTCCGAGCTGGTCGGTTACGCGCGGCATCGGGATTTCGCGCGCCGCTGGGGCGTGCTGTGGAGCCGGCTGCTCGATCGGGAGTCGCTCGAGTAGCGCGCCAAGCTGCGAACGGCCGATGGCCGCAGCCTGGTGGTCGACCTGGCGGCCTCGCTGCTCAGGGTCGAATCCGAGCGGGTCGCGGTGGTGGGTCTGCGCGAGGTGTCGACCGAGCGCGTCGCGCAGCGCAGCGCCCGCAACGCGATCGCCCGGCTGGCCGCCCTGTCGGGCGGAAGCGGCGAGGTGGCGCTGCTGCTGGGCCAGAACCGCAGGATCCTGGTGCTGAACGGCCCGATCGACGCCGTGCTGGGCACGTCCGCCTCCGATGCGCTGAGCGTTCCGTTCGACTATCTGATCGACGAGCCAAGCGCGCGTGAATTCGTCGCGCTGTTCGATCGCGTTTGCACCGAACCGGGACGCACGCAGGCTCCGCTGATCGCGACGGCGCGTGCACCAGGCTCACGGGGCGCCCCGCGCCGCCTGTCGATCGGCCTGACCAGCTTCCTGCACGATCCGCGCGTGCGCGGGGTGGTGGCCCGGGTGCGCGACGTCAGCGAACAGAGCGCGCTGCGCAGCCAGTCGGCCCGGCTGAAGCGGCGCCTGCGGGTGTTTGCCGAACTGGCGGCGGACCTGACGATGCTGCTGGACGAGGGCGGCAAGATCACTTTCCAGTCGCCTTCGATCCAGGCGTCGCTGGGGATGGCGCCCGAGGCGAGCCTGGGACGCCACGTGCTCGAGCTGGTGGTCGAAGAGGACCGTGGGCGTCTGGCCGATGCGATCCGGGCGGCTTTGAGCGGAGAAGACGATGCGCGCCCGCGCAACTGCCTGGTGCATGCGAAGTCCGCCGGCGGTCAGGAGCGCGCCCTGTGGGTCACCGTGCACAACCGCCTGGCCGACGATGCGCTGCGCGGGCTGCTGCTGACCGCGCGCGACGTCACCGACCTGGTCCCGCAGGACGACGCCGCCGACGCCCGCCATGCGCGGCGGCTGGAGCTGCGCGACCGTCTGCTGCAGCTGGCGATCCAGACCCGCGGTGAATACTCCCAGTCGCTCGCCAACGTGCTGCGGGCGGCGGCCGACGCGCTGCGCTGTACCAGCGTCAGTTACTGGCGCCTGTCGCCCGAGTCGGACAGGATGAGCTGCGAGGCCTGGTATTCGCACGCCGACCAGCGCTTCGTGCGCGATTGGAGCACAGTTCTATTCCCCGAGATGGCTTTCGCCGCGATGCTGGTGCGCCTGCGGCAGCACCGGCCGATCGTACTGAGCGACATGGTCGAGTCGGATCTGACGCGCGAGCTGGTTCGCGACGCGCGCTGGAGCAACCTGCGCAGCCTGCTGGTGGCCCCCGTGCTGCTCGATGGCGAGGTGATCGGCGCGATCTGCGTCAACAACGCGTCGCGCCGCAACTGGGACGACGACGAGATCGGCTTCGTCGTCACCGCGGCGCTGATGGTGGCGCTGGCGGCCGAGGCGGCGCAGCGGCAGCAGGCCGAAATCAAGATCGAGCAGCTGGCCTGGTACGACCCGCTGACGGGCCTGCCGAACCGGCACCTGCTGCGCGAGAACCTGCGCGACGCGATCATGACCTGCAGCGCCCGCCGGCGCCGGCTGGCGGTGATGTTGATCGACCTGGACCGGTTCAAGGACGTCAACGACACGCTGGGGCACCTGGTGGGCGACGCGCTGATCAAGTCGGCCGCGCAGGTCCTGAAGGAGACGGTCGGCAACGAGGGCACGGTGGCGCGCCTGGGCGGCGACGAGTTCGTGGTGGTGGTGGACGAATTCGAGCATCGCCAGGAGGTGGCGCTGCTGGCGGCGCGGGTGGCGCAGGCGCTGCACCGTTCGGACCTGGTGCCCAAGGTCGACACCCAGGTGTCGGCGTCGATCGGCGTGGCGCTGTTTCCCGAGCACGGGCGCGAGCTCAGCACTTTGCTGAAAAACGCCGACGCCGCGATGTATCAAGCCAAGCGGGACGGCCGCAACCAGTTCAGCTTCTTCAACCCGATCCGCTACGAGCGGGCGGCGCGCGAAGTGCAGCTGGGCATCGAGCTGATGAAGGCGATCCAGTCCGAGGCGGCCCAGTTCGTGGTCGACTACCAGCCGCTGGTCGAAATGGCGAGCGGGCGCGTGGTCGGGCTGGAGGCGCTGATCCGGTGGAACCATCCGACGCTCGGCCTGCTGACGCCAGACCACTTCATCGAAGTGGCCGAGATCAGCGGCCTTTCAGAACGCATCACGCGCTGGATCGTCAACGAGGTCTGCGCTCAGATCCTGCGCTGGCGCAAGGCCCGTCCCGGCTTTGACATTCCGGTGGCGATCAATGTGGCAGGCGGAGAGCTCGGATCCAACAAGCTGCCGATCCTGGTGCGCGGCGCGCTGGCCAAATTCGGAATCGAGCCGCGCATGATCACGCTGGAAATCACCGAGCGCACGCTGGTCAAGGAAGGCGAGATCAACAACGACGTGATCTCCGAGCTCGCCTCGCTGGGCGTGGGCCTGGCGCTGGACGATTTTGGCACTGGCTACTCCACGCTCGGCTACCTGAAGCGGATGCCGATTCAGTCGCTGAAGATCGACCGCTCGTTCGTCGAGGGCATTCCGGACGACGCCGACAGCCGTGCCATCGTTCATGCGATGCTGGCGGTGGCGCGCCACTTCAGGCTGAAAGTCGTTGCCGAGGGTATCGAGACGGCCGAGCAGGGCGAGTACCTGCGGGCGCTCGGATGCGAATACGCGCAGGGCTACTTCTTCTCTCGCCCGCTGGCGGCCACCACGATCCTGGAATACCTCGAGCAGCAGGCGCCCGCGCCGCTCTGACCGCTCCGCCGTCGCGGCCGGCACGCGGCTTCTGTGGCAAGCTAATGTCGCTTCGAACCTGCCGTTGGACATCGAGGGAAGGCCTGGTATGGATCCGCTGATTCTTTCGGAGACGCGCGGGCGCGTCGGCTGGGTGACGCTGAACCGCCCCAAGGCGCTGAACGCGCTGAACGACGCGCTGATCGACGCGCTGGTCGCGACCGCGCAAGGCTTCGACCGCGACGATGGCATCGGCGCGATCGTGATCACGGGCAGCGACAAGGCGTTCGCGGCCGGCGCCGACATCGGCGCGATGAAGGACTGGTCGTTCGTCGACGTCTACAAGCACGACTACATCACGCGCAACTGGGACGCGCTGCGGCGTATCCGCAAGCCGCTGATTGCGGCCGTGGCCGGCTATGCGCTCGGAGGCGGATGCGAGCTGGCCATGCTGTGCGACCTGATCATCGCCGCCGACAGCGCGCGCTTCGGCCAGCCGGAAATCAAGCTGGGCATCATTCCGGGAGCCGGCGGCACGCAGCGGCTGCCGCGCGCGGTCGGCAAGGCCAAGGCGATGGACCTGGTGCTGACCGGCCGCAACATGGATGCGCAGGAGGCCGAACGCTGCGGGCTGGTGGCGCGGGTGGTGCCGGCCGAGCGCTTGCACGAGGAGGCGTTGCAGACGGCCACGACGATCGCCGGCTACTCGCTGCCGGCGGTGCTGGCGGCCAAGGAGTCGATCAACCGCGCGTACGAATCGCCGCTGGCCGACGGCATGATGTTCGAGCGGCGCCTGTTCCACGCGTTGTTCGCGACCGCCGATCAGAAGGAGGGCATGGCGGCCTTCCTCGAAAAGCGCCAGCCGCGCTTCGGCCATTCGTAGAAAATCCTTTTGCCTCAGAGCCTTGCAGGACAGCTGGCGGGTCCGATCGGGCGCCTGTACCAAATGCCCGCGTGACTTGCCTTGACACAAATTTAAGCGAGCCCGATAATCTACCTTCTTTGCTGCTTCTGCGCGTTTGCATTGCAATATGCGCGGGGGCCAATTGCTCTTTAACAATCGAACAGCCGATAAGCGTGGGCGCTTGATGATCAGGCGCAACCACCGCGTGCGTACGTCTCACGACTGCGCCGGGGTGGCTTGCTTGAATCTATCGAAGTGGCTCACGCCAATTGAAGTTTCCGCTTCAATTTCCGCGAGCAACGCGATCGTGCCGATGCATGTAAAAGTGCAGAAGTACGAGCGCACAGGACTAAAACTGAAGAGTTTGATCCTGGCTCAGATTGAACGCTGGCGGCATGCCTTACACATGCAAGTCGAACGGCAGCACGGGGGCAACCCTGGTGGCGAGTGGCGAACGGGTGAGTA